>JANXUF010000109.1 GCA_025356335.1 Actinomycetes bacterium
TGATCACCAGTGCCTCCGGGCGCCACAGGACCCTCCCGCCACTGACCAAGGTGAACAAGCGGGAGGGTCCTCGCGCGTCAAGTCTCACCCGCGCCAAACCACCACCCCGAACCATCATCCTCACCCAACCTGTCGCCAACAAGCCCAACCATCCTCAACGAACGTGGCGCTCTACAACTATCAACGAGGGCAGAACCACTGACCGCCAGTGGGCAGAACTACTGACCACCAACAGGCACTTTCGTGACCGTGATCAGAGGTCCTTGAGGTCGGTCTCCGGACGGTCTCCGGACGTATGAAGGAGCCGATCGTTGTCGTGAACATCTGGCCGGGCCATTCCGTCGACCACTGTGAGCCGGCGGCTAGGCGCTCGTCTGCTTGCTTCACACGGTGGCTGCGCGGCGCGCCGGCGTCACCTCCGGCGGTGTGTCGAGGGAGCGGCGGCTGCGACGTCTTCAGTCCTTCGGTGACGACTGGAACGCCGTCGTGAAGCTTCTGCGAGGTTCGACCTAACGAACGTTCGACCGACCGACGGAGGTACGGCTACACTTGTTGATGGCAGCCCGAAGCTGAATTCGACCGGGAGCAGGACATGGTCATGTCACGTCGCGAGGAAGTGATCGTCGCAGCGACGGAACTTTTCGCCCGAGACGGTTTTCATGCCGTGGGTATGCGGGCCATTGCCGAAGCGGTCGGCATCCGGGGGTCAAGCCTGTACCACTATTTCCCTTCGAAGCTTGATTTATTGCACGCGATCGCTCTCGACTCGACACGTGCGTTCATTGAGACTCAGCTCCCTAGCGTGGAGGCCTTTCCTTCGTATGCCGACCGGATCCGCCAGCTGATCCAAGCACATGTGCTCTACTTTCACGTTCACCGACAGGAGGAAGCCGTCGGTCTGCGCGAGCTACAGGAATTGAGGGAGAATGCGCCGGCGAGGTATGCCGAGATACAGGCCATCCGCCGTTCCTACCAGGATGCGCTGGAGCGGATGATTGTCGCGGGTATGGCCGCCGGCGAGTTCGAGTGTGAAGATGCGCACCTCGCCGCACTTGCCGTACTCGGCCTGGTTAACAGCGTCAACGATTGGTTCCGTGTTACGGGCCACTACACCATCGATCACGTCGCAGTGTCGTACGCCCAGATTGGCGTCGGCGGTATCCTCGGGGGCCGTTGAAGCCCGAGAAGTCGTCTCCGGTCGGGTGAGTCAGCGCGCATCGGCCATGCGACCGGCAGCGAGTCGGATCAGTCGATCGCTAGCGGTCACCGGGTCGATCTCACCTTTGGCGAGGGCACCGATGATCAGCGCACCGGCGTGTGATCGTTCGACGCGCGAGGAGACGTCGGTCAGTTCATGAAGGACTCGTTCGCGCACTTCGGCGATGCGGCGTTGCGCCCGACGGTGTTCCCGCTCGCCTGTCTCGGCGAGGAATCGTTGGTGGTCCGTGATCACCTGCCACAGCCGGTCGACACCGGTGCCGTCGGTGGCGATGGTGGTCAGAACCGCTGGTGCCCATGGCTGTACCTTGCCGAGATGCAACATTCGCTCGAGGTCGCGAACCGTCGCCTGCACCCCTGGCCGGTCGGCTTTGTTGACCACCAGTACGTCGGCGATCTCAAGCAACCCGGCTTTGTTGGCCTGAACTTCGTCGCCCCAGCCGGGGTTGAGTACGACCACAGTGGTATCGGCGTTTTCGGTAATCGCCACTTCGGACTGGCCGACGCCGACGGTCTCGATCAGCACGACCGGCCAGCCGGCCGCGTCGAGGGTGCGGATCACCTCTGGCACGGCCAGCGACAGCCCACCGAGCTGGCCGCGGCTGGCCATCGAACGTACGTACACGTCGTCGTCGACGACGTTTTGTTGACGGAGTCTCACACGGTCGCCGAGGATCGCGCCGCCGCT
This sequence comes from Actinomycetes bacterium, assembly GCA_025356335.1. GTDB lineage: Bacteria > Actinomycetota > Acidimicrobiia > Acidimicrobiales > Ilumatobacteraceae > JANXUF01. The sequence goes on from JANXUF010000109.1 coordinate 1,907, forward strand.
GAGTGGCGACGAAGGATCGACTGCGACGACGGCGACGCGGCTGCCGTGACGGCGGACCTCGGTGACAAGTGCGTCCGTCAACGTCGACTTGCCGGCACCGGGCGCGCCAGTCAGCCCGACGGTGTGTGTGCCACGGCCTGCAGCGAAGATCTGAGGGGCGATGACACGAAAGGGTGCGCCCCCTGCCTCCACGACGCTGAGCAGACGAGCCAGAGCGCGACGGTCGCCGCCGATGGCCGACCGCAGCAAGGCGTCAGCGCTCTCGCGCTCTCCCACTACGGCGTCGACGCGGGAGCGGCCGGCAGGGACCCGAGGCGCAGCTCGCGTTTGAGAATCTTGCCCTGAGTGTCCTTGGGCAGGGCCTCGACGACATGCACCGCTTTGGGTACCTTGTAGCCGGCAAGCTGCTCCTTGCAGAAGCTGCGCAGCAGTTCGACGTCGATGACGGCGCCGCGACGGAGAACAACAAATGCGGTCACCAGCTGACTCCAGTAATCGTCGGCTACGCCGACCACGGCGACTTCCAGCACCGACGGGTGCTGGTACAGGACGCGCTCCACTTCCACCGACGACACGTTCATTCCGCCGGTCTTGATCATGTCCTTCTGGCGGTCCATGAAGAACAAGTTCCCGGACTCGTCGATGCGCACGTTGTCGCCGGTGTGCAACCAGCCGTCACGCAGGACCTCAGCCGTCTTCTCAGGGTTACGGTGGTACCCGCGCATTACTCCAGGTGAGCGGCAGATCAACTCGCCTTCGGAAACGTCGTTGCCGTCCGGGTCGACAACACGCACTTCCAGTTGCGCGGTCGGTCGACCGATCCATGCAGGGTCGCCGCCTGGTATATCGTCGAGCGAGCGGAAGCGGCCGACGGTCGGCGTTTGGGTCAGTTCCGACTGTGACCACAGCGTGACCCATTCCAGGTCGGGCGATACTTTGGCGAACGCCTCGAACATCGCCCTCGGCATCGTCCCGCCGTAGGTGATCGCTCGGCGCAGCCGGGTCAAATCGACGTTCTCAAACCCGACCGCTTGAATGACCTGTAGGTAGAAGGTCGGAGTCTGACCGACTACCGTCACCTTCTCGTCGATGAACGCCTGCAGCGCTTTGCGCGCTTCGACGACGAACGGCAAGACGATCGTGTTGCCAAGGCACAGCAAGGCGATCTGCATACCCATACCGGCGATGGTGTGGAACGGCATCGTGTAATACCACACGTCGTCCTCGATCAACCCGATGCCCGTGACATACGACGGGATCATCGACACGAAGTAGTTGCGTTGCGGAATGGCCACTGCTTTGGGTAATGCTTCTGTGCCGCTCGTGTAGGGGATAATGCCCAACGCGAGTTCGTCCACCTCAACGTCGGGTTCACTGTCGTCACCCTCGTCGATGAGTGTGCTCAACCGTTCCCAGGCTGGTGGTGCCGTGTCGGTGTAGGCGTCGTTGACTATACGGAGCAGCAAGTTCGGCAGCGGCTCCTCAAGACTGTCGATTTTCGATACGAACGCGTCCTCACAGACCAGAACTTTCGCCTCGGAATGCTCGAGCTGGTAGTGGATTTCACGTGCGGTGAACGTGTAGTTCACACCTGTCACCGCAGCACCGAGTTTGGCTGAAGCCCAGAACGCGATCACCGACTCAGCCGTGTTATGGCCCATCGTCGCCACGATGTCACCGACACCCACACCGCGAGCGGCGAGGGAGTTTGCTAGGCGGTTGACCTTCTCGTTGAGCTGACGGTAGGTCAGTACGATTCGCCTGTCTAGCGGGGTATCGAGTGCGACGATCGCCGCACGGTCCGGGAGCCTGGCGGCATTGCGTCGTAACTGGTCGCCGAACGTGGCCCGACGCACGGGCTCGAGCACTGATCCTGTCTCGACCGACATCACTCCTCCTCGTTGACGACATCCTGTGCCGTCAGTTCCCGGGCACGGGCAACGATGTCGTCGAGCGCTGACCCCGGCGGGAAACAGGAGACGTTGCGCTTCTCGAGTCGGGCGACGGCGTAGTGGGGGATCGTGCCACCGGCAATGACTGGCGTGGTGATACCGTTCGCGGCAAGCGTGTCGAGGATCCGTTCGACCACTTCGACCCGGCCGCCGACATGGAGCCCGATGAGGTCGACGTCCTCGTCGGCTGCGATGCGGGCGATGGTATCGGCGGTGACCATGCCAGCGAGAATCACCTCAAATCCGCCGTCGCGCAGCGCCCGCGAGACGACGTTGATCCCACGCCAGTGCCCGTCGAGGCTGGTCTTGGCCATAAGCACCCTGGCGGCGACCATTAGAAGCTCACTGGAAACTTCCACGAGCCGTATGTTTCGCGGAATACTTCGCCAACCTCGCCGACCGTGACATCGTCGCCGACGGCTGACATCACACCAGCCATAACGTTGCCACCGGTGCGGCACACCCGTTCTAGCGAGTCGATCGCAGCCGTCGCACGATCTCGGTCACGGGCGGCACGATGTCGCTCGAGGCGTTGCATACCCTTCTCCCATGCGTCGATCGACCCTTGGAAGCCGTCGATGTGAAACGGGTCGTGATCGCTGGTGTGTATGTTCACCCCCACGATCTGGCGAGTTCCATCGGAGATCATGGTCTCCAAGGTGACCTGGTTCTCCGAGGCAACGCCGTGCATGAAGCCGCTTTCCATCGCGGCGATGAACCCGCCGGCCTCTTCGATCTCGGCGAGGAAGGCATAGGCGCGTTCTTCCAGCTCAGCGGTCAATGCTTCCACATAGAAGCTGCCGCCGAGGGGATCGGCGACGGCCATAAGGTTGGTTTCGTGCATCAGGATCTGTTGAGCGCGAATCGATTGTTGGTGGGCCTGTTCGGACGGCACCGAGAGCGCCTCGTCGTAGGCCGAGATGCCCATCGACTGCACGCCGCCAAGCACGGCCGATAGCCCCATCACGGTGCCACGTACGATGTTGTTGATCGGCTCCTGGTAGGTCATTGCAGACCCGGCTGTGACGATGTGGATCCGCAGCCGCAACGCTCGTTCATCGGTGATTCCGTAGCGGTCATGCAAGATGTCGTGCCACATGCGACGCGCTGCTCGGAGCTTGCAGATGTCCTCGAAGAAGTCCATCGCCATACGGAAGCTGACCCCGCCGAGGGCGTAGGCCAGTTTCTCGACCGGGACGGTGCCGCGCCGTTTGACCTCGTCGAGGTGGGCAATGTTGCAGGCGAACACCGCGGCAAGTTCCTGGTAGGCGTTGAGCCCGCTGTCGGCAGCGTTGTAACCGGCCATCGAGATCGGTGTCCAACGGGGCAGGTGCTGGTTGCAAAACTCGACGATGTCGCAGTTGATCTTCAGCGCTGCGGCCGGCGGTATCTGGTGTAACGGCGGGCAACCGATATAGGTGAGGAAGAAGTCGGCCTGGCCGGTGCCGTTGAGCTGATCGAGTCGCAGACCCCTTCGCAGGGCGACGTTCCAGTACGCCGCCATCGCGAACGGCGCGTGCTGGGCCACGCCGCCACCGGCATGAGCGTAGTAGCGGCCCTGATCGATGCCCTCCAGTGCCAGCTCACAATCGTGTGCCGACATGATCACCGCCCCGGAGATACCGACGTCCTCACGGCGTGATACGACCTCTGGGTGGTCGACGTCATACAGGTTGTCGGCAGTCATGCGGTCATGCTCCATGATGAAGCCTGTGCCGCCCTTGCTGAGCAGGTAGCGGATCCGTTCTGCTTCGTCTTCCGGGTTCCCAAAGCCGGACAGTTGGAAGATGCGCCACGGCTTGGACCGGTAGCCGAGCGAGTGTGCTCCACGCAGGTAAGGGACGCTTCCTGGGGGCGCCGCCGCAGCAGCGCGCGTCCCCTCCGGCACGTCGTCTGGCCCATAGGAGATCTTGAGCGGTATGCCGGAGACCGTGCTCCATTCACGACCGCCCGAGTCCTCAACGGGACTGCCGGACGGCTCGTGCGTCACGGTCAGCCCTTCGTCAGTGGGCGGTCGAGGCCATTGAGGAAGGCGATTTCCTCGACCGGCCGACGGAAGAGCTTTGTCGGGAAGGCTTTGACCGGGTAGCCGGCGACGATGAACGCCGCCGTGGACAGCTCCTCGGGAATGCCGAGCAGCTCTTTCACTTGGGGTTCGTACATGCACAGCAAAGTGGTCAGCGTGGTGGCCACACCTTGATCCCGTAGAGCGAGGCAGAAGTTCTGGGCCGCCGGGTAGACCGAGGCTCCCCCGACGATGCTCAGGCGGCCGAGGTCGGTGTCGGTTGGATGGGTGTTGGCGATGTCGGCAAGCACTACAACGATCGCCGGGTGCTCACCGAAATGGTCTGCGAAATTGTCGGCATCGGCAAGCGCCTTGTGCGGGTTGGTCATCGTGATTGTGGTCGCCTTCTCATCGCCGCTCCCGGCGGTGAGTGACTCCTCGCCGGCCGACGCGGCCGCAAAATATGCCTTCCACGGTACGAGATACCATTCGGCGAGCTGCCGTTTCTTGTCGACATCGGTGACGATCAGGAACCGGACCGGCTGCCGGTTGCCGCCCTGCGGGCCGAAGCGTGCGGCCTCCACTGCCGCGTAGAACACTCCCTCAGGAACTGGGTCCGGCCTGTAGTAACGGCAAGCGTTCTGTGAGCGCATGGCTTCGATGAGTTCCATCGATTCTCCTTTTCCCCAAATGGATTGCCCTAACGGGCGTTCGTTAGGAGAGTATGTCACGCCTCGAAGCGCGCGGTCAAGGGTCGCCCTGCGTTGGTGACGGTCAGGCCACCAAACTCTCCGTCACCGTGGTGCCGCCCAAACCCAGAGCCACTAGAATGCTATGATGCCTGCGAAGTCGAGTACCTCGAAACGCCAGCGCACTGGAGGCGAAACGATTCGGCCGGCCCGGAACTCCGCGAGTACGGCGCTGGCGACGCCGGCACGAGACGCTCGTAGTACGATCATGGCGGCAGCTGTCGAACTGTTCTACGAACACGGCTATCAAGCCACGGCAGTTCAGGACATTGTTGATCGCGCCGGCTACACCAAGGGCGCCCTTTATCACTATTTCAGGAGCAAGGAAGACCTGTTGCTCGAGATTCACGACGTGTTCATGAGCTACGGCCTTGACCGAGGTCGGGAGATCATCGCCTCGAACGAACCCGCTCCCGTAAAGATCGCTCACGTCATGCGAGAACTGCTTCGACAGGTGCAGTTGTATCGGCCCGAGATGGCGATCGTGTTTCAAGAAACACATTTGATCAACTTCACGAAGTACCCCGAGGCGATGGCCAAGCGCGACGAGTGGGAACAGATCGTTGTGGCGATCATCGACAGCGGAATGAAAAGCGGCGAGTTCCGTAACGACGTTGGTTCAGCCAAGCTTATTTCTTTTGGTATTACCGGCATGTGTGTGTGGTCGTACCATTGGCTATCGCAGTCGGGTGAGATGACATCTGACGAGATCTGCGACATGTACGCCGGAATAGTCCTCGGCGGCCTGATGAACACGTCAGCGCCAGCAGTGCGGCGCGCCTGAGCTGCGCAAGCGCGGAGCAAAAAACTGGCCGCAACTCGAACTCAGGACTCAGCCACTGACCCGTCGCGCTTGTCCCGCCCATGCCTCGTCTCGAAGCTCACGCCGCAAAACTTTGCCGGTGCCGGTCTTCGGGATGCGTTCGACGAACACCACGGACTGTGGCTTTTTGTAGCTGGCGATACGCTGCTTGCAGCCGGCCTGGATGTCTGCAGCCGTCAGATTTGCACCCGCTCGTTGGACGACCACCGCCCGAACGGCCTCCCCCCATTTGAGATCCGGGACGCCGATTACAGCGACCTCCTCGACGCCGTCGATGGCAGAAATCGCATTCTCGACCTCGCTCGGAAAAATGTTGAAACCACCCGAGACAATCATGTCCTTTTTGCGGTCGACGATGTAGATGTATCCGTCGACCAGCCTGCCGACGTCACCGGTCGCGGCCCACCCGTCGGGTGACAGCATCGCTTCGGTGTCGACGGGACGATTCCAGTAGCCGGACATGACAATGTCGCCGCGGGCCCAAATCTCCCCGAGCTCGCCCGTAGCGACATCCGCTCCTTCGGGCGTTACGAGTCGGACTTCGACGAATGGAGTTGCGCGGCCGGCAGATGCGAGCCTCTCTGGAGTGTCTTCGTTGGGGTCAAGTCGGTGGGCGTTCTTCGACATGGAGGTGAGCGGAAAGGCGACCTCGGTGAGGCCGTAGGCTTGCACGAACACGTTCCCGAACACCTTTACGGCTCGTGCCAGGCGGTCCGGAGCGATCGCCGAGCCGCCGTAGAGGACTGTATGAATGCTGCCAAGGTCGTAGGAACCTGTCTCGGCCTCGGGAAGTAGCGCGTTGATCATCGTCGGCACGATCGGTAGCACGGTGATGCCGAACTCGCCGATCGCGTTTAGCGTGGCGGCCGGCTCGAATGTTGCCACGGGTACCTGACAGGCTCCGCGGCTCATGCAGGTGAGCCCCATGTAGCCGCTGAGGTGGGTGAGCGGGGCGACGTGGAGCAGGACGTCATCCGTTTCGATGCTGGGAAGTTCAACCATGAGATTGCGCATGCATGCCAACAGCGCGCGATGGCTGACCATGACACCTTTGGGTTCCCCTGTGGTTCCGGAGGTGTATGGGAGCCAACAGATGTCCTCCGGATCGGCCTGAACGGGCTCGTACTCTTCTGCTTGCAACAGATCGCTGTACGCGATGGCGCCGTCAGCCGCTCCGTCGACACATATGACGGCAAGATCAAGGCCTTCCTGGTTCAGGGCGGGGATGATCGCTGCCGCGCTTTCGGCGTCGACGACAATGGCTCTTGCAGAGCAGTCGTGGGCGATCTTGAGAATCTCGATCGGATGCAGCCGGTAGCTCAAGGCGACGCGGATGAACGACCCGGCAAAGAGGGCATGGTCGATCTCGAAGCATTCTCTCCGGTTCTTCATCAATACGATGATTCGATCAGACGCTGACAGTCCCAGGCTACGAAACCCACCGGCGAGGCGCCGAGCCCGCTCGCCGAGTTCGGCGAAGTTGACTGTTGTCCCATCCGCAGAGATGACCGCTGGACAGGTCGCGTAGGTGTGATACGTCCGTGCGAGCAACGACGTGACGGTCTGTGTTACCCGTGAGATCACTCGATCGGTCGGGATGCGTGGCTGAGACATTTCAGTCCTTCGTGGGACGGCGACTCTCTCGAGTGGTGCGCTATTGCAGTGGCTGGCTGTAGACGCGTCGAAGCTCTCGTTTGAGGAGCTTTCCCTGACTGTCGACGGGAAGTCGCTCGAGGACGTGGATTGCTTTGGGCACCTTGTAGTTCACCAGCTGATCCTTGCAATAGGCGATGAGTTCTGCCGGCTCAGCCGATTGATCGTCGCGGAGCACGACGAACGCGGTCACCGCTTCAGACCAGTAGTCGTCTGGGAGGCCCACGACGGCGACTTGTTGCACAGCTGGATGGCTGTACAGCATCCGTTCAACTTCTGGAGAAGAAACGTTGTAGCCCCCCGTTTTGATCATGTCCTTTCGCCGGTCGAGAAAGTAGAGGTTTCCCTCGGCGTCGCGTCGCATCACGTCTCCCGTGCGTAGCCACCCGCCTTCGAACGTGGAAGCCGTGCGTTCGGGATCCTTGTAGTAGCCGAGCATCACAGATGGCGATCGACACAGCGCCTCGCCAGAGGACGCTTCGTTTCCATCCTCATCGACGATTCGGAGCTCAAGAACGCCGACGGGTCTGCCGATCCACGACGTGTCTCCTCCAGGGATGTCGTCGACCGTTCTGAACCAGCCGGTGGTGCCCAGTTGAGTCAGTTCCGACTGCCCCCAGTACGTCGCCCAGAGCAGCTTTGGCGACTTCGCGTTCCACCCTTCAATCATTCTCTTCGGCATCGTCCCGCCGTAGGTCAGCAGCCGTTCAACCGAGCTGAGATCGGCGTCGACGAATGAAGGCGTCTGCGTCGCTGCGAGGAAGAAGGTGGGCGTTTGAACCATGGCTGTGACACGTTCGCGCTGCACCAGTGAAACGGCCAGTGCTGCATCGACGGTTCGAGGCATGATGATCGAGGCGCCTGCGCTGAGCACGACGGTGAAGTTCCCGAGACCGGCGATCGTGTGAAGCGGTGTGAGGAATAACCATCGGTCATACGTCCGAACGATGCCTCCCGAGAGTGCGTCGGTGTCTGAAGGCGCACCGAGAGCCCACGCGGGCACCGTGGCGATTGCATAGTTGCGGTGAGGGATCATCACCGCCTTCGGGAAGGCTTCAGTTCCGGAGGTGTAGATCAGGAAAAGGATGCTCCGTTCGGTCACAGTCGATTGCGGTTCTGCGGCAGAGACCTCATCCGCATACATGTCGCTCAACGAAATCCATCGGGAGCCGGAATGGTCATCTGAGGCACCCGAAACGACGAACAAGCTGATCGACCCAAGCGAGTCTGGCAGTGATTCGAGCCGCTGCGTCAGAGCCGCCTCGACCACGAGTACCTTCGGCTCGGCGTGCTGCAACTGATACGAGACCTCGCTGTCTCGGAAATTGTAATTGATTCCGGTTGTGACGGCGCCGAGTTTCGCCGCCGCCAAGTAGGCGGTGATGTAGTCGGCAGAATTTCTGGACATGATGCCGATCACATCACCGGATTCGACTCCCATGTTGGCCAACGAGTTCGCCGTTCGATTGACGCGGGCGTTCAGCTGCTGGTAGCTGAGCCGGTCGATGCAGCAGCCTTCTTCGTCGAAATAAGCGATGGCCAATTTGTCGGGTTGACTGCTGGCGTAGCGGCGTAACTGATCGCCCACAGTCGAACGGCCGGTGACCGAGTGGTAGACCGACCATTGCTCGTCGGAGGCGTGTACGGATGTCACCTTGCCCGCTGACCGAATCGTTCAAGCGAATAGTACTCCTCTACCGGTTTGCGGTTCAGTTTCTTCGGGAAACCTTTGGCGGGATGTCCGACGGCGATTGTCGCCGCGGTGATGTAGTCGTCGGGGATGCCAAGAAGTTTTTTCACTTGCTGTTCGGAATGGCAAAGGAGCGTGGTCAGCGCCGCTCCCAGCCCGACGTTACGCAGCCCGAGAAGGAAGTTTTGTATTGCGGGATAGACGGATCCGCCGCCAACGATGGAGAGTCGACCGGTCTCGAGATCGGTGGGATGTAGTCCGGACAGCTCTGCGGCGGCGACAACCAAGACCGGGATGTCATCGAGATGTTCGGCGAAATAGTCGGCCTTTGCGAGGTATGGAGACCTCTCAAAGGTGGTCTCACCGCCGATTCGTATGCCTTCCTCCTCGGCTTCTTTGAGGTAGGCCTTCCATGGCACCAGATACCAGTCCCTCAGCTGACGCTTGGTTGTGGGGTCTCTCACGACGATAAAATGAACCGGCTGACGATTGCCGCCCTGCGGTGCCCATCGGGCGGCGTCGATCGCTTGTTCCAGAAGCGAGTTCTCGACCGGTTGATCGGTGTAGTAACGGTTGGTCCAATTTGTTGAGACGACGTCGCTAAAATCCATCGTTTGCTCCAGTTCTTGGAATATGGGGTGAGGTGACGGTGAAAGGGGTTAGAAGGCGAGCCTGAGAACCTCGTACACCTCTTCGACGGAGTGAACGGGCCGGGGGTTGGTCGCGACAATCATGTCGCCCATTGCGTCGTGCGCCAGCGCTTCGAAGTCTGCCTCGGTGACTCCGACGTCGCGAAGACGGTACGGCTGCTCCAGATCCTTGACGAGTTGTAGGACGGCCTCCCTCCCGGCCGCGCGTGCCTCCCCTTCGTTCATGCTGTCCGTGTCGACGCCCATCAATTCGGCGATCCAGCGTTGCTTATCTCCGACGTGGTCCTCATTCCAGGTCATCACGGCGTGCATCAGCACACACGATGTAATGCCGTGGGGAACGTTGCAGCGGGCTCCGAGCTGGTGACCGATGCCGTGGCTGAGGCCAAGGGTGACGTTGGCCAGACCGCATACGGACATCCATGCGGCGATGTGCGCCTGGGTGCGAGCGACCAAGTCGTCTGGGTGCGTTTTGCATTCGCGCAGGTAGCGCGTCAACATCTGCAGCGCGTGCGCTGCCAAGGCGTCGGTGTACGGGTGCGAGTTGTTTGAGCAGATTGCTTCGATGCAATGGTCAACGGACCTGAGACCGCTCGACAGCCACAGCCACTGCGGTGTTTCGAGCGTCAGCTCGGCGTCGAGAATAATCGCTTTTGCTGTGAGTTTCTTATCGATGTACAGATCTTTCACCCGCCGGACTTCGTCGGTGATCCCTACGAAGTGAGTGCACTCGCCGCCGGACAGGGTTGTCGAGATGGCGACGAGCGGAAGAGTTTCACCCTTGATCGGCGGGACGTCGATCGTCGACGGATATTCGAACTTGACTCGCGCCGCCTCAAAACCCGACGGCTCGGTGATGTTTTCTGCGAGAGCGAGCAACACGGCTTTTCCGGTGTCGTTTGGAGTTCCGCCCCCAAATGTGACGATGCCGTCGGCGCCGAGCGTGCGGGCGTACTCGGCGGCGCGAAGCACTGAATCAGAATGCACGTGCATGACCGTCTCGTGAAAAACCCCAGCAACGCGGCCATTCGCTGCGGCCTGGACCTTTTCCACGAGGTTCGTCTTCGTTGCCAAAGTTGTCCCGGTGATGACCATCGCTCGCTCGACACCGTTCGTTTCGAGCACGCTGGCGAGATTTGCCACGGACCCCGGGCCATAAAACACATCATCCATCGGCAGCAGGGTGAACCTGCCAGAAAGGTCGCGCTTGGGCGTCTGATACATGGAGTCCCCCCGGAGCCCATCGAAGGTCGAAACACGACGTTCCGACCGGTTGGTACGACGGTAGCACACCTCATCTTCGCGTTTTCCACTGCTGTGAACGAGCCGAAGGATGCGGTCTTCCCCGAGACCGAATTCTGTGGCTGGGTTTCGCAGACCATCGAAAATCTGTTGACCGTCGCAAGAACTGCTTGCGCACCAACGACGAATCTGCTACATTCCGACCAGTCAGTATGTCGGCCAAACAGCCCGAACCGCGTGGGCCGACGAGATAGGGGACCTCTTGTAAGCGCTCGACGCGGGGCGTACGTTTTCGGGCGGCGCCACATTTGGCTGAATGAAGGTTGCAAGGTTGCCAACCGCACGGCGGTCACGATCTCGCAGACACAGAAACACCGTTCTGGCCATCGACGGCCAGCTACACCAGGGGGAAGCCAGTATGCATGGTATTAGCTCTATCAATCCGGAGTCGGGTACACACAGGCACGTGCGAAACCGGCTTCCGATCGCCTTCGCCGCCGCTGGAGCGCTGCTACTTGCAGCGTGCGGGTCGTCGTCGACCAAGTCGGCAACGACTACCGCCTCGAGTGCGGCCAAGACCTCGGCGGCGGGCGGCGCCGGCGACACTGTCGCTGCATCGACAGCCGCCTCCGGGGCTGCATCGACAGCCGCCTCTGGTGCTACGGCGGCTGCGGGCACCAGCGATATCAGCGCCTTCAAAGCTGCTCTGACCGCGGCGCAAGCTCCGCCGAAATACGGTGGCCCGACGGATGGCCCGAAGCCTCAAGCAGGAAAGAAGATCGCCGTCATCGAGTGCGCCGCAGTCAATACCGGCTGCGCCGCTGGCGCTGCAAACGTCAAAGAAGCGGCGGACGCAGTCGGCTGGACGACCGACATCCTTGATGGCAAGGGAGATCCTGCGGCGTACAGCGCGGCGATGGTGACAGCCATCAACAATGGTGACAACGGCATCATCCTTCTGGCGATCCCGTCTCAGGCCATCATCCAGGGCATGACTGCAGCGAAGAATGCCAAAGTTCCGGTGATCAGCGTCGTCGGGGACAATCCCGTCGGCAGCGCCGTCGGTCAGGTGTACTCGGAGGTCAGCGGTCAGACGGTGGCGAGCGGGAAAGCGATCGCCGATTATTTTATCGTGGCAAGCAACGGCCAGGCTAAAGTCGCCTCCTTTCACGTGGCGTCGCTCGCCTCGACGGTCAACCGTTACAAGGGGTTCGTCAGCGAGATCGCCAAGTGCTCCGGCTGCAAGGTGGTGTCCGACCAAGAATATGGGCTCGTCAGTCAAGCCGACTTCACCAACCTGATAAAGGCGACGGTAAACGCCCATCCGGACATCCAGTACATCTTTGTCGATATCTCGCAATACGCGACGATCGCGGCGTCTGCGCTCACCCAAGCCGGGTTGGTCCCGAAGATTGGCGTGGCAGGCGTCGATTGCCTGGAGGCCGAAGTGCAGTCGATCAAGGCAGGCTCCGGAGAGGTTGCCTGCGCGAATGCTGCGGTCAGCCTGGCCGGATACCCGACCGTCAACGAGATGAACCGGGCCTTTGCCGGTCTGCCTCCGTTGGACGAGGCATATCCTCTGCGGTTGTTGACCAAGGACATCATCGACAAAGAGACACCCCCGTATCTGGGCGGTTTCACGTCGAAGACCGACTACCTCAAGCTGTGGGGTAAGGGCTGAGCCGATCCCGGACGAGGTTTCCCGGAGGCTGCAGTGGACGAGACCGGAGTCAGTCGCACGGCCCTGGTGGAGGCGCGCGGCTTGACAAAGGTTTTCGACGGAGTGACCGTTCTTCGTGACGTGGACCTCGACATTTACGCCGGCGAGATCCACGCCCTGGTGGGAGCGAACGGCTCCGGAAAGTCGACGCTGATCAAAATCCTGTCCGGATACCACCAACCGTCGTCAGGTCGGGTGATAGCGATACCTCGAACGTTAGGTGAAAGGGAACCGACTCTGGCCTTCGTACACCAGGACCTCGCATTGATCGAGTCGATGAGCGTGCTTGAAAACGTCGCATTGTCGTGCGGATATACCACTGGCGCATTGCGCCGGATCCGTTGGAAGTCGATGCGCGAAGCAGCTGCGACATTGCTCAGCGAGTTTGGTCTCAGCGTCAAAGCGACCAGCACCGTTGGCAGCCTCGGGGGGACCGAGCGGCGACTGGTCGCCATCGCCCGAGCAACGCACTCTCTCGGACAAGACCGAGGGGTGTTGGTGCTCGACGAGCCGACCGCGGCACTCCCACCCGACGAGGTGCACCGTGTATTCGAGGTCATGGAGCTGGTAGCGAGGAGAGGGTCCGGGGTTTTGTTCGTTTCCCACAATTTGGCCGAAACGCTGTCGATCGCCCGAACCGTCACCGTCCTCAGGGACGGCCGAGTCGTTGCTCGCGTACAGGCTGCGGATTCGTCCGTCGAAGACCTCGCCGCATACATGTTCGGGTCCGGCGGGGAGGCTTTGGTGCACGCCGATGAGGTGCATGCAGCCGTTGCCGCACTGAAGGCAACGACAACCGCGCAGAAGGGATCGCCGCCGGCGATGCGCCTGCAAGGGATCAACAGCCTTCGCCTCAAGAACATAGACATCGACGTCTGGCCCGGTGAGGTACTTGGCATCACCGGACTGGTCGGGTGCGGCAAATCCGAACTCGGGCGCGTCATGGCCGGAGCGCAAGCTTGCACGTCGGGGACAATCAGTGTGCACGGTGGCAAGCCTCTCCGGTTCACTACTCCAGGACAGGCACTCGACTCGGGCGTGGCCTACGTCCCACCCGACCGGCGCCGCTTTGGAGGCGTGCTGACGATGGACGCGCGGGAGAACGTGACCTTGGGTACCTTGAGTTCGTTCTTTCAGCAGGGGAGGCTCCGAAAGGGCAAAGAACTGAAGTCGGTAGCCAAGCAGATGGTCGAGGTGGGCGCTGTCCCCCGGAACCCGCGGCAGAAGTTCGCCGCATTCAGTGGTGGCAACCAGCAAAAGCTGGTTTTTGCTCGGGTGCTGCGAATGAACCCTCGGGTCGTGGTCTTGGACGACCCGACCCAGGGAGTCGACGCCGAGACCATCCCGGAGCTTTACCGCTTCGTTCGCGAGATGGCGGATGGCGGGTGCGGTGTGGTCGTCATCACTGCTGATCTCGACGAACTCGTCGATGTCTCCGATCGGGTCATTGTTCTGAAAGATGGCGAACAATCCGAAGAGTTAGAAGGGGAACAGGTCACGATGGAGAAGGTCGGTCTAGCGGTGGCCCACGGACGCCGAGCAGGGGTGCGTTGAGTGACAAGTGATGCGGTGAACCAATACGCTGAGATGGATTCGCCTGTTCCCGATGCGGCGCCGGAAAGCGGCCGACCGGCGCAGACACAAGATGCAGGGGTTCGTGGACGTCGCCTCGCCGGGCTCGCAGAGCGGCTCGGTGTACCGGCGCTGCTAGCCGCCCTCATGATCTGGTTCAGCATTGCACGTCCGCATACGTTCCCGACCGAGCGCAACCTGTCCGGGATCCTCTCGACAGAGTACGTCCTGCTGCTGGTGGCCCTCGGTGGGCTGATCCCGCTAGTGTGTGGCGAATTCGACTTGTCTATTGGTTACATCCTGGGATTCAGCTCAATGGAAGTGGCGGTGCTGAGCCTGCGGCACGGGATCAATGTCTGGGTGGCTGCCGGCATCACGGTGCTTACGGCGATGGTGATCGGCGTCGTCAACGCGCTGTTCGTGCTGCGGGCCCATATCAGTTCGTTCATCGCCACACTGGCATCGGGCACGTTGTTGAGCGGGTTGACTCTGCTCATCTCGAAATCGACGATTGTCACCGGGACGCTGCCAAGCAGCTTCCTCAACCTGGGGAACGGCGGTTTCGGTGGCGTGGCGCCAGGGGTGTTCATCGCTCTTGGCGTCGGGCTGATACTTCTTTACGGGCTGGAACACACCCCTGTTGGGCGTCGCCTCGAGGCTGTCGGGCAAGGTCGCGACGCGGCCCGCTTGGCGGGGGTGGGGGTCGACCGTCTGGTATTCCTGAGTCTCGTGATGTCGGCTGGGATAGCGGGACTCGCCGGAGTCCTGAACACTGCGACGCAAGGATCGGCTGATCCGGGTGTTGGCCCATCGTTTCTGCTACCGGCCCTCGCTGCCTCGTTCTTGGGTGCCACCACCATCCGGCCTGGCCGGTTCAATGTCGTCGGCACGATTCTCTCGATCCTCTTGCTGGCCGTCGGGGTTAACGGACTGTCGCAGCTAGGAGCCCCGCAGTGGGTCCGTCCGGTGTTCGATGGCGGCGTGCTGCTCTTGGCGGTCGGGGTGACCCAGGTGCGAGCGAAACGCAGATGATGCTGCGAATCACGGATGTCGAAGTGCACGATTTGGACCAAAGGAGTACGCCATGACCCTGATGCGAGGTACGTTTCGGAACTCGATGCAGCGCACGGTGCGCTTCGGTGCAGGAAGCCTCGAAGAAATCGGCGAGGTGGTGGATGAGCTAGGTGCCAAAGCGCCCTTCCTTGTGGCGTCGAGGTCGCTGGTCCGCAACACCGACATGGTCAAAACCATCAGCGACGCTCTCGGTGGACGCCTGGTGGGCATCTTTGATGAAACCGTGGCCCACGTGCCCCAGGCCACCGTGCTCGCAGCCACCGCAGCGGCCCGCGAGGCCAGGGCCGATGTCCTGATCAGTCTCGGCGGGGGCAGCGCGAGCGATCTCACCAAGATGATGTCACTGGGTATCGCCAAAGGCATCCGCGACGCGTCCGGTTTTGACCAGGCGCGCGTTCGCTACACGCCTGGCGAGGAGCCGGTTGTTCCACCGGTCAGCGGGGACCTAATCCCTCTCGTCGCTGTGGCGACCACGCTTTCAGCCGCCGAGTTCAGCGGGTTCGCCGGCGTCACCGATCCAGTCCGTCAATGCAAGGATCTCTTCTTGGACGACAAAATGACGCCCTACGGCGTGATCTTGGACGCTGAACTGCTCAAGGCCACCCCGGACTGGCTTTTGCTTTCCAGCGGGATCCGGGCAGTGGATCATTGTGTCGAGGTGATGATGTCCAGCACGGCCCAGATATTCACCAACTCGCTGTCCAGTGACGCCCTCCAACGGCTTGTCACCTACCTTCCCCGCCTGAAGGACGGCGGGCGCGACCACGATGACGTGACCAACTGCCAGCTGGCCTGTTGGGAGTCCTTTTTTGCTCTGTCAAACGTGCTGCTGGGTTTGAGCCACGGCCTCGGTCATCAGCTCGGCGCCCGCTGCGGAGTGCCGCACGGTTACACCAGTTGCGTCACGCTGCCCCACGTGATGGAGTTCAACCTTCCGGTCACCGAGGAGCCCCAATCCCACATCGCTCGGATGATGGGCGTGCACACCGAGCTCATGACCACCTCCGAGGCGGCGTTGGCCGCTGCACCGGCGGTTGGGAACTTCATCCGCTCGCTCGGTCTGCCGACTACCCTCAAGGAAGTCGGCGTCACCGAGGCGGATCTGCAGGGAATAGCAGACGACGCCATGCAGGATCTGGTCGTGTCGACCAATCCCCGCCAGGTGGAGAGCATCGAGCAGGTCGTGAATATTCTTCGCAGCGCGCTCGGCGCGTGAGTTCGGTTGCGATGTCTCGCATAGTCGGCAGTCGGAGGACCGACCTGTGACTGGCGAACCCTACTGTGTGACGCTGATGCCCGGCGGCCTCGCCGCGGTCGAACGACGAATCGAGCATGTGGTGGATGACCGCTGGCTGTTGGCCTACGCCACGTCCGTCGGGGACAGGCGCCCAGCCGTCAGTGATTTGGACACGCCTGGTGGAATCATTGGCCACCCCGTGTTTCCGGTGTGCCTCGAGTGGCCGCTCATCATGGCAGGTTCACCAGGTGTCGAATTGAGCCCGGGGACCCTGGAGCGAGGCCTCCACGTCACCCACCGCATCGTCCTCCATCAACCGATTCGGGCCGGTCAGAGGCTCGTCTCATCGGCCAGGCTTGTAGCGCTCGAACGTCGCTCGGTTGGGACCTACGTCGGCGTACAGTTCGAGACGAACCAAGGGACCGTGCCAACGGTGTCGAGCTATGTAGGCATGCTCTACCGGGGAGTCGACGTGGTCGGCGCCCAAAGCCGCCGGAGCACCCCCGCCCGGGTTCTGGCTGTACCGGAAGCGACCATGCGGATCGCGACGTTCGACGTGGACGAAACCAACGCAGTGATCTACACCGAGTGCGCACGGATCTGGAACCCGATTCACACCGACATCCGAGTGGCCCGGGCCGGGGGTCTGCGCCAGACGGTCCTGCATGGAACCGAGTGCCTCGCCCGGGCGATGACCGCCGTACTCGCCTACTTGCCGTCTCAGTATGGAGATATGTTGGCAACAGTTGAGTGCCGCTTCGCCGACGTCGTCGAGCCCGGGTCATCGCTGCGCATCATGGTCTCGGAACTGGTGAGTCACGGGCCTGTTTCGGCGATCGGCTTCGAGGTTCATTCGTCAGAGCACCGGCGAGCAATACGAGACGGCTACGCGACGTTCGATCAGGGAAGGCCGAGCGGCCATGCCGCGTGAGCAACCGTGTTCCGCCCGATAGACCAGCGTGTCGCTAGTCGCGACGAAAGCGTTCTGCGCTACCTACTCGAGCGGCGGGCGGCCACCGAACCCGGTCGCGCCTTCGCACTGTTCGAGGACGGGAAGAGCTGGACCCACGAGGAGCTCCTAGACGAAGTCCGCTCGACCGCCGCCGGCCTCCAGGCCGCTGGCGTCGGACAGAACGACCACGTCGTCTGTTGGATGGCGAACGGGGCAACAGCATTGCGGTACTGGTTCGCGATCAACTACATCGGGGCGATCTTTGTGCCGATCAACACCGCATATCGTGGCCAGCTACTCGCAGACATTTTAGCCAACGCCGACGCCCGTCTCATGATCGCCGCAGCCGAACTCGTACCGTGGCTCCGCCAGATCGATGATCTCGGGCAAATCGAAGCGATCGCAGTCGTCGACCTGCCGACCGATGAAACCGTCACCAACATTGGACCGGTTCGGGTTCTGGCGGCCGCCAATCTCACCGGTGAGCAGTTGCAGCCCCTAGAGCACCCGATCGAACCCTGGGACACGGTCGCAATACTCTACACATCCGGGACGACCGGCCCGTCCAAAGGCGTTGTCGTGTCGTACATGCAGCTCTACGCCATGTTCGGCCCAACGACGATGGACTTTTTGGGTCCCGACGACCGGTTCCTGATCAACATGCCGCTATTCCATGTCGGGGGCACCGGCCTGGTCCTCGCCATGCTGATCCACGGCGGTTCGGTCGCCGTAGTCGACAGCTTCAGCGTCCGCAGATTCTGGCCTCAAATCCGGAACATGCAAGCCACCGTCGTGTTCCTGCTGGGTGTCATGGCCACCTTCATTGAGCGGGAACTCCCGCGGCATGATGACCGAGACCACCCGTTGAAGAAGGCGTA
Source organism: Actinomycetes bacterium (assembly GCA_025356335.1). Lineage (GTDB taxonomy): Bacteria > Actinomycetota > Acidimicrobiia > Acidimicrobiales > Ilumatobacteraceae > JANXUF01. Next base: position 20,104 of record JANXUF010000109.1, read on the forward strand.
CGTGGTCCCCTCCCTGGATGATGTCGCCCGTTTCAGCGACCGTTTCGGAGTGGACGTGTGGTCTATCTACAACATGACAGAGTTGTCATCACCGCTGGTCACCGAGCGAAACCCACAGGTGCCCGGTACATGCGGTAAGCCACGGGCGGGCGTAGAAGTCCGACTGGTCGACGAACACGACATTGAGGTGCCCGTCGGCGACGTCGGTGAGATCGTAGTACGCACCGACGCTCCATGGGCGCTCAACAGCGGCTACTACAAGCGTCCCGAAGCCACCGCCGAGGCGTGGAGAAACGGGTGGTTCCACACTGGTGATCTCGCCCGTCGAGACGAAGAAGACAACTACTTCTTCGTCGACCGCCTGAAAGACTCCATCCGCAGGCGGGGTGAGAACATCTCGTCGCTCGAGGTTGAGCGCGAGCTCGTAGCCCACCCAGCGGTTCGCGAAGCGGCGGTTGTCGCCGTGCCGAGCGAACTGTCCGAAGACGAAGTCTTAGCCGTGATCGCTCTCGAACCGGGCGCCACCCTCAACCCGGAAGAACTGATCGACTTCCTTCGGCCACGCATGGCTTATTTCATGATTCCCCGGTTCATCCGGTTCGTCGACGAACTGCCAAAAACGCCGACGGCCAAAACCCGCAAAGCGGTCCTGCGCGCCGAATCACTCGCACCCGGCACATGGGACCGAGAAGCAGCTGGCGTGCTTGTCAAACGAGAACAACGGAGGTAGACCGATGGTCGACGATGGCATGATGATCGATCATGAACAGTTGCGCGGAGCCTTAGCGAAGGCCAACCTTCCCACGCTATTGATGGTTCTGTTCCAGCTCACCGGTGAGCGGCGGTGGCTGCGCGATCCGTACCGGCCAACACGGCCGAGGGCGATGAGTGACCATGACTCAGGCGGGCTGACGACCGAGACACAGACCGAGGTTCGAGAGGCCGCTGAAGAGGCCATCCTCGCGTGGGCCGGGGGACAAGAGCCGTCGGTCCCGGTGCCGGAGCCGGAGTTGCTCACCGAGATGTTGAGCGTCAGTATGGGTGAGCCGGTGCCCGCAGAGTTCGAGCCAATGATGGCGCAGATCTTGGAGTTTCCACGGCCGGAGACCTCACCCGTCGTGCCCAACGCCGGGCGCGATACGACAAATTTTTCGGTGATCGTCATCGGCGCTGGTGTTTCTGGTCTCACCGCGGCGATGAAGCTGCGCCAGGCCGGGATACCGCACGTAGTGCTGGAAAAGAACGATGGGGTCGGCGGGACATGGCGGGAGAACCAATATCCGGGCTGTGGAGTCGATACGCCGAGCTACTTGTATTCATTCTCATTCTTCGACCACAACTGGTCCACCCACTTCGCCAAGCGGGACGAGGTGCGGGACTATCTGCAGGACATGGCAGCCCACTTCGGTCTCCTTGACGCCATCCGTTTCGGGACGGAGGTGGTTTCGGGCGCCTACGACCAGGAGCATCAGCGATGGAATCTTGCGGTGGTGGGTCCGGATGATCAGAAGGAAATACTCACCGCCAATGCGGTGATCACCGCCGTCGGTCAACTGAACCGACCGAAGATCCCATCCTTGCCCGGAATGGACACCTTCTCGGGCGAGATATTTCACTCCGCCCGTTGGCCGAACGGACTCGAAATCAGAGGAAAGTGCGTGGCCGTGGTAGGCACTGGCGCCAGCGCGATGCAGATCGTCCCGGCGATCGCCGCAGACGTCGCCCAGCTGACCATAGCCCAGCGGTCTCCGCAATGGGTCGCCCCCAACGAGGAATACTTTCAGCCTATTGGCGACGCTGAGCATTGGCTGATGGAGCATGTTCCGCTGTACGCACGCTGGTACCGGGCGCGGCTTGCATGGGCGTGGAACGACAAGGTCCACGCGTCATTGCAGATCGACCCAGCCTGGCCGGACCAGGAGCGATCCATTAACGCGATCAACGACGGCCACCGCCAATACTTCACCGCCTATCTACGTGCGGAGCTCGACGGACGCGAGGACCTCCAAGAGAAGGCCCTGCCTACGTACCCCCCGTTCGGCAAAAGGATGTTGCTGGACAACGGCTGGTTCGCTGCGCTGCGCCGGCCAAATGTTGAGCTGCTGACCGAAGCGGTCTCGGAGATTACCGCGACCGGGGTGCGGACCACCTCGGGGAAGGAGCGCGAAGCTGATGTCATCGTGCTCGCTACAGGCTTCGAGGCCCAGCGGCTGCTATTCCCCCTTGAGCTGCGCGGCCGGTCCGGCACGACGCTGCGCGAGTTGTGGGGCGAGGACGATGCCACTGCATACCTGGGGATCACGGTGCCCGACTTCCCAAACCTGTTTCTCATGTACGGTCCGAACACAAACCTCGGCCATGGCGGCAGCTACATCACTATCGCAGAGTGTCAGATCACCTTTATCATGGACGTTCTCCACAAGATGATCGATGGGCATATCGGTACCGTTGAGTGTCGGGAGGAGATCTGCGAAGCGTACAACCGACGAGTTGATGCCGCTCACGATCACATGATCTGGAGTCATCGCGGAATGAGTACCTGGTATCGCAACGCCCAGGGCCGAGTGGTCACCAACATCCCGTGGCGCATCGTCGACTACTGGAGAATGACGCGCCACGCCAACCTGGCAGACTTTCTGGTGGAGCCGTCAGCGGAAATTTCGGCCGAAGCAACATCAGGCAGGTAGGTCGGGTCGCAGTCCTTACCCCGGGACAGGAGCACAGGCGGCCAACGTTCGTTGGCTCAAACACCGCCAGAGTTGGATGTTTAACAAAAAAGGGCGCATAAATGGCCAGTCCACAGTTCCTCAGGTGAATCTTCGAAATCCAACCGTCATTTAACCGTCCTAACCCCAATACCGTTCAGTTAGTGTTACAAGCGTGTAGTTTGGGTGGATGCCGCGTGCTGGATGGTTGAAGCCTGTTTCGGATCGTCGTTTGTCGGATTTGGTGTCGGTGGGGGTGTTGACGCGGACGTTTCTGCCGCATGTGGTGGATGAGGTGATTGCTGGTTGTGTGCGGACGGAGCAGCGTCACAGGTCGTTGCCGGCGCGGACGATGGCGTATTTCTCGATCGGGATGGCGATGCATTCCGAGGGGTCGTACGAGGACGTGTTGAGCTTGTTGACCGACGGCCTGTCGTGGGTTGCTGATGATGTCGAGCCGGTGAAGTTGGCGTCGAAGTCGGCGATCTTTCAGGCTCGGGCACGGTTGGGGTTTGAACCGGTGAAAGCGTTGTTCGAACGTGTCGCCCGGCCGTTGGCGACCCCGGAACCGTGGGGTCGTGGTTGGCGGGGCGGCGGTTGGTGGCGATCGATGGGACGTGCCTGGATGTTGCCGACACGGTCGTCAACGACGGGTTCTTCGGTCGTCCCGGAGTGAACAAGGGTGAACAGGCGGCGTTCCCCCAAGCACGAGTCGTCGGGCTGGTCGAGTGCGGAACGCACGCCATTTTTGATGCGGTCACCGGGACGTGTTCGACGGGTGAGGTGACCCTCGCTGGTGAACTGGTCGAGCGTTTGCAGCCCGGAATGTTGTGTCTCGCTGATCGTGGGTTCTACGGATTCCCGTTATGGAACAAGGCCCGTTCGACGGGTGCTGATTTGTTGTGGAGGATGCGCTCGAGTCAACGTCTCGACGTGGTCGAGGTCCTCGAGGACGGGTCGTACCTGTCGAACGTGTTCGAGGTCCACAACTTCAAACGACGCGGCGAAGGCCTCGTTGTGCGGGTCATCGAGTACTCGCTCGACGACGGACGTGACAATGACAACGTCTACCGGTTGATCACCACGATCCTCGACCCGAACGTCGCCACCGCCACCGATCTGGCGGTCGCCTATTCGCAACGGTGGGAGATCGAGTCAGCGTTCGACGAACTGAAAACGCAACAACGCGGCGCCCGTACGGTCCTCCGTTCGAAATCGCCAGAGCTTGTCCTGCAAGAAATCTGGGGTCATCTGTGTTGCCACTACGCGATCCGCACACTGATGTGGGAAGCCGCCGACCACGCCCGTGTCGATCCAGACCGGGTCAGCTTCGTTACCGCTTTGCGCATCGCGCGCCGCTCGATCTCAGCGGCGCGCGATTTTTCCCCCTCAGATCACTGACCACGGCTTGCGTCACGCCCTCATCCTCATCTCCCGCCGCCTCAACCCTGCCCGCCGGCACCGTTCCAACCCGCGACTGATCAAACGCAAATACGTCAAATGGCACGTCAACGCGCCCGCCACCACGACTGGCCCCAGCCGACCGGCAAACCCGTCAGCACCATCCGACCACCTAACTGAACGGTATTGGTCCTAACCCAAACGGACTAGCTCGGCCCTGACCTTCCCCAGCCGGTCGGTTCGAAGCTTGGCCTGATCGATCGTCGCCAAGCGCGCCGGCAGTCGATCGCCAGCGGTCGAACGGCGTCGCCGTCAGTCGCTGTCACGGTCTCGCGCGCACCCCTATCGTGGATTCGACCCATGGCGACCGTCAGTCGATCAGCGCCGATCCGATTTTTGACCGAACCTGCGACGGGGGCGGCACAGTGACGATCGCTAACAACGGCGCGCGCACCACGACACGGGTTCACCATTGACTGTGGGATCACCCGCCCCGGCTCACTCAACGTCGTGGGCGTCTACGACGCCGATCGCCGATGTCGTAAGTTCGACGGCTTGATTTGGCTGTGAGTATCACTGATGCGGCCGGTTGGTCGTGTTGGGATGGTGCTGGTGACAGTGTTCGTGACCCGTGATTTGGCTGGCCGCTCGCTTCGGCGGGTGTGCTCTTGTGGGATCTGTCCGTTCGTTGCCACCGGCCCGGACCCGGATCGAGATGCTGGCCTCATCAGGAGCCTGTCCGGCGACGTTGTCGTCGTGACTCATCACAGTCTTGCCGTCGCTCTACCCCGGTTCGGAACCAGCCCATTGCCGAGGAGAAGGAGAGCAACGAATGAACACGTTGGCAGACGAGGTCGATGTCGTCATCGGCGTTGACAGCGTTGACACGCACAAGAACACCCACACCGCCGTCGGGACCACCGGCGCGGAGCTGGCGTCGGTGACGGTGGCGACGAACAAGAAGGGCTACCGACAGCTCGTCGGCCAGGTCGCAGCATGGCCGCAGCAGCGGCGGGCGTGGGCGATCGAGGGCGTCTCGAGTTATGGCGCCGGGTTGTGTCGAGAGCTGCGTCGGCTCGGTGAACGAGTCATCGAGATCGATCATCCGGCACGACCAGCTCGCCGCAACGGCTCCAAGACCGACGCCTTGGACGCAGTTTGCGCAGCCCGTGAAGCGCTCGCGCGTGAGCATCTCGGTCAACCGCGCAGCGGCGACAACCGCGAGGCGTTGCGGGTGTTGACGACGACGCGTGAATCGGCGGTTCATGCCCGTACGCAGGCCGTCAACGCCGTCCACGCACTGGTCGTCACCGCGCCGGAAGCGATCCGTGGCCGGCTCCGCGAGCTGAGCTCGACGATGCTGTTGCGGCGTTGACCGCGCTCACTGAAATTCCCCAGGTGTGCTCGAGCAACTCTGGGGAGATTCACCTGAGCGTGATCAACCGCCTATGGGCAGGATCTCATGGCCGCCGACAGTTCACCATCGCCCGAGCCTCGACGTCGACGCCCGCAGAAGCATCTACGCTTCAAGCGTGGGACGGGATGGGTGACGTAGCGGCGGCAATCACGATGAGGTTGCCGGCGGCGGAACGCGAACGCGCGGAGAATGCGGCTGCTGGCGAGGCGGGCGTTGTTTGCCTACGCGGATGAGCATGACCTACGGCTCGAGCTGGCTACCGCCGGATGGTCCGTGTCCGTTGCGTCGTACTTGTCGGCTGGCACCATGCACTACATCGGTACGGCGAGGCGTCACGAGGTCACCGTGTACACACTGCGCACGCACGTCGACAGCGCCTCAGCCTTGGCCGATCTATCGAGCGAGGCTCGTGTAGAGCGCCACGTTCGTTGAGGATGGGTGGGTCTGTTGGCGACAGGTTGGGTGAGGATCGTGTTTGGGGGTGGGGGTCTGGGGCAGTGAGACTGGACGCGTAAGGACCCTCCCGCTTGATTCACCTGGACAGTGACGGG
>JANXUF010000116.1 GCA_025356335.1 Actinomycetes bacterium
CGGCGAATCGATCGGTGTGGCGACGGCGCGCACCGCCGGCGTGGCAACGATCGTGATCGATGCCGGCGCGAGCACCGGCAACCTCGTGGACGCCGACGCGATGTCGCTCGATCGTGTCGAGCAACTGCTCGCTGGAGGAACCGCGCTCGGCGTCGAACTCGCCCCGATCGGTCTGGTGCTGCTCGGTGAAGTCGGCATCGGCAACACCACTGTTGCGGCGGCGTTGGCGTGTGCACTGCTCGGTGCAGACCCTGGCAACATCGTCGGGCTCGGCGCCGGCTCCGACAGCGCCATCGTCGAACACAAACGTCAGATCGTTGCAGCCGCACTGAGCCGAATCGAGTCGACTCAGAACGACGGACGATCGATGGCGGCCCTGCTGGCTGCGATCGGCGGACCGGAGATCGCCTACCTCACCGGTCTCGTACTCGGCGTCGCCCGAACCGGCGGCATGGTGGTGCTCGATGGCATGGTCACCGGCGTCGCAGCCCTGCTGGCGTGCGAACACGAACCTGCCACTGCATCTCACCTGATCGCTGGGCAGCGAAGTCGTGAGATCGGCCATACCGCAGTCCTCCAGCACCTCGGGCTCACGGCTCTGCTCGACTTGCGGCTGCGCTCCGGCGAAGGTGTGGGTGCCGTGATCGCCACACGCATGCTGCTCGACGCCCTCACCACCCGACGAGCAGTCGCCAGAGTCAACCGATAGCCACTGTCGCCCCCCGGCAGGATCGCCCGCAGCGATATCGTCGGCAGCGACCGGTTCTGGCCGCGACCGGTTCTGGCCGGGGTCCTGACAGCTGTCGCTCCCCTAGCGCATCAGTGCGCGCTGCGCTTCCTCGCCTCACCCTCGAACCACACTTCTGGCACGCTTCGATGCGTACATTGCGTCGTCGGCGGCGGCGAGCAGGGCATCGGCGTGATGTCCGACCGTTCGCGTGTCGGCGATGCCGACACTCGCCGGGCAGCAGACCGACAGCGTCGGTGAGATTTCGATCGGCGCCGACAACGCCGTGTCGATACGCAGCAGGAGGTCGGCCGAATCGGTGTCGTCCGGTTCGAAGGCGATGACGAATTCGTCGCCACCGAGGCGGGCGACGACATCGGCATCTCGAACGATCGAAGTCAGTCGGCGAGCGGTCTCACACAGCACGACATCCCCGGCATCGTGACCGTAGGCATCGTTCACCCGCTTCAAACCGTCGAGGTCGAGAAAGGCAACAGCGAGCGGTCGACCGCTTCGGACCATGCGTGCCAGCTGCGCTTCGACGAGTTCGTTGAAGAGCCGGCGATTGGCGAGCCCGGTGAGCGGATCACGGAGCGCCAACGCAGTCAGTTCCGCCTGCAGGTGCCGCAGTTCAGTGACGTCACGGCTCATCCCCTGCAGCCCGCCGGACACGAACGTGGTATGCGTCTCGCCGATCACGATCGTTCCGTTGGCATGCCGGAACGTGAAGTCGACGCGATTCTGCAGGGACTCACCAGTGGTCGCTCGTTCGATCAGCTCCCTACCGTGGTCGTCGAGGATGCCGAGGAATTGAGAGAAGTCGTCGAGGAAGAACGACGGTGGGTAGCCGAGGGTCCGTTCGACGGACGGACTGATGTAGTCGAGATGCGGAGCGGGGTCGACCACGAAGCGCCAGACGACATCGACGGCATTGTCGGCGAGTTCCCGGAGACGAGCCTCGCTCTCGGCCAACTTCAATTCTGCCGAGTGTCGTTTCGTCACATCTCGTCCGACAGCGACGATTTCGGGACCGGTGGGTGTCACGAGGTATTGGTCGACCCATTCGAACCACTGATCAGGCGACTTGTGTTCGACGCGAACCTCTTCGTCCGTCAGGATCGGATGCTCCGGTCCGAGCCTGGCGAGTTGTGCATTGAGGCCATCCAGCGCATGGGACGACAGGAACTCGACGAGCGGACGCCCGACAGCTTCCGGCGGTGCAATTCCGTAGTACGAAGCCCAAGCGACGTTGCAGTAGACGATCACGAGGTCCGGAAGGCGATATCGCACGACGCGCTCCGGGAGTGCATCGAGCATCGCTCCGGCGCCCTCGTAGTTCCTTTCAGTCCACACTATGGGTACATTATCGCTGCGTTGAGTCAGGGGTCCTGCGCTCGGCGTGAGAATTCAATTCGACGATGATCGTGGCGGCCGTCAATACCCGTGCAAACCCGCGCCGCAGCGTCCGCAGGGACGCCTCATGAGCCTCGACCAGATCCGAGGCGCACACGTCGGAGCCGACGACCACGTGATATCCGAGGTTGAATGCGCTCCGAGCGGTCCCTTCACAACAGAAATTCGTCATCGTTCCGGCGATCACCACCGTCTCGATACCGGCATCTCGCAGCAGGGTGTCCAACTCGGTGCCGGCAAATGCGTCGTAGCTCCGCTTCGAGGAGAGGACGTAGTGACCTTCGACCTCGAACGCCGGCCAGATGGCGTTGTACGGATGACCTGTCGCCAGTTGGCCGTCGGCGATCGGCGGGCAATACAACGGCATATCGTTCGGCATCTTCGCTGGATACGTCGCCTGGGTGAAGATCACCAGCCGTTGCTGCGCCGCAAATTCGTCGATCAACTGACCGATCAGCGGAGCAATACGCGTCGCCTCTGGAACCCATAGTTCGCTTTGCGGATCGACGAAACCGACCTGCATGTCGACGACGATCAGCGCTGTCGTCGAACTTTCGATCGTGAAGGCGTCAGGCCAACCCTGGCTGTATTGACGCTCGGCCTCGGCAAGCAACGCCGGGTTCTCGGCGTCGCCAGACAGTGGTGACACGACAGTCCGCATTCGGGCGATCCTAGGACCCTGCGACGGCCATTTTGCGAGCGATCGATCGCGTAACTGCACCACCACAGGTGGCACCACCACAGGAACCACCCCCACTGGCGTTGACGGGGAGGATGCCGCCGGTGGGTGTCGGGGTGCTGTTGGGCAGTTGTTGATCTGGGCGGTGGCGATGCCGGCGACGTTGACGCAGACGTCGACGGGCAGGATCGGTGCGGTCACTACGACTTGCACGGGGGCTGCGCCGCCGCTACCGGTCACCGCTGGTGCAGGAACACCGGGAGCACCGGGAACAGCCGGGAACAGCCGGGAACAGCCGGGATGACGACGGGTGGAACCACGGTGCCGACGACTGGCAGGTTCGGCACGGCGATCACGATCGGGGCAGGGGCTGGTGCTGGTGCTGGTGCGGGCGGGATGTTGACGGCGACGGTCGCGGCGACCGTGGCGGCGACACCGGCCGTCGGGGCGGGTGGGGCGGGGCAGACGACATCCCGTAGCCCGGCTGTCTGCTCATTGGTCCTTCGGCGGTGGTGGGACTGCTCCGCAGCTTCGTAGCGCGGCGATCGCTTCACCGTCGAAGCCGGCCTCTGCAAGGATCTCGTCGGTGTGCTCTCCGACCAACGGCGCCGGATACCGAAGCCGTTGCGGTGCCTGCTCGAATCTCACAGGCGGAGGGATCAGCTTGTAGCGGCCGGCGTGGGGATGCTCGGCGTCCGGCAGCGCCTCGACGAGTTCTTCGAGCGTCGCCACCTCACTCGCCGGCAGTCCCGCCCGACGGCAGAAGCTCAGCCATTCGCCGGTCGTTCGTGTCTGCAGTACCTGCGCAACCCGCTGATAGAGCATGTCGGCGTTGGCGATGCGGTTGCGCCCGGTGTCATACAGCGACGAGTCCATCAGATCGTCACGGCCGGACTCGATGAACAGCGCGTCGTAGTGCGCCCGCGAATACGGCAGTACCTGGATCCAGCCGTCGAGAGTGGCTTGCGGACGCCGATTGGGTGTGAGGATCCTGCTGTAGCCGGCTGGTGCGAGCGGAGGGCGGGGAATCGCTCCGGCACCGTGCTCGACGAGCATGAAGGCCCTGGCCGTGTCCTGCATCGGCACCTCGATATGTTCTCCGAGTCCGGTCGTCGCCCGCCGGTAGAGGGCTGCGAGCACCGCGTAGCCGATGGTCAGGCCGCACACCTTGTCGATGAAAATCGATGGCACCAGTGCGGGTCTGCCGTTCTGCAGCCGGTTGGCGTCGGCGACTCCGGATGCCGCCTGCATCACGTCGTCATATGCCGGATCGTCCTGGCGGTCGCTGCCGGTCGGGTAGCCGTGCGCCTCGCAGTAGATGATGTCCTGCCGCACGCTCGCCAGATCGGAGTACGTCAACTTCGCCCTTGCCAACGCAGCTGGGCGAATGTTGGTGATCACGACATCGCACGTCGCAGCGATGGCGAGGAGCGCTGCACGTCCGGCAGCGGTCTTGTAGTCGAGACGGACACTGCGTTTGTTGCGCATCAGGTTGAGGGCGATGCCGGACAACTGCCTATTCGGACCCGGGCCCATGATGCGGTTCGTGTCGAGTCTGGTGCCTTCGACGACGAGCACGTCGGCACCGAGATCGCCGAGGATCTGCGTGGCGTATGGACCCATGATCACCGTTGAAAGATCGAGCACACGCACCCCCGTGAGCGGCCCCGACGGCGGTTCGTGCAGCCCCTCGAGCAGATCGCCGCCCGTCTCGGTCGGTAGTGAAGAGTCGTTCACGAGCTGGCCGCTGGTTTCATGCCGCCAGCATTGCCGACGCGTCGAGGTCACCGCGTCTCGCCGATCCGACGAGATGCGGTGACGTCGCTGATGTACGAGGGTGTTCTGGATCGTCAGTTCGTGTCTCGCCGGTAGAGCAGCACGGTTCCGACGGCGATAGCCGCAAGGCTGTACCCGGAGAAGAGCAGGGCGTCGTGCACCCGGCTGAGGGCGACCGCCCTCGTCGCCGGCGTGTCGCCGGCCGATTGGATTCCGAGGAGTCCGTTCGCTGCGCTGAACGGCATGAGGCGGGTCAGCTTCGGCGGAGCGAGGCTCTTGATCAGGTTCTCCAGGACGAGTGCCCAGACGAGCACGGTCGAGGCGGCCGCTGCGCTATGGCGGATGATCATGCCGACGCCGAGCCCGAAGACTGGGGCAAGTGTCGTGAGCAGTAGTCCCCATAGCGCAGTTGCGGCCATACCGGACGTGTTGCCTGTCTCGAGACCGCCGAGCACCGCTCCGGTGAAGCCGGCGACCATTCCGGCGATGCCCATCACGAGACCGAAGCCAGCGCCCACCATCGCTTTCGCAGCAACGATGACCCAACGCGCCGGTTGGGAGGTGATGGCGTTCGCCAGGGTGCCGTGTTGCACTTCGGACGTGAACAGGAGGGTGCCCATGACGATGGCGAGCACGGACGAGAGCCAGGTCGAGAAGATGAATGTCTGCCCGACCGTGAAGACCTCGTGCGTGTTGGGGTCGGTCTTGACGAAGGTCGCGAGGATCCACGACAGCAGGACGCCGATGACAATGGTGAGGCAGAGAATCGCGGGCGTCGAGCGGAGCGAGCGCAGCTTGATCCACTCGCTCCTGACCGCTGCCGGGACGGCTGCAAGATCGTCGTCTCGGTCACGGGTCATCGGAACCGTAGGTGGAGGACCTGTGGGCGTCGGAGTGGGTAGTGGACGGGGCGACGTCGGCCCGAGCGGGGTCGAATGGGTGGTACTGGTCATGGCGGTGAGTCCTTGGTTCGGGGTGGTGGTGGTGGTGGTGGTTCGGGGTGGTAATGGCGGTTCGGCTGGTGGTGGTGGTTCGGCTGGTGCTGGTGGTGGTTCGGATGGTGCTGGTGGTTCAGGCGTTGCTGGAGATTCGGGTGGTGGCGAATTCGGCGCTGGCGCCGGTGAGGTCGAGCAGGATCTCTTCGAGCGAACGTGATGTCCCGGTGATTTCGACGACCTGGATCCGTTGTTCGAAGACGAACTCGGAGACGAATGCAGTGCTCGTGCCGTGGGCGCAGACACGGTCGCCCGTGATGTCGGCGGCGATGCCGTGCTGGTTCAGTAGGCGGGCGAGTTCCGCTGTGTGGGGTGTCCGCACCACGACCGTGGATTCACCCCTGGCGAGTGTCGTTGCGACCGGTTCGGCGGCGAGCAGTTTCCCTCCGCCGACCACGACGAGGTCGTCGGCGAACATTGCCAACTCAGCAATTAGGTGGCTCGACACGAACACGGTTCCGCCGCGCCTGGCGAACTCGCTGAGCGAGTTCCGCAGCCAGCGGATGCCGTCGGGGTCGAGCCCGTTCGACGGCTCGTCGAGCAGCAGAACCTCGGGTTCGCCGAGCAGTGCGCCGGCCAGTGCGAGCCGCTGGCGCATGCCGAGGGAGAAGCCGCCGGCGCGCTGGTCGGCGGCGCTGTCGAGCCCGACTTCGTGCAGCACGTCTTCGACACGTCTGGACGGGATCTTGCTGAGGGCGGCGGCCGCACGAAGGTGGTTGCGGGCGGTGCGGCCTGGGTGCATGCATCGTGCGTCGAGGACGGAGCCGACGACGCGTGCGGGGTGCGGCAACCGGGTGTAGCTGACGCCGTGGTAGCGGACGTCGCCGCGGTCGGGCCGGGTGAGCCCGACCATCATCCGCATCGTCGTCGACTTGCCGGCGCCATTTGGTCCGACGAAGCCGGTGACACGGCCGGCGGCCACCTCGAAGGTGATGTCATCGACGGCGACGCGTTGGCCGTACTGCTTCGTGAGTGCTGAGACGGTGATCATGGGTTATGGCTCGTTCCGTTGTATGTGGGTGAGAGGGCGGTGGCAGGCAGTGCGGAGGCGCGCCGGGTGATGGAGATCAGCTCGGCGTTGACCGATGTCAGATGAGCGATGATGCCGTGGAGATGAGCGGCGTCGCGGATCTCGCCGAGCAATCGGGTGGCGCCGCCGACGCTCTCGACAGTGAAGTCGTCGAGCAGTGGGCGCAGGAAGTGAGCGCTGGCCCGTCCGTTGATGACGATCTCGTAGGTGGTCGGTGCGGTCATGAACCCACCGTGCTCCCCGCAAGCGTGAGTGCGCCTCACCCCATCGGCCATCTCACCCGGGTGATCTGGGAACGGTAGGGTCCACCGATGGCGGCGGACGAGATCGGGGTGGCAGCCACCAGATTGCGGCCGCCGGCCCCACCTCGGCGGCTCGTCGAGCGGGCTCGCTTGGACGTCATTCTCGACGACGGCATCGAGCGGCACGTTCCGTTGATGTTGATCAGCGCACCAGCAGGTTCCGGGAAGTCGACGCTCGTCGCATCGTGGGCGTCTGAACGAGCCCGAGCCATTGCGTGGCTGCAGATCGAGGACGGCGACTCCGATCCCGCAAGCTTCTGGTCATCGCTTGTCGCCGCAGTCGGGAAAACGTTGCCGGACTTCGCAGCGATCGTCAGACCGCTCGTCGTCGGCTCGCAGGGCGACGAACGAGTCGTCGTGCCGGCGATTGTCAACGCGATCGTCGACGACTGCGGACCGCTCGTCGTCGTGATCGACGACTACCAACTGATCGAGAGCGCCGGCATCCACCGGGGAATGGAGCGTCTGCTCGATCTGGCCCCGGAGCAACTGACCGTAGTGCTCTGCACCCGAGTCGATCCGCCGTTCCGACTCGGCCGGATGCGCGTCCGCAAGCGGATCACCGAGGTCAGAGCGCACGACCTTCGCTTCGCCACCGATGAGGCGATTGCGCTGTTGGGTCCCGTCGCCGCTGCGCTCTCGTCGTCGAGGCTCGACGATCTGTGTTCGCGCACCGAGGGATGGGCCGCCGGACTGGTTCTCGCCGGGCTCTCGATGGAACGCGCACCTAACCCAGACAGCTTCGTGGACGTCTTCCGAGGCGACGATCAGCTCGTCGTCAACTACCTCAGCGATGAACTGCTCGCCACGATGGGAGCCGGTGATCGTCAGCGACTGCTCGAAACGGCAGTGCTCGATCACCTCACCGGCCCATTGGTCGATGCGGTCACGGGTTCATCGGACGGCACGAACTGGCTCAACGACATCGCTCACCGCAATCAACTCGTCGTCCGCCTGGACAGCACCGGCGAGTGGTTCCGCTACCACCACCTGCTCCGCGATCTGCTGGCTCTGGAAGCAAAGCGATCGTTCCCCGAACGGCTGCCAGAACTCCATGGTCTGGCCGCCGCCTGGTTCGAGACGCACGCCGAACCGAGTCGAGCCGTGGTACACCGTTTCGCTGCCGGAGATCTCGCCGGAGCAATGGCGTTGATGCGCCTCGTCGGTCCGGACCTGCTCGGCCGCGGACAGGTGAAAAAGCTTCGTTCACTGCTCGAGCAGGTCGGCTCGGCGGCAACGACCGACGCCGGCTGCGCCTTGCTGCGGGGGTGGTGCGACTACCTCGCCAGTCGATACAGCGCCGCCCAACACTGGCTCGACCTCTCACTCGATGTCTGGCCCGCCGAGTTCGACCCGATGATCGCCATGCCGCTGAGGATCAACGTCGCGCTCGGCAGGGCGATGTCGCCATCGCCCTGGCACTCGCCGAACTCGTCACCGCCTCCGATGAGTTGTGGGATCGCCCCGCCGAACTGGCGACGGCGATCGGCGCGGCGTACACCTGGGCAGGCCGCACCGCCGAGGCCGAAAAATTCCTCGCTGTGGCCGTCGCTCGCGCGAAAACCCAACAGCGATTCACCGCTCACGTTCTGGCACTCATCTCGATCGCTATCAACGAAGTCGAGCAAGGCAACACCCACGCCGCACACGCCTCCGCCAACGAGGCGGTAGTGACAGCGGAGTCGTTCGGACTCGCCACCTACCACGGCGTCGCTCCGGCTTTCGCGATCAGGGCTCGGACTGCGAACGACGGAGACAGGTCGCGGTCTGACATCTTTCATGCACTCGAACAGGCACGCAGGGCCGGCACGAACCTTGGTCTCGCCTACGTTCTCACGACCTGTGGCGACACGCTCCTCGATCTCGGCGATGATGCTGGCGCGCGTCTCGTCACCGAAGCCAGAGGTCTGATCGATCGCTGCGTCGATCCGGGAATCGCCGGCCGCTCGCTGATGCGCACGGAGTCACGACATCACCTGCGGGCAAAGGCGGTGATGTCGACATCGCTGATCGAGCAACTGACTGACCGAGAGCTCGCCGTGCTGCGCTACCTGCCGACCAAACTGACCCAACGCGACATCTCGATCGAGCTCTACGTGTCGCTGAACACGGTGAAGACCCACTGCAGCGCCATCCTCCGCAAACTCGGCGTCGGTGATCGCAAGAGCGCAGTGCAGACCGCACGCGACCTCCACCTGCTCCGCTAGGCGCGAAAGGTGCACCACATCCGATCATCGCGTCAGCGGACACGCTGAAGGGCGCGTCGCACTCGTTCGGCACCCCGGTGGTTGGCCATGTCTGGCTGAACCAAGCGTCGGTCTGCCTCCTCGATCGTGAACAGGCTGCGGTCGAGGCAGTCGGCAATCATCTCGACGAGGTGATCGGGTTCGACCTCCGTCGCAAGGTCGATGACCGTGCGCAGCGCCGTCGTGCAGCGGATGCCTTCGATCGTCGTGATGTCGGTCAGAGGGTAGGGGTCGACGCGGTGCACGACCACGGACACTCCGCCGATGGACGTCATCTCGGTCGGCGCGCCGTTGCCATCGACCCCGTGCGGAGCTAAGGGCGTGTCGAACTGATCGTCCTGTTTTGGATCCTCCTCGTCATCACCCTCGTCATGACCGTCGTCGCGCGGTCCGTCCTCGTCGAATCGGCAGCCGCACGAAAGCAGCTGTCGGCGGCAGAGCGGGCAGCGTTGAAGATCACAACCAGGGTGGTGCCATCCGCCGCTGGCAACCCCGCAGTCGTCGCACCGACGGCGTGCACCGGACCCGGACCTGCGACCATTGGGGATCATCTTGACGCTGCGGCCGTCGAGGTGCAGTGCGTCGACAGTGCACGTCACAGCGGTGGTCATCTCTGCAAGGCACCATGTGCATGTCGCCATCACGCCACCTTCCGATGCTGCGAGTCGATATCGAAAATGGCTGCGTTGGTGCGGCGCAAGTACAAGCTCGGTGACATAGGGCCTCCTTGGCGTTCGAGCTCGGAAAGGGGCATGTTGTAGCCCGAGACGGAAGCGAACGCTTCGAAGTGGCAGCACGAGAGCGAACGAGATCGGTGGCCGCAGAGACCAACCCCGAACTCAGCTCGCTAACGAGTGCGAGGCGATAGTACGGCGGCAGACGGCGACAACCAACCGCAGAGTGATTCATCGCCAATGTCGTGGCGACGACGGGGCGGCGTGCACCGTTGCCGGGGCGGCGTGCACCGTCGACGTTCGCTGACGAAGTGGTAATCGAGAGGGCCGCGCCGACGTTCGATGACCTTGTGCTCTGGCGCAAACAGCGCTCATTCCAGAGACTCGCACTGCGGGGAATGCTCCGCAGAGGGAGAACGTCATGAACCAGGTCAGCATGGACGACGGCCAGCCATACCTGGTCGTCGACTCGCCGTTCGAGCTGGCGAGGTGGCGACCGCTCGTGAACTGGTTGCTGTACATCCCGCACGGCGTCATCCTCTACGCACTGCAGATCCTGGCGCGCATCGCTTTCGTCGTCTACTGGCTGATGTTCGTCCTCACCGCAAAGCTGCACCCCGGTCTCTACGGTTTGATGGTCATGTACGAGCGCTACAACGCTCGCGCCACTGGATTCCTGATCGGCTACTCGGAGACCTTTCCGCCGTTCGACTTCAGCACCGACACCGCCGACAACAACGCCTATCCACCCCTGCGGTTGGCCCTACCGGCGGTGCCTGAGTCGGTGCCCCGTTCAGCAGCGCTCAACCTGTTCAAGGCAATTCCCCACTACATCGTACTGATGGTCTTCCTCTTCGGCGCAGCGGTGGTGGCGGTGATCGGCTGGTTTGCCGTCCTGTTCACCGGCGCATGGCCCCCAGGGATGCGTAGCTTCCTGGTTCGAGTCAACAACTACTACTACCGAGTCTGGACCTACATCACGATGGTCGAGAACGACTATCCCACGTTCGGTCTGCCCTCACGCTGAACCGTTCGCCGACGCATCCTTGACGCAGGTCGGAATGTTGTTGCCGCTGCAACATTTGGTGCCCGCGTTCGACTCACTGGCTGGTTTGGGATTCTCAGGCGGCTGGTGCCGATTGCGCTGCGCGTATCAATCGGCCGGGAAGGCCACCGGTCGGTTGTCCTGACTGGTCAGTGATTGTTCCGCTGACGATGGTGGTAGCGATTCCAGGATGTGCCGGTAATGCACCTCCAACTCGTCGCCGTCGCGGTCGAGCAGCGACTGCCAGTCCAGCCCGATAATAACGACCTCGCCGAGCCCTGCCTTCTGACGTTCAACAGCCATCTTCAAGAAGAGCAAGTACGTGAGTTGCTCGACGTATTCGATCGTCGAAACGCCGTCGTCTCGGAGCACGTTGCAGAAGTTCCACAACTTCTGAACCAGCCGATTCGAGCTATTCACAGGTTGACTCCGATGTCATCTTGGGACCCCCTATGTACTGCTCATATCGAACTCCCATTTTCTCAGCCAAGTCCGCTGGCACAAGCACCAGCCAGTACCGGCTCGCGCCGGTTGAGTTCTCGAACCCATCGATCCCGGCAAGTGGTGATCGCTCGCCATTCGGGAACTCTGCGACCATCTCGTCGCCTGACTCAAGCAATGACGTCAGCTCGATGAACTTCACCGCCATCCGACTCTCGTCAGGCCCGTTGTCGCCCTGGACGACGCTCGTTGCCCACCCGTCGCATGCAGCGGTTTCGAGCACCACTCGACCGTTCTTGCGGCGAACACGGAGCACCTTGCCGGCTAGTTCAGCGTTCCAGCCCACCAAGAGTCGCGCGTCCTCTGGGAGCACCGCTTGCCGGATACGTTCGGCAAGCGCAACTGAGGTGCCCGTGACGAAGGCGTCAACGAACTGGCTGACATCGCTGACCTCCTCGCCGACAAGCCCGCTGAGCGTGAAGAGCGACATTTGCACTCCAGCGGGGTAGGGGTTCACAACCGTCACCGGGAGTTCCAGGCCAACAAGAGTTTTGGAGATCATCCCGGCTGCTGTGAGATCGGTCAACGGGAGGCTGTACCCGACAAGCGCGACTGAAGTTGCTGCGTCCAGTGCATCCTGCGCCCGGCGCCACGTCTCCGCCAAAGCGGGACTAGTGAATCATCTACGTCGCTCGTTGCCTGTTCTGTCGGGCCCGTGCGACGACTCGACCGTGCGGGAATGGATTGCGCTCGGCGGCCTTTGCCCGAACCCGTCATCCGGCGAGAAGAGCTCGATGCGCTCTGCCTGTGGAGACACCTCTTTGCGCCCGTCAACGGCAAGCAACCATCGATGCATGAACTCGGCTCAACTTGAACCCAACCAGCCACCCATGCGCTGCGCTCAAGATCGCGCCTGACAGCAAGATCGTGTTTGCGCGCAGCATCCACGACATCGTGCGTTCGTCGACGGGCTCCACGACGTGGATGTTCGGTCACCTGATCCAGGCGCTGTGGCTCCGGACGTCGCCGCCGCTCGGCCGCCTCATCCACGAATAGGGGTGGGTCGCGACAACGTTCAGGAGTGCTGTGCGACGCTGGTAGCCGGGCACCGGCGCGAACGTCGACGCCAGCGCGACACCGTGCAGCTCCACAACGGGGTCTCCCAGAACAATCCTCAGCGGCCGACGTTCCGCGAGATCGGCCAGCGTCTCGGCGATGAACACGAGGCGCTTCGCACTGAGGCGGAGCCGGTCGAGGAGCGGCTCGTCGAACACGAACACAGCCGGGCTCGTCGGCCATGCCATCAACGCCGGGTCGCGGTCGCCGAGCGATTCGGCCGTCAGCCACACCTGCTCAGGCGCAGCAGTGATCTCGGCCTCGTCCGGTCCAGCGAGATCCGGGCCCGCACGGAGCAGAGCGTCGTCGATCCGTTCGCCGGGAGACGCTGTGGGCCAGTCCTGGATAGGGCACTCCGATGCGAGTGGACACGAGGCGCACCACGCTGGCGCACGTCGCTCGACTTGCCAACGCGAGAAGCCGTACGCCTCTGACGTCATCGCGCCCACCGACCATTGCCACCCGTACCGATTCGCTGCCCGCGACCCGTCGAGCAGGTGCCGAAACATCCACTCTTCGCCGACGCGCCAGTCGTGACCTGCCCGAACCGACCAGTGCGACGCCAACCACATCCTGGTCTGGTTCACCAGCCACCCGGTCTGTTCGAGCTCATCGCTGACGCTCTGCACACACGACATGTCGTTGCGTATCGCATCTGGCCATTGCCCCGCTGCAGTCGCCGGTCGGCGCCGTAGCGGCGCCGTGTTACGGGTACCGACACGTGCATACAGATGTCGCGTGTACTCCTGCCACCACAGCTCGTCGATGAACTTTCGGCGGTCCGCAGCAGGCGCGCCAGCAACAGCAGCGGAAGCTTCGGCCAGGGTGAGCAACCCGTGACGGATGTACGGCGAGAGCACCGTCGCGGCTCGACGCTGCAACGGATGCACCTGACTGCGACGCTTGGCGTAGCCGGTCACATCGAGCGCTGCGAGGGCCGCATCCGCGGCCCGCTGACCGCCACGTCGGGCCGGAATCGCGACCGCACCCGAGTCACCCACGAGGTGGCCGAGGTGCTGCGCCACCCAACTGGCGGCATCGTCAATGCTCAGGTTCGGCAATTGCGGCACGAGATCGGTCGCTCCCTCTGACACGGTTCTCTCACAAGTCTGGCATCCGTGACGAGGTTGCGGGCCGATCGTCCGGGTCGGCGACGCCGACGGCGGCGCCTGCGACCATCCGGTCAGCCGGCCCAGCGCCAGCCGATGAGCTCCGCACGTTCCCGGCGACACACTTCTGGACCCGAAGCGCCGCTGAGGGTCGCACTATTATGGCGTTCCTACCCGATCATCCGTTTGCCGAGCGACCGACCACGAGGAGACTTTCAGTATGGCGGTCGTCGACACCACCGTTACGAAGCAAGCGCTCGACGCTTTCGCAAAGCTCATCGGCACGGCAGAGTGATGGTGGTTCCCGACGACCTGCGCTCGAGCGTCGCGGTATGACACCAGCACCCAAGACGTGTGCATCGTGTGGCCGGACGATGACCTGGCGGGCATCGTGGGCCTCGAACTGGGAGGAGGTGCGTTACTGCTCGGACCGATGTCGACGACGAAAGGGCCGCCCCGTCGACGCAGATTTGGAGGCTGCGATCCGTCGGCTGCTCGCTGCCGCCCCCCGTGGCGCCACCATCTGCCCCAGCGAGGCAGCACGATCGGTCGACCCACAGGGATGGCGCGATCTGACGGAATCGGCGCGCGCTGCGGCTCGACGCCTGGTGGCCTCCGGTGAGGTGGAGATCATGCAAGGCGGCAAGGTCGTCGACCCTTCGCGGTGCAAAGGCCCCATCCGCATCCGGCGCAGCCGTCCATGAGCACGCTCGCGAAGAACGAGGTCTGCTCGGCGTCGCCGCCGCAATCGCTGACCTGGTGTCTCGTTCGCAGCAGTCCCGCAGTTCAGATCAGCGTTCGTAGCTTCTCGTCCCACCACCGCTCGACCCGCGCCGTCACTTCGGGCAGCCGGCTCTCGCGCAACCAGAGTTCCACCTCGGTCAGCCGGGAAGGGATCAAGGCGAGTTCGTCGTCCGGGGTGATCGAGATCGGTCCGCTGAACCCTGCGAGGGCTGCGAGACCGTCAGCCTTCGCCCGGTAGTAGTCGGAGGCCGCAACCAACAGTGTCGGCCGTTCCGCCTCCAGCGCCCACAGCGCGACATGGTACGAGTGGCAGATCACGGCATCAGCGCCGGCCAGGACACCGCGCACGAGTGCAGGCGAACGGGTCGCTTCGATCACCCTCCACGATGTCCGGCGCGGTTGGGCACGGGACGCCTCGATGACCACCGCCGCCTCCGACGGTTCGTTGTCGTTGACGCAGAGACCAAGCACGGTCGCGCCCCGGTCCGCAGCGAGGTCGTCGATCGCTCGGACCAGTTGCTCGAACTGGCCACTTCCCACGTACTCGGCCAGTCGAAGGTGCGCAACGAGGTACCGTTCCGCACCGACCCCTGCGTTACGCAGCGCCGCTCGCGTCTCGTCGTCGGTCGCCGTCGGGCCTCCGAGGGCGTCGTCGCCGGTGAGCTCCAAGCGCGCTCGCACGTCTTTCGGGAATGTCTCGATCGAACCGCCGTCGCGGCATCCAAAGGCAACGGATGCGCGCACCGCAGCGCACACCAGATCGGTTTCGTCGTCCGTGCATGGCCCGATGCCCTGCCCGCTCCATAGTACCGGCACACCGTGCGCCGCCAAAGCGAGGCACAATTCGACGCGAGGGCGCAACAGATTTTCGCCGAAGGCACTCGCGAGGTTTCCCCCGCCGGCAAAGATGGCGGCATCGTACCCGGCGACCGAGGTCGCGTCGGCTCTGATACTCCGCCGTAGCTCGATCACGGTGCCCGCCCACGGTGTAGGTGGACCGCTCAGGATGGGGACGTCTCGATCCGACACCAGCTCGACGCGCGCGTCGGGATAGACGCGCCGGACTCGCTCGACGGCCGCGTCGGTGATCGCGTCGTCACCGACGTTGCCCACGCCACCGGACCCGATCATCAAGATGCGCGGTCCGCCACCGGCGGGCTCCGCAGGCACGACGACCGCCGGAGCGATGCCGTAACGAGCGACCGCCCCGGCCGATGCCCACAGAACCCCCAGATCAGCATGTGCACCGACAATCGCGCAGCGGTCGAAGTCGAGATCGTCGTACAGGTAGGCACGAGCGAGCCGGGCCTCGATCAGGCGCTGATCGGCGACCTGGGTGCTGTGCCGATTGGGCGAGAGGCGGTACCTGCCGAGAACGACGGGAACGAAACTGACCAGTTCACCGCGACGGAGGCAACGCAGCAGCAACTCGAAGTCGTCCGCCACCCCGGCCAGCTGCGGGTCAGTCGAATAGCCGCCGAGGCGCTCCATCGCCTCGACATCGATCACGCACATCGAATCGAAGCAGTAGCTCGTGCGCAGACTCGATGCCGATGGCGCAAATGCGACTGCCGACCAATCGGTGTCGGCGCCGGTGGAGGCGATCACGTTCCCCCATGCGATCACCGGATTCAGCCAACGCGCAACGTCATACAGGGCTCGTGTCCCGTCCGCCAAGAGCCGGTTGTCGGCATCGAGGATCACAGCGTGGCGGGTCGGGCAGATCGAGAGCAGGATGTTGCGCGCCCGGGAAAGCCCGAGGTTGGAAGTCGATCGAACGATACGAAACCTCGGGTCGGCAGTCAGCGGCGCCAGGACGCCGGAGGTCTCGTCACTGGATCCGTCGTCGAGGACGAGGACCTGTCCGACGAGACCCGGCGGGAGTGCTGCCAAAGAAGCGAGCGCCGAATCGAGGGCCTCAGGCAACCAGCCCGCATGGTTCCACGTGATGACCATGACACTCAAACCCTCCGCACGCACGACCAGCGAATCGAGCTCGGTCAGCAACGACTGGAACGCTCTGTCGCGTTCAGGTGCGCGTGACGCCTCGATCGACACGAGCGTCGAGTGGTGGAGCACCGCCAAACGAGATAGGAGGTCGTCGTGCTGCGAACTTGTCGACGCGCGAAAGTCCTGAACCTCGAATCGTGCCACCTCCGCCGCGTTCTGCTGCTGCGCCGCCAAGTCTTCGACCATGCGTTTGATGTCGGTGAGCACATTGTCCAGATGACGTGCCGATTCGCGGTGCAACGCCTCGACACTCCCACCGAGATCTGCCATGGTCTCGGCGAACCGCATCGAGCGCTCGGTCGACGCGAGCGCGATCAACTCAACCTCGCCACGCAGCAATGCCGCCTCGGCCGAGACGCGCGCCGCAACCTGGTCGAGGTGGTGCGCCAGGGCGACGATCGTCTCGTCGATCCGTTCGGTCCTGGCGGGCACCCCACGAATGCGGGCCACGAACCGGCGCGCTGCCGACCAGGTGCTCGACGATCGGTCGGCCATCAGATTCCAACCGGGGCGACGTCGCGTTCGAGGCTTCCGGATACAACGAGCTGGACAGCCGAGGACCACATGTGCCTGAGCGCGTCATCGCTGGGACGACCGTCCTCGATCATCGATTCGGCGATCACCAAGCAGTGGTACCGGCGAGCGAGGTGCGAACGCGCAGCAGCGACCTGATCATCCCGCATCACCTGGATCGGAACGCAACCGTGCTCGACCGCCTCGAAGAACTGCACGCCCTCGAGGTGTTCGGCGTTCGACCACCAGCAGCGGACCACCGCCTGCATCAACAGTCGCGACACCGCCATCGGCGGCGGACCAACGGCATGCCGATCGACGAGCAGCACGGCCCCGAGCTGCCAGTTCTCGCTGAGGAGCGCAACGAGCCGACAGGCGTCCGACCCCATTCGCTCAGCGACGCACCAGCCGAGCGGACGATCCAGTGCGGCGGCTCGACGACACAACGCGTGCTGGCGGTCGCGTTCGAGGTGCATCGAAATCGCGCCGCGACCCCACCCGATGGGCGTGTCGTGATCCAGATGTCCACCAGCGCGACGCCACCGATCGGCGGGATCGAACCCTGCGAGTCCGCAACGATCGGTGCCGTTGGCGTTCCGAGCCTGGAAATCGCGCCACGCTTCTCGCAGATCGACCATCTCCGGCGGGATGTCGGCGACGACCTCGGGCAGAGCCGCAGCCGGTGCTGGGGTGAGGCTGCGGATCGCCTCCAACGACAGCGGCGCGTCGAACGCTTCGCTTGGGTTCGGCGCACCGACGCTCGCGAGCGCAGTCATCGTCATCAAGCACTTGACGCAACGCCCGCAGTTACCGCGCACATCTGCCTGCCAGCAGACCTTCAACGTCCGGCCCAGCGCAGGTCTACGCATCACAATTCTCGCGCGCCCCGTCCGGGTGAGTGATGGATCCGCAGTGACGATCGCAGTCCGCTCGGTACCCCAGCACCCATCGAGCTCCGGTGTGCTGCCGTGACGGATGGGTTGCCGATCACTCAGCGTCGGTGTGATCACCATCCGTCCCAGCAACGGAGACAGCACCAGCGCCGTGCCGAGCAGAACGGCACCGTGGGTGCGTTCCCAGCCTGCGAAACGATCGACCTCGGCGCGTAGGTTGGTCGACAGCGCGATGAAGGGCAACCCGACAGACGCAGCTGCGCTCTTCGTATCACGTCGAACCTGGGAGGCGACCAATGGAGAATGGTTCGGTTCCAAGCCATCGATACTGACCAGGTGCGTGACACGTGGGCCACTCCCTTCCAAACTGGACACCAACGTCGACGTGGAGTCGATCCCGCGCGTGAAAAGCAGTCCAGTCGACGCACGATCGGTGAGTGCAGCGCCCATCAACGGCAGTGCTGCGTCGCCGACGACCGCAGGCGTCGACCATCCCCACCATTGTTCGAACAGTTTCATCGCCCGACGGCCCCCTTCGAGCTGGACCGCCGAAGCGCGCGGCTCGATGGAGAGATCCTCCCCGAGCACCGACGCAACCATCACGGCCGCTGGCAGGAACGGGCTCGGACCCGTGTCGAGCAGCCCGACCAACACGCTCGACGCGCCGATCCACCACACGCGATCCTCACCACCGATGCGGACGCGACACTGCACACGCGCAGTGTCACCAGAAAGATGGATCGTGGGGGTGCTGAGATGCATGGTCGATGAATCAGGGGTTTACGAACAAGATTTGCGTGGAGGAGATCCAGTTGCAACTCGCATCGGAAGCCTGAGGAAATCTAGCGAACAGCGGACTCTCGGATGGGGATGTGGTCAACGGTTCACACGGCACGGTTGCGGACCATCTCCCCTCGATCGGTCGTGAGCCTTCGTTCGTTCTGACGGGTCGCGATCTCGTCGCCGGCATGAACCTGGTAGGCGCCAACGGGGATGTGTCGGCCGCCGGGGTCGATTTCATCAGCGTTGATGCGGGTTTGTTGGCAGCGTTGGTTGAGGCGTTCGGTTGCTTCGTTGGTCGGCGACATCAACAGACCCTTGTTGCCGGCCCGTCGGCGTTCCCACCAGGCAGCGACGCTGGCTCGTTCCATCTGATTCAGGGTGCCCGAGTGGAGCCGGCGGTGTTGCTCGTAGACCTCGGCGACGGTGACGTCACCACGCCGTAGACGAAGGCTGGCTTCGCGTTCCCAGTCGTTGTCGAAGCGATGAACACGATCAAGCTCGATCGCGTCGGAAGCTCGCCTTCAGACAGATGAACGCCTCCTCGGCACCGACCGCGAACGCGGCGATCGCCACGCCCTCGACGAGTTGGTACGGGTTGGCGCGCAGCAACGCACGGTCCTTGAACGTGCCCGGTTCACCCTCGGCACCGTTACAGACCAAATACCGCCGACCGCCCGTCTGGGGGGCGATGCCCACCCACTTCTGGCCGATAGGGAACCCTCCGCCGCCTCGCTCGCGCAGACCCGACCGCGACACAACGTCAATCGTGGCCATCGGCCCCAGCTCGTGGGCGCGCCGCACGCCTGACCCACCAACGTCACTCGCGAGATATGCGTCGAGCGACACGATCGGCTCCGTCGCCAACAAGAAGGTGCTCATCTGCCAGTCCCCTCGTCGCTGCGGCCAAGACACGCACACCCCTTCGTGACCCCATCCACCTCCCCATGGTATCTCGTTCTATATTTTCGTTCATCACGAACGAAGAGGTGAGATGCAGAACGACCACCCGTCGCGCTGATCGTTTACGGGAACTGTAATTGACCCCACCAGTGCACCGGCAAACGCCACCGTCAGCTGCCTCGAACGACTCGGCCGCGCCGCGTCGACTTGGCGTGTCCTCCTTCGGAATCGTCGTGGGTCGGCGTCATGCGCTTCTTTGCGGGTGCCGCCTCGGTGGGCCGTCGGGCGGCGGCGGCGGGTCATCGATCAGCTCACGAACGGGTGCCGTTCGGACGTCAATCGGCGAAGACAGCGCGGCTTTGCTCGACAAAGAATGTGTGGTCGTGCCCCTTGTTCGGGTCGGTCGTGTTGTACTTGATCGTTGGGGTTCCGTCGGGGACATGCTCCTCGGCGTAGATCGCACCGACCGGGCACACATCGGGTTGGTAGCACGCCGTGCATGACGTGCACTCATCGAGGTTGACGTACAAAATGCTGTCGCTGAAGATCGCTATCGCGTCAACGTTCGGGGTGTGTTCGTTCTCGACGATTCCGCTGCCCGCCTGCTCTTCGGACTCGAGTCGGTTGGTGGTCGGGTTGTACTCATAGATGCATTGGACGGGACACACGTCCACACACGCCCGGTCTTTGACCGCAATGCATGCTTCGGTGATGATTGCGACTCCAGCCATTACGTACTCCTTGAGGTGAACTGATCTGTGCGGTGAAGCAGTGGTTGACATGGGACTGATTCGAACGTGTTGGCAGCGGCATCGGCAGAATTGGGCTCGTTCATCAGGTGTGGTTGCAGACGGGATCTGTCGTGGTCGGTTCCAGTGGGATCATCCGGATCTCGTTGGCGCACATCGCGATGCCGTGAACACGGTTTCGTACGATGCTCATGAGTGTTTCGGTGTCGACGGCATCGTCGTGGGTGATATCGATGCTCGGCTCGAAGAACGAACCGTGGACGTCGAGCACGCCGGCGGTCCGTGTGAGTTCGTCGAGGGCTTCGTTGAAGCAGAACGAGCAGTTCGCTCCATCGATCCGGACTATTGTGTGCATGGCAGACCTTTCGGAGCATGCGGCGCGTTCACGCGTTGAATCCCTGGCAAACGGGTCACGACTTCGGAATCCTCTCGTGGTGAGGCCGGAGGATTCCCTTCGCTGTACGAGCCTCTGGCCCCGTGGAAGTCGGGACCGATCCGTACCAACCATTGCTAGCTCCTCGAGTTCATCGGGATGCCAGCCGGGGTCCGGAGCCAACAAAGCGTCCAGCAAGTTGCGGGACGACTACGACTCTACGCCTGACGGGTGATCGCGCACCGAGGACTCGCTTTGCGCTGCCATCGTCGGGCCTCTTGATGCGTTGCTACTGATTAGGTTTGGGTGCCAGCTGCGCTGGGTACCGGGCGAAGCGGAATATCAGGGTCAATCCGTCAGGTAAGTTCTGAGGTGCAACCCCTCACCGTGGAGCACCCATGCGAGCTAAACCGTCTCCGGACGCGCCGTCCGATCTCTCAGG
Source organism: Actinomycetes bacterium (assembly GCA_025356335.1). GTDB lineage: Bacteria > Actinomycetota > Acidimicrobiia > Acidimicrobiales > Ilumatobacteraceae > JANXUF01. The sequence goes on from JANXUF010000116.1 coordinate 20,961, forward strand.
CAACAGCGGTGACCGGCCGGACGGCATCGACGTGACAATGCGCCGTCTTCGAGTCACCAATGTGGTGCTCGGCCTGTTCCATGGCGTCCAGGCAGCGATCATGTTGATCGCCACGAACAGCCGGTCGCTGCCAGTCACTGGAGCGTTCAGCAACGGGCCTCCCGGACAACCCGCTGGCCCGACACGGCTGGAACAGCTGTTCTCGTATCGCATCGGTTACGCCACCGCCGCCTTTCTTCTTCTGTCGGCGTTCTTTCATCTGCTGGTTGCCAGCCCGATCGGATTTCGGGGATATCGGGCCGAGTTGTTGGCTGGCCGCAACCGGTTCCGGTGGCTCGAGTACTCGCTGTCGGCATCGGTCATGATCGTGCTCATCGCGGGGATCGTCGGGATCAGCGATGTCGCCGCATTGCTCGCCCTGTTCGCCGTCAACGCAGCGATGATCCTGTTCGGCTGGCTGATGGAAACCACCAACACTGCTGGCGGACGCGTTGTATGGACGCCGTTCGTGTTCGGTTCGATCGCCGGTGTCACACCATGGTTGTGCATCACGATCTACATCGCCAACGCCAACGGCGACGTGCCATCCTTCGTGTACGGGATCCTCGTGTCACTGTTCGTGTTGTTCAACTGCTTCGCAGTGAACCAGCTCCTCCAGTACCGAGCCAATGGCCGCTGGTGCAACTACCTGTATGGCGAACGCGTGTACATGTGGCTTAGCCTCATCGCCAAGTCAGCGCTCGCATGGCAGATCTTCGTCAACGTCTTGATCTGAATCCGGTTCCCGAGCCTCCAGCCAAGACAACGTCAACCGGGTGGCGGGCGCCTCGCATCTCTACGATCGCGATGACAACGTCATCGCCAAGCTCAACTGCACCGGCCGCCACGAACAGCCGCCATGAACCACCCACGCCACCCCGTCACCGCGTCTAGTGAGTCCAGCGGCGCCACCGTTCACGACGCCGCTCACACACCGGCAACGGCCCACGACCATCAGGCTGGCACCAGCCATGAGGGCCATGACAAGCACGCCGGTCACGACCCGGAGATGTTCCGGCGCCGGTTCTGGCTGACCCTGGCCCTCACGATCCCGCTCGTCGTCACCAGCCACACAGTGATGGACTGGTTCCACTACACGGTCGACCTGCCGCTGATGGCGTGCTACGGGCCGGTGCTCGGCACGATCGTGTCCTCTGGGGAGGCTGGCCATTCCTCGCTGGTGGTGTTGCCGAGGTCTGCGACCGTCTGCCCGGGATGATGCTGCTGATCACGATGGCGATCAGCGTTGCTTACGTCGCCTCGATGGCAACCAGTCTCGACTGGCTCGACCTCGAGTTCTGGTGGGAACTCGCTGCGCTGGTGACGATCATGCTGCTCGGCCACTGGCAAGAGATGAAAGCAATCGGCCAGGCACAGAACGCGCTCGCCGCGCTCGCAGCGCTGCTGCCCGACGAGGCCGATCTTGTCGACGGCGACTCGATCCGACCGGTTGCCGCGTCAGAGCTACATGTCGGCGACGTCGTGTTGGTCCGACCCGGCGCGCGAACCGCCCGCCGCCGGCTCGATCGTCGAGGGTGCCGCCAAAGTCGACGATCGATGATCACTGGCGAGTCCAAGCCCGTCAACCGGACAGTCGGCGGCCGTGTTGTGGCCGGCACGGTGTCGACCGACAGCTCGATCCGGGTCCGTGTTGACGCCATTGGCGACGACACCGCGCTGGCCGGGATCCAGCGGCTCGTCGCCGACGCCCAAGCCAGCCAGAGCCGAGCCCAGGCGCTCGCCGACCGGTTCGCCGCCTTGCTGTTCTACGTCGCGGTCGCCTCTGCGGTTGTCACGTTCCCTGTGTGGTGGGCGATCGGTGATCTCGATGCCGCGATCACCAACACCGTCACCGTGCTCGTCATCGCCTGCCCCCACGCCCTTGGACTTGCGATCCCGCTCGTGATCGCCATCTCGACCGCTGTGTCTGCGAAGGCCGGGATCCTGGTCAAGGACCGCATCGCCCTCGAACGGATGCGCTCCATCGGCACCGTGCTGTTCGATAAGACGGGCACGCTCACCAAGGGTGCCCACGTCGTCACTGAAGTAGCCCGAACCGACGAGTTCGACAACGACCGGGTACTGGGCACCGCTGCAGCCGTCGAGGCCGGAAGCGAGCACACTTCGCGAGGGCGATCGTCACCGCCGCCGGCGAGAGCGATGTGCCGAAGGGACGAACTTCCGGTCGATCACCGGGCGCGGCGTTACCGCCGATATTGAGGGCACCACCTACGCCGTCGGCGGGCCGGCGCTGCTGCGCCAACGTCAGCTCGAGATCCCCGAGTCGCTCCGCGACACCGTCACCGGATGGGAGCAGCGAGGCGCAGCCGTGCTTTACCTCGCCAACGACACTCAGATCGTCGGTGCCATGGCAACTCGAGGACGAAATCCGCCCCGAGGCCCGCCAAGCCGTCGCCTACCCGCGCCAGATGGGTGTCCATGTGGCGATGATCACCGGCGACGCCCGCCAGGTCGCCGAAGTCCTCCCCAGGAAAAGGACCAAGCCGTCTCCGAACTCCAGCAACGCGGCCTGACCGTTGCCTGGTCGGCGATGGCGTCAACGACGCCCCGGCACTTGCCCGCGCCGACGTCGGCCTCGCGATCGGCGCAGGCACCTACGTCGCCATCGAATCAGCTGGCGTCGTACTCGCCTACAGCGACCCACGCAGCGTCGCGAGTGTGATCCGTCTCTCACGCGCCAGCTACCGCAAAATGATCCAGAACCTCGCCTGGGCTGCTGGCTACAACATCGTTGCCATTCCCCTCGCCGCTGGAGCCTTTGCATGGGCCGGCGTCACCCTGTCGCCTGCCATCGGTGCTGTGCTGATCAGCATGTCGACCATCGTGGTCGCCCTCAACGCCCAACTGCTCCGACGTGTTCAGCTCAGCCCGAACCTGCGGTACGACAACTGACTTCTAGTTCTCCGGGATCATGGACACGAACGTGAAAAGGAAGTACGGCACCAACTTCAGCTAGATCGATGACCTTCGGGCTCTTTGCCCGAAACCCACGCGTCAATCTGGGCTCTGACGTGGCCATTTGGTACATCGGCGCTTCGCATGTACCAACGGCGTCGCCGCCAAAACGGCTGAGGCCCTCCCCGCTGAGCGGAAAGGGCTTCTGACCTGGTGCTTCAGTGGCGGGGGCAGGATTTGAACCTGCGACCTTCGGGTTATGAGACCACGTCCGGACGATCGCTGCGTACCTGGTAGAAGGCTTTTCACCTGGTCAGAGCGCATTTCGTATTGACCGCTGTTCCCCTCTGCGTACCGTTGTTTACCGTTGTGTTGGTACATGGATGGTACATATTCTGCGTGACGGTAGGTCAGGCTGCGGAGCCTTTGCCGAGGTGCACCGGGACGCGACGAGCGTCGTCGTCGAACACCGCAACGAGTTCGAGACGTGCGCCGAGTGCCTCCAGGTATTGGCGCAGCGTCGAGACACGTACGTCCTCGGAGTGCTCCAATTTGGAGATCGCTCCTTGGGTCACATCAAGACGGCCGGCCAACTCGACCTGGCTGATTGCTTCGCCGTGGCGAAGCTCGTAGAGGCGGATCTCCTCGAGCGTCTCGACGCGCAACGCGGCGAGCCGCTCGGAAGCGCCAGGCTTCGCGACGACCGCGTCACGGAGATCAGAGAATTTGGTTCGTGCCATCAGATCAATCCTTCCTCGTCTAGTTCGTGGAGATACTCGTCGTACAGGTCGTCGGCGAGCGGGACCGCCCACTCATACCACTCATTCCAAGCACCTGTCTTGTCGCCACCGATCAGCAGGATCGCTTGCCGTCGCAGGTCGAAACAGAACAGCACCCGCAGCGCACCACCCTTGGCGGCGCGCAGTTCCTTCATCGATTGGTGTCTGGACGAGTGGATCCGGTCGACGATCGGCCGACCAAGATCGGGGCCACGTTCTGCAAGAACGTCAACTCGATCCGTGACGGCTTCTCGTTGGTCATCAGTCAGCGTCGACCACCACTCGGCGAAACTGATCGGTGACCTCGATCTCCCACACAGAACAAGTATGACTCTTTCCTCATCATGAGTCAAGACTCATATTGGACGTGTGACGTCTTGCGTGTCGCTCGCCAGCATGATGGGACCGGGTGTTCGCCAGTTGGATGGGACCGGGTCGGGGGTTCAGCGTTGGCGTTTTGAGTGTGGCTTGGGGGTGGGGTTGTCGTCAAGCGCGCCGGCGGGTTTTTCGCGTTTGCGGTACGACTCGCCTTCAATGACAAGCTCGTGGGCTGCGGAATGCAGCCGGTCGATCGCTGATTGGGCGAGGAGCGGGTCTGCCATTTGGGCGAGCATCTCGGCGGGTTCCCGGTTGGACGTGACGATCGTCGCCGCCCGCCGGTGTCGTTCGACGATGATCTCGTAGATCTCACCGGTATCGATCGGGTCCATCGCTTTCAAAGCAAAGTCATCCAAGATCAGCAGGTCGACGCGTAACAGTTTGCGGACTTCATGGTCGTGGGTGTTATCCAACCGGGAAGCTTTCAACCGTTTCAGCAGGGTGTCAGCACGTTCGAAATGGACGCTGCGCCGTCGGCGGACAGCGATGTGGCCGAGGGCGGTCGCCAGGAATGTCTTCCCAACTCCGACGGGTCCGATGATCACCGCATTGTTGGCGGCGTCGACGAAGCGCAGGCTGCATAGTTCGTTCCAGGTGCGGTGGTCGTAGGTGATGTTGGCGGTGTCGTCCCAACGGTCGAGGATCATCGCCGGGTCGAGCCCGGCGGTCCGTGCCCGGAGTTCGCCGGAGCTGATATCGCGGCGGGTGACCTCGTCAGCGAGGAGCAGTTCGAGGAACTCGTGGTGCGTCAACTGTTGTTGATGGGCGAGTGTCAAGCGTTCCGTCAGCGTGTCGAGGCAACGGCCGAGTTTGACCCGGCGGAGCAACGCTTTCAGTTCCGGGGTGACCGTCATTGGGATGCTCATCGCCGGGCCCCCTGCTCGCCGGTCAGATCCCCAACGGTGACGAACTCGTCGCAGTGCGGGCACGGTGCGCCTCGGCCGATGTTGCGGCAGAACGTTCGGCAGTCCGGGCAGTGTTGTTGACCGAGGTAGCGGGTCTGACAGTTCGGGCATTCGTAGACGGTGTCCGCCTTGACTGTTCTGGCTGGCAGCACGACCGCCGCGCGGGGGGTGGTGTTGCGTCGCCGCCAGGCTGCTTGACGGCAGGCGTCGGAACACCATTGCCGGCGCCCGAGCGGGCGGAACGTGTCCCCGCACTGAGGGCAGATCATCGTCGCGGTATCGTTACGCACGGCTGTTTCATTCGGGCTGACGGCCGTCGCGGTATCGTTACGCACGGCTGTTTCATTCGGGCTGGTGGTGCTGGTGGTGTTCATTCGTTAACCGCCTGAGCATCGCCGATGGCATCGACAGCGTTGTCGATGTTGCCGGGGTGCCCGCCGGCTGCTCGGTCGGGTCGTTCGGGGCGGAACTCGTCGGGGTCTCGGGCGAAGCGGGCGGTGATCAGCGTGCCTTCGGGTTCGGGGGGTTGCTCACTGTTTTCGGTTGCCCGGTTGAGCATTCGGGTGATCAACCCGACGTTGATCGCTTCGGCCTCGAGCGCCCGCTGGCAGGCCTGGTTGAGGCGCTCGTCGCCGAACTTGTTGGCGAGCCCGATGAGTGCGTAGACCTGTCGCATCTTCGTCCACGGCAACGGATGATCCAACACCGCCGCCGCGTACACACCGACAGCCGGACCGTGTTTCGCGGCGACCGTTTTCAACTGTTCGATATCACGCAAGGCGTACGTCGCCGTGTGCGCCGGCAGATCCGCCGGGTCCGTGACCCGGTGACCGGGCTGTTGGCGAGGATGGACTTTGACCAGTTGACCACGGGAGAAGATTTTCACCAGGCGAGAATCTGCACGCACATCGACCCGGGCGCCGATCAGGTTCCCCGGCACCGAATACAACGCTCTGGCGATCTCGATGTGATGATCCCGATGCACCTTGCACACCGCGTAGACCGGCACGTCATAGCGCTCAACCGGTACCGGCAACAGGCACGGTCGTTCCTCCACGTTGAACAGTTCGAGCGGGTGGCACTGGATCGTGCCATGCACCCGCATCCCCGCCCGCACCCGGCACCATTCCTCGACCCGGCGTTGCGCATCAGCGAGATCGATGAACGTTTCCCCCTGCCACCACGAGCCCCGTACGAACTGCACCATCCGCTCGACCCGGGGTTTATCCGTCGGCGTCCGCACCCTTGCCGGGTCGATGATGAACCCTCTGGCCTGGGCGTATTCGACGAACGCCTGATTCAACCGGGGTTCCAACTTGTCAGCCTTCGTCACGACCGCCGCCAGATTGTCGGGGATCACAACCTTGAAAACACCGTTGAAGAACCGCCATGCCACTTCGCACCCGGCGATCACATCACCGGTGGTCTGGCCGAAACTCAACCACACGAACAGGTGACGGGAGAACACCGCCGTGAAGATCAGGGCGTGACACACCCGGCGCCGGTCGTTCACCGGGTCGTTGATCAAGCCCATCTTGGCGTAATCGATCTGCAGCTCGCCCCCCGGCTCACCGTCGTTGACTCGCACCGTTCGACCCTGCCCACGACCGTGACCTATGACCTCCAACACGTAACGGTGCAACGTCCGCTGCGCCACGACCACACCCTGTCGGGCGAGGAGCTCATGGACTTTGACGACCGTCAACCCGTCGTCCAACCAGGCGACAATCCGGGCGTGCTCGCCGACCAGCGACGCCCACCCCGGGCCGTGACCGTCGTCGCGGCGGCCGTTGACCCGCAGGACCACCTCACCCAACACGACGTCCGTCAACTGCGCCTCACCACCCCCGGCGACGACACCGGCATCAACAGCCGCCTGCACATACCGGCGGACCGTTTTACGGTCCAACCCGGCCAACCGCTCAATCGAGCGGACCCCCTGACCCTGCAACCACAAACGCAGCGCCTCGCGCACCTCGAACATCGGAACCTCCCTGAAAGCCATCGCCACCTCGTTGATCGTCGTTACGGACAGGGGCGAGTTCAGCCGCAACAACACCAACACCGGTGGACCCCGGCACGGTCCCGATCACAAGCGGCGGGGTGGTCCCATCAACTGGCGAAAGGGTGGTCCCATCCCACTGGCGAAACCACCTCAAAGTGGTCCCATGCAACTGGCGGGCGACAGTCTTGCGCGCACCCAATTCGCCCCTCACTTCCTCACTTCACTACGGCGCTAGCGCTCGGCAGCTGGCAAGAGTTCCAAGCCAAGAACCCCACAGCTCCGTGGGCGGAGCGAGCCGCCGACGAGGATGTCACGATCTCGTCTACGACACGCTGAAGCGACAACATCGCCGCACCTGTCAGATCAAGGAATCGGACAACCTCGCGGACGCCAGCCGGGTGGGCGATCGGTACCCATAACGATCAACCGCATACTGCTTCCAGTTCACAGACTCGGAAGGTGGATCGCGCTCATCAGAACGTGACGAGATCCCGTGTGAGGTCGCGGACGGTGCTCCGACCGCACAGGGCCATCGTTCGTTTCATGCCCGACACGAGATGGTCAAGGACCCATTCGACGCCGCGTTCGCCGCCTGCGCCGAGACCATAGAGATAGGGGCGTCCAACCATCACAGCGTCGGCCCCCAACGCACATGCCTTCACCACGTCGCTGCCTCGCCGTACCCCACCGTCACAGATAATCGCGATGCCGCCGCCTACCGCGTCGACGACGTCGGGGAGCAGTTGGACGGGCGCGAGGGTGCCGTCGGTCTGGCGGCCACCGTGGTTGGACAGGGCTATTGCGTCGATGCCTTCACTCATTGCGCGTTGTGCGTCATCGACGCGTTGGATGCCTTTGAGCACCACCTTCAGATTGGTCGCTGAGCGAATCCACTCCAGGCTTTCCCATGACAGCGCCTGGTCGAACTGAGCGTTGACGTAGTCGCTGAGCGCGATCGCGGTCGTCCCGTCGATGTCGGTCATGCCGGCGACGTTGGCGAAGGTGATGGGTTCATTGCGTAGAAGATCAATCGACCAGCGGGGATGAAGCGCTCCGTCGATAAGCGTGTCAAGCCCGATCTTTGGTGGCAATGTGAAGCCACGGCGCACGTCTCGTTCGCGCCGTCCAAGTACGGCTGTGTCGACGGTGATGATGATTGCTTCGTACCCGGACTGCTCGGCGCGTGAAAGCATTTCCTTGACGACACCGCGGTCTTTCCAGACGTATACCTGGAACCACAGCGGTGCCGCGGCGACTGCGGCGAGTTCTTCGATGCCGCGAGTGCCAAGCGTTGACAGCCCATAGGGCATGCCGTATTTGGCAGCAGCGCGTGCGACGGCAAGTTCGCCTTCTGGGTTGGCGATGCGGGTGAATCCTGTCGGAGCGAGCAGAATTGGCGTCTGACGCTCGACGCCGAACAGCGTGGTCGACGTGTCGACGATCGCGACGTCGCGCAGCACATTCGGATGAAGTTTCATGTCGACGAAGGCTGAGGTGTTGCGACCCAGAGAGACCTCGTCTTCGGCGCCGCCATCGATGTAATCGAATACGCCTCCAGGCAGATTGCGTTTGGCGATCCGGCGGACGTCGTCGATATTGCCGCACCGCAAGAGTCTGCGTTCGATACGGTCCCATTCGAACGACTTGAGCTGAACGAGCGAACGCAAGGATTCCAACATGGCAGAGATCTGAGTGTCTTTACGTGTTCGGCCGGAGGCGGAGGCCGTACATTCCGCCGTCAACGGCGAGGATCGAGCCCGTGGTCGAGCCTGCGAGCGGGTTCGCGAGGTAGCACACTGCGGCCGCGACCTCCTCGGCGGTGACGAGGCGACCCATCGGCTGTCGGGCCGCAAGCGCTGCCCGTTCAGCTCCAGGGTCGTCGGCCTTGGCGAGCAGCCGGGCAATCCACGGGGTATCCGCAGTGCCGGGCGCGACAGCGTTGACGCGGATTCCGTCGTGGACGTGGTCGGCTGCCATCGCAAGCGTGAGTGCATGGACGGCACCTTTTGTGGCGCTATACAACGCACGTTGCGGGAGGCCCGCCCACGCAGCGATCGAGCCTATGTTGACGATCGAGGCGTGATCGGACCGCTCGAGATGACGGAGCGCAGCACGGGTCACGCGGACGATGCCGAAGACATTCACGTTGAACACGTTGGACCATTCGATGTCGTCGTTGTCTGCGACCGAGCCCTGAGCGCCGATGCCAGCGTTGTTGACAACGATATCGAGTTGGCCAAACCGATCGATGACGGCTTCGATGGCTGCTTGCACTGATTCTTCGTCGGAGACGTCACATTGAATTCCAACAAGTGGAGACTCGACGCGTGGAGCGAGGTCGAGGACGGCCACGTTTGCTCCCCCGGACGCAAGCATCTTGGCGGTCGCCAAGCCAATACCCGAGGCGCCACCGGTGACGACGGCAGTGAGCCCGGAAAATGGTTGGTCGGTCATGGTGTCTCCGGCGTGCGATAGGGAAATCGGAACTGTGCGACGGACGCCGGCTTCATTTCGGCGCTGAATCCGGGGCGATGCGGAGCGACGTAGCGGCCGTCGCTGACCGTTGCTGGGTCGGTGAAGTGCTCATGGAGGTGGTCAACCCATTCGATCATGCGACCGTCGAGCGATGTCGACACCGCGACATAGTCGAAGAACGCCAGGTGTCTGACCATCTCGCAGAGCCCCACTCCGCCTGCGTGTGGGCAAACACGAACCCCGAACTTGGCTGCAAGAGCCAGAATTGCGATGTTCTCGTTGATCCCGGCGACGCGAGCAGCATCGATCTGCACAATCTGAGCACCGCCGAGCTGCAACAGCTGTTTAAACATCACCCGGTTGTGGCATTGTTCGCCCGTCGCGACCGGAACTGGACTGACCCCCCTCGCGATCGCGGCGTGGGCAACGAAGTCGTCGGGGCTGGTGGGCTCCTCTATCCAGGCCAACTCGAACTCTGCGAGAGCATTCACCCAGTTGATCGCAGTCGTCACGTCCCATCGCTGGTTCGCGTCGATCGCCAGAGCGATCTCCGGCCCGACGGCATCGCGGGCGAGTGCGACGCGCCGGCGGTCTTCGTCGAGGCTGTTGCCGACTTTCAGCTTGATCAGATGAAAGCCATCGACGACTGCCTGCTTACTGAGGGTTACCAATTGCTCGTCGGTGTAACCCAGCCAACCGGGTGTGGTGGTGTATGCCCGGTAGCCGTCAGTTTCGAGCTCCGCTATGCGATCTGATTTGCCCGTTTGGGCCGCCTCGAATATGGCGAGAGCTTCATCTGGCATCAACGCGTCCGTGAGGTAGCGGAAATCGATGCACGCCACCAACTGTGCGGGGGTCATCGCGCCAAGGAATTTCCACATCGGAAGTCCGGCTCGCCTGGCGAGTAGATCCCAGCCGGCGTTGACGACTGCGCCGATTGCCATGTGGATGACACCCTTTTCGGGGCCGAGCCAGCGAAAGTGACTGTCGTTCAACAGGGTCCGCGAGAGCAGGCCAGGGTCTGCAGCGAGCTCGACCACGTTGGTGCCAATCACCACCGGCGCGAGCGCTTCGATGGCGGCGCACTGGACGTCATTGCCACGCCCAATGGTAAACACCAGCGCAGTACCGGTGGAGCCGTCGCTGCAGTGCAGCGTCAAGTAGGCCGCCGAATAGTCCGGGTCGAGGTTCATTGCATCGGATCCGTGCTGCTCCAGCGACGTTGGGAACCTGACGTCATCGACCTCGAGCCGTTCAATGATGTTTGATGATGGGGACGGTCTCATGCTGCACCAATCGTTTGTTCTTGCTCGCCGAGGCCGGCAATGCTCAGCCGAACATTGTCGCCGGCTGCGAGATACGGAGTGCCCGGCAACCCGAGCGCTACTCCTGACGGTGTTCCGGTGTTGATGATGTCGCCTGGTTCGAGCACCATGAATTGGCTGACATACCAGACGAGGAAGTTGACATCGAAGATCATGTCCGACGTGTTGGACGATTGACGCAGCTCGCCGTTGACCCAAAGTCTCATCTCGAGATTCTGCGGGTCGACATCGGACGCTGGCACCAGAAACGGTCCGAGCGGGTTGAACGTGTCACACGACTTGCCCTTCACCCATTGCCCTCCCCGTTCGAGTTGGAACGCGCGCTCGCTCACGTCGTTCGAAATTGCGTAGCCAGCGATGTGAGCTTGTGCATCGTCTGGCGAGTCGAGGTAATGGGCGGTGGCGCCGATAACGACCGCGAGTTCGACCTCCCAATCGGTTTTTTCGGACGTTCGAGGCACAAGCACGGTGTCGTTCGGTCCGACCACGCATCGAGTCGCTTTCATGAATAAAATCGGCTCGGCCGGAATCTCAGCGGCCGTCTCAACAGCGTGCTGCCGGTAGTTCAGGCCAATACACATCAGCATGCCTGGCCGGGCTACCGGGCTACCGAACCTCTGGCCGGCGAGCGAGAACAGTGGGAGCTGGTTCGTCGACAGGGCATCGCGGACGCGATTAATTCCGCCCTCTGTCAAGAACGAGCCATCGATATCGTCGGTGATTCTTGCGAGGTCGTACGCGGTGCCGTCATCGCTGATGGCGACGGGACGTTCGAACCCCGGTTGTCCAACTCGGGCAATTCTCATGGGCGATCCCGACGCACAACATTGCCGCCTGTTGCTTGAGGGGCAATGAAGTTGCCGTCGTCGTCGAAGTCGGGTAGCAAGCGCGCGAGAGTTGCTTCGAGGTGCGCTCGCATCGCGGCCCCGGCAGCCTCCGGATCGCCGGCGACGAGCGCGGCACCGATCGCTTGATGTTCCTCGATTGTGCTGACGCCGACTTGTTGCCGGTAGCTCATCCGAAAGAGATGGAGATGAATGTGTAGGCCGTCGAGGACCTGGACGACGCGCTTGTTGTTGGCAGCCAGTGCCACCAACCCGTGAAATCGCTCGTCGTGTGAGGTGAGGCCGCGGTAGTCGCCGTATTGCGTGCTGAGTGGGGCATCGGTCGTGCCATCGAGTTCTGCGACCAGGGCAGCGCGACCCTCAGGGCTGAGCGATCGGGCAGCCCTGGCCGCCGCCCACGGTTCGATCAGCATGCGCAATTCGAACAGCTCAATCGTTTCGGCCCGATTCAGCAGCTTCGTGGACGTGTAACCCTTCATGGGTTCCTTGACGACGAGGTGCTCAGCCTCAAGGCGGGCGAGCGCTTCGCGCACCGGGCTTGGCGACACCGCCAACTCTCTCGCGAACCGTCCGATGTTGACGCGTTCGCCTGGCGCGATGACGTGGTCCATGACGCACGATTTGATCGCCTCGTAGACATCATCAACGAGAACTGTTCGCTCGAGCTTGGCGTGCGCGAATCGATGGCTGAGATCAGTTTCTTGGACGTTCAACTTAGGGCCTTTCACTAGCGAGCGAATCGGCGGCGGGCCGGTCGTCGAGATAGGTTTGGGTGGTAGAAAATCTGGCTGCTGTTCTGCATGCAGCGACCGCAGCGGTGGCCGCTTTTCAGCCAATGCCGTCATCTCGGCCAATCGGCGGCACCAACAACCCGTCAGCGGCCAGCGCGTTCCATAGATCTGGTGGAACTTCGGCGTTGAAGAGGGAACAGTTCCGGTGTACTTGGTTCGCCGTGCCGGCCCCGAAACCAGTGCTGGCAACCGGCCGAACTGGAGCGCCGCTGCTGGAAGCGAGCTTCCGTAGCGCTCACAGATGGTTGCAATCGCGCAGGCCCGGGCGATCAGGTGTGCGGGCGCATCCGTATAGTCGTAGTGCATTCCAGGCTGTGGATTCTGGGTAGCGAGCAACCCGGAATTGAAAACGCCGACGTTGAGCACGGCGACACCCCGCTCTGCGCACAGTGGTAAGACGTCGTTGAGCGCACTCTGATCGAGCAGCGTGTAACGGCCGGCGAGCATGACGATGTCGACGTCGGTTTCGCACACGAACTTGGCCAACATCTCGCCTTGGTTCATGCCGACGCCGATCGCCCCGACCATCCCTTGGGCGCGCATCTCGGCGAGAGCTGGGAACGCTGATCCAACAGCGTCGGACCAATGATCGTCGGGATCGTGAAGGTAGAGAATGTCGATGCGGTCGAGGCCGAGTCGCTCGAGACTGTCGTCGACGGAGCGGCGAACCCCATCGCCCGTAAAGTCCCACAATCTGCGGTGCGTCGCGGGCACGACGAAGTAAGGGTCCAAACCCTTCGGTTCGTCGTTGGGAACGAGGAGGCGACCAACTTTTGTCGAAATTACGAAGTCATTCCGCGGGCGCCCAGAGAGCGCCTTGCCCATGCGGCGCTCCGAAAGCCCGAGTCCGTAATGCGGTGCGGTGTCAAAAGATCTGATCCCCGCAGTCCACGCTGCTTCGACAGCCGCTTCGGCCTCCTCATCGGTGATCGGCGTGTACAGGTTTCCGAGGGCACCCCCACCGAATGTGAGTTCAGTGACGTTGACCCCGGTGGATCGAATGCGGTTGTTTTTCACTTGGGCCTGAATCCGTAGACGCGACGTGCTGTGCCACCGAAGATCGCTGAGCCGTCGGCTGGAGATGTTCCAGCGAGGAGTTCCTCCGCGGTCGCGACCCAACGCTGGTAATCACTGGCCAGAAGGCACACGGGCCAGTCGGAGCCGAACATCAACCTGTTCGGTCCGAAGGCTTGCAGTACAACTTCCACGGCCGGCCGCAGGTCGTCGGGTGTCCAAGTCCTCCAGGATGCCTCGGTCACAAGGCCTGACAACTTGGCCGAAACGTTGTCATGCTTGGCGAGGGTGAGCATGAGGGTTGCCCAGTGACTGATGTCCGCGCCCTTCGCGAGCGTCGGCTTTCCCAAGTGGTCGAGTACAAATTGCAACGAGGGGAGATCCCTGACCACACGGACAGCGGCATCCCAATGTGGCCGCGTGATCAGCAGGTCGAACGCGAGACCGGCATCGGACACCGTGGCGAGGCCGCGCCGAACCGACGGCCGATCCAGGAAGGCTGGATCGGCCTCGTCCTGGACGGCGAAACGTAGACCAACGAGGTGTTCGCCACCGGGTTGATCGCGATACGACGCGATCGTCGCATCAAGCGCTGGGTCTTCTAGGTCTGCCCATCCGACAACCCCGGCGATCAGTTTCTCTCGCGCTGCAATATCCAGAAGGTGTTCGGTTTCCCTGACTTTCGCGACCGTCTGGACGAGCACGGTCTGTGCTATCCCAGCTCTTGTTGTTTCCGGGTGCAGCTCAACGTTGCCGAAGTCGCCGTTGATCGCATCCATCCTTTCGTCGAGCCAGGTTTGGGGAGTGCGCGCCTGTTCGAAGATGTGGTGATGGGCGTCGACGCGGCCGGCAGCGTTCGCTTCGACGGCTTCCATACGGTTGATTCCTTTCGACTCGATTGGGATTGTGGACGGATGCAGGGACGGCAACTCAGATGGATCAGTCATGGTGCCAGACTTCGGGGGCCGGCGCCCATTGCTCGCCGTCGGGCGTGCCGTCAATACGTCCTTGGCACGGATCTGTGAGTGCCCACCATCGCCGGGTCGCAGGATCCGCTGCCATGGTTGCCATGTCGGCGGCGTAATCGTCACCCAGGTATTCGCAGTAGCCGATGAGCAAATCTTCATGCAGGAAGATCGAGTAGTTGCTGATGTGCGCCGCGTTGATCGCTGCGGTGACCTCAGGCCACACCTCGGCGTGAAGCTTGAGATACTCCTCACGGTGCTCCGGACGGAGTCTGACGACGGTGGCGAAACGCTGGAGGCGTGACGGCTGGCTCGACATTTGCTATTCCTGCTCCCCGCTCGAGACACGCGAGAGGGCGAGCGCTAGGAGAATAATCGCTCCGTAGACAGCATCGATCCAGGCTGCCTTGACCTGCTCGAGCACGAGCAGGTTGCGGTCGAGCGGGCCCCCAACCAACAGCGGTCACCGACATGGCCGTCCACCGCGACATTGGTGCTGCGGCAGCGGGTCGCGCACGCCACATACTGCCGGCGGGTTCTGCCGTATTCCCTAGCCCATAGGTGCCGGTAGGTGACACAGAATGACGGCGCAGAACGACGCCGCGCAGACCACCTCGAACGAGCGCATAACGGCGCATCGGCTCTGATCACGGGGACCGGTGTGCGGTCCGCGTTTCGCCGCAAGCGCTGGAACAGCCTGAACCCGACGTTCGCTGACCGCCGTCCGGGGATTACGCTCGCTCCATCACCAAGCCGCATCCTGCCCTCTCGCGAGCCCAGGCGTTTTGCGACCGCTTCGGCCTGCGCGTGCCGATCCTGCTCGCACCCATGGCGGGCGTCAGTCCGCCGTCACTGTCGATCGCGGTGATGAACGCCGGCGGCCTCGGCGCGTGCGGCGCGCTCCTGATGCAGCCGCGAGCCATCGTCGACTGGGCCGCCGAAGTTCGCGCCGCAAGCGGCTGCCCGTTCCAGCTCAACCTCTGGATGCCGGACCCCGCACCCGTGCGCCATACCGCCCGCGAGGACCAAGTCCGCCGCTTCCTCGCTCAGTGGGGCCCACAGGTGCCGAGCACCGCCGGCGACAACGTGCCGGCGGACCTCACCGCGCAATGCAACGCACTGTTGGACGCCGATCCGCCGATCGTGTCGTCTGTGATGGGCCTGTATCCACCGGAGGTGGTATCTCGCCTCAAGGCGCAACGCATCGCATGGTTCGCCAATGTCTCGACCCTCGCCGAGGCACGCTCGGCAGAGGCGGCGGGCGCCGATGTCGTGGTGGTCCAGGGCATGGAAGCCGGCGGCCACCGCGGCAGCTTCGACGCCGCCAGCGCCGAGCGCGAGATGGTGGGGCTGTTCGCCCTGGTGCCAGCGGTGGTCGACGCCGTGCGAATTCCGGTTGTCGCGACGGGAGGCATCGCCGATGGCCGCAGCGTCGCCGCCGCCCTGCTGCTCGGTGCCAGCGCCGCCCAGATCGGCACCGGTTTCCTGCGCTGCCCCGAGGCCAAGCTCCACCCAGCGTGGGCCGACGCGCTCGCCGTCACGACGCCGGAAGGTACCGCAGTGAGCCGGGTCTTCAGTGGACGCCCTGGGCGCAGCATCGCGACCGACTACCTCCGCGCCGCGACCGCACCGGGTGCCCCCGTGCCTGCCCCGTACCCGGTACAGCGGGGGCTGACCTCGGTGATGCGCGAGGCCGCCAACAAGGAATCCGACGTCCAACGCATGCAGGCTTGGGCCGGACAGTCCGCCGCCCTCGCCCGCGCCGAGCCTGCGGCCAAAGTCCTGCGCCGCGTCTGGCAGGACGCCCAGGCACTCCTGGCCTGAGCACCCGGGGCAGAGCGCATCCCGAGGTCACATCCGCGCCGTCACCAGCACACACAGAACGCTCAACGCAGAACGCCGATGCCACCCGTCGCCCACCACGTCCCGAACGGCGCATCGGGGTGCACCCGATCCGTGGTGGGCGGCCGCCATCGACTCGCTGGCCTGCCGCTGGGAATGTCTCAGGTTCCGTGTGGTGGGTTGGCGGCAGCGACGACGGCGTACATCGTGAGAGTCATCGAGAACTGGTCCCGCAAGGCAGCCTCGTGGATTGTCGTGACGAATCGGTCGCAGTCCGCAGCCGCGAGTTGATTCCTGGCAACGAGATCTTCCGCGAGGCTTCGCATGGAGAGGCATCCATCGGGTGCCGGTGAGTCGTTGGGGTTCCAAGAGGGCCAGGTTTGCGTGGCCTGGGTGCCTGCGATTGGTTCGAAGCCGACGTCGCGGACGAGATCGTGGAGTCACCGTCCGATGTTGGACGGTCGGCCTCTCTCGTCGCGCATCGCGTTTCGAACCCGTGCGGCGAGGACGTCGTCGCCGACGTCGATCGCAAAGGTTGACCAGTCGGTGTCGATGAGCGAGATACGACCTTGCGGTCGAACCACTCGAGCCATGTCGGCAACGGCAGCAGCAGGATTGTTGAGCCACTGCAGGGTGCGCTCGGAGCGCACGACATCGAACGAATCATCAGACTCGCCTAACGCGCATGCATCGCCGACAGTAAACCGGACGCGGCACCGTGCGGTGCGTGCATTCGCCTGCGCGACGCGCACCATCTCCGCGGAGCGGTCGACACCGACGACGTCTCCCCGGATCCCAAGATCCTCTGCAAGGGCGAGTGCTGCCTCGCCGAGACCGCAACCCACATCAAGGAGCCGGAGACCACCGCTGAGTGCGAGCTGACTGCGTTCCCAATGACGCAGCCGGCGGATCGCGTCGAGTTCCGCCGTGGTGTTCATCGTGGCGAGGAGCACTGACACGTTCGGATCTTCGTCAACACTCTGATATCCGAGCCCGTGCGTCTCATTGCCATTCATCTCCGCAGACTACGAGTCCCGAGACTGCAGCGCTGGCCGACAGACAACACCCCCGGAATCGACACCGACAGCGCATAACAGGCGATCAGAACGACGCAGCCGAACACGACGGGAAGTAGCACCGAACGGCGCATCGGCTCGGCCCATACCCGGGGGGTAGGTGGCACCGGACCACAGCGATGGGAGCCGCTGATACGCAGCGGGCATGTGCTTCGGGCGAGTCGACGACATCAATGGCTCTGCCGAGACCGGTCCTTCTCCTTCTGGGCTATCGAGCGCAACACGCAGAACTCGTTGCCCTCCGGGTCGGCCATGACCACCCACGTGACGTCAGTTTGTTCGATGTCGATGTCGATGCGCCGAGCCCGAGTTTCTCGAGTCGTTGGACTTCGGCTTGCTGGTCGTCTGGACGGAGATCGAAGTGAACTCGGTTCTGGGCGGTCTTTTCGCTCTGGGACGGCATCAGTCCTAGCCGACGTCCGGATCCGTCCGACGCGAGAAGCAGATGTCCCCCAGAGGGTCCGGTCCACACGTGTTCAAGATCGAGCGCTTGGCACCAGAACGCGGTCATCGCGTCAAGGTCGACACAGTCGATCATTACACAGTCGACGACGAGCGGCATTCGGTCATCCTCGCAGCGCCAGCGGCGCAGCTCATCAACATTTTCAATGGGTGCCGGAGGTCGTCACCGATTGGAGCCTCGTCGCTCCGGCGGCCTGAAGCGTGTGCGCTGAAACTCGATTGTTTGGAGAACTGCGGGATGCCAGCCTTTGTTCGTGCTGAACGACCACTTTGCCGGCGAGGTCGCGGCCCGCTACGACCTCACGCTCGGAGCCATGGGCTCGCCTGGCGTACTCGGACCAACCGTTGATCTCCTGGCCGAGCTCGCTGGCACGGGCGCCGCACTCGAGATGGCTGTCGGCACTGGGCGGATCGCTCTGCCCCTCGCCGCTCGGGGCGTACCGGTCAGCAGCATCGAGTTGTCACCCGACATGGTGGCCCAGCTCCGAGCCAAGCCAGGCGGTGACGGCATCCCCGTCACGCTCGGTGACATGACCACGACTCGGTCGAGGGGTGCGTTCCGGCTCGTCTACCTCGTCTTCAACACGATCGGCAACGTCGAAACCCAGGATCGACAGGTCGCTTGCTTCGAGAACGCTGCTGCCCATCTCGAGCCTGGTGGCTGCTTCGTGATCGAGATGGCGGTACCGGACCTACGCCGTCTCGTTCCGGGTCAAGACGCCATCGTGTACGCCCACGCGCCGGGCTACGTCGGCTACGACCGCTACGACGATCTCGTCGCCCAGCACGCCGTCTCCCACCATTTCGTCGCCGACGGGTCCGGTGTGCATGAGGTTCGGACACCATGGCGGTACGTCTGGCCCTCCGAGCTCGACCTGATGGCGAGATTGGCCGGCCTCAAGTTGGCCAACAGGTGGGCAGACTGGAACCGCTCGCCATTCACCGGCGACAGCCCGTCACACGTGTCCGTCTGGCAGAAGCAGCCGTAGCGAGACGTGCATCGGGCGACGGGCAACGCCTGAAAAGTGCCCGTAGGAGACACAGAACGCGCGGCGCAGATTCGCGATGCGTGCCTGCGTGGCCACGCGCTCAGATCGGCGCATCGGCTCGCGGTCAGTCGCGCCCCGACCCATTCCATCGGGTGCAGCTTTTCCGCAAGTCTCGGGCTAAACCAGCAAGGCCAGGCAGAAGCGTGACGCGACCTGTGCGGCGACGTTGAAGGGCGCAGCGATATGTTCAGCTCGTCCGAGATCGCCCCGACCAACGCCGTGCTTCGCCGATCGGCGCTTGAGGGCCGGTCAGTCGAGGGATCGAAGGAACCGCACGAGGATCTCCGATACCTGTTCGGCGCGCTCTTGCTGGATCCAGTGGCCGGCGCCTGCGAAGACTTCGAACTCGCGCAGATCGGGCAACACCTGGCGCATGCCGTCGAGTGCCTCCGGCGTGTTGCCGGCGATCAGATCGTGCTGGCCTGCTAGGTAGCAGACCGGCTGGCGGATGGTGGCGCCGAAGAAGGGCGCCAGGATCGACGGCAGGAGGTCGATGTTGCGGTACCAGTTCAGGCCGCCGCGGAAACCCGAGCGAGACAGCTCGCCGACGTAGAAGTCGACGTCTGCTTCGGTGAGCCACGACGGCAGACGTCCCGGCATGACGAACTGCTCGATCAACGTCTCGCCGGCAGGGAAGTGGCCGTCGGCACCTTCGGTCGCCAACCCGTCGGTGACAATGTCACCGGACACGCTGTAGAGGAAACCCACGACGCTGCGGCGAACGTCGGCCTCGAGCTCCGCTTCCGCCAGGCCGGGTTCCTGAAAGTAGAGGCGGTAGTAGTTGCGATCGCCCGCGACCATGCGCGACACGTCGCTGATCGTCACGCCCTCGGGCATGGCACCGAACGGCGGCGTGAACGGCACGCTCATCGCTGCGACGGCGCGGAAAACATCCGGACGCATGAGCGCGCTGTACCACGCGACCGGCGCGCCCCAGTCGTGGCCGACGACGACCGCCTGCTGTTCACCGAGCGCCGCCACGACGCCCACCACGTCGCCGATCAGTTCGCTGAGTGAGTACGCCGAGATTTCGGCAGGCTTGCTGGTCCCCCCATACCCGCGCATGTCCATCGCAACGGCGTGGTAGCCGGCGGCGGCCACCGCTGGCAGCTGATGACGCCACGAGTACCACGACTCGGGAAAGCCATGGCAGAAGAGCACCAGCGGGCCCTCTCCCATCTCGGCAAGATGGACGGACAAACCGTTTGCTTCGACAGTGCGATGGGTGATCGATGACATCGAGTCAGCGTAGATCGCCCGGGACAGCCGCCGTTCCGCCGGTCTCGCCATCGCCCCGGGATGTCAGGAGCGGAGCTTGACGCCGGACGTGGCGGCGAAGTCGTCGTCGTACTCGTTGTCGCCGTCCCATGCGCCTATGGCCACTCAGGCCTCCTTCGCATCACCCAGCTCCTCCTCGCAAAATCGCACAGAACGCGCGGCGCAGAAGGACGTTGACTTGAGCCATGCTGGACGCAACAGATCGGCGCATCGGTCGCGGCTCCGGTGTCGGTTTGGTGACACTCCCGTCGGGACGGGGCCCACGCGTGCGGCACGTTCAGGAGGCCTCCGATCGACAACGCAGGTCAGCGCGATCGTCACTCCGCATCGGCGCCGCCAGCACCGCATTGCGCTGGCGGCGCCGTCGATCACCAGTTTTGTCGAGTCGCATCGTGATATCATGATGTCATGCCGAAGCAGACGACCGTACGGTTGCCCGACGACCTGGCCGATGACGCAGAAGCTGTCGCCCGAGTCCGAGGCGACAGCGTCAACCAAGTCATCATCGACGCACTCGCCGCCGAAATCGAACGCGTCCGCTCCGACGCCGACTTCACCGCGCGCGCCAAGAAGCTGCTTGAGCGCGACCGGGAGATCCTCGACCGCCTCGCGAAGTGACCCGCTACCTCAGCCTCGCTGAGTTCTGGTATCTCGCCGAGCACGTCACAGGCATCAACGCCGCAACGCTCATCAAGGCCAGCCGCGTCGAACTCGCTGACTCCGCACTCCACGCACCGCGAGCCGGATTCGGCGAAACCGAGTTCTACCCAGACCCGTTCGACAAGGCAGCGGTACTCGCCTGTCGGATCGCGTGGAACCATCCGCTGCCTGACGGCAACAAGCGAGCGGCATGGGCGTGCCTCGTGTTGTTCATCGACCTCAACGACGGGTCATGGAACGACAAGAAACCCGACCCTGACGACGCAGTCGAAGCGATGCTCGACGTTGCGGCGCGAAAGGTCGACGAGGCGTGGCTCGCGATTTGGCTGCGCGAACGGGTCACCTTCTCGGCCTGAGTCCGGATCCTGCTCGGCAATCACCGATCGAAACCGCTCGCGACGAGCGCGCTTCCGGCGATGCGAACAGAGCGGGTCGATCGACGTCCAGAGGCACCCATAACATCAGCGCAGATTCGCAGGCACCATTCACCGCGTGGCCCACACAGATCGGCGCATCCGCCCTGGCATCTGCTGCGGTTACGCAGCGATCGGCGCGGCAGTCACACCCGGGGGTCCACCACGGTGAGCGTTGCTCTTAAGGAAGGACTACACGTGGTAGGTCTGGTTCTTGGGGAGGGTGCGGTCGAGTATCTGTTGAGCAGCGGCCAGCCGGTAGCCGTAGTTGGCGTCCTCGTCGTCAACAACCTGGCGCAGCAGCGCCACCGCCGCATACGTCGATTCACGTAGCAACTCGTGCGCTTTGGTCATGGTGCGGCGGATGCGCTCTTCGTGGACGGCGTGCGGCACAACGGCGCGAGGTCGCCCGACCCATTTACCGTTGCTCGCCTTCTTCTGCCCACGCCAGATTTCTTCGTCGTCCCACGTGGTCAAGTCAACGTGGCCGAGAAACAAAGCCGTGTTGGTTTTTGAGAGGCGCACCTTGGCACGGCCGTCTACAGACACCTTCGTCATTCGCACAACTCCTTCAATAAGGGCCTTAAGCCCGTCTCTAAGAGTGAAGGGTATAGCGTTCGATCCGGTAACAATCTGTAACAATGTTGAAAGGGTCAGTGTCCATGCCAACAAAAGAAACAACCAGCCAGGCGGAGCGGAAGCGTCAAGCGCTCCGTGCCAAAGAAGACGCCGCATATAAGGCGCTGCGTGAAGCCGAGGACGAGTTGTTCGCTCTGGAAGACAGAGTCGAACGCCGCGGCAACCGCCCAACCTTGGAGGGTGAGTGATGACGAGTCCCCGTCAAGCCCGAGCTTGGCTCGCCGATCAACGCCTCAGTGAGACCGACCACATGGCCGCCTTGGCGCAGATCGCCGCAGCTGAAGCGGACGACAAGAAGCTGGCAACCATGTCGGCCGATTGGGGTCGTCAGCGCACCGTGGAAGCGGGCGCTCAGGGCTACGAAGCCTGCGTTCAAACGACTGCCGACGCAAAGGCGCTAGCGGAGGACATCCGCTCAGGGCGCATCCCGGCGAAGGAAGCCCGTAAGCGCTACGACGCCCTCACTACCAACCTCGGCCGCGCCGCCGACCAGCGCTCAATCTTCGAGACGTGCTCAGCCACCGTCGCCGAAATTGACGAAGACCCGCTGGCGTGGGCCGACCGCCTGCGCCAGAAATGCCCGTCCACCGCCCACTACTTCACCTTTCTGTAAGGAGCCACGATGAAATCAAAAGTACTCAGCAGTTCAACACCGGACGCACAACCTATTGACGGCGCAGAACTCGACCGTCGCTTGCTCAGCTATCCGCCGTTTGATCCGGCAGTGTCGATGGTGTTGCAGCACCTTCAAGCGCAGATCGATACCCTCACCGCACAACTCTCCGGATCGACGGTGCCGTCATGACCAGTCAATACGTCGAAGATATCGACGCGTTCATTTGGGACGACCTCGACAGAATTCGTGCTCGCACTGACAAAGAATTCTGTGCGGCCAGTGCCGAATGGCTTGCAGCATGGGAGGCATACTCAGCCCATAAACAGCATGAACGCTCGCTCAAGATTTGCCAAATGAGCTTTGAGATTGTCCGAACCAAGCAGATCCTTCTGGACAGAGGTCACGCCGAGTACGCGCCGCAGATCGCCGCCGACACGCAGAAGCTCGATGAGATGCGCGCCGACGACCTCCTGGCACTGACGCTCGCTCCGAACGCCTTGACCAAGCTCACCAACAACCTTCAACGAGCCGAGTACACCTGCGTAGCGATGCGTCGAGAAAATGGCGTGTGGCCCGACCGCATGGAGTTGCAACGAGAAATGACCTCCCGGTTTTAGTGGCACTCTGCCGAAGCCATCCTGCTGCGGGCTGTCAATGAAGCCGACCCGAGCACTTGTGGGCTGTGGTTCGCTCCTGAGGGCTGGCTGGCCGACGCCATGCAGTTCCCCGAGCTCGACCGCCGCACGAGCTACCCCACCTGTTTCGTCTCCGCAGAAGCGCAGCAACGGCACCGCCTGCACCGCATCTACGAGCGCTGGGCATACCGCTCCGTATTCGAAACGGACCCGTCATGAGCGGACAGTTCCGTTGGGGCGACCTCCTCGACAACGACACCACCGAGCGCGAAGCCGCCTACCTGGGCACAACCGCGGACGACGACGACCAGCGCCTGCACTACTGGGACGATGGCACCACGTTGCCGGTGCTGGCCGGTAGCGCCTCCGACGACACGGATGACGACCCTGGCGACGATGAAGACCTCGACGCCGACAACGGTGGCGACGACGACGAGGACGAACAGCACGACCCGAGTCGCCCGACCCCGAAGCCAGCCTCAACTAACAGGGCCCATCGTCAAGCAGCCCGCTTCCGTATCGACGCCAAGGAGCAGCGTGAACGGGCGGACTCGGCCGAGACAAGGGCCGGCACACCGATGGCCGGCAAGCGCGCCGTCAACCAACGGATTGCCGGGGACCACACCGCGGCGGCCGTGCTCGCCAAGAAGTACCCTGCCCTCCACGGCCGCCGCTGAGGTTGTTCGCCTGGCCTGGAGGAGAGCCGTAGCTCTGGCCGGGCGACCGGCAACCGATAGCACCTACTGCCGTGCCGACCTGACGAAACTGGGGACAGCTATGCCTCGACTACGGCCAGTTCCGGACACCGTCCGAAGGCGTAGGTCTCCTCCAAGTCAATGCCGACATGAGCTTTTCGTACGGAGTCGGGACTGGTGTGTTGTGCCGGGATACCGGGAACCATCGGAATCTCGATCGTGAACGAGGGATCGTCAAGCGCCTCGACGCCGGTCGCCAATTGTCGCGCCAGCGCCTCGACCGCCTCGATAATCAGATCGACTTTGAAAGGTGGGGCAGGATCCCGTCGTTGCGACACAACTACGAATGCCTGGAAGTAGTCGCCATTTCGAGTCACTCGCAGCTTCACGATGTCCGGCGCAGGGAAGCCGCCGCCAATGGTGGCCGAGAGAAAAGTGATGTCGTAGGTGGGCACAGCGTGAAGCTAGCCGGTCGTGGTGATCGCGCTCACCGAAATTCCCCAGGTGTGATCATCGAATCTCCTCACCTGTGAGGCGGTTTCAACGTAGTGGTTCGCGGGTGCCGGTCGCTGTTCGGCGGAGCGCATCTGAGCGTGCGTGGTGGTCTCTGAGGCGGTAGCTGTCGCCGTCGAGGTTGAGCACGACTGAGCGGTGCAGGAGCCGGTCGAGCATGGCTGCGGCGACGGTGGTGTCGCCGAGGATTTCGCCCCAGCCGGCAACGCCGCGGTTGGTGGTGATCACGATCGACGTTTTGAGGTAGCGCTGCGACACGACTTGGAACAACGCCGAGGCGGCTTCGGCGGGCAATGGCAGGTAGCCCAGCTCGTCAATCACGAGCAGCGTAGGTCCTGCGAAGAACCGCATCGTTGTGGCCCAGCGGCCTTCGATCGCGGCGCGGTGGCAGCGTGCGGCGAGATCTGCGGCGGTCGTGAAATACGTCCGGTAGCCGACGGTCGCGGCTTGTCTGGCGAGGCCGACAGAGAGGTGGGTTTTGCCGACGCCGGGCGGCCCGATGAGGATCACGTTGGTGGCGGTCTCGAGGTAGCGGCAGGTGCCGAGCTCGTTGATCAGTCGGCGGTCGACGCCGGGTTGCGCGTCGAAATCGAAGTCCTCCAACGTGGCCGGTGTCGGCAGACAGGCGAAGCGGAGACGGCCGACGAGACGACGTGCGAGGGCGGTGTCGACCTCGATCGCCAACAACCGCTCCAGGGTTGCGGTGACGGTCAACTCCTCGTCGAGTGCTTCATCGAGCACGCGTGGCAGCGCTTCTGCGCAGGCATCGAGTTTCAACACGGTGAGGTGCGATTTCAACGTCTGATAGAGCGACGCCTGCGCTTGCGTTGATGGTGCTCGCGCACCAGTGGTGGTGGGTGTTTTGGTCATGTGAGTGTGTTCCTTCCGTTGGCCGCTTTCGCGTATGCGCTGAGATCGACGACGGTGCCGTCGGCGCAGTTCTTGGTTGCTGTCCCAGTGATCACCGCGGCTGCGGCGAGCGCGGCCGGTCCGGGTGGGATGCGTTGTTTGCGCCTGTGTGGTGGCGCGCTGGTCGATGCCGACATGGCGGCCAGGTCGAGGGCGGCGACGTGGCCGTGATCGCGCACGGTCGCGCCGGCACCGTCGGGTGCGAGGACATGGCGGGCGACCACAATCCCAGACAGGGTGGCGATATCAGCGAGGGGAGACCCGAGCCGCCAAACCACGTTCACCGTCGTGTGAGCGAGCTCTGGCGGGGTCGAGTAGCGGTTCCCGCGGAACGCCACCAACGCTTGCGCGGTGACCTTGCGCTCGACCGTCAACGTCGCCGGGAACGCAGCCGGCGGAAGCGTCAACCGCTCGGCCGCCGCATGGGCGGCGACGGTCGCACGTTGACCGTCGACGACGCGTTTGCGGGCGTCGCCAACACGGACACAGAACCTGTCCAACGACGCCTGCGCGTCGGCGATGCTGATGTCGTCAGGCAGGGTCCGCCACCAACGTTGGGCGGCGGTGTCGTTGGCTTTCTCGACGACACCTTTGCGGTTCCCGCGCCTGGGCGGGCAGATCGCGACGGACACCGCGTAGTGCTTGGCGACACCCGCGAACGAGGCGGTCACCCGACCGGTCGACGGGTGGCAGACGGTGGCCATCCGGTCGAACCGCCAGACCCGTGTCAGACCGCCGAGGGCGCGTGTGATCTGATCGAGCGCGTCGATGGTGTGCGCCTGATCCTTGGACTCGGCCAGATGCCCGCGCCAACGCCCGGAATGGGCGAGCGCGCCAACGAACAACGACGCGTTCGCACCCCAACCCCACCCGGCTGGCGGGTCCGGGAGATCAACCCAGTCCCACTGCGTTTCGTCACCGGCAGGGTGATCGATGATCGCGACCGGACGCCCTTTCGCGGCTGAGCAGCGTTCGCAATGCGGGCGCAGCGAACGGATCCGCAGCTGCCGGGTGAACGTCGGATACGACTGGACGAAGCCGAGATCGACTACCTCGTCGAACAACGTCATCGACCACACATGCGGGTCCTCGACAAGTCGTTCACGGCAGTAATCGACGAACGGATCGAACCGGCCCGGGCCGGTCGCGACGCGGACGCCAGCGACGCGTTCGCCGTTCAAATAGGCGCGGACCGTCTTGCGGTCATGGCCGAGATGGCGAGCAATCGCCGAGATCGACCAGCCTCTCTTGCGGAGCGCGTGAGCGTCCACATCATCCTCCTGTGTGAGCATGAAACAGGGCTCCCTCATCTGGCTTGCTTGTTGTCGAAGACAGCAGCCTTGAGGGAGCCCCACCTCATCTGGTGGACCTCACAAACTGGGGAATTTCAGTGAGCAACTCTGGGAAAATTCACCTGAGCGTGATCAGTGGGAAGCGACGAGAGCGCCGCCTACACGTGGCTCTCAGCCGAGCGAGCGGCGTCGGTGGGGACTTACCCACCCCGTAGCGCATATGGCGATGTAGGGCTTGGGCGGAGTGACGGCGGCGAGGAGTAGCGCCCTTCCCTGTTCTTGCCCCTGCTGCGCCCCTGTTCGGTCAGGTTCAGTCGAGACCGAAGGAAGTCGATCAAGACCCGTCGCTACTAACCGAACTCGGCCGAAAAAGACGAATGACCAGGGCTTCCGTGAAGAAAGACCTGGCCATTCAGTGGTGGCGGGGACAGGATTTGAACCTGTGACCTTCGGGTTATGAGCCGTGTCGAGGGGGTGTCCAGCAGTGACCATGAGTGACCGTTCATGCCATTTACCTGGTCTTTCGCGATTTGGTCGTGTCATCGTGTGCTACCCAATATCACGCTCTGTCACCTGGTCTATTAGAAGAACCATTAGAAGTTCTGTCTAGATTGCCATTCTGTCTGCTGCAGACAGATCAGATGTTGAGACAGGAAGAGCTATTCTGAAATCGTGGCTCGACCGGCGATCCCCGAGGCGAGTCGACGCCGGCTCGACGACACGGTCGAGCGCCTCCGCGCGCTGGTTCCTGATGATTGGACAGTTACCGTTACGCATCGCCAGCCCGATCTCGGAACCGTCAGCATCTCCGCCTACGACGGCACCGAGGCGGCCATGTCCGTAGTGACGAGAGACCGGCTCGAGCCGAGAGACATCGATCACCTACGTCTGCCTGATGGTCCGACGATCGTGTCCGCGAAGTGGCTCAGTCCTCGATCGCGCGAACTCCTCCACGACGCGCAGATCGGCTACCTGGATCAGACCGGCAACGTCGAGCTTCGACTCCGCAGGCCTGCGCTCTACATCCGTGCCGACGGATCACCAAGCGACCCCGACCCAAAGCCCACCAACGGACCAACGCTGCGCGGCCGACGAGTCTGGGCGTTGATGCGCACCTTGATCGAAGTCACTCCCCCGTACACCGCTGGCGCCCTGTCGTCGGCGCTCGGCATCGACGACGGCTATGTCTCGCGCGTCCTACAAACACTTGCCGACGAACGGCTGATTTCGCGGCGACCGCGAGGCGCGGTGACAACGGTCGAGTGGGAACCGTTGGTCCGCAAGCTGGCCGAGACGTACTCGTTCTTCGCCGCCAATGAGACGACGACCTGGGTGGCGTCGGCCGGCCCCGAGCAAATGCTCGACGACATCGCTACAGCGAACGCGGGACGGTGGGCGGTGACAGGCTCGTTCGTGGCATCGTCTATCGCTCCGGTCGCCGCACCAACGATCGCCATCGTGTACGCAGACGATCCCGAACGCTTCGCCAAGGTCGGTCGACTGCTGCCGTCGAAGATCGGTGCCAACGTGATCCTGGCCAAGCCCTACGACACGATCGTCTTCCAACGCGGGTGGCGCGACGCCGGCTTCCCATCTGTGTCGGTCGCACAGTCGGTGATCGACTCGCTGAGCGGAACGGCACGTATGCCGGCCGAGGGCGCGGCGCTCATCAAATGGATGGGACGGGACCCATCACGCTGGCAGACGGCACGCCTTTCGAGCTGAGGCGCGGCCAAGGTGGAGCGAACTCCGGGCTCACCCTTGAGCTGTCGCACCCCACGCGGGCCGTACGTCGCCATCGTCGTAGTCATCGATGCCCACGGGTTCGCCGGTGCGCAGCGCCGTGAGACATCGAGGATCAATCGGTCCCAATCCATCCACCAGAACTTCTGGCCGGTGTACAGCTCCGCGGCCCAACCCCTGAGTGTCTCCGACACAGCGGCCCCAACGGCAGCCTTACTCGATTCGGTGTTGGGAGCCATGCGGAAAGACTAGGACCGACAGCACGCTCGGAAGCGATGGATTTCACGCCGGGTGAGATCGCTTTGGGGCGACCAATCACTCCACCTCACCGAGCTGTCGGAAGGGTGCCGCTACCTCTACGCGAATGCAGGGAGACGAGCAAGCCAACCTTGCTCTCTCAGACGCTCGAACGCGACGGCGATGTGGTCCTCGGTGAACATGCGTTGCTTTCGCCCGCTCCACTCCTGGACCCGCCGAATCGCGACACCAAGTTCATCGCTAGGCCCACGGTCATCATGCGTCGCAACCCAGTGGACACTTGCAAGGAGTTCCAGCCCGTACGGGGATTCGAAGCCGTCGACGAGCCGAAGCACACGATCCATTCGCTCAAGAACCGCAGGGTTGTGATTCAGCGCTGCGTCAGCTTCCGCCATCGCTCCCGGGAGAATCTCGATGACCTCAGCATCTTGCACCTTCATCGAGCCGTCTCCGAACCCCCGGAGATGGTGACCTTCCACTGCTTTGAGCACGTGGCGAAGGTTGTCGGCATACGGCCCGTACCGAGCAGGCTCGTACCGGAGGTTCAGATCTTCCCCAGCCTCCTGAAGGAAGTACATCAGCTTCTGGATTTCGATCAAGCTCGCGCCGAGGCCCACCAGGCCATAGCGGCCGATCATTCCAACGAGAGCCGCCTTTCCCGGCGACAACTGTGGCCGCTGCGTGGCAACCGGCATCTGCGAGGCGGCCGGGGTGCTCTCGGGTGCGAACACGTGCACCTCGGTGTCGAGGTCGGCCAGTTTTGCGTCAATCAATGGGCGGACGACCGACCAGTCGAGACCACCGTTGCCGCACCCGAGCGGCGGCAGCGCGATCGACTTGATTCCAATCTCGTCGATCACTCGGCGCAGGTCGTCGAGACCGGACGCGACATCGGACAGCTTGGAAGGCGACCGCCAGTGACCCTTCGTCGGAAAGTTGATGATCCAGCGCGGCTTCATCAGCTGACCAGCATCGAACACGAACATTTCACCGAGTCGAACACGACCGTCCTTGCATGCTCGTTCGTAGGCCTTGAAGTTCGCCGGAAAGGCATTCTTGAACTGAAGAGCGATGCCCTTGCCCATCACGCCCACCGTGTTGACCGTGTTGACGAGCGCGTCGACATCGGCTTCGAGAAGGTTGCCGGAGGACTCGAGAAAGGCTGTCATCAGAAGTACCAATCCTGCCGAGGGCGGACAGGGATGGTGACACCCACCGTAGCCAACACCGCTTCGGCGTCTCGACACCGTCGTTCGTCGATCGCCGCCACTCCGAGGATCAGGTCCCAAGCGACGCGTCGGTGCACGAGGAACTCCGCCATTCGTCGTTCCATGCGGTCCGGTTCCTCGGAGGTGTTGTTCCACATCCTAGCCTCCATCAGCGGCCAGTCGACCAGTGCTCCCACCCGTGTCGGGTCGTTCTCGAACCGCGCCACGTCGAGTGCAGCGTTGCGATCGGTGAACACGAACTCGAGTCCGGCTTCGACGACTCGATCGACATCGGTCACCAGGTACAGGACCTCTTCCTGGCCGCCCGAGTAGCTCGACACGTGACCCCTGTGAATCGAGCCGAGCATCGGCGAGCGCGCCGCGAAGTAGAACGGCACGTAGTCGGCGACAACACCTCCCGGAGCGATCGGTACCCGACGGAGGCGACGCTTGGCCTTGATGCCTTGCTGGCCGACCTCGGTTGCAAGCCGATCCGTCTCGGCGACGTCGGTGTCGGAGAAGATCCCGTGCTCGGCGACGGACGCCAAGTTTGAGAGGTGGGTGAAGTGGTACAGCAGACCGCGCTTGGGGGTGGTCACGAGCAACACCTCCTCACCGTCAGCATGTCGCCATCGTACGGGAGGGGTGTCGCCTCGCTTCCGGTGACCTCGTTGTGTGGAAATTGGCAGCGCAGCAGACGGTCCGACGAATCACACTGATCTCATGGACCGAACCGTTGCCGACCGAGACGATGTTCGGCGCGTCCTCATCGCCGGTGACACACACGGAAATTCAAAATGGGTCGCGCGTCTGACCGGCGTCGCAGCCGAAGCCGGGTGCCCAGTCATCATTCAGGTCGGCGACTTCGGATACTTCCCCGACCACTCGGACGGGTCACGTTTCCTCACCGCCGTCGACACTGCGTGCGAGATCAACGGCGTCGAGCTGTGGTTCATCGATGGCAACCACGATGACCACACCTCGCTCTCAGAACTCGAGCACGGCAACAAGCCCACACGCATCTCCGAGCACGTCACCTACCTGCCGCGGGGAACGCGCCTCAACATCGGCGGCTGCATGTTTGGCTTCCTAGGCGGAGCGTTCTCCATCGACTGGCGGGATCGCACACTCGGGATCGACTGGTGGCAACACGAGGTCACCGACACCGATGACGTCGCCCGCCTCGGCGACGGCGCCCTCGACGTCCTCATCGCCCACGACTCGCCAGCGGGCATCAACCTGCTCTCCTCCTGGCGACTGCCCGCCGAGGACCAGGTCCGCGCCGACGATGTCCGCGCACTGATTGCGCAAGCCACCACCACGACGTCACCGCGCCTTGTTGTCCACGGCCACTGGCATCACGGCTACGAGTCAGCGCTGACCTGGATCGATCGCGCCGCCACCGAGCGGGCCGGCGAACTGACATGGGACTCGTCAAGAGTCGTCGGCCTCGGATGCGACGGCAACACCAAGAACGGCTGGATCATCCTCGATCTCCCAAGTGTCGACGTGCATTGGCCGCCGGCAGGCGCTGACGTCTGAGCCAACCGTTTTTACGGCAACCCGACCGTCCTTCGGCAGATCTGCATCCTTCGAGCAACAATGAAACGATCGTTTCATTTCTGACGGGTAGGTGTGGGCCCCACCTGGCCGGTCATCCCGGTTGCAGTGATCGGGCTGTCTGCAATACTCGTCGTGATGGAGGGGGCGATCGACAATCCGATTTTGAATGGACCGTACGATCCCCCGGCCGAGCATTTCGAGATTGGTTCGAATGGTCCGACGGGTGAGGTCAAGCCGGGTCGGCGGTTGAGCGAGTCGTTCATCCCGATTGCCACCCCGCGCAAGGGCAAGAAGCTTCAAGGGTCTCTGGACTTCGACATCGAGGGCGAACGGCGTGAGCTCAACTCGCTAATCAACGACATTCGTTATCAGGTCGAGCTGTGGCGCGGTCGGGGCTACCCCGGTGTCACGCCCATCTCCCGGAAACTGATGCAGTACTGGGCCGACCCTGGTCGGGAGAACCGTGTCCTGTTCTGTCAGCGTGAGGCGGCCGAGACAGCGATCTTCCTCGCCGAAGTCGCCGGCAGACAACCAGGCACCGGTGATTTCCGGACGCGCATCGATGAGGCGAACTCGGTACACAACAACGGATTGCCCCGTGTCGGATTGAAGATGGCGACGGGTGCGGGGAAAACGGTGGTGATGGCGATGTTGATCGCGTGGCAGACGATCAACAAGGTCTACTCGCCGCGTGATGCTCGGTTCGCAAAGCGCTTCCTTGTCGTCACACCCGGCATCACCATCCGCGATCGTCTGCGAGTGCTGCACCCTGGAGACGAGGGCAACTACTACCGCGAACGCGAGCTGGTGCCGTCGGATCTGTGGAGCGCGCTCGTCCAAGCGGATATCGCGATCACGAACTACCACACGTTCATATTGCGCGACGCGAAGGAGATCAAGGGCGTCGCGAGCAACACCCGCAAGATCCTGACGGCCGGCAAGAAGACGGACCCGTTCAAGGAATCGAACGACCAGATGGTCAGCCGCGTGCTCCGCGATCTGAGTGGTCGAGGGAGCGCGCGCACCCAAGAGGTTGTCGTTCTGAACGACGAGGCGCATCACTGCTATCAGGACAAGTTGATCGAAGACGTTGACGTTCTCGCGGACATCGACGCCGAGACTCGCCGTGAGGCGGAGCAACGCAACGCGGACGCGCGGGTGTGGTTCAAGGGTCTTGCTGCCGTCCACCACAAGATCGGCATCAAGTCGATCTACGACATGTCCGCCACGCCGTTCTACCTGAAAGGGTCTGGCTACAACGAAGGGTTCATCTTCCCGTGGGTGGTCAGCGACTTCTCGTTGATGGACGCGATCGAATCCGGGATTGTCAAAGTTCCGCGCACTCCGGTCGACGACGATGCGACGAACGCGACGGTCACCTATTTGAACCTCTGGGACCACATCGGCAAGGAGCTTCCGAAAGCGCGCGGCAAGAACATCAACCAGCCCGGCCAATGGACTCCACCACCGGCCCTCGAAGGTGCGCTCAAGAGCTTGTTCGGTAGCTACCAGAAAGCGTTCGCGCAATGGGAGGCGAGTCTGGCCGGCCACGGGGAGACGCCGCCGGTGTTCATCGTCGTCTGTCCGAACACGGTGGTCTCAAAGCTCGTGTACGAGTGGATCGGCGGCGTCGACATCCCTCAACCCGACGGTTCGTCGCGAGCACGCAAAGGAAACCTGTCGACGCTCTCGAATGTCGATAACGAAGGTCGCTGGCTCGCCCGCCCCCGAACGGTGCTGGTCGATTCAGCTCAACTCGAGTCCGGCGACGCGATGAAGGATGACTTCAAGGCCGCCGCCCACCACGAGATCGACCGGTTCAAGAATGACTACCGCCGACGCAACCCCGGCGCGGACATCGACAAGATCACCGACGAGGATCTCCTCCGCGAAGTCATGAACACTGTCGGCAAGCCCGGTCGCCTCGGCGAGGGTGTGCGCTGTGTGGTCAGTGTCAGCATGCTCACCGAAGGCTGGGACGCGAACACCGTCACGCACATCCTCGGCATCCGACGGTTCGGCAGCCAGCTGCTCTGCGAGCAAGTCGTCGGCCGAGGTCTCCGCCGCCGCGACTACACCATCGATGACACCGGTCGATTTGCAGCCGAATATGCCGAGGTCTACGGCGTTCCCTTCTCGTTCATCAAAGGCGAACACAAGGTCGGGCCGTCGGTGCCGAAGCGCAACGTCATCGACGTGCGCGCGCTACCCGAGCGTGCAGATCTGCGGATCACGTTCCCGAAGCTCGATGGTTACCGAGTCGACCTCATAGACGAACCACTGATCGGCGACTTCGACAACCCAGACGCACGCCTGCACGTCAGCAAGACCGATGTCGCCACCTGGGTGCAGATGGACCCGTTCGTCGGAGCCAGCAGTGAGCACTCCCTCGAACAAGCGACCAACACACGATCGCAGCAGGTTGCGTTCGAGATCGCCGACCTGTTGGTCAAACGCTTCTACGCCGCACACGACGCAGTCGAACGACCGTGGCTGTTTCCACAACTCGTCGCTATCACGCGTGAGTGGTTGGCCAAGTGCGTCACCTATGAACCTGGGACCAAGGTCGGTCACCTCAGCGTGTTCGCACGCGGCAAGCACCTCGCTGCCGAGCGGATCTTCGGCAGCGTCGTTCGTCAGGTCGGTAACCAGAAAGAACAGCTCGTCCCGATGATGCGTCGCGTCGACGCCGAAGGAAGCACGGACGACGTCAGGTTCTACACGCGCAAGGTGGTCATCGAGTCGACCAAGAGCCACGTAAACTACGTGGTGCTCGACGGCATCAAGGGCAACACGTGGGAGGAGACCGTCGCCGGCCTCCTCGAAGACCATGACGGCGTCGCTGCGTTCGTGAAGAACGACGGACTGCGTTTCGAGATTCCGTACATCCACGGTGGCAACACCCACGCATACGTTCCCGACTTCCTGGCCCGACTCCGACCCATCGACGGGCTCGGCATGGTCCGCACCTTGATCGTCGAAGTGAGCGGGGGTCGCAAAGATCAACACTTTCGCCAGGCCAAGGCAGAGACTGCGCGTGAGCATTGGTGCGCCGCGGTCAACAACCACGGCGGTTTCGGTCGGTGGGGGTATGTCGAGATCAGCAACATGGAGCACGCCCAGTCGGCACTGAACAACGCGATCGAGTCGCTGCTCGCCCGCGGCGCAGAGGTCGTGCTCAACCGATGACGAGGAATCAATGATGGCCAAGAAGCAGCCGAGCGGACCGATCCCTGTCAACGCGAACGTGCACGCCGACAAGCGAGCGAACATACCCACCGCCGACGCTCACGAATTCATCTCACCGGAGATCGAAGCACCGGCACGGCTGTCGTGGGAGTTGCTCGATCGTGGACTCGACCCTCAGCTTGTCTGGAAGGGCAAGAACGAGAGCGAGACAACAGTCGACGCCGACGCCCCACCGATCTACATCCAAGAGAAGATCGACCCCCGAGTCCTCGTTGAGAACCTGCGCCGCACATCTGCGTCCAAGGACGAGGAACCCGAACTGACGCTGTTCGACACCTTCGATGGTCTCGGCGAACTCGACATCGTCGACTTCTACCGCCACGACGCGAACTGGTCGAACCGGATGGTGCTCGGCGACAGCCTGCAAGTCATGGCCTCGCTCAGCGAACGCGAAGGCCTGCGCGGCAAGGTGCAGATGATCTACATCGACCCGCCGTACGGCATCAAGTTCGGCAGCAACTGGCAACGCAGCACCCGCAAGCGCGACGTCAAAGACGGCAAGCTCGAAGACGCCACCTTCGAAGCCGAACAGATCAAGGCCTTCCGCGACACCTGGGAACTCGGCATCCACAGCTACCTCGGATACCTCCGCGACCGCCTCGTCGCGGCGCGCGACCTGCTGACCGAGAGCGGCAGCGTTTTCGTCCAGATCGGCGACGA
>JANXUF010000122.1 GCA_025356335.1 Actinomycetes bacterium
CGGTTGCCGAACTACTCAGAGAGATCACGATCGCAGTTCGTTCTCTCGACGCCGGCGAGCTCTCCCCTTCTTCCGAGGTTGCAGTGCAATTTCCCGGTCACTCCCGAGTTCTCTAGAACGTATAGCGATAGCGACGCGCGTCTCCGACGTCAGAGGCTCCGACGATGGCCGCACTTCGTCGGCCGCTTCGGTCCACCCATCCACATTCTTGAACACACGTTCGGACAAGCCTTCTGGTTATGGCATCGCTCACCGCTATCGAATGGACCGAGGTGACCTGGAAACCCACGACCGGCTGCGATCGGACGTCGCCGGGTTGCGACCATTGCTATGCCCTCACCTTGGCCAAGCGGCTGAAGGCGATGGGCGTCGACAAGTATCAGAACGATGGCGACTTGCGTACCAGCGGCCCCGGCTTCGGCCTCACGCTTGATAATGACGTGGTCGACGCTCCACTTGGTTGGAAGCGTCCGAGAACCGTTTTCGTCAACTCGATGTCCGACTTGTTTCATGAGGACGTGCCGCTTGAGTTTATGCAGCGAGTGTTTGCCGTGATGCGTGCGACACCACAACACACCTTCCAGATCCTCACTAAGCGATCGAAACGCCTTAAGCGGATCAGTTCCGAACTGGACTGGGCTCCCAACGTTTGGATAGGTCGAAAACGCCAAATACAAGTTTCGAATCGAACACATCCGCGTTGGGGTCGGAACTACCGGGTCGCTGACGGGGGCAAACGCCGGATCGATGGACGGGGGGCTGCGGGGGTGCCGCAGTCCCCAGCGTTCAATGAAAGCGCGCCGGTGCGGATCATTTCGCGGAGGACGTGCTTCTGGATCTTTCCCGAGGCCGTACGCGGCATGTCGTCGACGAGGACAACGAACTCGGCGGCCTTCTGGCGCGCCAAGCCGTTTGCCGCCACGTGCGCCCGAAGGTCCTCGACGCTGATCGGTCCCGTCGAGCAAACAACGATGGCGCACAGGCGCTCGCCGAGGCGTTCGTCGGCGACGCCAACGACTGCGACCTCGCGCACGCCGGGATGTGTCGCGAGCACGTCCTCTACTTCTTTGGAGGCGATGTTCTCTCCGCCGCGGATGATGATGTCCTTCAGCCGATCGGTGATGGTCAGGAAACCACGGGCGTCCAAGGTGCCGATGTCGCCAGAGCGGTACCAACGATCCGCCGTCAAGGCGAGTGCGTCGTCGCCCGAGTCCGTGTAGCCGTCCATCAGATCCGGCCCGCGCGACAGGATCTCACCTGGTGTATCGGCCGGTACGTCGGCGTCGTTGTCGTTGACGATGCGGACCTCGATGCCCGGCAGGAGGCGGCCATCGGTGAAGGCGCGATCTGCGAACGAGTCGCTCGGCCTGCCGCACGACACCGTCGGCTGCTCGGTCGACCCGTAGCAACGGAACGCGGCGATGCCACGAGCGTCTGCGGCCTCGATTAGAGTCGGAGAAATCGTTGTCGCGCCGAGCAGGAAGCTGCTGATCGAGTCGATCGATCTCCCCTCGCGGTCTGCGGCTTCGAACAACGACAGCATATGAAAAGGAGTGCCCGCCGTAGAGGTCACGCAATTCTGCTCGACGAGTCGAGCGGCCTCGGACGGGTCCCATGCCTCCATGAAAATGGTGTGCCGGCTGCGGTAGAACGCTCGCGCCGCGCCGAGCACACCCGCCATGTGCCCGATCGGGAATGACACCAACGTCACGCCGTCGTCGCCTCGTTCACCGTCCATCTCGTTGAACCGCACCATTTGGGCGATCTCTGCTGCGATCGAACCTTGGGTGTGGACGACACCCTTCGGACGTCCCGTCGTGCCCGACGTGTACAGCAACAGCGCCCGATCACGAGGATCTGGTGAATCGCCCAACGGGCTCGGATCAGCGGTGAGCAGTGAGGTCCATGCGACGGAGTCGCTCGGAGAGACCTCGGCCCCGGCACCGACTACGATGACCTGCTCGAGTGACTTGGGTCGCGTCTGCGAGGAGAGACGTTGCAAGAAGTCGGTTCCTCGCCAGGTCGCGGCGATCACGATCGCCTTCGCCCGCGACGCCTCGAGGATGTAACCGACCTCCGCTGCGCCGTAGATGTGCACGATCGGCGCGATCGTGACTCCCAACTCGGCGGCAGCGACGTAGGTCATCACCGCCTCCGGCCAGTTTGGGAGCTGCATCGCGAGGACATCACCTTGTCGCAACCCCAATGCCGACAACCCCGCGGCGACGCAGCGGCCCGCCTCGTGTAGCGCGGCGAGTGAGAACGAGCGGTCGCCACCTTCGCCACTGAACGAGATCGTCGCGGATGGCCACATCGCCGCGCCGGCACGCAGGCCGTCCGTGAGGGTAGGCGCGCCGATGGGATCGTGGTCTCCAGGGTCGGCGTCCATCCCCGATAAAATAGGTTACCATTTGATCTGACGCCGAATCGGAGAGCACAGGCGGGGAACGTGGAGGGTCGCGATGTCGAGCATCCGGGATGAGGTCAGCGCGTGGGTCGAAGCCAACTGGGATGAATCGATGACGCTGCGCGAGTGGTGGCGGCGACTCGCGGCCGCCGGGTACTCGCAACCGTCGTGGCCGATCGGGCTGGGTGGCCGGGGCGTCGACAGCGGAATGGCGCGTGAGATAAACGATGCGCTCGGCTCGCACCCAGTCGTCGCAGCACCGACAGGAATGGGCCCGCACATGGGCGGGCCAACCTTGATCGAGCACGGCACGGAGCAGCAGATTCAGTACCTCGGCGCAGTCGCTGATGGAACACAGGCCTGGTGCCAGTTGTTCAGCGAACCTGGCGCCGGCTCGGATCTTGCCGGCCTGGAAACCACAGCCGTTCGCGACGGTGACGACTTCGTCGTGAGAGGGCAGAAGGTGTGGAACTCATCGGCAGACATCGCCGACCGAGGCATGCTCCTAGCCCGCACCGACCCCACGGCGTCAAAGCACGCCGGGCTCTCGTTCCTCCTGATCGACATGCGCCAACCGGGCATCGAGGCTCGGCCGCTGCGCACGATGAACGGCAACTCGCAGTTCTGCGAGGTGTTCATCGATGATGCGCGAGTGCGCTCATCCGACATCGTCGGCGGGCTGGGAACCGGGTGGCGGGTGGCGTCGACGATGCTTGTCCACGAACGGAAGATGGCCGCTTCGGGCTCATCCCGGTCACTTGCATTTGCCGCCGCAGGACCGCTCGGGGGCCAACTCGACCGTCCGGTGGGCGAGATCGTCGCCGAGTCTCGACGACGCGCCAAGAACCGTCCGGCAGCGATGATCAACAGCGCCAAGTCGCTGGTCGCCCTGGCCCAAGAGCACGGCGCGAACACGGATCCGGTGTTGCGCAACGATCTCGCCGACTACTTCGTGCGCAGCGAGGTTTACCGGCTCACCAACCTCCGCGCGCGTGCCGGCGCGTCGAGCGGGCGAACTCCGGGTCCCGAGGTGTCGATCGGCAAGCTCGCATTGTCCGGACTCGCCCGCACCTCACGCGACCTGGGAACGCGCATCGCCGGCGCCGGTGGCATGATCGTCGGGCCCGACTCCGTGTCGCAGGGACGGGTGCAGCACGCAGCCCTGTCCGCCGCGGGTGTGTCGATCGGCGGTGGGACCGACGAGATCCAGCACAACGTCATCGGCG
This sequence comes from Actinomycetes bacterium, assembly GCA_025356335.1. Taxonomy (GTDB): domain Bacteria; phylum Actinomycetota; class Acidimicrobiia; order Acidimicrobiales; family Ilumatobacteraceae; genus JANXUF01. The sequence goes on from JANXUF010000122.1 coordinate 3,634, forward strand.
AACGAGCTCTCGGACTCCCGCGCGACGTGACGTCCTAGCGAAAGGTGGGCTTCCCGTTCGGCTGGCGCGCTTCGCGCCGAGCATTGGGTCGCGGGTTGCCGATGTGCGTGTAAGCGAGTCCGTTCTGCAGCGCTATCGACCGGGTCATGTCCAGAGATTCCCAAATCGAGCGGACCGTTCCCTGGATCGCCTCCGGACGTCGGGCGGCTATCTGGGCGGCGATGTCGTCGGCCCGATCTCGCAGGTCGGCGTCGGCTACCACCTCACTCACCAGCCCGATGCGAAGGGCCGTCGGTGCCGTGATCCGCTCCTCGTTGCCCATCAACGCCCATCGCAGAACGTCGCCGAGTGGCACGCCGCGCTGCAGCATGCCGATCGGCTCCAGCGCAGAGACGATGCCACCGTTGGCGTGAGGGTCGAAGAAGGTGGCGGTCTCTGCGCAGATGATGATGTCGCACTCGTTGATGAAGTACATGCCGCCTCCGGCGCACATGCCGTTGACGGCTGCGATCACCGGCTTCCAGACTCGATGGTGCCGCGGACCGAGGCTGGCGCCGGGGTCGGCTTGGTTCCAGATGTTTTGGTCCAGCCACCACGCGCCCTCGGCAATGTCGATGCCGGTGCAGAACGCCCGGTCGCCGTTTGCGCGCAGGACGGCAACGTGGATGGCGTCATCGTCGCGGACGCGGCACCAGATCGCAGCGAGCTCGTCGGCCATCGTCCGATTGAACGAGTTGAGCTTGTCGGGTCGGTTGAGGGTGATCGTCGCGACGTGGTCGTCGCGGAGCTCGAACTCAGTCGTCGTCAACGTTGGCAACTTGGGCAGATCCATCAGCGCGCCTCCCTGGGTAGACCGAGTACTCGTTCACCGATCAGATTGCTCTGGATCTGGTGAGTTCCGCCAGCGATCGTTGCCTGTCGGGAGGCATTGAGTCCATGCGCAGCGACGTTCCCATCGCGCTCACGGGTGTCCCAAGCAAGGCCGCGCGCACCGAGAAGATCGATCACCACCTCCGCGACGAGTTGTTCGAGGTTGCCGGCGGCGACCTTGACGAGCGAGCCAGCGGCCCCGTTCCCGCCGGCCACCGCACCGGCGCCGATCCGGCCTACGAGCAGTTCGAGGAGTCGTTCCCGGGCGATGATGTCGACGACGCGTTGTCGGGCGACCCGGTCGCTGCGCAGCGATGACGCTGCCAGCGCCTGCTCGGCCTGGCGGCGGCGCCGACCGGCACCCGAGCCCCCGAGGTAGCCCGATCGCTCGCCGCTGAGCGTGCCCGTCGCGACGTGCCAACCGCGGTTGATCTCGCCGAGCACATCGCTGTCGTGCAGGACGACGTCTTCGAGGAAGACCTCGTTGAAATGACGGCCACCGGCGATGTCGACCAGCGGTCGGACACTGACCCCGCGTGAGCTCATCGACAGGATGAACATCGTGATGCCCGAGTGTGGCCTATCAGCCTCGGGGTCGGTTCGGGCCAACAGCATCCCGTACGCCGCGTCCGAGGCCAGCGATGACCACACTTTCTGCCCGTTCACGATCCACGCATTGCCGTCGTGCGTCGCGCGGGTGCGCAACGAGACGAGGTCCGATCCGGCGTCAGGCTCGGAAAACAATTGGCACCAGATCTCGTGACCGCTGACGAGGGGCGGCAAGAACCGACGCTTCTGCTCCTCTGTGCCTGCGCCCATGATCGTCGGCATCGCCAGGCCGAGGCCGATTCCGAGCGCACGCAGCGACGGCGCGTCCACGCGCGACAACTCCTCGGCGACCACATACTGATGAGCGCTGGTGAGACCAGCCCCCCCGTACTTCCGAGGTAACGCAAGTGCGGCGAAGCCGGCTGCGTGCAGGTCCTTCTGCAGGGCCACGGCCTGGTCGATCATCGCCCGATGGCCGTCCGGAGCGCGAGCGATGACGTCAAGACGGTCGTCGTCTCGAGACTCGTCGCACAGCGGGTAACGGGCTGCGAGCCACCCACGCACGCATCGCCTGAACTCAGCCAGTTCGATCGCTGGACCGCCCACGTCGGACAACACACTCGAACGACTCATGCTCTCTCCAGTCACTCGGAATAAAATAGGTCATGATTTAGACACACGCAAGGTGAAGCCGGCCGGTTGGGAGCATTCCGGCATCTGCGCCCGAATCTGTGTGCGAGAAAACAACTGCCATGATGGCCTGGCGGTCACCGCCACGGTCCAAACTGAGTCGTGTTGTCATTCCTGATGACGCAGCGACGGGACTGGCGCCGCATAACTCTGCGACCCGCTTCGCTGCGGATGCGCTGCGACTCGCACGTACGAGCAGTCCGGCCTCGATGGTGACGATCGAACTAAAATAGGTTAGTGTTTAGCCGTTCACCGAACGGGAGGCAGTCGTGACAACGGACTTGTGGGACCAACGTCTCGGCACGTGGTACATCGCCGACGACCGTCCCGACGCGACCGCCATCATCGAGTCGCCGGATGGACCGTGGACCTACGCCGAGCTGACATCGAGCGCGCACCAACTCGTCCACGGACTGCGCAACGTCGGTGTGCCCGTTGGGGGCATCGTGGCTGTCCTTGCGCCGAACGGCGTGCTGCCAATCCGTGTGTCGCTCGCCTGTCAGGAGGCGGGCTGGAACATGCTGCTCGTCAACTCCTACCTCACCCAGGACGAGATCATCGCTGTCCTGGAGCACGCCGAGGCAGCGGTTCTCATCGTCCACGCCAAGCACGCCGACATCATCAACGGCCGACACGGCGCCCATATCACGGCCTTGACCACGGTGATCGGGACCGCCGAGATGCCCGGAGTGCGCAGCCTCGACGACGTGCTCCACGACCAGCCGACGACGATGCCCGACGATCGCATCGAAGGCGGAATGATTGCGTACAGCTCCGGCACGACGGGCAAGCCGAAGGGCATCACCCGGGCCAGCTCCGGCGCTGACCCATCCGGCGCCGCGCATCGCAATGCCTTGTTCGGCCGTGCCTTCGACTTCCGTCCTTTCGAGGGCCCCCACCTGGTGTCGACCGCGATGTACCACGGCGGCTCACACGCTTACTACATGGGCGCGTTGAACGTGGGCCACGCACTCGTGATCATGCCGAAGTTCGACGCCGAGGAGGCCTTGGCCCTGATCGAGCGGCATCGTGTGCGCAGCGCGTACATGGTGCCGACCCAGTTCCACCGGTTGCTCCAATTGCCAGTCGCTGTGCGCGAGATGTACGACCTCTCCAGCCTGCACTCCGTGGTGCACAGCGCCGCGCCGTGCCCCCGCCACGTCAAACAGGCGATGCTAGACTGGTGGGGTTCGGTGATCTGGGAAACGTACGGCGGTATGGAAGGCGCGGCAACCATTGCCAAGCCGCACCGCTGGTTGCAAAAGCCGGGCACTGTCGGCCGCGCCATCCGGGGCGTGCGACTGAGCATCCTCGACGACGACGGCAACGAGCTCGGTTCGAACGCCACTGGCAACATCTACTACGAGACCGAATCCGGTTTCAGCTACCTCCGCGACGCCGAGCAGACGGCGAAGGCCCATCAGGGTCGCCAGTTCACGATCGGCGACATCGGTTATATCGACGACGACGGATACCTGTTCATCCAAGACCGCGCCAAGGACATGATCATCAGCGGCGGGGTCAACATCTTCCCGGCCGAGATCGAATCCGTTCTCCTAACGCACGCTGGGGTCGCAGACGTCGCAGTCATCGGCATACCCGACGAGGACTGGGGCGAGCAGGTGCTCGCTGTCGTTCAACCGGCTGACGGAGACAGCTCGGCAGAGCTCGCCGACGAGCTCCTCGCCTACTGCGCCGCGCACCTCGCCGCATACAAGCGACCACGCCGGATCGAGTTCCGCGGCGATCTGCCACGCACGGACGCCGGGAAGCTCTACAAGCGCCAGATACGCGACGAGTACTGGTCCGAGCTCGGCCGCCAAGTCTGACAACCAACACATCCACGGACGCACAAGGGGAATCCATCGATGACGACGACTGACCAATCTTCAACTCCCAAGGGGCTCCAGGTCGACGACAAAGTCGCCGCCGAGTTCGAGCGCGCCACCGCGTACAAGCTGACCGACGAGGACATCGAGCGGGCCAAGCTACTCATCGGGTACAACACGGCGACCAAGCATCGCGAATTGTTCTCGGTGGCGACGCCCGACGCGATCCGCAATTGGTCGCTCGGTGTCGGTGACGACAATCCGCTCTACACGGATGAGTCGTACGGACCGAGCACGCGCTGGGGATCGCAGATCGCCCATGGAACCATGGTCGGCCACGTCAAGACGCCGATGCTCGGCGACCCGATCCCCGAGGACGTGAGGAAGCAGACCAAGAGTGTCTTCCGCGGCATCCACGTGTTCGTGTCCGGAGGCTCGTGGGAGTGGTACCGCCCGCTGTACCCGCACGATCGGCTGTACTCGTTCTCCGGCGAGGAGAGCCTGCAGGTCAAGCAGTCCGAGTTCGCCAACCGTTCGGTGATCCAGATCGGTCGCAACGTCCTGCTCAACCAGCACGGCGACGTGGTCGGTGTCTACCGGATCCTGCGCATCCTCACCGAGCGCGACACGGCCAGGCAGAAGGGGAAGTACGCAGAGATCGAGCCGGCGTCGTACACCGACGAGGACTACGAGAAGATCGACGCCATCTACGCCCAGGAAGGACCCCGCGGCGCGGACAAACGGTTGTGGGACGACGTGAACGTCGGCGACGCACTCGACCCGATGGTCAAAGGTCCGCTCACCGTCACCGAGCAGATCGCCTTCCACGCCGGCGGTTACGGCTTCGTTCCATACGGCCTGCGCGCATCACGCGTCGGCTACCACAACCGCAAGCGCATCGCCCCGTTCTACGTCCGCAACGAGCAGGGCGTGTGGGACGTCGCCCAGCGCCTGCACTGGGACTCGCAGTGGGCCAAGGCGATCGGCAACCCGATGGCGTACGACTACGGCGTGATGCGGCAGAGCTGGTTCTACCATCACGTGTCGGACTGGGCGGGCGACGACGCGATCATCGTCTCGATGGACGACTCGATCCGCAAGTTCAACTACATGGGAGACGTGCAGTTCCTCAGCGGGGAGATCACCGCCAAGCGCGTCGAGCCATCGGGCCAACACGTCGTCGACATCCAACTTCGGATGGTCAACCAGCGCGAGACCGAGACGGCGTTCGGCAAGGCAACGGTGGCGCTCCCGGCGCGCGACAGCGGCCTTCCGATCTATCCGGCGGTGCCCACCGACATCCAGCGACTCGCCACACAGATGTTCGCACGCCACAACGAGCTGTCGTCACGTCGTAGCCGCTGAGCACGCGATGAGCCCGGTTCGGCCACTGGCGCTCGGCGTCACACTCGAGGCACGCTCGGGCGACGCTGTTCGGAAGCGGGCGCAACTGGCCGAACAACTCGGGTTCGAGTCGGTTTGGGCGGGTGAGGCGTACGGCACAGACGCCGTTACCCCGCTCACGTGGGCGGCGGCATCCACGCAGACGCTGAAGATCGGCTCGGCGATCATGCAGATCCCCGCCCGCACCCCTTCTTCCACAGCCATGACGGCGCTCACGCTCGATCGGCTGAGCGGCGGCCGGTTCCGGCTCGGGCTCGGCACTTCCGGTCCACAGGTCGTCGAGGGATGGCATGGCGTTCCGTTCCGCAGACCACTCGCCACGACCACGGAGTACATCGACATCGTCCGCCAGATCTGCGCCGCCGAGCGCAAGGTCGAACTTGACGGCGACGTGTATCAACTGCCCTATAACGGGCCGGGCTCCACGGGCAATGGCAAGGCGCTCCGTTCGGCCTTCAAGCCGACACGGATTCCGATCCTGCTCGCGGCAATCGGCCCGAAGAACGTGGCACTGGCGACGCAGATCGGTGACGGGCTACTGCCGATGCTGTGGAACCCGCACCGCGCCCGTGACGTGTATCCGGCGGTGATCGCACGCGCCGCGACAGGCGACTTCGAGATCGCGCCGACGGTACAGATCGCCGTCGGCGACGACCTTGACGCGTGCCGCGATCAGGTCCGACCACTGCTGACGATGTACATCGGCGGAATGGGGTCGCGCACGACCAATTTCTACAACCAGCTGATCCGCAGGTACGGCTACGAAGAAGCTGCCGAGAACGTGCAGACGCTGTTCCTCTCCGGGGAGCGCGACGCGGCCGCGGCTGCGTTGCCGTCGACGCTGATCGACGAGCTGGCCCTCGTCGGCCCGGCCGGCCGCATCGCCGAGCAGCTTGTCGTCTGGCGAGCATCGGGCATCACGACGCTGATCCTCGCGGGAGCGAACAGCCATGCGATGCGGACTGTCGCCGAGCTCATCGCCTGACACGCTCCTCAGGACCGACGAGCCGCCGAGAACCGGGACATCGACCAGACGTCCTGGTCTTCACCCCAGCCCTCACGGCCGTCGACATCGAACCGAACCAGCGTGTTGATGCACAGTGCGCTGCCCGGAAGGAACATTCTGCTCTCAGCACGCCCAACTACGTTCAGCTCGCGTCCGTCGACATCATGGGCAACGATGCGCATCTCCGCGACACCGCCCGTCGCCGTGTCGCGGCTGTCGACGCGGACGGCGTCGGCGAGGTGACGGAGCCGGCCGTCGCGCACGAGATAGCCAGACGACAACGCGCTCTCGGTCGCAGCCGGCTCCCCCGACGTCGGCAGGGTGAAGATCAGGAACATCTCGTCGGCCGAGACCGTTCCGAAGATGTAGCTCAACCGTCCCCCACCGGGGCCGATGTGCTCCGGGCGCCGCCCCCATGATCGGTCGCGGACCGCGAAGCAGTCGACGTCGATGCGTTCACCGTGCAGCTCGAGCATTCCGGTCACACGACCGTGTTGATCGTAATGCGACGAGCCGGTGAACGGCGGCGCGCCGCGCACATGTGGCACGGGCGGGGTGAGCCCGTCGAAACGCAGATCGGCGATGAAGGCGGTCTGATCGCGAAAGCGATATTTAACGTCGTACGACATGCCGGGTTCTACGACGCGAACGCTGACGCCGTTGCGGAAGCTGACGTGGGTCAGATCGAGCGGTGTGGGCAGCGGTTGATGGCTGAACCAGCCGAAGTACGGCAGCTCCCACGGCTCATGCGCGCCGGGTGCGTACACGAACGCGCCCCCCGTGCAGATGCCGAGGTTCGGTTTGATCTGCGTGTACAGCCATCCGGCGAGCCGCCGTTCGGGTACGTTGAACGACCACCACGTCGTCTCCGTCCAGTCGGGCGCAGCCGAGCCGACCTCATGCAACGAGTCGTCCGCCGGGGAGAACCGGATCGGTTCGTCGAACGGAAACTGGTCCGACGAGAAGTCGGCCAAGGAGCCACCTGTGGTATTCGCCATGGTCGAAATAGTAACCTATTTGGATGACGACGGTCGAGGGGGAGATCATGGGCGAACAGAACGCACCGGCGCTGGTCGAGGAGATGCGTGACTGGATTGAGCGAACGACCGCGTCGACAGTGGTCAGCGCAACGCGACAGGCCGGCGGCGGCCGCAACGAGGCGTGGTTCGTCGAGCTGGGCAGTCCCGATGGTGAACGTCGACGTGTCTTCTTCCGTTGGGATCGCTCCGATCCGGACTCGACTGGTGACCCCTGGACGATCCGCCGAGAAGCCGAGATCTACCGCGCCCTGAGCACCACCTCGCTGCCGGTGGCTACGTTCGTCGCTCTCCATCCGACCGCCCAGGCGATGTTGCTCTCGGTGGTGGACGGCGACGGCCGGTTCTCGCGCGTCACTGATGCACGCCGATCGACGTCCATTGCTCAGGACTTCATCCGCCATCTCGCTGCGCTCCACGCGCTCGACGTCCACGCTCTCGGCCTCGCCCCTGAAAACGACACGCGAACACTCGCCGAGCTGGTCGCAAGCCAGCTCGACGAGATGACGGCATTGCTCGAGTTCCGGGGCGGAGTCCCCGACGCGCTGCTCGGCCTCGCCCTGGCGTGGTTGCGCGCCAACGTCCCCGACCACGAGGGGCGTCCCGTCCTCGTCCAGGGCGACACCGGTCCGGGCAACTTCATGTACGACGACGACCACGTTTCGGCGATCGTCGACTGGGAGCTCGCCCATCTCGGCGATCCGATGGACGACCTCGCGTGGGTCTCACTGCGCTCGGTGCAGGATCCGTTCCCCGATCTTCCCGAGCGTTTCGCCGAGTACGAGCGGGCATCGGGGCAGCAGATCGACCTCGGCCGGATCCGGTACTACCGCGTGCTCGCCGAGGCGAAGATCATGGTGATGGGTCACGGACGCTCGATCGACCGGGGCGAGCAAGGGGCCGGTGCGGACCCCGAGAGCGGGGGCGATCCAGGAGCTCGCCTGATCTTCGGCCAGCTCCACCGACGGTTGCTCGTCGAGGTGCTCGCCGACGTCATGGCTGTCGCACTCCGCCCACCGCCGCTGCCGGTGTACCCCGAGCCCGCCGAATGGCACTCGATGTACCGGATCGTGCTCGACCAGATCCGCACCGTCATTTCCCCCCGCATCACCGACGGTTTCGCCCTGCAACGCGCCAAAGGACTCGCCAGGTCGATCAAGTACCTCGAGGCCGCAGACCGGTTCGGCCGCGAGTTCGCGGCTGCCGAGCTCGACGATCTGGAAGCGCTGCTCGGCGATCGCCCCGCATCGACCCGAGAAGGTCGCCGCCGGCTCGCCGAGGCTGTCCAGGCTGGCGCTCTCGATGCGGCGATGGCCCTCGATGTGATCCATCGACGGACGTGTCGCGATGACGTACTGCTGCGAGCGTCATCCGGCGCGCTCGCCGATCGTCACTACGATCCGCTGGAGCGGTTCGGCAAGTAAACGCTGGCGACTCGAAGCAACTCGCCGAGGTCGAGCCCGGCCGCGTCGGCAACGTCAACGACGAGCGCGACATCCTTTTCGAGGAAGCGCCGCGAGCCCGTCTGCAACCGGTCGTTGCCCATCGAGGAGGCGATGGTCAAGGCCCGGGTCGCGCCCGAGCAGTGGCCGATCGCAGCGACAAGAGCATCGAATTCGATCCCGAACTCGGTGGCAACGCGGTGCACTTCCCCCGCCAGTCTCACGTTTGCCGCAAATAGGACGTTGTTGACGAGCTTGGCGCGCATCGCGTCGCCGCGTCGTCCGACGTAGATGACCGGGTCTGCGTACGCGCCGACTGCCGCACCGGCGCGCTGGGCGGCTTCATCGTTGCCGCCGATCAGCACCGTCAGTGTGCCGTCTCGAACCTGATCGACGCTCCCGCTCACCGGTGCGTCGATGACCTCCACGCCATGTGGAGCGCGCTCGCCCAGCTCGTCGATGAGCGAGGGCGCCCCCGTGACGTGGCTCACGACAATGCTGCCCGACCAGACGGCGTCCAACGCCCGGTCCCCGATCAATGCTGTGTGCAGCTGCGCGTCGGAGTACACACAACAGATCAGGACTTCGGCGGCCGCCGCGGCATCGCGCGGGTCCTCGACGGCAGTCGCGCCGAGTGCTTCCATCTCGCGCCGTCGATCCGCTCCACGGGCGTGAACGATGACCGGGTGCCCGGCGGCGACGAGTCGTTCGACCATCGGACCTCCGAGCTGCCCGGCGCCGATGAAGCCGATCCGCGTCTCGATCACGAGTGCGGTCAGATGTGGAAGGGGTTGGCCTTGACGTAGCCCCCGGCGTCGATGCGCAGCTGCTGGCCGGTCACGTAGCGCGACTCGTCCGACGCGAGGAACAGCACTGCGTTGCTGATGTCTTCCGGCTCGACGAATCCAACGGGCATCGCGTTCATCGCTGGGAACGCAAGTTCGGCGTCCTCGCGAGTGGGGTGTTCCAGATCGGGGCGGAAGATGCGGTACATCACGTCACTCTGCAGCATCGCCGTGTTGCAGTTGGTCGGATGCACGGCGTTGGCACGGATGTTCACGGGCGCCAGCTGCAGGGCGAGCTCATGGATGTACTCGGCGATGACGCGTTTGGCGAAGCCGTAACCGGCCCCTCCGGGCCCGGACGCGGGATTGTCGACAGACCCACGCAGGAACGCAGCCAACGATCCGGTCGCGATGATCGAGCTTCCGCTCTCGAGGTGGCGCAGCGATGCGTGGATCACGTTGAGCACGCCACCGAGATCGACATCCACCGCGTCGACGAACGCCTCTTGGGGACGTCGCACGCCGAGCGGGCAGATGCCGGCATTGGCGACGACGACGTCCAGTCGGCCGAACGTCCCGACGGCCTTGCCGATCGCCTCTTCGACTGCGCCACGATCGCGCACGTCAACCTGGATCGCCTCGACCCGCTGGCCGAGCGCTTCGATGTCGCGAGCCGTCGTGGCGAGGTCATCCGGCGTCGCCAGTGCGTAGGCGTTCGACGCAATGTTGGCACAGATGTCGAGGGCGATGATGTCCGCACCCTCGGCGGCCATCTTCAGCGCATGGCTGCGACCCTGTCCTCGGGCGGCCCCGCTGATGACGACGACCTTGCCAGATACTCGACCCATTGCAGTCCCTCCTCGATGTCCGGACCCCCGACACAAGGGTAAATAGTATAGTATTTAATGACTCCGTGCAATTTGTGGACGCCAACGAGCGGAACCGGGCTCAAGCGAACGACTGGCTCAAATGCTCCAAACCTCAACCGATTGATGCATAGTGGCGAGATGCCTTCTCACCAACCGGCGTCGCGAGTTCACAAGACCGGCGAGATCGTCGCAGGCATGTTGCGCAGCCGCATCGTCAGTGGCGAACTCGCCATTGGTTCGAAGCTGCCGACGGAGGAGGAGCTCACCGAAGCCTTCGGGATCGCGCGTACCACCTTGCGTGAGGCCCTGCGGATCCTGGAATCCCAAGGGCTGATCCACATCAAGCGCGGTCGTGGCGGCGGGGGAACGGTGACGATGCCCGATCTCTCCCGGCTCTCGGAATCGTTCGCAGCGGCGCTTCAACTCCGGCGCACGTCGTTCGCCGATCTCGACACCGCAAGGCGGCTGATCGAACCAGAGCTTGCCGCCTGGTTGGCACGCGAGCACACCGCGGACGACGTGAACGCGCTGAACGAAGCGGCGCAGGCGGCTCGCGAAGCGGCCAACTCGAACGATCCTCGCCGATTCGCGTCCGCAGCGACCCGCTTCCATCGCGCCATCGTCGAACGCGCCGGCAACACCACGCTTTCGCTGTACTCACAACTGCTCAACGAGCTCGTCGAAAGCCGGTACATGTTGGGCGCGTTCGACTCTTCTCAAGCGCTGTTGCAGCGAGCGGCGCGGTCGTATGCCAAGCTCGTCACACTCATCGCGGCCGGCGACGACGTCGCCGCACGCTCTCACTGGCAGACGCAGATGACGTACGTGATCGAGGAGTCCCGGCACGATCTCATCACCTTCTACGATGAGACCACCAGCGTTGGGCCCGGTCGCGAGAAAGCCAACGTGACGACTCCTTCCAAGCGCGCTGCTCGACCGGCCACGAAGCGACCGGCGCCGTCCAGCCGCCGTGCTAACGGGAAGTCGTGAGCAGGATGCAGCCACCGATCGGCCCGCCACCGGCGGCGGCAACGGCAACCTCGGCGCCGGCGATCTGGCGCTGGCCGGCCTCACCCCAGAGCTGACGGCATGCCTCGTGCACATACCCATATCCGTGCATGCGTCCGCCAGAAAGCTGACCGCCGTTGGTGTTCAGGGGTAGCTCACCGCTGCGGCTGATCCGCTCGCCGCCGGCGAGGAACGCGCCGGCCTCGCCCTTCGGGAAGAACCCGCAGGCCTCCAACCACTGCAGACAGATGAAGCTGAAGCCGTCGTACAACTGCGCCGTGTCCACGTCAGCCGGCTTGAGGTCCGTTCGGCTCCACATCATCGGCGCTGCGTCGTGGCAAGCCATTGTCGTCAGGTCGGCGCGCTGATCCCACGAGTCGCGGCCGTGCAGCGCGGAGCCGATCGCCTCGATGCGCACGGGGGGTTTGCGCAGCGAGGCGACGAGACTCTCGTGGGAGACGATGATCGCGGTGCTTCCGTCGGCGGGAACGTCGCAATCGAACAGGCACAACGGCCAGGAGATCATCCGTGCGCTGAGGTATGCACCCAGCGTCAGCGGCTCGGTGAAGATCGCCTTCGGGTTGAGGGCTGCGTTGGTCCGGCACGTGATCGGGATCTGGGCCAGCTGCTCGCGCGTCAGCCCGAAGTCGTGCATGTATCGCTGCGCGTACAGGGCGATCCAGTTGGAGGCCGACATCGCCCCGAACGGCGGATACCACTGCAGCGCGCCGGTCAGCCGACCGTCGCCGCTGCCGGTCACGCTTGCGCGCCGTTCAGCCGTTTGTGACGACGACTCGGTGACGGTGCGGAACACGACCACATGGCTGGCGAGCCCGGTGACCACTGCCGCCACGGCATTGAAGAGTGCCCCGAGCTGCCCGGGCACCTCACCGCCTCCGGAAAACCAGTCCAGTTCCAGACCCATCGCTTCTTTCAGGTCGCGAACGCCGTGCGGCGACATCCCCGGGGGCGACGGCGCCATCCCGGGATAGGTGCTCACGCCGTCGATGTCGGACCGGTCCAGCCCTGCGTCGGCGAGCGCCTCCGTGACCGCCTCGACCGTCAACGACACACCCGAGCGGCCGAGCTTGCGGCCGATCTGTGACTGGCCGACGCCCGAGATTACCGCCTGCCGTTCGCCGACCCGCGTCGTGCTCACGACGCCTCGCCCGCCTGCTCGAGTGACGCAGAGACGGGTGCGACCGGGCGGAACAGCGGGAGCCACACATCGTCACGCTGCTCGAACTCGACCTCGACGCGAAGCCCGACCTGCACACCGCCGGCGGCGGCTGTCGCGGCATCCACCCCGACCAGACGAGTCATCACGCGGAGACCGACTTGCTCGTCCAGTTCGACGATCGCGATCACGTACGGCACGTCGAGGTTCGGCACCCACTGCTGGTGGTTCACCGTGAAGCCCTCGACCGTTCCCAGGCCGGCCGTGGCATTCGGTGAGACGTGCTCGGAGAGGCACACCGGGCAGACGGGCTCCGGTTGGTGGATCCACCAGCCGCAGTCCTCACAGCGCATGATGCGCAGCACGCCCTCGCGGCCCGACTGCCAGAAGTAGCGGTTTTCGTCCGTGATCAGAGGCAGTGGCGCCATATTCATGCGGGCCTCGTCAGCGACGTCAGCTCCATCAGCTCGTCAAGTCCCTCGGCGCCCCACTGCCGGCCGATCCCGCTGTGCTTGTAACCACCGAAGGGCAGGTCGCACTGGTAGGCGCCGGCGCCGTTGACGCTGACGCTGCCCGCACGCAAACGACGAGCCACACGCTCTGCTCGCTCGGCATCACCGCCGATTACACCGGCGGCGAGCCCGTAGATGCTGTCGTTGGCAATCGCCACGGCGTGGTCGTCATCGTCATACGGGATCGTGACGAGGACTGGTCCGAAGATCTCCTCCTGGGCGATCCGCATGCTGTTGTCGACATCGACGAACAGAGTGGGCTCGACGAAGTTGCCACGGGGCAGATGCGCCGGCCGGCCACCGCCGACCAGAACACGGGCACCCTGCTCGCGTCCAGACGCGATGTAGTTGAGGACGCGGTCGCGCTGTCGGGGGCTCACCAACGGGCCTGCCATGACCGTCGGGTCGGTGGGATCGCCATAGGGGATCTGCGACCAGACGGCTTCGAGGATCGCTACGGCCTCGTCGTAACGCGATCGAGGCACGAGCAGTCGTGTCGGCAGCGCACAGCCCTGGCCGGCGTGGATGCACGTCTGCACCGAGCCACTCAGCGCGCTCGGCAGGTCCGCATCGTCGAGGACGATCGTCGGCGACTTGCCGCCGAGTTCGAGGAAGACCTTGGTGACGTTGCGCGATGCCACCTCCATCACGCGCTTTCCCGTCGTGGTGGATCCCGTGAACGCGACCAGGTCGACGAGGGGCGAGCTGGCAAGTTGCTCACCGACGGCATGATCCGAAGAGATCACGAAGTTGACAACGCCTGGGGGAATGTCGGTCTCGCTGACGATCCGGCTCAAGCGGAGCGCACTCAACGGCGTCTCCACGGCCGGTTTGAACACGACGGTGTTGCCGGAAGCGATGATCGGCCCGAGCTTGGACAACATGATCTCGGCCGGAAAGTTCCACGGAACGATGCATCCCACCACACCCGACGGGTTCTTGACGATCGAGCGGCGCACGTTGCCGGTGGGCAGCTCGAGCACGCCCCGATCGATCTCCCACTCGTACGTGTCCATCAGCGCCAGTGGAGTCCCGAGCGACCACTCGATCGGCCAATCCAGCTGGAAGGCGTATGTCCACATCAACGGGGTCCCGACCTCGGCCACCATCTCCGTGCGCCATTCGTCGGCGTCCTTGCGGCAGGACTCTTGGAGTTGCTGCAGGCAGTGCTTCCGGAACGCGTGGTCACGTGACCAATCCGTGGTGTCGAACGCCCGGCGCGCTGCGGCGATCGCCTGAGCCATCTCGACAGCGCCGCCGTCAGGCGCCGTGCCGGCGATCTCGTCGGTGGCCGGGTTGATCCGCTCGAACCGCCGGCCGCTCGCCGCTTGGATCAGCCGCCCGTCGATCAGCATCCCCGCGTGCTCGTCTTGCTTGTGCTCAGCCATGCAGCGTTCCCCTTGTGCCGGAGCACCCGAGGCGCTCACCTGACAGGAGGCAACGTACCATGAAATAGGTGAATACTTTGCCACGGGAGCGGGAGTTATGGTTGAATAGGTGAGTAATTCCGCGCCAACGCGTGACCGGGTTCAGGAGACACGATGCTTCCCAGCGACACTCAGTTGATCTCGGTCGATGATCACGTCATCGAACACGCGAACGTCTGGACCGACCGGTTGCCGACGCGCTTCGTCGCTGACGGACCGCGCGTGATTACCGACGACAAAGGTCACGACATCTGGCACTTCGCCGGCGGCAAGCACGTCAACATCGGGCTCAACGCAGTGGCCGGGCGCCCGAAGGAGGAGTTCGACATGGAGCCGACCTCGTTCTCCGACATGATCCCCGGCTGCTACGACCCCGTTCAACGGGTGCGCGACATGGATCTCGACGGCATCCAGGCGCAGATGTGCTTCCCTTCGTTTCCCGGCTTCGCCGGCACCAAGTTCGCCCAGGCGGCCGATAAGGATCTCGCCACGGCTTGCGTGATCGCGTACAACGACTGGATGATCGACGAGTGGTGCGGATCGGCACCCGATCGGCTGATACCACTCGTGCTCGTCCCGTTCTGGGACGTTCCGGCGAGCGTGGCGGAGATCGAGCGCACAGCGGCGAAGGGCGCGAAGGCGATTTCGTTCCCGGAGAGTCCGTCGAACCTCGGGTTCGCCTCGTTTCACTCCGACGAATGGGACCCACTGCTCGCCGCCGCGCAGGCGACCCAGATGCCATTGTGCATGCATTTCGGAACTGGAGGAGCGCCTGCGACGAGTCCCGGGGCGCCGTTCGCCGTCGCGATCGCCCTGTTCGGCATGAACTCACAGTTCACGACGACCGAGCTGTTGTTCTCGCCGATGTTCCGCAAGTTCCCGGACCTGAAGGTCGCCATGTCGGAGGGCGGCATTGGTTGGATCCCGTATGTCCTTGAGCGCTGCGACTACACGTGGGATCGCCACCGTCACTATCAGAACCTCGAGCTGAAGGTGCCGCCTTCGGAGATCTTCCGTGGCCACATCTACGGGTGCTTCATCTCCGACGCTGCCGGCCTGGAGAACATCGACCTGATCGGCGAGGACTCGATCATGTGGGAGTGCGACTACCCGCACTCGGATTCGAACTGGCCAGACGCTCGGGGAATGCTCGAGAAGTCGTTGGTCGACGTTCCTGACGACACCGCGCGCAAGATCGCCGAGACCAACGCCCGTGAGCTGTTCCACTTCACCGGCGGGCGCTGAGCACCGGCGAGAGCTCGTTCAGGTGATGACTCCAGCGATCTTGAGCTCGATGACCTCGTCCATCGTCTTACCCGTCGACATTACGATCTCGTCGGTGTGCTCGGCGAACAGCGGGGCGCGGGTGATGCTGAACGGCGTCTCGTCGAACTGAACCGGGCTGGCGACGAGTTCGCGAGCGTTGCCCTCGGCGTCCTGGACGGCAACGATGTAGCTGTTGGCCCGTACCTGGGCATCCTGGGTGACGTCGAGGGCGTCGTTGTTCGGGGCCCATTGCCCGCTCAGGGTCTTGAACTTCTCCAGCCAGAACGCGTACGGCTGGGCGCCGATCGCAGCAGCGACGTGCACACCGGCATCGGCCGCGGCGTGCATCAGCTTCTCTGCTGTGTCGAAGCGTGGGTCGTCGATCAGGTCCTCGCGCCCGATGTGGCGACAGACGTCGGGCCAGTACCGACCAGCTTGCAGCATGGTCAGGTTGACGAACCGGCCGTCCGACGTGCGGTAATTACCGATCAGCGGGTTGAAGGGCAGGTGCGGCGGGCCGCCGAGCAGCGGCCGCGGTGGCGCCATTCCGGTCAGCAACGCGTTGTTCACCGACAATGCAGTCGCCCACGTACCCAGACCGAGGAGCGAGACGTCGACCACCGACGTCTCCCCCGTCGTCGCACGCGCAAACAGGGCCGCAGCGATGCCGCCGGCAATGGTCATGCCACCCATGGAATCGCCGTAGGCGCCCGATGGCTGGAGAACGGTGTTCGGCGAATCACTCGGAGTACATCCGACGGCGCTGCCGCCACGCGACCAGAACGCGCTGCTGTCATAGCCACCGCTGTCGGCCTCGTCGCCGAGTGGGCCGTGGGCGCTGCCACGAACGTAGATGATGTGGGGGTTCACGGCGCGGATGTGCTCGACGTCGATCTTCAGCTTGGCTCTGCTCGATGGCAAGAAGTTGGTTAGGAACACGTCGCAGGTCTTGGCGAGATCGTAGAGGATTTCCCGGCCCGCGTCGCTTTCCAGGCCCAAACCGATGCTCTTCTTGCCACGGTTCGGATGTTCCATCAAGGGTTGGAACGAGCCGGTCGCCACTCCGCCAGTGCCCAACTTGAGGCCCCGCTGCGAATCCCCGGCGACGTTGTGCTCGACCTTGATCACCTCTGCGCCCCAGTCAGCGAGCACGGCGCCCGCTGCCGGCGTGAACGTGAACTGGGCGACTTCGAGAACTCGCACGCCCTTCATCGGCTGGGTGGTCATCGGCAGTCTCCTTCGATCGAATGTCGGGGTGGATCCTCAACCATCGGCGCCCGCGCCGAGGTACGCAACCTCGAGTCTCCTCGGATCGGCGCGGATGTCGGCCGCTGGTCCCTGCAAGGCGACTTCACCGTGCACCAGGACCAGTGCCTGATCGGCGATCTCGAGCGCCAACTGAACATGCTGCTCGACGAGCACCACCGCAGCGCCCGTCGAGTCGGCGACGTCTCGGAGCTTCGGCATCAGTTGCTCGACAATGATCGGCGCCAGACCCATGCTCATCTCGTCGACGATCAGGACCTTCGGGCCCTGCACGAGAGCACGAGCGACCGCCAGCATCTGCTGTTCGCCACCTGACAACATGCCGGCGCGGATCTTCGCGCGAGTGGCCAGGGAGGGGAACGTATCGAACACCTCGGCGACCGACATGCCCTTCGACTTCGCCGCGATCTGGAGGTTCTCACGCGTCGACATCGCCGTGAACAACGCCCGTGAATCCGGGACGAGGACGACGCCCTCGCTGTTCAGACGCCGCGCTGTACCACCCTTCATCACCGTGCCGCCGAGCTTGATCGTGCCCGCCATCGGGACGAGCAAACCGGCCAGCGTCAGGATCAGCGATGTCTTTCCCGCTCCGTTCGGGCCGAGGACGGCGAGGATTTCTCGTTCGCTCAGCGCCAGCGAGACGTCGCGGGCGACCGAGACCTTTCCATATCCGACGGTGAGATGCTCACACTCGAAGATCACGCTCACGACACACCGTCGTCGATCGTCGACCGCAGCTCGACCCGGCCGAGCTCGGCGTCCGGTGTGCTGGACGACGTGCCAAGGTAGGCCGCCGCGACCCTGGCATCGTTGCGGATCTCGGTCGGCGTGCCCGACGCGATGATCCGACCGAAGTCGAGGACGTGGATGACGTCGCACAGCCCGAGGACGAGGCCCATGTCGTGATCGACCAACAAGATCGTGACACCCTGATTGCGGATCCCGCGGAGCTGAGAAGCGAGCCACAGGCTCTCCAGCGTGTCAAGCCCCGCAGCCGGCTCGTCGAGCAGCAGCAGTGTGGGCCGCGCTGCGAGAGCGCGAGCGATGGATACCAGTTGACGCTGGCCCTGTGACAGCTCCGACACCGGACGTTCGGCGAGGGTGACCAGACCAAGCGTCTCGAGAAACGAATCGACGTCGATCGCGTTGGCGCGCCGGGCCATGTACTGGCCGACTGCGACGTTCTCGGCAACGGACAGATCCTCGTACAGATCGAGGCCTTGGAACGTGCGGCCGAGTCCGAGCTGGGCGCGACGGTGCGGCGCCAGCCCATCGAGGTTCTGCCCGAGGAGCGAGACCTGACCGGTCGACCTCGTGAAGCCGCACAGTGCGTCCATCGTCGTCGTCTTGCCTGCGCCGTTGGGGCCGATGAGACCGACGATCGCGCCCTCTGGCACGTCGAAGGTGACCTCGTCGACGGCGACGACACCGCCGTAACGCACGGAGAGGTCGCGCATCGACAGGACGGTCCTGCCGTTGGGAACGAATGGCGTCGAGTAGGTCGACGACGGCTCGTCGGCGGTGCGCAGGGTGGGCAGCGTTGCCATTCCGAGCCGCTTGAAGCGACGGGCGGCGAGCTGGGCGTGCGCCGGGCCGACGATGCCTTCGGGGTTCTTGATCACCGTGACGATCAGGAACACGGCGATCACGATCGCGTACCACTGGCCGAGATGCACGTGTCTGTCGACACCGACGAACACGATGCCGCTCGCGCTGATGACACCGGCCCACAGGGCGCCACTGACCGACGTGATGCCGGCCAAGTACGCCGTGAGGAACACGCCGAGCGCGGGAAGGGCGCTGAAGGATTCGAAGCTGACGTTGGTCTGCTTGTACGACAGCAGGCAGCCGCCGATCCCGGCGATGAACGCGCCGATCCCGAACCCGATCAGCTTGACCTTGACGACACTGATGCCGGCGGCTGCAGCCGAGCGCTCGTTCGCGCGCACGGCGAGCATCGCCGAACCCAGCCGACTCGTGCGTAGCTTGGCAACCGCCAGCGCAGTGACCACCAGAACCACCAGACACAGCAGACCGAATTCGATTCGCGGATAACCCTTCCCCAGCCCGACTCGCAGGTCGAATCCGAACAGGTACGGTCCGGTCACCGGACTGCCGCCACTGCCACCGTTGAAGTCGTTGTTGCGGAACCACAACGCCTCCAGCGCGACGGCGAGGGTCAGGGTGACGACACCGACGAGCAGGCCACGGATTCGCAGCGCAGGCAGGCCGACGACGATGCCGATGAGTGCTGCCCCGAGCGACGCGAGGATTGGCGCGATGGGGAATGGTATGCCCCAATCGGCGGTGAACCGTGACAACAGAAAGCCTGCCGCTCCCGCGAAGGTGAGCTGGGCCAGCGAGATCTGGCCGCACAAGCCCGTCACGACGACGAAGGACAGCGAGATGACAGCCATGATGATCGAGGTGATCACGGCGGACCGGTAGCTGCCGCTGAGCGCGAGCAGGGCAACAATTGCGATGGCTGATCCGACCAGCGTCGGCGCCATCAAACGATATGGGCGTGGCGCCCGCCCGAGCCCCTGTTCGATGATCGAGCCGCGGGTCGGGAGCGGTCGCCCGCGAACGACGAGGACCACGAAGACCAGCACGAGCGGGACAAGCTCAGCTGAACCGGCCGAGGGGAACCACGAGAACCTGGTTTGCATGAACACCGCAAGGGACTGCAGGACACCGATCGAGAAGCCCCCGACGACGGCCGGCACGATCAGCGAGAACCGGCCGAACACTGCCGCGGCAAGCGCAGGCACGATGAACAACGTGTACGTGCCCGGCACCAACGGAACGAGCGGCGCAATGAGGATGCCGGCGGTGCCGGCGACCATCGCGCTGATCGCCCAGTTGGCGAGAGCGACGCGCTCAGGCGAGATCCCGCTGACCAAGGCGCCGAGCTCGGTCTCCGCCGACGCCCGGGTCGCCATCCCGAACCGCGTGAACCGGTAAACGGCGGCGAGCGCGACGGCTATGGCAGCCACCGTGACGGCGAGCCACATCCGATCGGTCGGCACGGTCACCGAGCCGAACAGGGTCGTCTTCCCCCGAGGGAAGATCGGCGCGACGAGGATCTGCGTGGCGCCGGCGCGTTGGCCGACGAGAGCAGTCAGCAGCGACGCGACGCCCAGCGAAGCAACCGCCTTGGCGACCGGCGTCGCGCGGCGCAGCGGCCGGAACACGACGAGCCACAACAGCACGCCGAGCACGCCTTCGAGAAGGATTGCGATGATCAGCGCGGGAATGAACGGAACGGGTCCGCCCAGCTCGATCAGTCGAGGGAACGGCGGCACCGGGTTGAGCAACCGGCCCTTGCGCAAGAACGCGAACGTGTACGCCGCATGCAACGCCATCGCGCCTGTCGCGAAGTTTACGACACCCGAGCTGCGGTAGCAGACGACGAGCGCGAGCGCGAGCGCCGCGAAGACCGCTGCGTTGCCGACGCCCAACAACATGAAGTTGAGATATTCCGTCATGTCATCGTTCCTTGTCTACGAACGAGACGGTGGCGGGAGCCGACGAGCTCCCGCCACCGCCGGGTGTTGACGATCAACCCACGGCGTACAGGGCCGAGGCGTCGACCGGGGTGAGCCCCGAGATCGCACCCTTGGCGTCGACCGTTCCGATCTGGAACGATGACGAACAGACGTTCGGAAGGATCGATACGGCCTTGCCGTCACAGGTGAACGTCAGCCCACCCGATCCCCAGATCGGCACGGCCTTGGCAGTCTTGGTCTGCGTGATCGCGGTTGCTGCAGTGACGTCGCCTGTGTAGCCGGCAAACAAGTTGGACAGGTCCATGACAGTGGCGACGCCGCTCGCCACTCCGGCGCTGACGTTCGGATCGGCATTGATGCTGCCATCACCGTACTTGGCGACGATTGCCGAATAGGTCGCATCGTCCGGGCCCTTACCGTTGACCGTCGCAAGGATCGAGCCGGCGAGCACATCTCCGAGCGACGAGACGACCGTCGGGTCGATGCACGGCGCGATGATGTACTTCGGGATCTTCAACGCAAGGGTCTGATAGGCCTGGAAGAACGAGGTGCAGAAGGTGACATCGCCGGTCACGCCGATCGCATCTGCGCCGCCGCTCACAGCTGCCTGTATCTGAGACGTGAGGTCGGGCGTACCAGGAGGTACCGGCACCACGGAGTAGTCGACTCCGGCGTTCTTGAACACGATCCCGCCCAGTTGTTGCGCCGCACCCGTGGCCGACGGAACGTCGATGACGATCATCGCGAACTTCTTGACACCTTTGTCCTTCGCGTACTTGGCGTAGGCGCCGAGAGTGCCCGGATAGCCGCCCGTGAGGACGAACACGTTCGGGGTAGTCAACTCTTCCGTCGACGATCCGCTCACGGCGATGATCGGGATGCCGGCTCCCGTGATGATCGGCACCTCCTGAGGTCCGAACCCGGTGAACGGCCAGATGACTGCAGCAACATGCTGCTCTACCATTTGGTTGGCACAGTCCGAGGCGCCCGTCGGCGACGCCTTGTTGCCGCAGATGAAGAGATCGATGGGGTGGCCGGCAAGGCCGTTGCGGTACCCGTTCACGTAGCTGACGGCCATCTTGGCGCCCTGTTCGGTCAGTGCCGATTGCGATCCGATCGCGTCACCACCGCTCTCGGTGATCAGACCGATTTTGACGGGCGTGCCCGACGCAGCGGTCGGTTTGCCGAGCGGGTCGGCGGCAGATGCGCTGGTGCCGGAGGATGTGCCTGGCGTCGATCCCGAGGTTGCGGTCGAACTGGAGGTGTTGGCGGTGGAGCTGGAGGTCGCGACAGTCGTGTCGGTTCCAGCGCTCGTCGTCGCTGTCGTTTGTGCGGTCGTCGTGGCGACGGTGGTCGGTGCGGCCGCCGCCGTCGCCGGCCCCGCAGTTGTCGCTGTCGACTTGCTGTCACTGCTGCAAGCGCTGAGCAGCGCAGCGACAACGGCCACCCCTGCTACCAGCCGGCGGCTTCGCGTGGAACTGTGCACGTACTTCCCCCTTTGTCGACAACCGGCGGCACCAGCGGCACCAGCTCACGTTGAATCGTAAAACATTAACCTATTAAAAGGAGGTCGTCAACTCCGCACTGACCATGCACGAGGGCCGCCTTCATCATGCTGATAGGGGTGCTGACAAAGGAACATCGTGCTGATCCGCGCGTCGGGCCGCCCCGTCCCCGACGTGTCATCGGCCCGTCGAGTCACCACAGTTGAGCGTGTCATCCGATCAGCCGGGCTGATGACAGCGTCGAGGCGCGAGCCGTGATCCTTTGAGCATTACGCTGCGGCGCAACTATGACAAGCCATGACGCCACCCGCCGGGTGTGGCTGTTCGACGTCGACGGCACGATCGTCGATTCGTTCGACGCCGAACACCTGCGTCCTTTGGTCGGCACGCTCTTCCGGCAGATCCGCAGGCGCGGCGACATCGTCATGGTCTGGAGCGCGGGGGGCATCGATCACGCTCGACGGATGCTCGAACGGCACGGCCTGAGCGCTGCCGTCGACGGCTGCCTGGAGAAGCAAGTCGGCGCGGACGGACGGTGGATGCTCGATCCGTCGCTGCTCGACGGACGCACCACGGTGACGTGCGTCGACGACCAGCCCGCACAACTGCCCGACACCGTCGGACGGATCGTGGTGTTCCCGTACATCCGTCCCGACCCGCATGATCGGGCCTTCGGCCCGGTCATCGAACGACTGATCGGGTGCGCGGACGCCGGGCGATGAGTCAGCGCGGCGCGAAACGCTGGCCGGCATCGAGCCGGATCGTCCCACCATTGAGCATCGGGTTGTCGATGATCGCCAGCGCAAGCTTGGCGTACTCCTCCGGCCGGCCCATCCGCTTCGGAAACGCCGCGTCCTTGACCAATGCGTCAGCGAACTCGTCGGGTATCCCCGCCGTGATCCCCGTGGAGAACAGGCTGGGTGCGATCGCAACGGCGCGGATGCCGAGGCCGCCGAGATCGCGCGCCATTGTCAGCATCATCGCGGCGATGCCACCCTTCGCGGCCGAGTAGGCGACTTGACCGATCTGACCCTCGAACGCGGCGATCGACGCGGTGTTGATGATCACGCCACGCTCGCCTTCGGCGTTCGGCTCGTTGCGACTCATGTATTCCGCCTGCAGCCGATTGAGGTTGAACGTACCGATCAGGTTCAGCTCGATCGTCCACCGAAACGCATCGAGCGGATGCGCACCTTCTTTGCCGAGCGTCTTGGCGGCCTTGCCGCCACCGGCCGTGTTCACCGCGAAATGAATTGCACCGTGAGCCTCGTACGCCGCCGCTAGTGATGACTCGACGAGTGCGTCGTCGAGGACGTTGCACTCGTGGAAGGTGCCGCCAAGCGCCGCCGCGACCTCCGGACCCTTTGTGCCAGGCAGGTCGAGGATCGCGACCTCAGCCCCGCCAGCGGCAAGCGCCTCCGCCGTCGCACGAGCCATGCCCGACGCTCCACCGACGACGACTGCGACCGAACCTGAGATCTCCATCTCGACACCCTTTCACCCGTTCTAGCGACCGAAACGAACTCTACGTCGACAAGGAACAAATATTCACCTATATTTGGGTTCGCTGATCCGTTGAACGTGGGGGACGAGGTATGTCAAATCGAACGATCGATGCGGGCACGGATGTCGTTCTTCTCGAGGTGTCCGACGGATTCGGCATCATCACCTTGAATCGTCCGGATCGGCGCAACGCTCTTCATCGCGACATGTACGGTCCGATCAAGCAGGTCCTCCGAGATTTCGCCGTCGCCGAAGACGTGACCTGCATCGTCATCACAGGTGCCGGCGCGGGCTTCTGCGCTGGAGGCGACGTTCGCGCCGGCCGCTCCCGCGAAGGCAACCTGGCTCCCCCTTCCGTCGACGAAGCGGCGGCGAGCCTGCTCGACGATGCCCAGGTGGCTCAGTTGTTGCACGAGAGTCCGAAGCTCACCATCGCCGCCGTCAACGGCGCCGCAGTCGGAGCAGGCATGTCGATTGCCCTCGCGTGCGATCTGCGCGTCCTCGCTCCGTCAGCGAAGCTGATCCCCGGCTGGGCTCGACTCGCGTTCTCCGGCGACTTCGGGGGGACCTGGTTCCTCACCCGTCTCGTCGGGCCGGCCAAGGCGATCGAGCTCCTCGTGTCCAACCAGACAGTCGACGCCTCCGAGGCGCTTCGGCTCGGCTTGGCCAACCACGTCGTCGAATCCGAAGACGTCGGTGACTTCTCGTCGGCTTGGCGGGCATGGGCTCGGCCCTTTGCCGATGGTCCGCGAGCGGCGATCGCGTCGATGAAGGCGAACGTCCACCAATCGTTGGTGCAGCCGCTGGCCGAGGCGATGGTCGACGAGTCGCGGCGAATGGTCGAGGCGGCTCGAACGGCCGACCACAAAGAGGCGGTCCGGGCTTGGATGGACAAGCGCGACCCTGACTTCCGGCGCGTGACCTGATGCCGATCGCTCCGCTCGAACGTGCCGCCGTGATCGTTCCGTCGGCGGGCATCACCGTGACGCACACCGAGCTCCTCGACCGATCGCGCCGGGTCGCCCGTCTCCTCTTCGATCGCGGGCTGCGTCACGGTGACCACATCGCGATCCTGTTGACCAACAGCCATCACTACTTCGAGATCGCCTGGGCAGCCCAACGAAGCGGCCTCTACTACACGCCGGTCAACTCGCACCTGACCGCTGCTGAAGCGGCGTACATCGTCAGCGATTGTGAGGCCAAGGCGCTGTTCTCGTCCACGGCGCTCTCCGACACCGCGGTCGGCCTCGCAAGAGCACTTCCAGAGGGCGTGCACTGCTACAGCGTGGATGGGCCCGTGAACGGGTTCGAGCACCTCGGCGATGCCCTTATCGGGATCCCGGACGATCCCGCAGTCGCAGAGACCGAGGGCGCACCGATGTTCTACTCCTCGGGCACCACGGGCCGACCGAAGGGGATCGTGCGACCGCTCAGCGGCGAGCCGTTTCCGACAGCCAGCCCGCTGGCAGGTCTCATGGAGGCCGCCTATCGGTTCGACGCTGACAGCACCTATCTGTCACCAGCTCCGCTCTACCACGCCGCCCCACTGGCGTGGTCGATGGAGACCCAACGACTCGGGGGCACCGTCGTCCTCATGGAGCACTTCGACGCCCAGCGAGCGCTCGAGCTGATCAGCGAGCACCGGATCACCAACGCCCAGTTCGTGCCGACGATGTTCGTGCGCATGCTCAAGCTGCCCGATGAGGTACGCGGACGCGCCGACCTCACCAGCCTGCGTGCCGCGATCCACGCAGCGGCGCCGTGCCCGCCCGATGTGAAGCAGGCGATGATCGAGTGGTGGGGGCCGATCATCGAGGAGTACTACGCGGGCAGCGAAGGCAACGGCTTCTGCGCGATCTCGTCGGCCGACTGGCTGACGCACCGAGGTTCGGTCGGGCGCGCGATGCGAGGCACGGTGCACATCGTCGGCGATGACGGCGAGGAGTGCCCCACAGGTGAGACCGGTGTCGTCTACTTCGAAGGCGGCGGTGACTTCGAGTATCACAACGACGCCGCCCAGACCACAGAGTCCCGCGATCCCCGCGGCTGGAGCACCCTGGGCGATGTCGGCCGTCTCGACGCCGACGGGTACCTCTATCTCACCGACCGGAAGTCGCACATGATCATCGCCGGTGGTGTGAACATCTACCCGCAAGAGGTCGAGGACGTGCTCGCGATGCACCCGGCGGTTTTCGATGTTGCCGTGATCGGCGTGCCGCACCCCGAACTCGGCGAAGAGGTCAAAGGTGTCGTGCAGGTCGCTGCCGACGTGACGCCCGACAGCTTGCTCGCGAGCGAGCTCATCGCCTATTGCCAACAACATCTGGCCAAGTACAAGTGCCCGCGATCGATCGACTTCGTCGACGATCTTCCCCGACTGCCCACCGGCAAGCTCGCCAAGCGACTCCTGCGCGACCGCTACGCCCGTGCCGAGCAGTGATTCACCCATCAGCCGTTGAACGGAACGATCCAGCATGAAGATCCACATCGATACAGATCTCTGCAGCGGTCACGGCCGCTGCTACACGATCGCCCCCGAGCTCTTCGACGCCGACGATGTCGGTTACGGAGTCGTGAAGACGCCCGAGGTGCCCGACGATCTGCACGATCTCGCTCGTCGCGCTGCATCGAACTGTCCCGAGCTCGCGATCCGCATCGACGAGTGAATTCATCACAGCATCAGGAGTGAACGACATGACTGGACCCCATACTGCGCCGAAGATCTTCGAAGCATTCGACCACAGCTCGGACCCCGCGCTCCGAGCGCGACACTTCGGCGAATGGGATCGACTGCGCGAGGTGGAAGGGTCGTTCGGGAGCAGCCTCAACCCTGACCGAACGGTCTGGTTCCTGCTCCGGTACGCGGACATCCACACAGCCCTGCAGGACTACGAGCTGTTCTCCAGCAGCTCGGTCATCCCGTTCACGGACGAGGCCCATCATTGGATCCCGGAGGAGATCGACCCGCCAGAGCACAACAAGTACCGGCGGATCCTCAACCCGGCATTCAGCCCGCAAGTCGTGGCCGGCATGGAGGGCGCGATCCGCGTCGCCTGCGCCGACCTGATCGATGGACTGACCGGGGCGGCGGGATGCGACGTCATCGCCGACTTCTCCCGGCAGTTCCCCACCCGCATCTTCATGCGGATCATGGGGCTTCCGGTGGAACGAGCCGACGAGCTGCTCGAGATGGTCCACAACCTGATGCACACGAACCCGACCGACGACCCTGACGGGGCGATCCGCGGTGGCGCGATGATGGCGATCTACGGCCTCCTCACCGAGATCTTCCACAGTCGCCGGGCGGCGCCGCACGACGACCTGATGACGACGCTCGTGCAGGCTGAGGTCGATGGGCGACCGTTGTCCGACGATGAGCTGCGCGAAACCGGTTTCCTGCTCTACATGGCGGGCCTCGACACCGTCGCCGGCGCGATCGGCTACGTCATCAAGCATCTGGCCGAGAACCCCGACCAGCAACGCGCAGTCCGCGAGCGGCCCGCGTCGATCCCGGCTGTCGTCGAAGAAGCGCTCCGCATGTACTCGATCGTCACGACTTCCCGGGTCGTCACCCGCGACGTCGAGTTCGCCGGCTGCCCGATGAAAGCCGGCGATCGCATCGTCGTGCCGACAGCGTCGGCCAACCGTGACCCCGCCGCGTTCGAGGACGCTACGACGTTCGACGCCGACCGGACTGTCAACCGCCACATCGCGTTCGGCGCAGGACCGCATCGCTGCCTCGGCTCACATCTTGCTCGGGCGGAGCTGCGCATCGCGCTCGAGGAGTGGCACGCGCGGGTCCCCCGGTACAGGCTCGATCCCGACGCGACGATCACCGAGCACATCGGTGGCGTCGCCGGGCTCGACTCGCTGCGCGTGACGTGGGGCTGACGGCGATGCGCAGCCAGTATCGATCCGCAGCGGTCGAAGACGTCGACATCCTCGCGGAAGGACTGTCGTTCCCGGAAGGACCGACGGTGATGCCGGATGGCTCCCTCGTCGTGGTCGAGATGACGGCCGGCCGGTTGACAGCCATCGAACCAGGCGGCGCGACTCATTGCGTGGCGGAGACAGGCGGGGGCCCGAACGGCGCCGCGATCGGGCCCGACGGCGCCCTGTACGTCTGCAACAACGGCGGTGCACTGGGAGCCCCGAATCCGATTGCACCATGCATCCAGCGCGTCGATCCGTCGAACGGGCGCGTCGCGACACTGCTGACCGAGTGCGAGGGCACGCCCTTCGGCGCACCGAACGACATCGTGTTCGATGCTGCCGGCGGGTTCTACTTCACCGACATGGGAAGCCACGCGGTGTTCTACGCCACCTCGGACGGCTCGCGGGTGACCAAGGTCCTCGACGACACCCACATGGCGAACGGTGTCGGGCTCTCACCCGACGGGTCGGAGTTGTTCGTGGCGCTGACGGTCATCCGCCAGGTGATCAAACGCAAGATCGTCGGGCCGGGTCAGCTCGCGCCGTCTCCCGGTTACGGCGTCAAGGCCTTGATGCTGGCCGGCGGCCTCGACCCCGATGCACTGCTCGGCGGGCTGCCCGACGCAGAAGAGCTCGACTCGCTCGCCGTTGAGGCCGACGGAACGGTCTGCGTCGGAACGCTCGTCGCTGGATGCATCACGGCGTTCAGACCGGACAGAAGCGTCGAGCAGTACAGCATTCCCGACGAGCTCGCCGAGCCGCTCCTCACGAACATCGCCTTCGATGTCACCGACCCGACAATCGCCTATCTGACCGCATCCACCACCGGGCGCGTCCTGCGTTGCCGGTGGCCTCGGCCGGGGCTGGCGCTCGCGTTCCCGACTCGCTGAGCGCCGACTCGCCGAATCACTTGGGCCGAATCGGACAACTGCCCGAGAACAGCCATCAGCATGAACCCGACCCTCGCGCCGAAATAGCCGCCGTACACGGCGGCGGCAGACACGGCGCCAAGCTCGAGCACCGCACGTGTTTCCGCTCCACGCGTGCGGGCCAGCAGCCAGCTTCGCAGCCGGCCCTGTATCGCGAGCAGTGCGCACCGCCAAGATCGGGAATGGGGCAATTTGACAGAACACTGCCTCGCTGCTGACGATGAGGAGCACAGAGCTGGCGAGCCCCCACTATCCGGCCAGCGAAGCGAGCCGAATAAATAGGCACCTATTATTGCGGCATGACCGCCGCAGCCATGGCCATCGACTCACCGATCGATCTCTTGAGCAAGGTGATGTTCGACGATCCGTTCGAGATCTACGCACATCTTCGCGCCGAACGACCCGTCGCTCGGGCGACCTGGCCCGCGCAGCTCAAAGGCGGGGGCTACATCGTGACGCGTTACGAGACGTCGTCCGAGTGCACACCGACAAGGTCTTCTCCAGCGACGCGAACAAGCACGGAACGATGCCGCTTCCACGTTGGGCCCCCACGACGTTCAAGCTGCTCACCCAGAGTATGGTTTTCAAGGATGATCCGGAGCATGCGCGCCTGCGCAGTCTCGTCAGCCGGGCGTTCACCCCGAAGCTCGTCCAGAGCATGAGTGACGACGTCGACAGGGTCGTGGCCAAGTACATCGAGCGCATCTCCGGCCGAGCCGAAGTCGACCTCGTTGAGGACTTTGCCGTGCAGGTACCGCTCGAGGTGATCTCTCGAATGCTGGGCATCGGCGGTGCGGATGCCGACCAGTTCCACCAATGGCTGAAGAAGTTCGCCGACAGCACCACGAACGGCCCGCTCGATCTGGTCAAGGCACTGCCGGCGGCCCGCAAGATGCGCAAGATGTTCGTGCGTCTCGCCGAAGATCGACGGAGCAGTCCGGACGATCGACTGATCACCGCCCTGGTCGAGGCCTGCGATGGCGGCGACCGCCTCGACGACGTCGAGATGCAGGCGATGATCCTGCTGCTCCTCCTCGCCGGTCACGACACGACATCAAACCTGATAAGCACAGCAACCGTCTCGCTGCTCGACAATCCCGATCAGCTGGAACGACTTCGACGCGATCCTGGTTTGATCGACACGGCCGTCGAGGAGCTGCTGCGATACAACTCGCCGGTGCCGTGCGGGGCGCCGCGCTTTACCCTCGACGACGTCGAGATGTCCGGCACCACCCTCAGCGCAGGCAGCAAGGTGCTCGGCATGATCATCTCGGCCAACCGGGACGAGTCGGTGTTTCCCGAACCGAACACTCTCGATCTCACTCGCTCGCCGAACAAGCATCTGGCGTTTGCGTTCGGCCCGCACTTCTGCCTCGGCAGTCAACTGGCCCGCCTCGAGGGCCGAGCGGCCCTGCTCGCGCTCGTGCAAAGGTTCGACGAGATCGAGCTCGCAGTGCAGAGGTCGGCGTTGCGCTTCAAACGAACACCTTCGTTGCGGGGCTTCCAAACCGTCCCCGTTCGACTCCGATGACATCGCCCGAGTGACGAGACGCCCCCAGCCCTGCGCCGAACACCGAGTTGTCCGCGACCGAGTCGCATCCCAGCCCTTGTACACGATTG
>JANXUF010000134.1 GCA_025356335.1 Actinomycetes bacterium
GTTGTGGCTCGACGAAATCCGGTCGATCCCATGGTGCGCCAGGAATCTTCGTGCCCGGGTAATGGCGGAGGCTGACGACGGACGGATCCATCCACACCACTGCATCGAGGATCGACGTGTGGACGGCGTCAGGGCGTAGAAGCGTTGCGTAGGCACCGTATCTGCCGTCGACCTGTGCACCGATGCCGCTCCAGGTTCCTTCGTTGGCAACAGGATCCGGCGCAGGACTGACGAGCGGAGCCGGAGGATTCGGGCGGCCGGCCGGCGCATCGGCAATCGCCCCTGCCGGCGTCGCCGCAGCGGCCGGAGCGGCCGACGGGCCTGCACCGGCCTGGCCTGCCGCCGAGTTGGAGGACGCCGGGCTCGGCGACGAAGAAACGGTTGTCGCAGTACCGACCGAAGCGCCGGCATGCGGGGACTGCTGAGCAACACCGACCCCTGGAACAGTAACCGAAGTTGCCGCCGTCGGAGTTCCGCCGACGGCGGCAACTCCGACCGGCTGAATGCCCAGCGCGTCGGCGTTCGCTGTCGGCGCGCCCCCGACCTTCGCCTGGTGATGGGCGTACCAGTATTTCTCGACTCGATCGACGACCCCGCCGAGGTGGTTGTCCCTCGCCCATTCGACGGTGCGTGCCTGCAGGCTGTCGTTGCCGGGTCCGGTCAGTGCACGGACATAGGAATAGCCGACAGG
Organism: Actinomycetes bacterium; assembly: GCA_025356335.1. Taxonomy (GTDB): domain Bacteria; phylum Actinomycetota; class Acidimicrobiia; order Acidimicrobiales; family Ilumatobacteraceae; genus JANXUF01. The sequence continues at coordinate 692 of JANXUF010000134.1, forward strand.
AATGAAGAGCACGATGACCACGAGCAATGCCCGCTTGGCATACCGGCGCCCCCGATGCTGACGCTGCTTGGCCGGCACGACGGAAGCGATTCCTTCCTCACCGTCGGAAGCGATTCCGTGTTCACCGTCGGAAACGATTCCTGCATCACCGTCGGAAGCGGTTCCTGCTTCACCGTCATCGCTCGAAGCGCACTCGTCGAGCCCAGGGATCAACGGTTCGCCGCTCACGGCTCGTTTCCCGCCGGTCATGGCCGGGTGCTCGTTGGGGAACGCGGTCAGGTGCACGTCGTCGATCATCAGCATGATCATGCGTCCGCCAGGTTGCAGCCGTTGGACACTTGAATGAGAGCACAGTGAGAGACTGGTAATCTTTCGGTCAACCGACCTGCGAATGCGTCCTCGGCATCGTCGGTGAACTCTGCCGCGTTTCGGCGGCGACGGGGATCGAGATGCCGACGATTGCTCCTCCGCCAGGGCGATTGCGCGCATAGACGCGACCGCCGTGTGCGTCGGCAATTTCGCGGACGATCGCCAAGCCGAGGCCCGATCCTGGCCGGCTGCGCATGTCGACGGCGCGGTAGAAGCGATCGAAGACGAGATCGAGATCGGGTTCAGGGAACCCCGGCCCGCGATCGCGCACTTCGACGGTTCCCTGACGCTCCACCACGTCGATGACGCTGTCGTCGTCGGTGAACTTGGCGGCGTTGTCGAGCAGGTTCGACAGCGCCCGTTCGACGGCTTGCGGGCGGCAGCGGATCAGCGCGTCGTCGGTCGTGACGGTGATCGTTCTACCGGTGCGTCGGCGCGCCCGCTCGGCAACCCGTTCGGTGAGATCTCCGAGCGACAGTTCTTCCGCAGCCTCGGTGTCGCGTTGGTCCGTCGCCAATTCCACCAGTTCGTCGACGAGCAGCGTCAGTTCGCGGGACTCGCTGTCCAAATCGTCCAACACCTGACGGCGCTGCGTCGCATCGAGTTCGTCGAACCGGCGCAGGATGGACAGGTTGGTGCGAACGCTCGTCAGCGGCGTACGCAGTTCGTGGCTTGCGTCCTGTACCAGTCGTTGCTGCGCGTCTTTCGAACTGGCGAGCTTGGCGAGCATCTGATTGAAGGCGCCGGCGAGCCGCGCCGTCTCGTCACGGCCTGTTTCGGAGACGGCGATGTCGAGACGGCCGGTTTTTGCGACCGCCTCGGCGGTGACGGTCAAGTGTTCGATGCGTTTCGTCACCCGGTGGGCGAGCAGCCAGCCGATGATCCCGGCTGCCGAAGTCACCAGCAGCATGATGACGATGGTTCGGTTGCGCAGCGCGTCGAGCAGGCGATTCGTCTCGGCGAGACTGCGACCGGCCTGGACGGCGCCTCCATCGGATGTTCCGGTCGGTGAGGTCAGCAGCCGATAGGGCTCATCGTCGAGGCGGACGGTGCTGTACTGCTCCTGCGTGGCTGCTCCGCTGGCGATGTCCTTGGCCGACTGACTGATCGGAAGCCGGTACGCCGATGTCTGCGACGTCACTGCCCCGTTGGAATCCAGCCATTGGACGAGGATCTGATCGAAGCTGCGTGGCCGTGCGCCACCGGAAGCTGCGTTGTCATCGTCGTCGACCACGGCGGGGGCGGAGACGACACCGGTCGAGTCGTTGTCGGTCGCCCCGGCCTGCAGTTCGCCGAGTTCGTGGTGCGATGCATCGTCGAGCGATTGGTCGATCTCGGCATGCATCCGTGCGGCGGTGCTGACATAGCTCGAGATGCCGAAGGCGATCGAACCGCCTGCAGCCAGCAGGATGAGGATGA
>JANXUF010000033.1 GCA_025356335.1 Actinomycetes bacterium
CCGTCTCCTCCGACCGTTCGGCGCGAGCCCCGCGTCCGGAGGTCCCGAACGACGGCCAGCCGCGTCGCTGGGCCAAGGATGGCGTCATCGATTGGCAGCCGCGTGAGCGTCGTACCGGCGAAGTCGGACCAGCCGGAGGGCGACGCACCTACGGTGCGCCCGCCAGCCGCAACAACGGCTCGGCCGCTGGACATCGTGGCTCCCGCCCGAGTTCAACTGGATTCAGTCGCCCCCGCTGAACCGCCAGGCGACCCCGCACTCAAGCGATGGGTTCTGGAAATCCCCTCGGCAGACCGGATGCTCATCGCTTGAACGGGCTCGTAGTCGCGGTAGTCACGGGCGTGAAAGCGTTTGATCAGGAGCGGTTTCGCCGCTTCGATTCCTGCTCGTGAGGACAGTGCCTCGTCGATTGCCGAACGAACGTCTGCACGTTGTTCGGCACCAAATGACAGCGGCCCGATAATCGGCAGGCAGGGTATGCGAGGGCCTTGCCCGACAACGACAAGGCCCGCCAGAAGTTCCGGCCGGCCGACGCTGAACTGAGCGATGGACACAGCGTCGACGGCTGCCAGATCGGCGTCGCCCGCCTGCAGCATGGCGAGGCTGTTGGCGTGGGCACCCGTGACGATCACCTGTCCGGGCCAGACGCCGTCGAGCTCCGGAAACGCGCGCACGAGCGAGATCCAACCGGACAGGCTGACGAGGCTGTTGACGGCAGCGGTCATCGCGCTGAGCGATTCAGGCGTCGGCAACGACGAACCGCAGCGCATCATGATCTGGCTTCGACAGGTCGGGCCGTCTGCCGAGGCGATGTCGTACTCGAATGCCCCGATCGTCGCCACCTTGCCCTGGAGTTCGTCGACGAGTGGCCATCCGCACGACTGACTGAGCAGCAGTTCCTGTTCGTGCCAGAGCGGGTGCGCGTCGTCTCCGTGGGTCAGGGCGCTCGGCACGCCGGTCCAGCCACGCCGAACGAGGCCCTCGGCGATGCCGGACCACAAGCTGTCATGCGCAGCTTCGAGCCACGGGAAGTCGTACATCGGGAAGCTTGCGCGCCACTCCATCGCCACACAGTGTGGCGGGCAAACGAACGAGTTGCTGACCCGGACAGAAATACGACTAAAGTAGTCAGCAATACAGCTCACCAGCCGAGAGGTCCGATGTCCACAACCCAGCTCCGCGACGTGCCCGCCGACGAGTCGACCGACGCACGGTCACTCGATCACCATGACGTCCTCGATACAGAGGAACTCACGGCGATCGTTCAGCGTATTGCTGCGAACGATGCACCGGCACGGATCACACCGGGGACGATGCGCCGGTGGACACTTGCCGAGGAAGCGCCGATATATCAGGCGTGGATCATCGCCTGGCCGGCAGGCGCAGGCCTCGGTCTTCACGATCACGACGATTCGCGAGCTGCGATCCACGTCGTCGCCGGCCAACTTCGCGAGCGCTATCTCACCGCTGACGGACTCGTTGCCCGCTCGCTCGGCCCCGGCGTCACGGAGCGATTACCGCACGACCACACCCACGAGGTCGTCAACGTCGGAACGGTCGAGGCGATCTCCGTGCACGCCTATTCTCCACCACTCCTCGATCTGAGCTTCCGGGCCGATCCGTCGATCGATCTGCGCGCCGACGCCAACGCCACGGACTCACCGATCGCCTGATGCTGTGGCCACGAATGTTTGCGTGGTCACTGTGCGGGTGATTCCGGTCGGCATCCGCTGCCCGTCACCGACTCCGTCGGGGGTCCGGGGGCAGTCGCCACTGATCGGCGGCATCGGGACAGCGTGGCCGCCGTCGTGAGCTCAGCGCGGCGAAACCGCTCCGATTCAATCGACCGACAGGAGTGAGCGAGGTACGAGCGAAGGATGGAGGTCGAAGCACTAGCCTGTCGGCGATGGCCCCGCCGAGCGAACCGTTCGCCGTCCAGGCCGCTGGTCGGGAGATAGCGATCTCGCATCCCGACAAGATCTTCTTCCCTCAGCATGGCCAGACGAAGCTCGACCTCGTTCGCTACTACCTCGCAGTCGAGGAACCGCTGCTGCGCGCCATCGGCGGGCGTCCTCTGCTGATGGAGCGATACCCAGACGGAGCGAGCGGCAAGTCGTTCTTCCAGAAACGTGTGCCGAAGAACCCGCCGGAGTGGTTGCAGACGACCGTCGTCGAGACGCCGAACGGGACGACGTCCGACGCCCTCGTGGCTCACGACATCGCCCACATCATCTGGGGTGTGAACCTCTGCTGCCTCGGTTTTCATGTCTGGCCGTACCGCGCCGACGACCCGGCACATGCCGACGAACTACGCATCGATCTCGACCCGACCCCCGGCGTGACGTTCGCGATGGTCCAGGAGACCGCATTCGAGGTCAAGGCGCTGCTCGACGAACTGGGCATCGAAGCCAACCCGAAGACGAGCGGCAGCAAGGGCCTGCACATCTATGCACGGCTCGTGCCGGAATGGACATCGTACGAGGTTCGTGCCGGGGCTGTTGCGCTCGCTCGTGAGCTGGAACGCCGTCGGCCCGACTTGATCACGGCTGCGTGGTGGAAGGAGGAACGCGGCACCCGTGTCTTCGTCGACTTCAACCAGAACGCACCGCACAAGACGGTATTCGGGGCGTGGTCCGTGCGCCCGCGTATCGGCGCGCAGGTTTCGACGCCGCTGGCGTGGGACGAGGTCGGGTCGATCACGCCCGACCAGTTCACGATGGACAACGTGCCGACCAGGGTCGCTGACGGCGGCGACCCGTGGGCGGCGATGTCGCTGCATCCGCAACGCATCGAACCGCTGCTGGAGATGTCGGCGCAGGACATGGCCAAGGGGATGATGGACGCACCCTGGCCCCCCGTCTACCCGAAGATGCCGAACGAGCCGCCTCGTGTCGCCCCCAGCCGCGCCCGAAAGCTGGACGAGACGACGTGAGCCAGAAGCACTCGTCGCGCAAGCTCTCCCCGGAACGGACGCTGGCAGCGGACGTCAGACGCAACCCACGGCTTTCGCCGGTCGTCGGGCAGGTGCTCGAACTGCTCGGGCCGTACGCCGCGCAACATCCGAACACCCGCTTCCGCCACGTCGAGGAGTTCGCTCGCTGCCGGTTGCCCGACGGATCCCATCACCGGGCCGGATTCGTCGGCTACACCAGCATCGGCATCGTCGTTGTGTGGAAGGAAGGCTTCATGTGGCGCCAACGCGGCGCATTCGTGTTGACGAAGACCGACACAGTTTCCACGAGTTGGGACGAAACCGGACTGACCGCACTGCTCGCAGACGGCACGGGCCTGCGGATCGATTGGCTGGCCCATTCGCCGGAGCGAATCGGCGCGCACGCCGCGTTCGAGGTGTTCAAACCACTCCCCCGGTGATGTTGCGCCCGGCCGTGATATCCGGCGGGCGATGTTGTCCGGCTACTTCGTCGGGCCGTGCCCGCTCATCGTGATCGCCGCACCGTCGAGCGCTTGTTGGACGACACCCTCGACATGGGCGAGATCGAGACCGAGCGCCTCGCCGATATGGATCGACCAGATCTCCGAGCGGATGTTGTTCTCGAAGTCGAGTTGAGTGCGAACGTCCTGCCGCGCCGCCTGGCGGTTCTGGCTGACCATCACGAATGTCGAGAGGAAGATCGCTTCGAGCGAGACGATCATCGTCAACAGGCCGAAGGGGAACTTGTCGAACGGGTGCCCGAGCGTGCCCATCAGCCCGACGTTCAGGGCGATCCACACGCCGAACCAGACGATGTGTAGATAGACGAATTTCATCGATCCGGCGAAGGTGGTGATGCCGTCGGCTGCATGGTCCTGGGCAGCCATCAGCTTGCTTGTCAGCCACCGTTCGTGCTTGGTGAGATAGTGCTCGGTCTTGCCGATCTGGCCGTCTTCGACCCCGTCGAAACGATCGATGACGCGGCACGCTTCGCACGTCGCCGGGTCGTGTGAGTGGTCAGTTTCAGTCTCCATTTCCGGAGTCTTGCATGGGCCAGGTCCATAGAATCGACGATCTTGTGAACATCCGAGCCTCACGCCGAACGATGATCGTCGGCAGTGCCATGGTGGTCTTGTTAGCGCTGTTAGCGGTGCTCTACATCTCCTTGACACATGGTTCAGTAACGACAGCGGACGGTTCGACGACCACCGACCGAACTGGCACCGTGACGACACTCGGAGCCGATCAGGTCGCATATGCCGACCTGCCCGCCTTCACCGCACTCGTCGTCGGCGCTCCGAACGGCGACCTCACGGCAGTGACGCCCGAGTGAGGGTCGGGACGTGGCCGACCCGCCGTGGCGAACGACGCGCCGTTACAGTTCCTGTGACAACCGAATCCGTAGAAAAGGGAAGATGATGACGACGTTCGACAAGCTCTACATCGGTGGCGCATGGGTCGCCTCCGACTCCTCGAAGACGATCGAAGTGATCGACTCGATCACCGAGGAAGTCATGGCAACCGTCCCGGAGGGCACTGCCTCGGACGCCGCCAGGGCCGTACAGGCGGCAAAGGCTGCGTTCGGGTCGTGGGCGGCAACGCCGGCTGAGGAGCGCGCCAAGTTCCTCACCCGCATCGGCGACGCACTCGGTGCACGGATGGACGAGATCGCCACGGCGATCTCCAAGGAGACCGGTATGGCCAAATGGCTGTCCGAATTCGTCCAGGTCGGCCTGCCGATCAACAGCTTCAACCAGGCTGCTGCGCTGGCATCGTCATACCAGTTCGAGGAGCCATCCGGAACGTCATTGATCGTGCGCGAGCCGATTGGCGTCGTTGCCTGCATCACGCCGTGGAACTACCCGTTGCACCAGATCGCCGCCAAGGTCGCTTACGCCCTCGGTGCCGGCTGCACCGTCGTCGTCAAGCCGAGTGAAGTTGCGCCGATCGATGCCTTCATTCTTGCCGACATCATCAACGAAGTCGGCCTGCCTGCCGGCGTCTTCAACCTCGTCAGTGGTACAGGACCCGAGGTCGGCGAAGCGCTCGCAAACGACGCCGACGTCGACATGGTCTCGTTCACCGGATCGACCCGCGCCGGCCGTCGCGTCTCCCAACTCGGTGCGGAGACGGTCAAGAAGGTCGCCCTCGAACTCGGCGGCAAGTCGGCAAACGTCCTGCTCGACGACCTCGACGAGGCCGCTTTCGCCAAGGCTGTCGGCGACGGCATCGGCAAGGCGTTCCTCAACTCCGGCCAGACCTGTTCAGCGCTGACCCGCATGCTCGTACCTCGGGACCGGATGGCGGAGGCAGAGGCGATCGCGGCAGGGGCCGTTGCGGGACTGAAGGTCGGCGACCCGTTCGCTGCAGGCACGCATCTCGGACCACTCGCATCTGCCGCACAGCGCGATCGGGTACAGGGGTACATCCAGAAAGGCATCGACGAAGGCGCAACACTCGTCGCCGGTGGCCTCGGCAAGCCGGAAGGTGTCGACGTCGGCTTCTATGTCCGCCCAACCGTCTTTTCGAACGTGAGCCGTGACATGACCATCGCCCAAGAAGAGATCTTCGGACCGGTGCTTTCGATCCTGCCGTACGACGATGAGGAAGACGCCGTCTCGATCGCCAACGGTGTCGTCTACGGCCTCGCCGGCGGCGTCTGGTCCGGCGACAAGGACCACGCCATCGCCGTCGCCAAGCGCTTACGTACCGGTCAGGTCGAAGTCAACGGTGGTGCCTTCAATGCCAACGCACCGTTCGGCGGCTACAAGCAGTCCGGCAACGGACGCGAATACGGCAAGTTCGGTTTCGAGGAATTCCTGGAAATCAAGAGCCTGCAGCTGTAACACTCGCTCGACGATGCCTGTCGCCGTCACCGGATTTCCGCCCCGCCATCACGGAATCCATGTGACTGCGACGCACGTCGTGGCAAATTTCCGTCCTGTCAGCGTGTTCTGCAAGGGTTGACCGAGTGACAGGGGCGCCCTCGAGAACCTTGGTGGGCCGCGAGGACGAGGTCCTGCGCATTGCCGCCGCACTCACCAACCCAGGCTGCAGGGGCATCGCCTTCGTCGGTCCGGCGGGCGTCGGCAAGAGCCGATTGGCCGACGAGTGCCGCCAGCTCGGTGAAGCGTCAGGGATGACGGCGATCACCGCATTCGGGACCGCTGTCTCGGCCTCCATCACCCTCGGCGCCTTGTCGCATATCCTCGCGCCGTTCGGAGATATCGCCGACGTCCATCTCGAACTGCAGCCGGCCCAACTGCTCCAGGCGGCTCGTCGGACGCTGGCAACTCTCGGCGAAGGCACGCGCCTGATGCTGATCGTCGACGACGCCCATCACCTCGACGCCGTGTCGGCTCATCTCGTCCACCAGTTGGCGCTCTCGTCGGCGGCCTTCGTCGTTGTCACGATCCGCAGCGGCGAAAAGATTCCGGACTCGATCACCTCACTGTGGAAGGAAGCACTCGTCGAACGGATCGACACGGCGCCGCTCGATCCAGAGCAGACCAGCGAACTGTCCGCCGCCCTGCTCGGAGCACCCGTCGACGCGCACGTCGCACGATGGGTGTGGAGAACGAGCAACGGCAACGCACTGTTCGCCCGTGAGCTCGTCATCGGCGGGCGAGAGACGGGTGTCGTGCAGCTGCGTCACGGCGTCTGGCAGCTGGTCGACGGCGCGGCGATGGTTTCGCCGCGCCTCGCCGAACTCGTCGAATCCCGTCTCGTTCATCTCGACTCGCACGCCAGGCGGGCGCTCGACCTGGTTGCCATGGCCGAGCCGATCGGACTCGACCTCGCAGAGGAGATCGTCGGGTCAGACGTTCTCACGCACCTCGACGAGGCCGGGCTACTACGTGTCACCGCCGGCGGGCATCGAGTCGAGCTGCAGACCGTACCTCCGCCGTACGGCGAAGCGCTCCGCCAGCAGCCGCTGACCCTACGGCGACGCAATGATCTGAAGGCGTTGATCAACGCCGTCGAGCGGCTCGGCGCGCGCCGCCGTGACGATCCGATACGGATCGCCGGGTGGCAGCTGGCGGCCGGTGGGCGGCCAGACCCTGCCACGCTCTACCGCGCAGCGCTCGCCGCGCAATACGGTTTCGACGACAACAGTGCAGCTCGCCTCTCGCAGTTGGCCCTCGACCAGCTGACAACGGACGCGCGAGTGTCAACGGATGCGCACGTGTCAACGGATGCGCAGGTTCCGCATCGACCACGAGCCGTCGACGAGTTGTGCTCGGACGTCGCCCTGTGTTTGGCCACCTCGCTCGCCAGACTCGGTCAGTTCCAACGGTCCGACGAGGTCCTCGCGCCGTTCGAGCCGTTCGAGCGGGACCCTGATCGGCGTATGCGGATGGTGCTGTTGATCGCCAGTTGCCGATTCGAGGGCTCCGACGACGTCGCCGGTGCGCTGGAGCTGTTGGCCAGGGCGAGCACCACGCTGCCACAGGGACCCTGGCAAGCGACGCTGCAATTTCTCGAGGTCACCACCCTCGCCGACGCCGGCCAGGCCTTCGCCGCAGCAGCGGGGCTCGGCACCGACGCTCCTGATTCGATCGAACCCTCGAAGCTCGTGCCGTACAACCTTGCCGGGACGGCCACGCTGACGGCGTCCGGTCGTTACCAGGCCGCCATCGCGGCCGCAGCGACGTCGTACGACTTCCACCTGGCACATCCGGATGCCGACCCGACGTTCCACCCGATCTCACTGCTGATGTACCGGGCGATCTGCGAGATCCGTGGCGGTTGGATGGAGGCCGGCCGGCGCCACGCCGCCGAGATCCTGGCGTCCGTCGTCGATCAGCCCCGCCCCATTGCGGCCGTCGCCGCTCGGCTGTGTCTGGCAAGGTGCCTGCTCTCGCTCGGCGAGATCACCGAAGCACGCAGACTCAGCGAACAAGCAGCAGTGTTGTGCACACCGAACCTGCAGCCGTACCTGTTGCGATCGACAGCGGTGATGCTGGCGCTCTGCGATCTCGAGGCGGGTGAACCCGCCGCAGCTTTTCATCGAGTCGAGCCGCTGCTCGATGCTTCGATGCTCGGCGTCCTGCTCTTCGGCTGCGACCTACCGATCAGTGCCGGATTGGCGCTGATCGGCATCGGTCGCAGCGACGAAGGGCTCCGCCTGCTGATGTCTGCGGGCGAATGCTGTGCAGAGCGCGGTGACTACGGCGGCGCAGCGGAACTGTCCGCCAGCGCAGCGCTCCATCGGTCCAGCGTCCATGCTGCGCAACGTCTGCTGCACGTAGCGGGACACGTCGAGGCGCCGATTGCCGACGCCTACCGCGCGCTCGCCAATGCCGTCATCGATCGCCCCACCGCGTCGCGTGAGATGGCGGCGGGAGCGTTCCGCGCACTCGGCCTCCTGCCGTTCGCGGCACGCCTCTCGGCGCAGGCTGCGGACCTCGCCCGCACCGAAGGGGACCAACGCGCCGCGACCCGATTGCGACAGCTCGCGGGCGACGATGTCCTGCGCTGTGACGGCCTCCGCTCGGCGCTGGCTGTCAGCGCCGACACCGTCGTCTCGTTGACACAGCGGGAGCACGAGATTGCAGCACTCGTCTGTTCCGGCAAGGCGAGCAAAGATGTCGCCGACATCCTCTTCCTCAGCACCCGGACCGTCGACAACCATCTCCAGCGCATCCATACCAAGCTCGGCGTGACGAACAGACGGGAGTTGGCAGAGAGCCTCGGGCTCGGTATTCAAAACCGCTGACTTCCCGGACCTGTCATGGCGATTGAAGCATTACTCAACGACGACTCGACTATCCAACGCGTCGATTGAGTAGCGACTGCTCACGACGCGGCGATGGTCGATGCGTCATTGTGGACTCCGGGTTCGGGCGAACCCTTCCTGATGAAAGCGAGCACATCGTGCAGTACACACACTTCTCCAACTCGAACCGACGCAGCGGCGGGGGGCGTTCCCTCCACCGCATCAGCCGGCTGACGATCGTCGCCGTCGGCCTCAGCGCTGCCGCCGTGAGCTGCGGCAGTTCATCGAGCGGTCTCTCTGCTGATCAGTTCAAGGTGCAGGCCGACGCCATCTGCCAGCAGGTCCGTGACTACTCCGACAAGGTCGCTCCACCGACGGACCTCAAGGACGAGGCGAAGAAGCTCCAGCAGATCCTCGACATCTCCAAGACCGGCGTCTCGAGCATGACAGCGCTGACGCTGACGGGTGCGCTGAAGACGAGTCGCGACAACATCGTCTCCGCGGCGACCGCGAGCCAGGCACACCTGACCAGCGCCATCGCTGCTGCGAAGAACAACGATGAGGCCAAGGTCAACCAGGAACTCGCTTCGTACAACGACGAGACGACAAAGCTGCAGGCCGTTTCCAAGGCCGCTGGTCTGACGAAATGCGCAGGCGACGATCCGACAGCCACGACGACCGCGGCGAACACGACGAACGCTGCAGCGACCAGCGCGCCGACGACAGCTGCGGCAACGACCACCGCTGCGACGACCACCGCTGCGACGACCGCTGCGCCGAGAACGACCGCACCGGTCAGGACGACGCCTGTCACCACAGCGGCGACGGCACCATCGACGGGGCCCGTAGCACCGGCGTTCACGATTCCCGAGGCGACGACGGCCAGCGGCGTCCCGTTCGTCGATCCGGCAACGCTGTTGACACCGTGGGATGGCCAGAAGTTGGTGCCGTTCACCGACGCCGATGCGCAATCGCTCGTTTCGGCAATCACCAGCACCGGTGGCGTATCGCAGTACCTCGCAGCAATCGGTGCCGTCCAGGCGGTCGATGCGACGACCGGCAAGCTCAGCGTCCTGATCTTCATGGAGCTCAAGGCACCGTTGTCGGACGCCGACACCAACGCCTTCTACCAGTCGCTGCTCGAAGGCACCTCCAACCAGGAGCAGGGCACCGTCGCCGGCTCGACCGGTTACGCCTTCACCACCAGCGACGAGGAGGAGGGCTTCGCAACCATCCGCAACACCACGGTGATCCTCGGCGAGAGCAGCGATCAGGCCACCCTTGCGGCGACCATCGGCGGCCTCTTCCAGGCGAACCCCCAGCTGTAGCGACCATCGCGACCTCCAACACATTCTTGACTCCCACCACCAACCACGACACCAACCACGACACCAACAACCACCCGACACAAGGACTGAAGACGATGATCAACACCACCAACACACTCACCGAGAACGTCTGGCTGCTGCAGAACAAGCTCAACCCGTTCCCGGTCGCCGGTCAGCTCACATGGGACGGCAGCGAACTGTCGCTCGTGCTCGGTATCCCCGCCGCCGAGTCGTTCTCCGGATGGGTCGCCAAACGATTGAACGCCGACGCCGACACGCTCAAAGAGCGTCTCCGCAGCGGCGAATCGATCCAGCTGTTCCGCAGCAACCGCGAACAGATGTCAGTCAGCTGGCCGAAGTCGATGGCCGGCGCCGCGCTCGAGGTCGAGACGGGCGGGGCCGAATGGCTGATCTGCATGGAATACCCGAGCGGCGGGGCGATCCTGCAAACCATCAACCTGCTCTCGGGACGCAAGAAGGCAAAGGCCTGGAAAGCTGCGCTCGACTGACAGGGTGCTGAAATTCAGCAGGCGGATCGGCAGTTGGTCTCGATGACCGACGCTTCGCAGCGACAGCGGCCAGCCGAGCCCCCAATTTCGGCACCCTGTCGAATCCAAGTCCAGTTGGCGCTTGGACTGAGCAAATACTGAGGTTCGGCGCGGATCGTACCTTCATGGCTACGACACTGACCCCTCCGCTCACTGATCACCCCGGTCACCCCGGTCACCCCGATCACGGCGTGCTCGACGAGTCCCACGAGTCACCTCCGGGACGTCGACCCGACCCCGACAAGGTGCCGGACGATGGAGCCGGGCCGGGATCCACCTCCCGGCTCCGGCGCCTCGTGCGCGGCCGTCCGGAGGATCCAGGTTGGGTCCGTCCGAGCGTCATCGGTGTGCTGGTCGCCACTGCCGTGCTGTACATGTGGGGCCTCGGCGCCTCCGGATGGGCCAACAGTTTCTACACCGCAGCCGTGCAGGCCGGCACGAAGAGTTGGAAGGCAATGTTCTTCGGCTCCTCGGACGCTGCGAACTTCATCACCGTCGACAAGCCACCAGCGGCACTGTGGATCATGGAGATCTCCGCTCGCATCTTCGGGCTGAACTCCTGGAGCGTGCTCGTCCCGCAGGCGCTCGAAGGAGTCGCCGCTGTCGGCATCCTGTACACCACTGTTCGCCGGTGGTTCAAACCGTCTGCCGGCTTGATCGCCGCAGCCATCATGGCTGTCACGCCGGTCGCCGCATTGATGTTCCGCTTCAACAATCCCGACGCTCTCCTCGTGCTGCTGTTGACGGCCGGTGCCTACTTCATGACACGAGCTGTCGAAGACGGCAGCACGAAGTGGTTGATGTTCGCCTTTTCTGCGGTCGGCTTCGGGTTCCTCACGAAGATGCTGCAGGCGCTGATCGTCGTCCCGGCGTTCGCCCTCGTCTACCTGTTCGCCGGCCCACCCAAGCTCGGCAAGCGCCTGTGGCAGCTCGTACTGTCGGGTGTTGCGCTGATCGTCTCCGCCGGCTGGTGGGTGGCGATCGTCGAGCTGTGGCCGAAGTCCAGCCGCCCGTACATCGGCGGTTCGACGGACAACAGCGTGCTCAACCTCGTGTTCGGCTACAACGGCTTCGGCAGGTTGACAGGCTCGGAGACGGGCAGTGTCGGAGGAGGCGTCGGCGGGGGCACCAGCATGTGGGGTGCAACCGGCTGGCTGCGGATGTTCAACAGTGAATTCGGCGGCCAGGCGTCATGGTTGCTGCCATCCGCACTGATCCTGCTCGTCGCCGGCCTGGTGCTGACATTCCGCAGGGCACGCACGAGCCGCACCCGTGCAGCATTCATCCTGTGGGGCGGTTGGCTCCTCGGCACGGCGATCACCTTCAGCCTCGGAAAAGGGATCATCCACCCGTACTACACCGTCGCCCTGGCGCCGGCGATCGGCGCGCTCGTCGGGATCGGTGCCGCCGTGTTCTGGAACCGTCGCAACACGCTCATCGGAAGAGCGGTGCTCGCTGCAACGCTTGGTGCTGCAGTCGTGTGGGCATACGAACTCCTCGATCGCACGCCGAACTGGAACCCGTGGTTGCGCTACGGCATCGTCGCCGTCGGCCTCGTCGGCGAGGTCGCTCTGCTCGCAGGCCCGAAGGTTCACAAGACCGTCGGCAAAATCGCCGTTGCAGCGGCACTGACTGCTGGCCTCGCCGGACCGACCGCGTACAGCATCGCGACCGCAGCAACTGCGCACACCGGTTCGATTCCCTCAGCTGGCCCGTCCGGAGGACGCGGCGGCTTCGGCGGCTTCGGCGGCGGCCCCGGCGGCTTCGGTGGCGGCCCCGGCGGCTTCGGTGGCCAGGGCGGACCCCCCACCGGCGCAACCGGGACTGCGACCGGGGGTACGGCCAGCACCCAAACCGGCGGTCCGAGCTTCGGTGGCGGTCAGGGTGGCTTCGGCGGTATCGGCGGCCTGCTCAACGCCACAGCGCCGAGCGCCGACGTCGTCACCGCGCTGCAGACCAACGCCGGCAACTACACGTGGGTCTTGGCAACGATCGGAGCCAACAATGGTGCCGGCTACCAGATTGCCAGCGGTGAGCCGGTGATGGCGATCGGTGGCTTCAACGGCACCGACGCCACTCCGACGCTGACGCAGTTCGAGAGCTACGTCACGGCTGGCAAGATTCACTACTTCGTCGCCGGAGGCACCGGTGGGAACTCCGGGACCTCGAGCCAGATCACGACCTGGGTGGAGGCGAACTTCAAGACCGTCACGATCGGCAGCACGACGTTCTACGACCTGACCTCACCAACGGCCGCCGCCTGACCGTCGGGGAGCAATCCCGACCGATCGAGCAGTAGCCCACCGAACAGGAGCGGCCCTCATGGGCCGCTCCTGCGGCGTTTCCGGGACCCAACCGTCGCAGACGGACCACCAAAGGACCGCCGGAGGGGGGTCAACGGGCGAGCAGCTTTTCGATGCGTTCCAACGTCGACGTCATTGCTTTGCGGGTGGCAGAACGCATCGGTGCCACCGCCGATTTGACCCGTTCTTCGCTGATGTCCCACGATTCCCTGACGAGTGTGCCATCGCCCTGCGGCACGAGTTCGTACCGCCAGATCCGCCCACCGATAACCTTGCCGAGGAGTGCGACGTTCGGTCGTGTCTGCCACGCCAGCAAGCGATTCTCCTCGTATTCGATCACCGTGCTGATCATCTTGTACGGCAACAGTCCGATCTTCATGTCCATCCCGAAACTTGCTCCGAGCGCCAGATGGTCTGGCACCGTATTTGCCTGCTGGACCGTCCCGGAGCCATCGAACTCGTGATGGCGCCGCGGATCGGCGATCAGCGCGAAGATCTTCTCGGCGGGCACCGGCATCAACCGCTCGACCGTCTCGACATCGTTGCTCATCGGGTGCCTCGTTCCTCATCGTGCCAGTTGGCGTTCCCGCATGTCTAGCCCATGTCCAGTTCAGCCCAGGTCGCGGAGTGCTCCTGCACGTTGCCATGCCATTTCGAGGCGATCCAACCGCTGTGCCGCCGACTTCTTCAGCCGGGCGGCGGCGGCGGTCACGATGGCGTTGAGCAACGCCAAGGTGCCGACGTGGCTGTCGAACGGTCCCGCGCCGGCAGCGGCGACGGTGAAGGCGGCGACAGCGTTTTCGGCGATCGGCGAGAGCGCGCTGTCCGAGAGGGCGATCACCTCGATCTCGTGCTCACGCGCCCAACGCAACGCCTCGACCGTCCAGCGGTCGTAGCGGCGAAGATCGATGGCCACCACCACGTCGCCGGGGCTGAGCAGCGCCAGTTCCCGGAGTACCGCGACCTCGTTGCCGTCGATCAGCGTCACACCACCCCGTAGCGAGCCGAGTTCGCCGGTGAAATGGGTGGCGATGCCACGGGATGCTTCCCCCGACAGCACGCCGATGCGCTTCGCGGGATCGACGAGATGGGTGACGGCGATCTCGAAGCCTGCATGACGTGACTGTTCGAGCGTCGCGTGGAGGTTCTCCAATTCGGTGGCAAGCGTCCTGCCGATGACGTCGTCAGGAGCCGGCTCGCGAATGCGTTGGGCTGCTGGGCGCAGTCGCTTACCCAGTTCGGTTTGGACGGCGTCCTGCAGGCCGGTGAATCCGTCGTAGCCGAGCTTGGTCGCCAGCCGAACGACGGTGGCAGCGCCTGCCTGTGACTCCGCAGCCAATTCGGCGACGGTTCCGAAGGCGATGAGTTCCGGACGGGTCAGCACCTGGTGGGCGACGCGGCGCTCTGCAGGAGTCAGCAGCTCGGCAAGTTCGGCGACCCGGCCGGCGACATCCACATTCCGCATCGTAGGACGTCGCGGCGACCGGCGCTGACGCTTTCAGCATGCCAGGAGGACGCTGGAATATCTATTCCGAATCTGCTATAATTGGCTCCTGTATTCCATTCGACGAGGGGGTTTTCTGCCATGCTCAGCACGACGCTGCTCCACCCGCTACCACGCACTCTCGATGTCGGTGATCTCGACATCGACCTCGGACACGCTCCCGTCGATTGGGATCGTGCCGTTTCGGCTGCCGGACACGCCGGGCGCTTCCTGCCTGGAGGACTGCACGACGCGCTCGTCGACTTCACGGACAGCGGCGAAGTCAGCGGAGCACTGCTGATCCGCGGCCTGCCGGTCGGCGAACTGCCGCTCACCCCGCAGACGCCCACATCTGCAACCTCAAAGTTCGATCGCATCAGCGAGATGGTGCTGTTGACGATCGCCCGCCGTCTCGGCCAGCCCGTCGGCTACGAGCCCGAACTCGGCGGTGAACTCGTCCAGAACATCCTGCCGGTCCAGGGGACGGAGGCCCGTCAGATCAGCACGTCCTCGAAGGTCGAGCTGATGTTCCATACGGAGGCAGCATTCCATCCGCACCGCCCCCGCTACCTCGTGCTGCTGTGCCTCCGCGGGGACCGCGACGGCATCGCCAGGACCACGCTGTCGTCCATCCGCGTCGTCAGCGAACTGCTACCGGCGGCTGTTCGCAACGTGCTGTTCGAGCCGAGGTTCCGCACCGCTGTCGACGAGTCCTACCTGCACGGCGCAGAGAGCTATCTCGGCGAACCGGTTGCCGTGCTGAGCGGGGATCCGGTGAACCCGACGATGGTGTTCGACGCCGATCTGATGGTCGGCGTCGACATCGTTGCCGAGGCCGCGCTGCGGGCGCTCGGCGAGGCTACAGCCGCCTGCCATACCGGCGTCGTGCTGACCGCTGGCGATGTGCTGGTCATCGACAACAACTGCGCCGTCCATGGACGCACTCCCTTCGCGCCGAGGTTCGACGGTCGCGATCGCTGGCTACAGCGCACCTTTGTCGTCGCCGACCTGGCGCCGAGCGCAGCAGAACGAATCGGCAGGGTCATCAACACCCGCTTCTGAGGCAGTTGGCCCGTCGGGCGTTTGGCGCTACTTGATGACGTCGACCTTGGCGATGTGTGCTGCAGAGAACCACGAAGGGATGCCTTGGGAGAGGTTTGCCCGTCCGGGCGACGCCAAGTAGTCCGCCTCGACGGCGTCGAAATCGCCCTCGTGGCTGACGGCCCACGTGAACTCGCTCGATTCGCGGTTGAGATAGGCGAACTCCACCTTGAAGCCGAACTCACCCCGCACAGCGAGCACATCGTCGAACCAGGCGAGGAACTGGTCGACCACCTCGGGATAGAGCTCATAGCGGCGAAGTTGCACGGTCGTCATCGACCACGTTCTACACCCTCATCAGCTCATGCATTGGGATCGAGCAGCAGTTTGCCGCCGGCGCGTCGCTGCAGAATCCGCGAGAAGGCCTCGTCGGCATCCTCCAACGGCAGAACATCGCCGAGACGGATGCGCAACGAACCGTCTGCCATCATCGCCAGCAACGTCGACAGCACCTGGCGTTCGTCGGCGGGCGATCCAAGGATGCCAGAGTAACCGAAGATACTGACCGCCTTGCGGTACATCTGGCGCATGTTGAATGTGACCTGCTCGTTCTCCGACGTCCCGTACACGACGAGGCGGCCGCGGTTGGACAATGATGTCACCACTGCATCGGTGTACGCACCGCCGAGAGGGTCGAGGACGAGCGTCGGAGCGAAATCGGCGAGCCGAGTCGCAAGGCCCTCAGCCCCGGACACCACGACGTGATCTGCACCATCACCGGTGATCACCGCAGCGTTGGCGTCCGATCCTGTCTGGCCCCACACCGTCGCTCCGGCGGCTTTGGCCAACTGCACGGCCACGGAACCGACACCACCACTTGCCCCGAGGACGACGACCCGGTCGTCCGGCTGGACCGATCCGCGTGTATGCAATGCATGCCATGCCGTGATCCCGACAACTGCGAGCCCGGCCACCTGTCTCAGATCGACGCCGCTCGGGAGCTGCAGCACCGAGTCGGATGGAACGCTCGCCCGGTCGCGGAACAGGCCCTGTCGGGAGAACCCGAGGCCGCCTCCGCGCACGAGCACCGGCTGTCCATCGACATGGCCGGATGCCTCCGAACCGGGAATCCACGGCAGATTCGCGCCCGCCATCCCCGGACTGCCATGACTGATCCACACATCGAGCGGGTTGACCGACGCGTACGCGATATCGACGAGCACCTCGCCGTCCGCGGCGACAGGGTCCTCCAACGAATCCAACTGCAAGGTCCCACCAATGTCGTGAAGTCGAGCGGCGCGCATACGTCAACGGTAACGCCGTCCCGAGTCGACGCGCTGCCGTGGCTCCGTCCGCCATCTGCGCGCTCTCCGTCCCCCGCAGCTCGTGGACGTCGCTCTGCGCCAGAGAGTTCTGCTGCCAGAGAGCTCTGCTGCCAGAGAGTTCTGCTGCCATAGAATCGAACAAATGTGGCTCGACCCGACGATTGCCGCGCAGATGGCTGCGTGCCTGCTCCTCGTCGTGCTCATCATCCGCCTGGCGCACCGACCGTCGCTGAATCCCGTGGTCGCAGTCGCCCGTGAAGCGACCATCGTGCTGGCCCTTTACGCCCTCTGGCAGTACGTGCACGAACATGCCGTCACCAAGATCGCCGGGGCGACAGAACATGCGCTCGACGTCTGGCACTTCGAGCAACGACTGCATTTCCCCAGCGAACTGACGCTGATGAGAGCATTCCTGCACGTGCGCTGGTTCATGCAGTTCCTCAACGTCTACTACGCCGTCGTTCACGTCCCGGCCGTGGGGATCATGTTGCTGTGGGTCTTCATCCGCCATCGCCATCGGTACGCGTCGATGCGCAACGCGCTCGCGCTGTTGACGGCCGGCTGCCTCGTACTGCAGACGATTCCGGTCGCTCCCCCACGCCTGATGCCGCAACTCGGCTTCGTCGATGTCGCCGAGATCCTCAAGATGTCGGTGTACGGCACGGGCGGCAGCGGCGTGTCGAATCAGTTGGCGGCGATGCCGTCGCTGCACGTCGGATGGGCGTTGCTGGTGGGCTGGGCAGTCGTGTCGATCAGTACGAGCAAGCGACGGTGGTGGGTGCTGATGCATCCGGCGCTGACGATTCTCGCCGTCACGGCAACGGCCAATCACTGGTGGCTCGACGGTGTCGTCGCCGGCATGATCCTCGCCCTCATTCTCGTACTGCAGCACGCCCTGACACCGTTCTATCTGCGTCTCAAGGCGAGGTTCTCCCTGACCCGACCGACCGAACTCGCACCGCAGCCGGAGACCGCCAGCATCAGCTGAGGCGATGCTGGCGGTTCTTCGGCCCGTTTGCCGCCAATATTGGCGGCGTGGTGGACTCAGTTTGGTTTTGGAGTGGGGGATGTGTGGTCAGACGTGCCTCCTGACACATACGAAACACTTGCGTTCCGTAAAGCATCGGCGTACGTTCAATACGAAACGAAAAGATACCGTTTCGGAAAGGTGCGACGAAGATGAACGCAGACATGATCTACAAACGGAGGTGGTTGACACTTGCGGTACTGTGCGTCAGCCTGCTCGTGGTGTCGCTCGACAACACCATTCTCAACGTCGCACTGCCGACGCTCGTCGAGGATCTGCATGCCACGGCCAGCCAACAACAGTGGCTCGTCGACGCCTACACGCTCGTGTTCGCCAGCCTGCTGCTCACCGGCGGAGCGCTCGGCGACAAGTTCGGACGCCGTGGGGCGTTGATGATCGGCCTCGGCATCTTCGGAACCGGCTCGTTGTTCGCCGCCTTCACGACGTCTGCCTGGAGCCTCATCGGCACCCGCGCAGCGATGGGCATCGGCGGCGCGTTGATCATGCCGGCGACGCTGTCGATCCTCACCAACACCTTCACCGACCCGAAGGAGCGCACGAAGGCGATCGGTATCTGGGCAGGGGTTTCCGGCCTCGGGGTCGCTATCGGTCCGGTGCTCGGCGGCTGGCTGCTCCACCACTTCTGGTGGGGTTCCGTCTTCCTCATCAACGTTCCGGTCGTCATTGCCGGCATCGTGCTCGGCTACCTGCTCATCGCCCCGACCAAAGAAGCCGACGCTCCGCCGCTCGACATCGTCGGCACGGCAATGTCCTTCGTCGGCCTCGCATCGCTGATCTACGGCATCATCGAAGCACCCTCCAGGGGCTGGGTCTCCGGAAGCATCCTCGCCGCCTTCGGCCTGGCGATCGTCATGATCGGCTCGTTCGTCTACTGGGAACTGCACACCGCAAACCCGGTTCTCGACGTCCGTCTGTTCCGCAACCCACGCTTCAGCGGTGCCTCGATCGCCATCAGCCTGACGTTCTTCGCCCTGTTCGGCTCGATCTTCTTCATCACCCAGTACCTGCAGTTCGTCCTCGGCTATGACGCCCTCGCTGCCGGCATCCGCACCGCGCCGGTTGCGTTGGCGATCGTCCTCGGTGCCGGCGTCAGCGCCCCACTGACGAACAGACTGGGCTCGAAGATCGTCGTCACCGCCGGATTGACCAGCGTCGGCATCGGCCTGTTCATCCTCTCACTGGCGAACGTCGATTCCGGCTACACGATCGTCTTCGCGACGCTGATCATCCTCGGCTTCGGGATGGGCATGGCGATGACACCGGCCACCGACTCGATCATGGGTGCCGTCCCGCCGGAGAAAGCCGGTGTCGGGTCAGCTGTCAACGACACGACCCGTGAACTCGGTGGCGTGCTCGGTGTCGCCATCCTCGGCAGCATCGCCGCCAACAGCTACCACTCCAACATGCCGGAAGCGACACTGAGGAGCAGCGGCCTCCCGGCAGCTGCTGCCGGTGCGGCTCACGACTCGATCGGTGGAGCGGTTTCCGTCGCCCGTCAGATCGGTGCCGCCGGCCAGGATCTCGCCCACACCGCCAGTATCCACTACGTGACCGCCATGAGCACGTCGGTCCGCATCGGCGCCGGCTTTGCGGTGCTCGGAGCGCTCGTCGCCCTGATCTGGTTGCCGGCACGGGCGACGGCCATCGCCCGCAGCGAGTCACTCGACAGCGACGGCGACGCAGACAACGCCTTCGGTGTCGACGGCGACTTCGGCGTCGACCTCGATGCAGAACTGGCAGGCGTCGGCGCTGACGAGGCGTCGGAGTTGGCTGGCGATTGATGAACCTCCGGTCCACCAGCGGGACCCCACATTTGGGAGAATGGTCGCGATGAATGCGACCATTCTCCCGCGTGGTCGCCCGCGCAGCGCCGAGGCGGACGTGGCGATCGCCGAAGCGACGCTCGACCTGCTGATCGAGCACGGCTATGAAGGCACCTCGATGCAGGCCATCGCTCATCGCGCCGGAGTCTCGACAGCGACGTTGTATCGCCGCTGGCAGAACAAGATCGAACTCGTCCTCCACGTCGTACACGTGCAGACCGACATCACGATGGACATCGACTGCGGTTCGCTCTACGACGACCTGATGCATATCGCCAAGCGTGCCCAGCAACTGTTCAACGGCAGGCTCGGCAAAGTACTGCGGGCAGTCATCGGCGAAGCGCAGCGCAACGAGGAACTCGGCACACTGCTCGCCGACCAATCCGGCGACAACAAGAAGCACGAACTCAACGACGTCGTCGCCAGGGCCGTCGCCCGCGGCGAAATACCGCCACCCGAGAATGTCGACGTGTTCTGCAACATGCTGATCGGTGCGACGATGGCCCGACTACTGGTCACCGGTGAACCGCTCGACGACGCCTTTTTCGAGGCGCTGACGCGCTACTGCGTCACCGCCCTCGGCGGAACCTCGCCTGCTCGGTCACCGGCCTGACTGCGCCGAGGGTCAGAGGCCTGACTTCTCCAACACGTGGATACCGCAGGCACTGCCGAGTCCGATGACGTGGGCGAGGCCGACCTTGGCACCTTCGATCTGGCGCTGTCCGGCCTCGCCACGTAGGTGGTGGCAGACCTCCCAGATGTTGGCGATACCGGTCGCCGCGATCGGGTGGCCCTTCGACTCGAGACCACCGGACACGTTGACCGGCGTCTTGCCGGTACGCCACGTCGCACCGGAGTTGAAGAAGTCGACGGCGCCACCTTCTTCGCACAGCCCGAGGTTGTCGTAGTGCACGAGTTCGGCGGTCGCGAAACAGTCGTGCAGTTCGACGAGGTCGAGGTCGTCCGGACCGATGCCTGCAGCCTCATAGGCGATTTTGGCTGCGTTCTTCGTCAACGTGTTGACGTCTGGCAGTACCTGGCACGATTCCTGCCACGGGTCGCTCGTCAACACCGATGCCGAGACCTTGATCGCCCTGCGCTGCTGCTCCAGTGACAGCGTCTTCAACTTGGCGTCGGAGACGACGACCGCAGCCGCAGCGCCATCGCAGTTGGCGGAGCACATCGGGCGGGTGTTCGGGTAGGCGATCATCACGTCGCCCATGATCTGTTCGAGGCTCATCGCTTTGCTGTACGCCGCAAGCGGGTTGAGTGTCGAGTGCGAATGGTTCTTCTCGGAGATCCTGGCGAACAACTCGAAGGTGGCTCCACCGTACTTGTGGCCGTACTCCATCCCGATCTGGGCGAACGTCCCGGGCATCGCATCGGTGCCGATGCGGCCATCGGTCGGCGCAACGGCGCCGAATCGCCCGGACGGCTCCCACGAAGCACCCTGAGTCTTCGCTTTGCCGCCGCCGCCGAGCAGTCCGGCACCGGAGAGCTTTTCGACGCCGACGGCCAGGCCGTAGTCGACCTCCCCGGCTTTCACCGCCATGATCGCCGTGCGCAGTGCCGTCGCCCCGGTGGCGCAGGCGTTGGAGACGTTGTACACCGGGATGCCGGTCTGGCCGATCTGCTTCTGGATCTGCTGACCGATTCCGCCGGAACCCATCAGGTTCCCGGCAGCCAGCACACCGATGTCACGCATCGAAACGCCGGCATCCTTCAACGCCGCGCGAGCGGCCTCCGAAGCGAGATCGACGACGTCCTTGCCGGCATGCTTCCCGAACTTCGTCATCGTGATCCCAAGTATCCAAACCGGGTCAGTATTCATCAGTGGTCGTCCTTGTCATTTGCTGGGCGTTCGTCATCATCGAGGCGGGTGTCGCAGCCCGCACGTCAGTTCGCAGAAATTGGTTCGTAGCCGAAACCGATGGCCTCGGTTCCGTTCTCGTCGGTGCCGATCGAGTACGTCGCCAAGCGCACCTTCATCCCCAACGAGACGTGCTCAGGGCTCGCTTCGACATTGATGACGTTGGTGCGCACGCTCGTGCCATCGCAATCGACGACGCCCGAAACGAACGGCACCGGGACGCCTGGCGCCGCGAAGGTGACGATCGTGAACGTCGTCAACTCGCCCTCTGTCGCCACCGACACGGTCTTGAACACATCCTCGAAACAGCTCGCACAGGCGTTGCGGCGATCGAAGTATCGGGCACCGCAGTTGACACACTCGTGCGCCTGCAGGTGCGGAGCATCGCCGAGCACCAGATAATCGACGAGAGGAACTTGATTGGCCATTCCGCCAATGTAGTGACCACGCAAATCCAACGTTCCATCGGAGCGAACCGGCTGCGTCCAGCTGACTTCACGGCCGCAGGTCGGCGCGGACGCCGGCGATGAATCTCAGGATGTTCTCAGGGTCTGCGCATCTGCCGCCGATTCAGCTCTGCTTGAATGCAGGCTGTGAGTGACGAAGCAACCAGAGTGCTCGTCGTCGACGACGAGCCATCCATCCGCGAGCTCGTCTCGACCGTGCTGCGTTACGAGGGCTTCGAAATCGCCTCCGCCGCCAACGGCCATGAGGCGTTGCGCGAAGTCGAACGATTCAGGCCTCATCTCGTCGTGCTCGATGTGATGCTGCCGGACCTCGACGGTTTCGAGGTGCAGCGCCGGCTGACAGAGTCAGGCCGTCGTATCCCGGTCGTCTTCCTCACTGCCAAGGACGCCGTCGAGGATCGCGTCCGTGGCCTGACCATCGGTGGCGACGACTACCTGACCAAGCCGTTCAGTCTCGAAGAACTCGTCGCTCGCATCCGCGCCGTACTGCGCCGCTCGCACGAGACGACCCGATCCGGACAACTCGTGCTCGACGACCTGGCGCTCGACGAGGAGACCTACGAAGTCCATCGCGGCGACGAACTGATCGAATTGACGCCGACCGAGTTCAAGCTGCTGCGCTATTTCATGCGCAACCCGCGGCGTGTCCTCTCGAAGGCGCAGATCCTCGACCACGTGTGGGAATACGACTTCGGTGGCGACGGCAACATCGTCGAGACGTATGTGTCGTACCTCCGTCGCAAGGTGGACGCCGGCCGCGCGCCGCTCATCCACACGGTTCGTGGTGTCGGCTACACCATGAAACCGACTGTACGCGTCTGAATTTCATGGACCTCGTGGAGCCGGGGGCCACCTGATGTCGCTGCGCAATCGCCTCACGCTGCTGACGATCGGCGCATTCACCCTTGGACTCATCGTGCTCGGGATGGTCGTACCGCGCCTCGTGCGTGGCTTTCTGACAGAACGTCTCGATCAGGATCTGGTGACCTCGGAGGCCCGCGCCACGCGATCGCTGGATGGGCTGATTCGCACGACGCTGCCATCGACGTCAGGCGTGCGGGTCGGAACATTGAATGGCGACGCCTACTTCGAACTTCGCGACGCAGCAGGCAACGTCGTGGCGATGATGAGTCCCGAGCTCAGCCCTCCGAAGTTCGCCATGGACTTCACGAACGCTCAGCTGAGCCACGCCTTCACCGTCAATTCGATCGACGGCAAATCTCAGTGGCGCGTTCTTGCGTTTGTCCCACCCGGCAACGAGCAGACGACAGCAAACGGGTTTCTGCTGACCGCCCTTCCGACGACGAGCGTCGACCAAACGGTGACGGAGACGGTCAAGGCGGTCACGTTTGCGGCGATAGCAATTCTCGTGGCCCTCGGATGGCTGACGTACATCCTCGTCGGTATCGGGCTTCGGCCGTTGCGCAAGATGCAGCAATCGGCCGCCGGCATCTCGTCTGCAGGTGATCTGCATCAGCGCGTCGAGCAGCCATCCGACAAGACAGAACTCGGCCAACTCGGCGCCACGCTGAATGGCATGCTCGGCCGTTTGGAGACGAGTTTCGAAGAGCAGCAGCAGAATCAGGCACGCCTGCGCCGCTTCGTCTCCGACGCCTCACACGAGTTGCGAACGCCGCTGACCTCGATCCGCGGGTATGCAGAATTGCACCGGCGCGGGTACAAGGATCCGGTGCAGGTCGATCGTTCGATGGACCGCATCGAGCAGGAATCCTCGCGCATGAGTCGCCTGGTCGAAGACCTCCTCGCCCTCGCACGCGCTGACGAGAAGCGGGCGGCACAGCAGAAGCCGGTGCGGCTCGACGAGGTGGTTGCCGGTCTCGTCGAGGACTTCCGCGTGGTGCACACCGACCGCCGGACGAACACCACACTCACCAACGCAACCGTGATCGGTGATCAGGCGCTCATCACCCAATCGGTCGCCAACGTGCTGGCAAATGCCGGCATCCACACTCCGCCGGAAACGCCGATCGACATCACGTTGACGGCGGACTCGTCGAGTGCGGTGTTGACGATTGCGGACCACGGTGTCGGCATCTCACCCGAGGACGCACCCCACGTGTTCGACCGCTTCTATCGCAGCGACGTCTCGCGAAACCGTGAGTCTGGCGGCAGTGGACTCGGATTGTCGATCACGGCTGCAATCATTGCGGCGCACGGCGGGACGATCACCACATCTCCGACGGCCGGCGGCGGGGCGACGTTCACGATCTCGCTGCCGTTGGCGCTGCTGACCGAAGCGACGCCAGCCGTTGTGATTGAACCCCTCGAAGCGCCCGCCCCACCCGCTGACATCCCGGCCGACAACCGCGCCGACCGGGATACAGCCGCATCGGAACCCACCACTGTCCCAGTCGAGCCAGTTGCACCGATACCGTGACCATCGTGAACGAGACGACCAACGCCCCGGGTCCCGCTGCGATCGACGGCTCGTCGGTCGGGAAGGTAAGGCTCGTCTGCTTCATCGTCGACACCTGCTTCGTGGTCTTCTTCGTCGCCCTCGGCCGCGATGCCCATAGCGAGGGATCGGCGATCGGCGGAACGTTGACGGTTGCCGCCCCGTTCCTGATTGCCCTTGCCGTCTCGTGGGTCGTGGTGTTGGCGACGGTGCAACGGACGCCGACTGCCAAGCGGCTCGTGCCGACTGCCGTCGAGTTCGGGCTTCCCGTGTGGATCGGCACGCTGGCGATCGGCATGCTGCTCCGTCACACCGCCTTCGACAAGGGGACGGCGTTCTCGTTCGTCGTCGTCGCCTTCCTGTTCCTGGCGTTCTTCCTCATCGGGTGGCGTGCTGCATGGAACTGGTATCAGCGACGCAAGGCAGTCCGGCTCGATCCGAGCTGAGTCCGGTCGGGCCGCATTCGGCGGGACGTCCGAGTTTTCTCGGTACCGTCGTCGCCATGCCGTCAGCGTTCCTGCATCCCTTCGCCAAACCAGCCCGCGAGTCGTTCATCAAGATCGTTCGCGGCGACGGCGCGTTCGTCTACGACGCGGACGGTCGGGAGTACGTCGATGGCATGGCGAGCCTGTGGTACTGCGCAGTCGGGCACGGCCGCGCGGAGATCGCCGAGGCCATCGCCAAACAGGCGATGACACTCGCCGCCTACTCGACGTTCGATCCGTTCACCAACGAACCGGTCGAAGCGCTGGCGGAGCGGCTCGTCGGCATCTCACCGATTCCCGGCGCCAGGGTATTCTTCACCGGCTCGGGATCGGAATCGGTCGACACGGCGATGAAGCTCTCGCGCCTCGCCCATGTGCTGAACGGTCAGCCGCAGCGGACACTGATCATCAGCAGGGTTCGCGGCTACCACGGCACCGCGTACGGCGGCACCAGCGCGCAGGGCATCGCTCCGAACCGCGAGAACTTCGGCCCGCTGGTCTCCGATGTCGTGCAGGTCCCTGCAGACGATGTCGAGGCGCTGGCGTCGTTGATGGCCTCCCGTTCGAACGAGATCGCTGCCGTTCTGACCGAGCCGCTGCAAGGTGCCGCCGGTGTCTTCCCGCCGCACGACGGCTATCTGGAGAGCTTGCGGCGCCTGTGCGACCAGCACGGAGCGCACCTGATCTTCGACGAAGTGATCACCGGGTTCGGACGACTCGGCTCGTGGTTCGCCGCCAACCACTACGGCGTCACACCGGACCTCGTGACCTTCGCAAAAGCGGTCACCTCCGGCTACCAGCCGCTCGGCGGCGTGTTCGTCGGCCCGGCGATCCGCGGCCCGCTCGAGGCCAACCCGGACTACATCCTGCGCACCGGATTCACGTACTCGGGCCACCCGACGGCGTGCGCAGCAGCGATGGCCAACCTCGACATCTTCGAACGAGAGCAGTTGATCGATCGGGTGCCGCACCTCGGCGATCGACTCGCCGACGGGCTCCGCTCGCTGGCCAAGGACGGTCAGATCGATCACGTCCGTGGCGAAGGTGCGGTCTGGGCGATCGGCCTGCGCCCGGACCAGGACGCGCTGGCGATCCGCGACCGCATGCTCGTCAACGGCGTGATCGTACGGGCGACGTCCGCCGACACGAACACGTTCTGCCCGCCACTCGTCGCCACCGACGCGCAGATCGACCGCATCGTCGACGCCGTCGACGAAGCAACCCGCTGAGACCTCGCCGCACATCGCGCGCTGCCGCACATCGCGCGCTGCCGCACATCGCGCGCTGCCGCGCACCGTCGACTCAAACCTCACCCGGACGTCCGGTCACCGCAGTTGTTCGATGCACGCGCTCGGAGCAGGAGCCTCAGCCGGTCGACGCTCCTGACCGTGCGCTGCCGTTCGTGGCCGAGCACTGGTGCAGTCCTCTTCCGGGGATATCTACTTCCCCGTGTTGCGAAGCATCAACGGGAGAGAACCGCGGCGACGGTCACCACTGCGGCGATGCCAACGAGGAGTGCCAGCCTGAATCCGAGCGTCAATCGAGTACGAGTATGTCGAGCGCTGCCTGCCGCCTTACCGCTGAGAAAGCGCAGGCGGTCGACGCTCCCCTCGAATGTGAAACCGCTCGACTTCGGAGCCGACTCCCAGGCGGTCAGCTCCCTGTCTCGTCGCCCCTTCGGCTCAGCCACTCGTCGGTCCAGCTCGTTGCCCCGTATCGACCCGAGAGCGATAGCTCTCGACCTTGTCGTGGCTCGCACCGATTCTCGCCTTCAGAGTGACGAAAGTCAACATGCGATTGTGAACACCCGAGTGCGTTGCCACTGTCGCTCCTCCCTCGGCGTTTTTCACAGACCGCGATGATGTGGGCTCAGCGAACGAACCCCCTGGTCAATTTCGCGGGGGCGGGGGGCGGGGGGCGGAGGGGCGGAGGGGCGGCGTGCCAGGCGTGGACGAGTGCACGTGAGCCGTTCGACAACAGCAACTCGAACGCTCGGTCACGTTCGGCGTCGCCATCGAAACCCCCGTCGTCGAGCCACGCGCAGATACCGTCGTAGTGATACGCCGTCACGGTGCGAACGGCCCAACGGCGTAGTGCCGGCTCGGAGATCGGTGGCTGCAACAGTGCATCGGCGTATCCTTCGACGCCTGCGTGAAAGGCTGATGCATACTCGCGGAACATCGGCTCGTGCGCAGCGTGCCGCCACAGCAGACGAAAGGCGTCCGGTTGACGCCTGGCGACGCCGAGCAACAGGTGGCTGACGCCGCCGTGGGCGGCGAGTTCGGATTGCCTGTCGACGAAGCAGTCGGCGAGATCGTCGAGCACCGTGTCGAGGACCGCCCGGTACAGCTGTTCCTTCGATTCGAAGATGCGGTAGACGATCAGTCGGGTGACGCCGGCCTGCTTGGCGACGTCGTCCATCGACGTGCCGTCGAATCCGGCACGCAGAAAGGCAGCGGCACCCGCAGCGATGATCTGCACCCGGCGTTCGGCCCGCGGCATGCGCAGGCGCTCGCCGGTGACACGTCCACTGATCGTTCCACTTGACAGATGTATACACAGGTGTTTACATCAGATCCAGGGAATGCGCAAGCGGACGGCGACCACCGGGTTGATCGCCGAATGGCGGCCGTCGTGAACAGGAAGCAGGACATACCGGATGAGTGATCGACTCCCCTTCGCCGGCCGCCATGCCATCGTCACCGGAGGCGCTTCCGGCATCGGTGCGGGGATCGCCCGGCGTCTCATCGCCGAGGGTGCCTCGGTCGTCGTCGCCGACGTCAACGACAAGGCAGGTGAGTTCTTCGCCGAACAGGTCGGTGCGCAGTACGCCCACCTCGACGTCGCCGATTCTGCCCAGTGGACCGATGTCGTCAACGGCTTCGGCCCGTTCGATCTCGCCTTCCTCAACGCCGGGATCACCACTCACCCCGGCATCGACCTCTCCGACATCGGACCCGTGCCGCTCGGCAACCTCGACGACGCCGACTATCGGCGCATCGTCGGCGTCAACCTCGACGGAGTCGTCTTCGGAACACGCGCCCTCGTTCCGGCGATGTGTGCAGCGGGTGCCGGCGACATCGTCGTCACCGCCTCACTCGCCGGACTGGTCGGAACGCCGTTCGATCCGATGTACGGCACGACGAAACATGCAGTCGTCGGCTTCGTCAAATCGATGGCACCGTTGCTCGAACCATTCGGCGTGTGCATCAGTTCGATCAACCCTGGCTTCGTCGACACGCCGATTCTCGGTGATGACGGCGCAGCGAGGATCAGCGACCTCGGACTGCCACTGTTGCGACCCGCCGACCTCGGGACCGTCGCAGTGCAGGTGCTCACCGAGCGGATCCATGGTGCGCAATGGGTGCTGTGGGGCGAACCCCCAGCGACGACGTACACCTGGGCTGACCCGCTCGGCCATCTGCAGGCTCCCGTCGCCGATGGTCAGGAGCAGGTCGATGTGAGCGTCGGACGATCGTCGTGACCGACATCGCCGCGTCCCCGGACGCAGTGTCTGCAACGGCTGCCGAGACGGCGTCGTCCGGCCCACTGTTCAACCCGTTCGACCCTGCCTTCCGGGCGAACCCGTATCCGTTCTACGACATCCTCCGATCGACAGAGCCGGTGCACGTCAGCCCATTCGGATTCACCGTGTTGACGCGATACGACGATGTCAGCCGGACGTTGCGCGGCGGCGAATTCTCACGCGATGTGGAGGCGAACGCGACCGAACCATCGGACCCGATCCGCCAGGCGCGGCTCGAGACGCTACGCGAACGACGGGAACAGGGCACCGCTGCGAAGACGATCCTCAACCTCGATCCGCCCGACCACACCCGCCTCCGTCGACTCGTCAACCTGGCCTTCACGCCGCGCGCGATCGAACGCCTGCGCAGCCGCATCCAGTCGCTCGTCGACGCCATCCTCGACACAGCTGCAGAGCGCGGATCGATCGAACTGGTCGATGCCCTCGCCTTCCCCGTCCCGTTCCAGGTGATCTCCGATCTCCTCGACCTGCCGACCGAACGCTCCGACGACATTCGCGACTGGTCGCAGGCCTTGACCGCTGCGCTCGAGCCGACGTCGTCCACCGAGACGCTGCACGACGCCGAGCGGGCGAGCAGGCTGATGGGCGCATACCTCGGCGAAGTCATCGAGGACCGCCGACAGCACCTCGGCGACGACGTTCTCTCCGCGTTGATCACCGTCGAAGAAGCCGGCGAGCGGATGAGCACCGCCGAATTGCTGTCGTTCGTCACCCTGCTGTACGTCGCCGGGCACGAGACGACGGTCAATCTGATCGGCAACGGCACATTGGCGTTGCTGAACAACCGCGACGAACTCCGCCGCTGGCGTGACGACCCGACGATCGGATCGGCCGCCGTCGACGAATTGTTGCGGTTCGACGGTCCGGTTCAGCACACGGTTCGGGTACCGACCGAAACGGTGCGCTACGGCGATGTGACAGTGCAGTCCGGGTCGATGGTCATGACGATCCTCGGTGCTGCGAATCACGATCCGTCGGTGTTCGAGAATCCTCACGCCCTGCGGCTCGACAGGCCGAACGCCGGTCGCCACGTCGCTCTGTCCGCCGGTATCCACTACTGCCTCGGTGCTTCATTGGCGAAGCTCGAAGCGGAGGTCGCCATCGGATCGTTGATCAAACGATTCGAGACGATCGAGATGACGGCGACGCCGACGTGGCGCGACCGGCTGACGATTCGAGGCGTGTCCAGCCTGCCGCTCGCGCTTGCTCCAGGTCGGCACTCTGCCTGACGAGGTGATGTGGCGTGCTACACCTGCTGACATGAATCCGTTGCGCTGGGGCATCATTGGTGCCACCTCGAAGATCTACAACCAGAGCCTCAAGCCAGCGATGCTCGAAGGAGACCGCCACGAGATCGTCGCCGAGGCGAGCCGCAGCGACGGCGGGCGCGACCCATATTCGGCGCTACTGGAGCGAGCCGATGTCGACGCCGTGTACATACCGCTCCCGAATGACGGCCACAAGCCGTGGATCCTGAGGGCACTGCAAGCCGGCAAGCACGTACTGTGCGAGAAACCGTTGACGATGTCTGCAACCGACACGATCGACGTCTTCGACGCTGGCGAATCCGCTGGCCGAGTGCTGATGGAGGCCTACATGTGGCCACACCATCCGCGCGCCAGACGGGTACTGCAGTGTTGCGCTGACGGCACCATCGGCGCACTCCGTTCGGTGCGCAGCGTCTTCACCTATCCGTCGTCCGACCCGACGAATCACCGATTCGATGAACGGGGTGCCGGCGCACTGTTCGACGTCGGGATCTACTGCCTCGGACCGGCGATGCTGATCGCAGGCCGCGACCATGCGGCCGTTGCCGGATCGGCAACACGCAACGCGAAGCACGTCGACGTATCGATGACCGGCTTCGTCGATTGGGGCGGCGGACTCGGGAGCAGCTTCGATGTCAGTTTCGAAGCTCCGGCCAGACGGGTCCTCGAAGTGTCGGGAACCGAGGGAATCCTGACGCTGCCCGGGTTTCACGCCCCGGGTCCGCTCGGTTCCTCCGTGATCATGATCGAGCGCCGTGACGGTTCGAAGGAGGTGACCGACGTCGAGGGGGCCAACGCCTTCGTCGAGATGCTCGATCAGTTCGCCTCCGTCGTCAACGGCGACGCCGCACCAGTGTTCGGGCGTCGAGAAAGCGTGCGATTGGCGGGAGTGATCGACGCACTGCACGCCGCGACTCGATAGCGAACCCGGCAACCGAGGCTCTACCGCGGTCGACGTGCGACGAGTTCGATCTCGACCTTCGCTCCGTACGGCAGCGCGGCCACTCCGACGGTCGTGCGCGCCGGGTACGGTTCGGCGAACTTCGTCTTGTAGACGGCATTCATCGCCGCGAAGTCGTTCGGCAGGTCCGTCAGATAGGCGTTGACCTTGACGACGTCGTCGGCGGTCAGTCCGGCTGCAGCCAGCACCGTGAAGAGATTGTCGAGGACCTGGTTCGTCTGCACATCGATACCGCCCTCGACGAGTTCCCCCGTCGCCGGATCGACAGGCGTCTGTCCGGCGAGGTAGACGAACGGGTCGGCATCGATCGCCTGCGAGTAGGGCCCGAGTGCAGCGGGGGCTTCTGCTGAATGGATCGGCATGCGCGACATCAGGCGAGCCTATGCGAAGCCGCCTGCTCGAGCCGGTGGAAACGCAGCGAAGGGTCGGTTCGTGGACGCCACGTCCACTTTTTGCTCAAACCTTCTCAGGGCGCGAGTGGCGAGGGGTGAGGGCGGCGCTGCGGCGACGTCAGGTGAGCAGGGTGATGAGGCTCGAGGTGTCCCATCGTTTGCCGCCGTTGGCGACGACCTGCGCGTAGAACTGGTCGACGAGCGCGGTGAGCGGGAGCTTGGCGCCGTTTCGGCGGGCCTCGTCGAGGCAGAAGCCGAGGTCCTTGCGCATCCATTCGACGGCGAACCCGAATTCGAATTCACCGCGGGCCATCGTCTTCGAGCGATTCTCCATCTGCCACGACTGCGCAGCACCCTTGGAGATCACGTCGATCACGTCGTCGGTTTCGAGACCGGCCGCCTGACCGAAGGCGATCGCCTCCGAGAGGCCCTGGACGATGCCGGCGATACAGATCTGATTGACCATCTTCGTCAATTGGCCGGCGCCGACCTCGCCGAGCCGGCGGCACGATTTGGCGAACGCAGCGATGACCGGAGCGACCGTGTCGAAGTCGGCCTGCGAGCCCCCGCACATCACGGTCAACGCGCCGTTCTCGGCACCGGCCTGACCACCGGAGACGGGAGCGTCGACGAAACCGACGCCCGACGCGGCTGCGGCGGCACCGATCTCACGTGCGAGGAGCGCCGAAGCAGTCGTGTGGTCGACGAGCGCCGAACCGCTTGTCATTCCGGCAAGGGCTCCGTCTTCGCCGAGCACGACCGAACGGACGTCGTCGTCGTTGCCGACGCACATGAAGACGATCGCCGCACCGGAGGCCGCCGATTTCGGGGTCGCTGCCGCGACACCCCCGTTCGCCCGTACCCACGCCTGCGCCTTCGAGGCGGTGCGATTGTAGACGGTGACCTGATGGCCGGCTGCGGCAAGATGACGGGCCATCGGCGAGCCCATGACCCCCAGGCCGATGAAGGCGACTGGGAGGCCGGTCGAGGAGATCGACTCGCTCATTCCGGCGTCACGTATGCGCTCGTGATCCCGCCGTCGATGATGAGCGACTGGCCGGTCATCCAACTCGACTCGTCGCTCGCGAGGAAGAGTGCGCCGTTGGCGATCTCGATCGGTTCGCCGAAGCGGCCCATCGGGATGTGCACGAGGCGTCGGTTGCGTTTGGAATCGTCGGACAGGAACTTGGCGAGCAGAGGCGTCATGATCGGCCCGGGGCACAGTGCGTTGGCGCGGATGCCCTGACGGGCATAGATCACGGCGATTTCACGAGTCATCGCCAATACGGCGCCCTTCGAGGCGGTGTAGGCGATCTGCGGCGTGGCGGCACCCATATGGGCGACGAACGAGGCGACGTTGACGATCGATCCGCCACCGCCGGCGAGCATCGCCGGAATGGCGTACTTGCAGCCGAGCAACACGCCTTTGACGTTGATGTCCATCGTCCTCTCATACGTCTCGATCGACGTCGACACCGGATCGTCGTCGTCGCCGAGCATCACGCCGGCGTTGTTGTACAGCACGTGCAACCCGCCGAATGTCTCGACGGCATGCTCGATAGCGGCCTTGATCGAGTCGGGATCGGTCACATCAGTTCGCACATAGGTGGCCTCACCGCCGGCGTCCTCGATCGCCGCAACGACCTCATCACCGTCGGACATGTCGGCAATGACGAGCTTGGCACCCTCTGCCGCGAACCGCTCCGCGCCGACGCGCCCGAGCCCCGATGCTGCGCCGGTGATCAGCGCAACCTTTCCCTCCAACCGACCGGTCACGTGAGGTTCCTTCCATCGATGTGCTGGCGAATGTGCCGGTGCGACGCTAGCCGAGCATCGTCATCGCCGGATCGATGCCGTGCAGACATTATTTGAACATGTTCAGCAACTGCTTGACGGGAGCGGCCAAAACAGTCATACTCATTATTGAACACGTTCAACTTTGCTGTCGAACATGATCCTCCGACGTGATCCTCGAAGGTCATCGTCGACATTCGAGTCACGAACGTCGGATTGCCGGACCTCTCACCAAGGAGCATCACCCATGGACTACAAAGTACTGACATATCTGCTGTACCTCGCCGTCACCGTCCCACTGACGATCTTCGTCGCCAGGACGCTGTACGGCAACGGCAAGGTCTTCCTGCAGGACGTCTTCGATGGCGACGAACGACTTGCCGAGGCGGTGAATCGTCTGCTCGTCGTCGGCTTCTACCTGCTGAACCTCGGCTACGTGGCCCTGTTCCTCAAGACGGGGAATCGCATCGCCGGCGGCCAACAGATGCTCGAAGTCCTCAGCCAACGCGTCGGCATCGTCGCCATCGTCCTCGGCACCGTCCACCTCGCCAACGTCTGGGTCTTCAACCTGCTGCGCCGGCGGGCACTCGACGCCGCCGAGATCCACAGCCCGGTCGCCGCGGCCGAGCGGACCACCGTCGTCGCCAACCCGTGGGGTGCCCCCCGGTGATCCAGCAATCCAGTGCGCCTGCCGGGCAACAGCCTGCCCGGCCACAGCCTGCCGGGCTACTCTCCCTCGAGCACCCCGTGATCACCGGACTGACGGTGCTCTATGACGGGGCATGCTCGGTGTGCCGGGCCTGTCGCCATTCGATGGAATCGCAGTCGCAACTCGTACCCGTCGACTTCGTCGCTGCCCGATCCGAAGAGGCGCGCCGACGGTTTCCCGAGCTCGATCATGCCAGGACTGCCGACGAGATCACCGTCGTCTCCGATGACGGTTCGGTCTTCCGTGGCGACGATGCCTTCATCGTCTGCCTGTGGGCGATGCGCAACACCCGCCATCTCGCCGAGGAAGTCGCCAAGGGCCGCAACCCGTGGGTCGTGCGTGCACTGTTGGGGACGACCGGGCTGCTGCGAACGCTGTCGAAACCTCGCTGCGACGAGGAGGCATCGTGTCATGCCCCTATGGCAGGCTGGAAGCAATGAATCGCCAAGCACGCGGCCAACTGACGAAGTCGTCGATCATCGACGCGGCCCTGGAACTGTTCGAGGCGGGCGGCTACGAGGCGACGACGATGCGGGCGATCGCCGAAAAGGCCGAGGTCTCGCTTGGCAGCGCCTACTACTACTTCGATTCGAAGGAACACCTGATCCAGGGCTTCTACGTCCGTGCAGGAGACGAGCAGAACGCCGTCGTGCCGGGTCGAGTCGCCGGGGTCTCCGACCTCGCAGCGCGCCTCATCATCTTCATCGATGCATGGGTCGAGATCATGGCGAAGTACCGGGCGTTCGCCGCTGCGTTCTTCCGCAGCGCGGCGAACCCGCAGAGCCCGCTGAGTCCGTTCAGTCCGGAAAGTGCTCCTGCCAGAGCCGTCGGCATCGATTTGCTACGACGGGTGATCGACGGATCTGATGCCGAGCTCCCGGAGGCGATCCGTGACGAGTTGCCGGAATTGATCTGGCTCTATCACATGGGCGTCGTGTTGTTCTGGGTGTATGACGGATCGGAGGACTCGCAAGCGACCAGGCTGCTCGTGCGGCGCACGGTGCCCCTGCTGACCGCAGCGATCAGCCTCGCCCAACTGCCGGCACTGCGCAGCATGATCACCGACCTGATGGCACTCGTCGGCGATCTCAAACTGCTGCTGACGGCACCCGCAGCCTCGGCGTCGTGAGCTCCTACGCGCGTTCCCAGTAGCGTCGGAGTTCCCAGTCGGTGACGGTCTGGTTGAACGACATCCACTCCTGTTTGGCCATGTTGAGGATGTGGGCGTGGACATCTTCGCCAAAACACGCCTTGGCGACGTCGGAGCGCTCCCATAGATCGATGGCGTCGACGATGCTCCATGGAATGCGCGGCAGATCCGTCGATTCGTAACCGTTGCCGGTGTAGGCGGGTGGTGGTTCGATCTTGTTCTCGATGCCGTGCAGCCCGCCGGCGATCGTCCCGGCGAACGCCAGATAGGAGTTGGCGTCAGCACCGGGGATGCGACTCTCGACACGGCTGCCCTTGCCGTGGCCGACCTTGCGGAACCCGAGCGTGCGGTTGTCGAGCCCCCAGCCGACAGCTGTCGGCGCCCACGAACTCGGCTGGAACCGCTTGTATGAGTTGATCGTCGGACCCCAGAGCAGCGAGAAATCCTGCGCCGTTGCCAGCAATCCGCCGAGCCACCAGCGGAACGTGTCGCTCATGTGATGATCGGCGCTGTGGTCGTCGAAGACGTTGACCGACTGATCGGCATTCCACAAGGACGAATGAATGTGACACGACGAACCGGTGTCGTTGAAGTCGTACTTCGCCATGAAGCTGATCGACCGGCCGTTCAGCGCGGCGATCTCCTTTGCCGAGTTCTTGTAGACGGCGTTGCGGTCCGCCATCTCGACGGCAGTCGTGTAATCGAGGTTGATCTCGTGCTGGCCTCGCCCGGCCTCGCCTTTGGAGAACTCCACAGGGACACCGGCCGCTTCCAGGCCCCTGCGGATCTGACCGATGATGTATTCGTCCTTGGTCGTCTGCAACACGTGGTAATCCTCGAGCCACGGCGAATGCGGCTCGAGACCCTTGTAGCCCTTGGCAAACGCCTGCTCATAGGTGTCGCGGAAAAGATAGAACTCGATCTCGCTGGCGACGAGGGCGACGTAACCGGCATCGGATGCCTTGTTCACCTGATCGCGCAGGATCTGGCGAGGCGCCACGCGGATCGGCTCACCGCTGTCGACGTCGAACAGATCGCACATCACCATCGCCGTGCCCTTTACCCACGGGATCCTGCGGATCGTCGACCAGTCCGGCGTCGCCAGCATGTCGCCGTAGCCGAGGTCGTAGTTGGCGAAGGCGTAGCCGGGGACGGCGTTGTTGTCCCAATCGGTGGCGATCAGGTAGTTGCAGTTCTCGGTGCCGTTGTGCTGCACGTTCTCGAGGAAGAACCGGCCGGTCGTGCGTTTGGCCACCAGGCGTCCCTGAAGATCGGGGAATGCCACGAGGACGGTATCGATCTCGCCCGACTCGATTGCGGTGACCAGTTCAGCTTGGGTGACGGTGACTCGTGAACTCATGATGCGAGCGATGGTAGTCAACGTCCGGCATCGGGCAGAACATCGCCGTCGAGTCAGCGCTTGCGGGCGACGGGTTCCTTCGGTGGCTTGAGCACGCCTTTGGCGAGTGCGTCGTCGAGGTACTGCTCTGCGTCTTCTGCGCTGACCTTCAACGCCGGCGCGATCTCCGAGATCAGGTTGATGCGAGCACGCTCGTACATCGTTCGTTCTGCCGCAGACAGCGCAGCATCGCGGTTACGCGCTGCGAGGTTACGGACAACTTCCGCAACCTGGTAGACGTCACCGGACTTGAGCTTTTCCTGGTGGTTCTTGAAACGGCGTGACCAGTTCGACGGGACACGGGGATCGGCCTTCGACAGCACCGAGACCAGGTCTTCGAGTTCGTCGGCGTTGACCGGCGGACGGACACCGACTTCGGCGGTCTTGTTGACCGGAACGTTGAGGGTCATCTCATTGATGACCGTCTTCAGGATGAGGTAGTCCTGCGTCTCTCCGAACACTGTGATCTTCTTGTTGCCAACGACGATGCAAGCACCGTGCTGGGGATAGATGACCGTGTCACCCTTCTTGAACTTCACACAAGACCTCGTTGCAGCCATGGCGATACACCGCCCAGGAGACCGTCCAGGGTAGGGCCAGAACCGCCATTTTCCGCCGCTGGGCGTCAGCCTTGTACCGCCAACTCGTCGCCGATACCGATCTGTCCCTCATGGACGACAAGCGCGCCGACGCCGAGTTGGTTACCCAAGTCGTTGATGATCGTCCTGAGTACGCCGAGGTCGCGGTCGACGCCGCCCGGCTGCGCCCGCGTCGTCATCACGCATCGCTCGATCGGTTTGACGACCTCGAGTTCCGTGCTTCCGGTGCCGACACGCTTGCCTTCCAGAGGTCGCGCCGACCCGCCGGAGACGATCACGTTGAAGCGAAACCGACGCGGATCCCAGTCACGGAGTTCGTCGAGCGAACCGATCGACACCCTGGTCTGCGTCGAGTCGTGGTACGTGTCGGTCGGCCCGTCCCAGTGCAGCCACGGCGCCGCGTCGACGGAGAAGTCCTCGTGCTCGAAGTCCGGGGCGATCTCGTAGGTGCCGGAACCTCCGCCAGCCCTGCGCAGTTCGACCGGGCGGCCGAGCCACGCCGACAGTCGAGCGGACGCGTCGTTGGAACTGGACGGGCGCGTCCCGTCCGGCAAGGTGATCTGCACGTTGCCGTCTGGCTGCAGCGCCGCAGATGCCCAGAGCAGCAGGGGCTCGCGCCGTCCCGTGAGCGTCATGCCGCTCGTCAGATCGACCACCGCCCACTGGCGGTCGCCGGCGATGCCAAGTCGGTCGAGGCGTGCCGTTTCGAGGCGCTCCCCCTGCATCGACTTGACCGGATACCGCCACAGCTGCTCGACACGCATCGTCGCAGCGTAAACCGCCGCCAACGAAACGCATCGGTCGAATCACGTCTCGTGCCACTCGAATCATGTCTAGTGTCACCCCGATGACCACCTATGTCGCCCTCCTGCGAGCCGTGAACGTCGGTGGGGCGAACCGCATCAAGATGGCGGACCTCAAGGCAGCGTTCGTCACCAACGGATTCGTCGATGCGACCACACACATCCAGACCGGAAACGTGATCTTCACCAGCAAGCTGGCGGAGTCGAAGGTGAAGTCGGCGGTCGAGGCGCTGATCACCGAACACCTCGCTTTGTCGATCACCGCCATCGTCCGCTCGGCGAAGGAGATGACGGCGGTGATCGCCGGCGGGCACCCGCTCGGCGGTTCGGAGGAACTCAAGCAGCTGTACGTCTCGTTCCTCGACCAAGCTCCGAAGCAGGACCTGGCAGAGAGTTTCGGCGCGAGGTCGTTTCCGGACGCCGAGTTCGAGGTGGTCGGCCGCGAAGTCTTCATCCGCTATCACGCTGGCGCCGGCACATCGAAGCTGACGAATGGCCTGATCGAGTCGAAGCTGAAGGTGAAATCGACAGCGCGGAACTGGAATGTCACCACCAACCTGACGAGGCTGCTGAACCCGTGATCGACGTCGCCCGAGCTGTCGGTCAGTGGACGAGGACGTTGCGGAACTGCCAGGGATCCGATTCGTCGATGTCCTCCGGGAACAGTCCGCGGCGACCGACGAGTGGCGTCCAGTCGGTGTAGATGCCTTCGACGGGACCGAGATAGGGGCGCTGCACTTCGAGGCAGCGTTCGAAATCCATGTCGTCGCTCTCGACGATGCCTTCCTCGGGGTTTTCGAGTGCCCAGACCATGCCGGCAAGCACGGCGGAACTAACCTGCATGCCGGTTGCGTTCTGGTACGGCGCCAACAGACGCGTCTCCTCGATCGACAGCCGCGAACCGTACCAATAGGCGTTCTTGGCGTGGCCGTAGAGCAGGACGCCGAGTTCGTCGATGCCGTCGACGATCTCGTCCTCTCCGAGGATGTGCTGGTGCGGTTGCACACTGCCTGGATGGCCGAACAGTTCGTGCAGCGACAGCACGGCGTCGTCCGCTGGGTGGTAGGCGTAGTGCACCGTCGGGCGGAACTCGACGGCACCACCGGCGGCCCCGGCATCAGTAGCAGCGCCACCGGCATCAGCAATAGAAGTCGTGGCGCCACCGTCTGGACCGTGGACCGTGAAGTAGTCGGCGATCGAGATCGCTTCGTTGTGCGTCACGAGGAAGCCGAACTGCGCACCGGGCGTGGGGCACCACGAACGGACGCGTGTATTGGCACCCGGCTGCAGCAGGAAGATCGCCGCACCGCAACCGGTCGAATGATGCCGGGCGTTGTCCGGTTCCCACGTCTCGTGGGTCCCCCAGCCGAGTTCCGCCGGCTGCTGGCCCTCGGACAGAAAGCCCTCGACGGACCAGGTGTTGACGAACGTCCCACGATCCTTCGGCTTCGCCGCCCGCTGGGTGTCGCGCTCGGCGATGTGCACCCCTTTGACGCCTGTCGCCTGCATCAACGCAGCCCATTCTGCTCGCGACGTCGGAACGGTTGCGAGTGTGCCGGTGTCGCCGGCAATGTCGAGCAGCGCCTGCTTGACGAACCACGACACCATGCCAGGGTTGGCACCACACGCCGACACGGCGGTGGTTCCGCCGGGGTTGGCGCGGCGCTCGGCGAGCACGGTTTCACGGAGTGCGTAGTTCGAGCGGTCTGCTGCCGAGGTCGACTCGTCGTAGTAGAAGCCGAGCCACGGTTCGACGACCGTGTCGATGTACAGCGCGCCGAGTGAGCGGCACAGTGTGAGGATCGCCAATGATGACGTATCGACCGAGAGGTTGACGCAGAACGCCTGCCCTGGACCCGCCGCCAGCAGTGGTGTCAACGTCTCTTCGTAGTTCTCGGGCGTGATCGTTGCGACGATCTTGCGGATGCCGCGTTCGGCGAGGATGCCGTCGTTCTCACTGTCCGGGGTGACGACGACGATCTGACTGGGATCCACGGTGAAATGTCGTTCGATGAGCGGCAGCGTCGCCCGCCCGATCGATCCGAAGCCGATGATCACGACGGGGCCTTCGAGGCGCCCGTAGTTCGGCCAGATGGCGGCGGGAGTGGTGTCAGAAGCGGTTGCGGTCGGCCCTACGGGTCGTGAGTCTGCGGTCATCGGTACCTGTTCTCTCGTGCACGGAGGCTCGCACGAATTGCGAAGCAGCGAAGGTACTGACCATCACAGCGGTTCAGATGGAGCCAAGGAGAAATATCTGATCGCCGGCCCTGCTGTTGGGTCCTCTACGGATTCATCTGGAGTGCGAAGTTGACACCGCGCAGCACGAGATCGGGAACGATCTCGTCGAACAGGCCTGCGTCCTCGAAGAGCCCGGAGAAACCACCGGCACCGACGACCAGCGGCTGCGTGTCGTCCAGGAAGGCTTCGTCGGTGATGCGCTGCGTCAGCTCCTTGATCATCCCGATCTGGCCGAAGTACAGCCCGGACTGGATGTTCTCGACGGTCGAGCGCCCGATCGCCTGCGCCGGTTTGATGATTTCGACGGCCGACAATTTGGCGGTTCCCCTGCCGAGGGCGTCGATCGACAGACGTGGGCCGGCAAGAATTGCTCCACCGAGATAGTCGCGGTGACGGGTGATGACATCGAATGTCGTCGCCGTTCCGAAGTCGACGACGATGACGTTGCGGTCCGGGAAGAGCTGGGTTGCGGCGATGGCGTTGGCGATACGGTCAGCCCCGACTTCGAGCGGGTTGCGGTACTTGATGTTGAGGCCTGTCTTGGCGCCGGCGCGCAGCACGAACGGGGTCGTATCGAAGTACTTGAGGCAGCAGTTGCGCAGTGAGTGCACGGCATCGGGAACAACGGAGCAATAGGCGATGCGGTCGATGGTGCGCCAGTCGATTGCGTTCTCGCGCAGGACGGCACGCAGGAAGACGCCGAGTTCGTCACTGGTGGCATGCGATTCCGACGCCCGCCGGAACTCCATCAGCACCTTGTCGTCATCGAACACCGCACCATGGATCGTGCTGTTGCCGACATCGAGACAGAGGATCATGCTCGGTGCTCTTGGCCGTCGACGATCGATCGCCCTGTGAGCTCTGTCAGCCGTGCGGCGATGAGCTGTTCGAGTTGCTGTGCCAATTCCCGCTTGGTGGTAACCGTTCGACACGCATGACCGTTGCGGAAGATCGTCGCCGGATGGCAGTCACTGTCCATCTCGGCGATGTCGTTGTGGACGATGAAGTCGGTCCCCGGAGTCACTCGTGCGACAGCCTGCAGTCGTTCAGCAGGCGTCGCCCCGTTCGTCAGTTTGAAACCGACGACGATGAGCGGATGTGACGTCGCCAGCCTGTTGCTGCCGGCGTTCGACGGTGACGCGTACTGTCCGAGCCGCGAAAGGATCTTGTGGTTCTTGCGCAAGTGGATCGTCAGCGTCTCGCCGGAGTCGATCTTGCCGAGTGGGTTCGGCACGATCTCCTTCCCGTCGACGACGAGATGATCGACGTCGAAATCGCTGACCGCTGCGAGATGGATGACGGCGTCGTACGCGCCGGTGGCGAGCTCGTGACGGAGCACCTCGTCCAGTTCCGTGAATGTCGTGAACGGAACCAGGCGGATTCGGCCGGAGGTGTCGGAAACGATCTCGTCGGCATCGGTCAGTTGCCGCGGCGGCAGGAGGGCAGTGCGGGCGTGGACGAGCGTCACGCTGTGGCCGGCACCGGCGAGATGCGCTGCGATCGCCGACCCGGTCGCACCCGTACTGGTGTTGGTGATCGTGCGGACACCGTCGATCGGCACAGCGGTACCGCCGGCAGTCACGAGGAAACGGTGCCGGGCGCCAGATCGCGCAGCCGGCCAAACGGCGTGCGGCTGCTCAGCGGCGT
This sequence comes from Actinomycetes bacterium, assembly GCA_025356335.1. Lineage (GTDB taxonomy): Bacteria > Actinomycetota > Acidimicrobiia > Acidimicrobiales > Ilumatobacteraceae > JANXUF01. The sequence goes on from JANXUF010000033.1 coordinate 41,296, forward strand.
GCAGATCCTCAGCGGCGTGCGGATCCTCAGCGGCGCGCAGACTCTCAGCGGCGTCACGATGGAGTTCCAGGCGATCGAGGCGTTCGACAAGTGCGTCGAGTATCCGTTCCGGTTCGAGCAGCCTGCCCGCTCCGACCTCACCGCACGCCAGTTGGCCCGAACCCGGCTCGAGCACCTCGACTCCCCACGTACGCAGCTGCCCCAGTGAACGGCGGGTCGCGGGGTGACGGTACATCGTTGCGTTCATCGCCGGCGCGATCAGATACGGCTTGTCGAAATCGTGCGCCAGGAACATCGTCGAGATGAGGTCGTCGCCGAGGCCGGCCGCCAGCCGATTGATCGTGTTGGCCGACGCCGGGCAGAGCACGACGAGATCGGCCCAGCGCACGAGGTGGATGTGATCCATCGCCCTTCCACGGGCGAAAACGTCAGTGGCGACCGGTCGGCCTGTCAGTCCTTCGAGCGTTGCTTCGCCGACGAATTCCAATGCCGAAGCGGTCGCCACCGTCTGTACCTCATAGCCCGCCTGCACGAGTCGGGAGACGACATGGCACGCCTTGTACGCGGCGATCGAACCACTGAGCTGGAACAGCACCCGTGCTCGAGCGGTAGGGCGCACCGGCGACTCGGTTTCGCTGGAAAGGGTCATTCGGTACCTGTCCTTTCGGGATCAAGTCCAGGCCTTGTGGTCGCAGCGCACCCTATCGACGTTCACTGTCGAGATGGCGTGCCGGAAGCGTCGCTGTCGGCAGACGTCGTATTTTGCGCTACTTCTGCCGACAGCGACCGCACGCCGAAGCGACATGGCGCCTCCGGAGAGACTCGAACTCCCAACCGACCGGGTAGAAACCGGTTGCTCTATCCATTGAGCTACGGAGGCAACAGTCGACAACGTTAGCGAATCGGCGCGCAGCCCCCTCCCTACTTCGCGGCGCCATCCAAACCTTCGTTATGCGGCAGCCGTTGCGAGCAGGGCCTGACGGAGCACGTCGAGCGCCGAGATCACGCTGATCTGGCGCATCTGCTCGCGTTGGCCCGGCAGGCGCAGCAACCGTGCCGTCGTTGGTCGGCCGCCGATCGACAGGCCGACGTACAGCGTTCCCACGGGTTGGCCGTCCTGTTCTGCCGGTCCGGCGACACCGGTCAGCGACAATCCGACATCGGCACCGAGGACCCGACGGGCACCGTCCGCCATCTCGATCGCGGCCCGTTCGCTGACGACCGGGCCGTCACCGACACCGAGGACATCGTGCTTGACGTCGGTGGCGTACGAGACGATCGAACCGCGGAAGACCTCGCTCGCTCCGGCAATCCCCGTCAATCGGGCACCGACCAGACCACCGGTCACCGATTCCGCAAGGCCGAGCGTCATGCCGCGCTCACGCAACATCTGCAGGACGACCGATTCCATCGTGTCGTCGTCGAGGCCGAAGACGAGCGGGCCGACGACCTCGCGAATCGCTGCTTCCCACGGATCGATGATCGCCGCAGCCTCAGCGGCCGTCGGGGCTTTGGACGTCAGACGGACCTTGATCCCTTCCCAACCGGAGGCGAGGAACGCCAGTGTGGGATTGCCGGCGATGTCGAGTTGGGCGATGACCGGATCGAGCCGTTCGTTGAGCCCGCTCTCGCTCTCGCCCCACGTCCGCAGGGTGCGACTGGCGATGACACTCACATCGCCATTGCGGGCCGCCAGATCGGGAAGGATCGCCCGCTCGAGCATCTCCTTCATCTCGTGCGGAACGCCCGGAACGGCATAGATGACCTTGTCACCGACGGGGCAGATGAGGCCGGGCGCCGTCCCGCGCCGCTGCGGGATGATCGTCGCGCCGACCGGTACGAATGCCTGGCGCAGGTTGTTCTCCGGCATTCGCCTGCCGCGGGACTCGAACATTTGACGGATTGCCTCGCCGACTGCCTCGTCCTGGATGAGTGTGACTCCCATGACCTCGGCGATCGCCTCACGGGTGATGTCGTCGTGCGTCGGGCCGAGCCCACCGCACATGATCACAGCATCGGCGTCGTCCAACGTCCTGCGGAGCAGCCCGACGATGCGCGCCAGGTTGTCGCCGACTTTGACCTGCACGAGCGAGTCGATGCCATGGGCGGCGAGTTGTTCACCGATCCAGGACGAGTTCGTGTCGTTGATCTGGCCGAGCAACAACTCGGTACCGACGGCGACAACGTCACACCGCATGTTCGGCCTGTGAAGCAGCGATTTTGTGGGAAGCGAGGAAGTACTGGGTGCCGGTGATGAGTGTGAGGATAACGGCGGCCCAGAGCAACGTCTGCCATGTCCACTGCGCTCTCCGTGTGGTGACCGGCGCGAGCGCGAACGCGACGGCGAATTGTTGCGTCACCGTCTTGATCTTGGCCAATTTCTTCGCCGGGACAGTCACGCCGTTGGCGCCCGCGAAGACGCGATAGATACTGATGGCGACTTCGCGGGCGGCGATGACGACCACCGGCACGATCCAGAAGACACCTTCGTTGACGAGGGTGAACATCGCCCCGAGCACCAGCACTTTGTCAGCGAGCGGATCGAGGAATGCTCCGGAACGCGTCGTTCCATGGCGACGGGCGAGATAGCCGTCGACGCCGTCGCTCGCGCACAGCAGGAACCACAGCACGAAGGCGGGCCATGAACCGTGGTTGCCGCGGATCAGCACGAAGAGAAACGGCGAGATCAACACCCTGCCGACCGTGACGGCATTCGCCCATGTGGCGATGGCGCTCGAGTCGTAGGCCACTAGGCCACCTCGGCGCTCATCGAACACCTACGGAAGTACTGACGGCGGGAGAGGCACCGGCGGTGACGGCGGGAGAGGCACCGGCGGTGACGACGAGAGAGGCACCGGCGGTGACGACGAGATCTGGTCCGAGTGCATCGGTGACGACCACGTCGTGGAACTGGCCGACAGCGAGGTCGAGCGGCAGGTGGACGATGCCGTCGATTTCCGGTGCCTCGTGATGACTCCGGCCGATTCCCGGAGCATCGACGAGTACCCGCTGGGTCGTACCGATGAGATCGTCACGCCGTGAAGCGGTGATGCGGTCCTGCATCTCGCGGAGTTCGCTGAGCCGCTCTGCCATCAGTGCCGCCGGAACCTGGCCGTCGAGGTCGACCGCGTAGGTGCCATCCTCCGCCGAGTACGAGAAGAAGCCGCACCAGTCGAGCTGTGCTGCCTCGACGAAGGCAAGTAGTTCGTCGTGGTCGGCTTCGGTCTCCCCCGGGTATCCAACGATGAAGTTGCTGCGAAACGCTGCGTCTGCAGAACGTGCACGGATGTCCTCGATGCGCTTGAGGAAACGGGTGCCGTCGCCCCACCGTCGCATCCGTCTGAGCAGTTTCTTGGAGACGTGCTGGAGCGACAGATCGAAGTACGGCACGCCGGTGTCGAGCATCGCATCGATCAGGTCGTCACTCAGATCTGACGGATAGAGATAGAGCAGCCGCACCCAGTCGGTGCGAGCGGCAACGGCCCGAACGAGCGGGACGATCGAGCCTGCACCGAGTTCACCGGGGCGATCCTTGCCGTAGGAGGCGAGGTCCTGAGCGACGAGGACGATTTCTCTGACGTCGAGTTGGTCCACTTCGGCGAGGATCGAATCAATGGTCCGGCTGCGCTGCGGACCGCGAAAACTCGGAATGGCGCAGAAACCGCACGAGCGGTCGCAGCCCTCGGCGATCTTCACGTAGGCCCACGGCATCGTCGACTTCGGGCGGGGCAGGTTGAGCAGGTCGAGTTTCGGCAGCGCCGCCGTTTGTGCAGTGACGGACAGGCCTGCAGGCTTCTTGCCGAGCGTGATCGGTACGCCGAAACCGGCCACCTGGTCGACTTCCGGCAGCGCCTCCGCGAGTTCGTCGCCGTACCGCTCTGCCATACATCCGGTCACCACGAGGCGGGCGCCGTGCTTGCGGCGATCAGCGAGCGCAAGGACGGTGTCGATCGATTCACGGCGAGCATCCTCGATGAACGCGCAGGTGTTGACGACAACGAGGTCGGCCTGTTCCGGGTCGGCTGTTGCCGTCATCCCGTCGGCAAGCAGGCTGCCGATGATCTTGTCCGAATCGACATCGTTCTTGGGGCAACCCAGAGTCTCGACGTAAAAGTGCTGTCCCACGGCCGACCAAGCTACCGCCTGGTTACGGACGCTTCCGGGAAACGACTCAGGCTTCGTAGTGCAACTGCAGTCCCGGATAGGGCCACGGCATCGACAGGAGCTTGCCGAAACCGGACGAGGTGATGAACGCCGTGCCGTACTCCGGGCCGCCGAAGCAGATGTTCGTCGTCATCAGGTCGCCCGTGGCGATGTGCTCCAGTACCTCGCCTGCCGGGCTGATGACGGTGATCCCTCCGTTGACGAGCGTGGCCACGCACACGTTGCCGGCACCGTCGACTCCCAGCGAGTCGAACAACTGGAATCCTGGCAGTCCGCAGAGCACAGCGCTCGGGTCGATGGCGGCTGCCTCGGCCAGGACGCCGGGCGAAACGATCGTCCGTTCGTACACTCGGCCGGTCATCGTCTCCGCCCAGTAGACCTTCGTACCGTCGGGCGACAGCCCGATGCCGTTCGGCGCGTCGACCGGGAAGGCAACCTCGGTGATCGACGAACCGTCAGGCAGCGCGTAGTAGATCCCGGTGATGTCACTCGTGCGCGCGTGATGGTCGCGGATGCCGTGGTCGGTGAAGTAGAAGCCACCATGGGCATCGAAGACGATGTCGTTCGGGGCGCGGAGCGGGTGACCGTCACATTCGGTGTAGAGGTCGGTGACCGAGCCGTCGCCGAGGTCGACGCGTTGGATCCGTCCTCCGATGTACAGCGCTGGATCGAAGGCACCCGGAAACATCAATCCGCCGAGATCGACCGGCTGGAAGCAGCCACCGTTGTTGCACAGGTAGACCGCACCGTCGGGCCCGATGGCAGCACCATTCGGTCCGCCGGGGATCTCGGCAATCGTCTGCTTCGTACCGTCCGGGAGCACTCGTGTCAGACGCGGCCCGAACATCTCGACGACGATCACGCTGCCGTCGAGCATTGCAATCGGTCCCTCGGGGAAACGCAATCCGGACGTGATCTCTGTCAATTCAGCCATGAGCGTGACAGTACGTCGCCGGGCTTCACGATCTCGGACCGAAGCAATCCGACGTTAGCTTTGAGGCGATATGACTGAGGCGGAACGGCTGGCGGCATTGCGCCGTATGAAGATGTTTGCGACGTCGCTGCTGCTCGCGGCGGCGACGTTGTTCATCGTCATGACACTCGTCGACGACGGTCAGAACTGGGTCGGATATGTCAAGTCGTTCGCCGAGGCCTCGATGGTCGGAGCACTCGCCGACTGGTTCGCGGTGACGGCGCTTTTCCGCCATCCGCTGGGCATCCCGATCCCGCACACGGCGATCATCCCCAACCGCAAGGACCAGATCGGGCGCAGCCTCGGCGAGTTCGTCGAGAGCGAATTCCTCACAGCAGCAGTGATCTCCGAACGCCTCGGCGGCTTCGGCGTGTCCAAGCGGCTCGGTGCGTGGTTGATCGAAGACGTCAACGCCGACAAGGCCGCAGCGGCGATCGGTGACGCTTTGCGTGCTGCGCTGGAGGTGCTCGACGACAACGAGGTCCAGGGTGCTCTGGAGCAGGTCGTCGTCAAGCGCGTGCGGTCCACACCGATCGCCCCGTTGATCGGGCGAGCGGTGGACATCGGCGTCGAAGGTGGGCATCATCAACGCCTCCTCGATTCGGTACTCGTCGGGCTCGGCAACTTCCTGGACGACAACAAGACGGTGCTACGCGAGAAGCTCTCGCGGGAATCGCCATGGTGGGTGCCGGAGCCGATCGACGATCGGATCTTCAGCAAGATCTACGACGGCGTGAACTCGTTCATCGGTGAGATCGCCGCCAATCCGGAGCACGACGTGCGTCTGGCGATGGACACCCGCGTCGTCGACTTCGCCAAGCGCCTGCAGGCCGATCCCGAACTGTTGGCCAAGGGCGAGGAGTTGAAGGACGAGGTACTGGACCATCCCGATGTGCGCGCCTGGCTCGGCTCGCTGTGGGGCGAGTTGAAGACCACCCTGAACTCGGCGAGCAACGATCCGACGAGCGAACTACGGAAACGGATGAACGCCGGCGTCAAGACGTTCGGCGACAAGCTGTGCACCGACGCTGTGCTGCAGGCGAAAATCGACCACTGGGTCGAGCGGGCGGTGTCGTACGTCGTCGACAACTACCGCCACGAAGTCGCCGATCTCATCGCCAGCACCGTCTCACGGTGGGACGGCGAGTCGACGAGCCGCAAGATCGAACTGCAGGTCGGCCGCGATCTGCAGTTCATCCGCATCAACGGCACCCTCGTCGGCGGCATCGCCGGCGTCCTGATCCACGCCCTCGCCCAACTCATCAGCTGAGAGCGTCGACCAAGACGTCTGCCCGATCGCGCCAGTCCGTGGACCGATCAGGTGGAAACGCTACGCGCCGCGCTCGGCCTGCTCGACGAGTTCCAGTTCTTCGACGGTCATCAGGACGGTACGCGCCTTGGAACCCTCACTCGGCCCGACGATGCCGCGGTTCTCCATCAGGTCCATGATCCGCCCGGCGCGGGCGAAACCGACCTTGAGTTTGCGTTGCAGCATCGACGTCGAACCCAACTGACTTCTGACGACGAGTTCGCGTGCCTGACGCATCAGCGACTCGTCATCGTCGTCGTCGCCGTTTCCGGAGCTGCCGCTACTGCCGCCCATCGCGTTGGTCCGTGAGGCGTTGTCGTTCTCGTCACCCTCGACACCGGCCACGTAGGTGACCTCCGGAGCCTGGCGACGCCAGAAGGCGACGACCTTGCGGACCTCTTCCTCGCTGACGAACGATCCCTGGATTCGCTGGGCGACGTTGGAGTTGCCTGGCAGCAACAACATGTCGCCCTTACCGACGAGCTTTTCGGCACCCGGTTGATCGAGGATCACGCGAGAGTCGGTCAGGCTGGAGACGGCGAAGGCCATACGTGCCGGGACGTTGGCCTTGATCACGCCGGTGATGACATTGACCGACGGCCGCTGGGTGGCGACGATGAGGTGAACGCCGACAGCGCGGGCCTTCTGGGCGATACGGGTGATGCTCTCCTCGACGTCACGGGCGGCGACCATCATCAGGTCGTTGAGTTCGTCGACGACGACGACGATGTACGGCAACCGCTCGAATGTCTTGTCCGAACCCTCTTCTGCCTGCAGTTCGCCACGGTCGAACGCCGCGTTGTAACCGCTGATGTCACGGAACCCGACCTCGTAGAGCAGGTCGTAGCGACGCTCCATCTCCTTGACGGCCCATGACAGCGCGTTGGCGGCCTTCTTCGGGTTCGTCACCGGTTGCGTCAGCAGGTGCGGCAGCCTGGCGTACTGGCCCATCTCGACCTGCTTGGGGTCGATGAGAATGAGGCGGACCTGATCGGGCGTTGCGCGCATCAGCAACGAGGTGATGATGCAGTTGATACCACTCGACTTCCCGGCGCCGGTTGCTCCGGCGATCAACAGGTGTGGCGTGGTTGCGAGGTTGAGGAACACGGCGCGGCCGGCGATGTCCTTGCCGACGGCGACGTCGAGAGGATGGGTGGCATCGCGTGCTTCCTGTCCGCCGAGGATGTCTCCGAGGCTGACGAGCTGGCGGGTGTGATTCGGTACCTCGACGCCGATCGCCGAGCGGCCAGGAATCGGGGCGAGGATGCGGACGTCCGTCGCCGCCATCGAGTAAGCGATGTCGCGCTGCAGCGTGGTGACGCGGGCGACCTTGACACCGGAACCGAGTTCGAGTTCATAGCGGGTGACGGTCGGGCCGACCGTCGCACCGACGAGACGCGTCTCGACACCATGCGATTCGAGCGCCTCGTGCAACGTGCGACCGCGAGCGTCGACCTCTGCCTTGTTGATCGTCTGCGCGCCGGTCTTGACGAGGTACGACGCCGGCGGCAACGACCATGCACCGCGCTTGGCGCCTGGGCCGAGTTCCAGCTCGGGCTGCTTGGCAGTGGCAACAGAAGCGAGCGTCGGCGGCGGCAGCGGACGCGGCGCTTTCGGCCGGGGAGATCGCAGCGACGGCAACGGCAGGGTCGCGGCCTCCCCAGGGACCGACCAGCCCTCTTCTGAGTCGACGTCGTACACCCTCGGCGCACCCGACGCTGCCGTCCGCTCGCTCGAGAGCGTCGAGACACCTCCGACGGCCCGGCCGGCAGCCGAACGAATCGGCGACGTGATTCGCGGGATGAACGTCAAGACGCCGGCGATCACTTCACGCAGCGGGCGCCTGGTGATCAACAGCAACCCACCGATGATCGCCGCGACCAGCAGCACCACGGCCCCTGCAGGTGCCAGTAGCGCCTTCAACGGCTGGCCGATCAGCGCTCCGATCCAACCCCCGGCAGTTGAAAGCGAATCGAGATGGACGGTGATCTTGCCGGCACCGCGGGCGATGTGCAACAGCCCGAGTACGGCACCGGCGATGACGGAAACCCCGACCAACAGCCGGAAGCGCTGATTGATCTGACCTTTGCGGATGAGGGCGACACCGACGGCGACGAGGGCGATCGGCACGGCAAACCGGCCAAGGCCCGTCAGCCAGCCGAGCACATTCGAGAGCGCCCTGCCGACGAGCCCGGCGAGTTTGAAGTACAACGCCAGGCCGATGAGGACCCCGCTGGCGATGAAGGCGAGTCCGACGTATTCGTGTTCCTGGCCGCTGACGGCAGCGCGCATCTCGTCGTGACGGCTCATCCGTGTCGTCGACCGTGCCGTCGCCGGAGCGGTTCTCGGTGTTGCCTTCGGTGTCGACTGGGACGAGCGCCGCGACGGTGACGCACGCTTCTGCGAGCCGCTGCCACCGCGACCCCAGCTCGTCTCCTCATCCATCGGCTCGGTGTCGGCAAACGCCGACGAGCGCGTCGAACGGGTCCCCGGGCGGGATCGGGACGTGCTCGATGAAGAGGGGGGCGGGTTGTTCCGTGCGGGCCTCGAGGCCATCGAACCAAGCTACCAGCCCAGCCCGCGGCCGTTCCGGACACTGCATCTGCGGCATGACCCCCGCCACGGCGACGCAGGCACGAGAGGTCGCATTTTCTGCAACATCTCGTGCCTGCGTCAGAATGGAGGTGGACTCGCCGGTCGAACAGTTCAGTCGCTGAGGATGCCGGTGACGGTCGTGCCGTCGACGGCGAGGCCGACGATGAACTTGGCCTGCTTGGCCCCCTCGACGTACAAGTGCCACACGAACCCGTCCGTGCTGTTGCTGATCAGCACCACCCTGGCGATCGTCGCTCCGGGGAGTTGTGCGCTGAGCAGGGTCTGGAAGCCGGCGATCTTCTCGAGGTTCACCGTGTCGAGCGAAAAGGTGACTGCCCCTTGCTCCTGCGGCGTCGGCGATGCTGGAGGACTGAGGGTGCCCGATCGATAGAGGTATGCGAGCTCCGTGCCGTCGCCCTTGGCGACGAACAGGTTGACGTTCTGCACATCGACGTTGATTTCGGTGTACCGCTGAGGACCACCCAGCGCCTGCTCGACCGCCTTGACCGCCGGTTGGACATCGGTGAGCCTGACCGACGTCTGGCCGACAGCCGTCGCCGCCGAATTCCCGGGTGCCGCTGGTGCCGTTCCCAGCGGTGCCCCCGCACGCGTCGTCGAGGCCGAACCATCGAGGCCCCCGAGGCTCACGACGAAAGACGTCGTCGTCGAGCCTCCACTGGACGATGACGAACCCGAACAGCCCGCGCCGACGACGATCGACGCTGCGACGAACGCTGCGGCTCCTCGGGCGCCGATCCGCCAGGGCATCAGCCGCCGAAACCCGAGAGGATCGCGCCGACATCGAATCTGGCGAGCAACGTCGTGGCGAACACGGCGACGACCGTCTCGATGATGTTCACAGCGCTGCGCCTTTGGTGTCCGCTCGACCCGATGGCAAAAGTCGGCGGAGGATCTGCGGGTGGGTGACTGCGTGTGGTCGAATCGTCGATGGTGGCAACAGACCGCACGGGTCAGGCCTCCATCACCACGGGGACGATCATCGGGCGGCGTTTGGTGCGGTCGCTGACGAACCGACCTGCGGCGCGTCGTACCTCGCGCTCCAGCGCGTCCACGTCGCGGACTCCCTTGGCGAGCGCCTTTTCGACGGCATCGGCGACGGCGTCGCACGCCTCGTCGAGCAGATCCTCGGCCTCCGGCGCATAGACCCAGCCACGAGTGATGATCTCCGGGCCGGTCAGCACCCGTCCGGTCTCGATGTCGACCGTGACGATGGCGACGACGACGCCTTCCTCGGAAAGCACCTTGCGGTCGCGCAGCACTCCTTGGCCGACGTCACCGACGATGCCGTCGACGTACAGGTAACCGGCAGGAACTCGACCGTCGCGGGTGATTCCCTTGTCGTCGATCCGCAGACGATCGCCGTCCTCGCACTGCAGCACGTGTTCCGGCTGGACGCCCATCAAACGGGCGAGTTTGGCGTGGGCGAACATGTGGCGATACTCGCCATGGATCGGAACGAACCACTGTGGCTTGACGATCGACAGGTAGGTCTTCAACTCGTCGGCCTGGGCATGGCCGGTGGCGTGGACATCAGCGATGCCCGAATGGATCACGTCGACGCCGAGGCGCAGCAGACCGTCGATGACCCGATTGACATTCGACTCGTTGCCGGGGATCGCATGACTCGACAGGATCACCGTGTCGTCCTTGCCGACCTTGAGCCATTTGCTGTCGCCGCGGGCCAGGAGCGACAACGCTGACATCGGCTCTCCCTGTGAACCGGTCGACAGCACGCAGACCTTGCCTGGCGGGTATTTGTCGACATCCTCGATATCGACGATCGCCGAATCGGGAACCTTCAGCAGCCCCAACTCGCGAGCCATCCGGATGTTCTTCTTGATCGACAGGCCGAGGGTCGCCACGACCCGGCCCTCGCCGATTGCCGCCTCGATCACCTGCTGCATGCGGTGGATGTGACTGGCGAAACTGGCGGTGATGATGCGCTTGCCGCGATGGCTGGCGAACAGCGCCCGCAACACACCGCCGACGTCGGATTCGCTCGGCGCATGACCGTGTTCTTCGGCGTTCGTCGAATCGGCCATCAGCAGACGGACGCCTTCCGTCGTGGCGATCGTGCCGAGCCGCGACAGATCGGTACGACGACCGTCGACGGGCGTGAGGTCGAGCTTGAAGTCGCCCGAGTGCAGCAGCACACCCTGGGGCGTGTGCAGGGCGATGGCGTGAGCCCACGGCACCGAATGCGTCACCGGGATGAACTCGACATCGAACGGGCCGATCATCCGCCGCTCGCCGTCCTCGATACGGATGAGTTCGGTCTTGCTCAGCAAGCCCGCTTCCTCGATGCGGTTGCGGGCGAGGCCGAGCGTGACGGCCGACCCGTAGATCGGGAAACTCAGTTCGCGCAACAGGTACTGCAGACCGCCGACGTGGTCTTCGTGCCCGTGCGTCGCCACACAGCCGACGATGCGGTCGGCGTTGGCGCGGAGGTAGGTGAAGTCGGGCAGGACGAGGTCGATGCCGTGCATGTCTGCATCGGGGAACATCAGACCGCAGTCGATCAGCAGGAGCTTGCCCTGTTGCTCGACCACCATGCAGTTGCGGCCAATCTCCCCCAACCCGCCGAGGAAATTGACGTATATCGGATCAGCCATTGCTGCTAGTCAACACCGCGGAACTCCAAGAACGCGATTCTGGCCCGCGTCAGGTTGGCGTACACCGTCGTGGCGCGCTCGTGGACCCACGCCGGGGCAGGCCCCATCGGCAGCCTCGCATCGCCGACGTCGATGCCCAGATGCCGCAACATCGCCTTCGTCGGGAGCGGGTTGGGGGCGTCGTCACCGGTCTCGAAGGCGAAACTCTCGAGCATCCGCGCGTTGACGGCCCGCGCACCGGCGGTGTCACCCTTCTCCCACAAGGCGAACATCTCCTGGTGGTCGTCGCCGGTCCAGTGGGTCGCCACACCGATCACGCCGACGGCCCCTGCGGCCAACAACGGAAGCGTCATGATGTCATCGCCGCTGTAGACCTCGAACCCGCCGGGTGCGTGGGCGATCAGTGACGCCGTCTCGCCGGGGTGGCCCGCCGCATCTTTCAATGCGAGCACGTTCGTCACCTCCCGAGCGAGGCCCAGCAACGTGTTGGTGGTGATCTTGCGGCCCGTTCGAACCGGGATGTCGTAGACCACGACGGGCAGGTCCGTCGCCGCCGCCATCGCCCTGATGTGACCGTCGATTCCGGCTTGGGACGGCCGGTTGTAGTACGGGCAGACCGCGAGCACTCCAGCCGCTCCAAGCGCTGTCGCCTCTTTCGTCAGGTGCACGGAGTGCGCTGTGTCGTTCGTCCCGGTGCCGGCGATGACAGGAATGGTGACGGCGTTGATCACCGCTTCGAACAGGCTCAGCCGTTCGTCGTCCGAGAGCACGGGCGCCTCACCGGTCGTCCCGGCGATGACCAACCCGTCGTTGCCGTGGGCCTGCAGGTAGCGGGCGAGCGTTGCAGCCTTGTCGAGATCGAGCACACCGTCGGCGTCGAAAGGCGTGACCATCGCCGTGAGAACCTTGCCGAAACGAGCCATCCGTCTGTCCTTCCGTTCACGGCCGCCGATGTGGCCGGCAATCGTGTGCTCGTGTGGAGCACCTAGCTGAGAATCTTCGAGCACCATCGTGGCCGATGGACGTGCAGCATCCTCAAACATATTCGTTTCGATCGACCCAGGATTGGCACAGCGGTTCCAATCGACCTGCTCGCCCCCTCCACCGCTTCGGCGTCCAGCGCGCGGTCACCCCGCCACCGCGGAATCCACGTGACCACGACACCTGCCGTACCCGCGCGGTCACCCCGACTCCGCCATCGCCCAATCCACGTGACCACGACACCTCCCGTCCCCGCGCGGTCACCCCGAATCCGCCACTGCGGAATCCACGTGACCACGACACCTCCCGTCCCCGCGCGGTCACCCCGAATCCGCCACTGCGGAATCCACGTGACCACGACACCTCCCGTCCCCGCGCGGTCACCCCGACTCCGCCATTGCGGAATCCACGTGACCACGACAACTGCCGCGTACTCGAATCGACCAGCCGTCCGTGGCCTTTCGACGCCTGCATCAGATATGCATCTTGCGCCTCCGTGCGAAGATCAGCAGCAGGAACCCGATGATGCTCAGCGCAACCGCGAAGCGCAGGGACTGGCCGGAATCGGTTCCGGTCGCCGGGAGTTGCACGGGAGGCGTACCGGTGGTGGCCGGGTTCGGCACTGGCGTTGCGGCGCCAGCAGGCGTTGTCAGCGGCGTTGTCACGAGGGCCGTTCCGGGCGTCGTCGTGACCGTCGTCGTGACCGTTGAATCGAGGATCACCGTGACGTGGAAAATGGACTGTGCCGTGTTTCCGGCACCGTCCGTCGCCACGCAGGTGACGGGCGTCGTTCCGACTGGGTAGACGATTCCCGTCGCCGGCGTGCAGGAGACCGTCGGGGCGATGCCTGAGTTGTCTGCAGCAGCCGGTGCGCCGTAGTTCACGACGATTCCAGCCGGGTCGCTGGTGTGCACAGTGATGTCGGGACGCGAGATCGTCGGGGCCTGATTGTCGACCACCGTGATGGTGAACGATGCGGAGTCCGCTATGAACGGCTGGTGCTGGACGTTCGGCTGCCGTGCTTCCGTGTTCTCGATCACCAACTCCTGCTGCTGTGCGCTGTCGATCGCTGTGCAACTGACGACGGTCTGGCCGAGCGGGAAGAAGTCGCCGCTGTTCTTCGTGCAGCTGATGGTCACCGGAGGGATGCCACCCGTCGACGTCGCCGCTGCAAAGGTGACGACTGCGCCGGCCTGACCAGGATCGTTCGGCACGATCTTGTCCGGCGGGACGGCGATCGTCAACGGCGGAGTGACCCACGACACGAGATTGTCGGTCGAGGTGGACGCCTGCGAGTTGGTGACCGGCAGGCCGATCGTTTGCGCTGCGCCAGCAGGGATCGAGGCGATGACCGTGCCGGACGTCGTCATGCCAGTCACCCGTACCTGAAAGTGGCTGCTGTCGATCGAGGCGATCGAGGCTGACAACGCGCCGCCGGCCGTGCCGGAGATGGTCGCATCGCTCGCTTCGACACCGAATCCAATGACAGGTGCCGAGAACACGACGTCGAAGGCGATCGGCGATGTCGAGGTCGGATCTGCCTGGCCGAAAGCCTGGTTGATCGTGACCGTCGGTGCCGAAGGCGGAGCGGCGATCTGGAAGGTGATCGAGTTGTCCGCCGAAGTCGACGCTGCACTGCCGAGGTGTGGCAGCGCAACGGCCGTCGTGGCGTTCGCCGGGATCGACACCGTGACATCACCGTTCTGGGTCATTCCGGAGATCGTCACATGTTGGTGCGTGCTGTCGATGAGCGAAACGCCGATCGTGAACCCTCCGACGGGACCGGCCGTCGAGACAATGGTGAGTTGGTTGAACGGGATGAGATTGATCGCCTGGTCCGACACGATGTCGAAGCCGAGTGGGGAGATGAACGTCGGGTCTGTCTGCGGCAGTGGCGACTGGTTGATCGTCAACACCGGAGGGGTCGGCTTGTTGAAGGTGACGGAAGCGAGGTTGGAGGAGAGGTTGCCGAGCAGGCTCGTCGTTCCCGTAGCGAGGCCCGGGCCGACGTTCACCTGCACCGAGCCGCTGGATGGCATTCCCGACACCGCGACCGTGTAGTGAGCGGCGTCGACGGTCGTCACGGTGGCAGCGTTGGCATTCGCCGATCCGGTGAGGGTGACGTCCGTTTGGTCGAAGCCGGAGACCGCTTCGGAGAACATCACATCGAAGATGATCGGACTGACCGAGGTCGGGTTCACCTGACCGGGATCGACCGACACCGTCGTCGTCGGAGCGACCGGCACAGGTTTGTTGAAGGTGACGAGCGCAAGGTTCGACGAGAGGTTGCCGAGCAAGCTTGTCGTTCCGTTAGCGAGGCCCGGGCCGACGTTCACTTGCACCGAGCCACTGGCGTTCATCCCGGAGACCGACACGGTGTAGTGCGATGCATCGACCATCGTGACTGTCGTGGCATTGGCAATCGCCGAGCCCGTCAGCGTGACGTCCGACTGGTCGAAACCGGTGACTCCCTCGGAGAAGATGACATCGAAGACGATGGGGCTGGCCGACGTCGGATTGGCCTGAAGCAGGTCGACCGACACGGTCGTCGTCGGTGGTACCGGTGCAGCGGGCTTGATCCACTGCAATGTCGCAGTGTTCGACACCGTATTTGCGAGCCCCGTGGCGATCGATGTCACCGAACCAGCGGCAACCGTCAGATTGACATTGCCAGAATCCGGCATGCCAGACTCGGCGACCGTGTACCGCGACCCGTCCATCGGAGCCACCTGCGTCACGACAGCAGCATTCGCGCCGGCACTCCCGACGAACGCCACATCGGCAGTATCGAACGTCGCGACCGGCTCGGAAAACGTCACCAGAAACGTCACCGATGCAGCAGACGAGGGATCCGTCGTACCCGGATTCAACGTGACCTGGGCACTCGGTGCTGTGGGCTCGACCCACTGCACGTCATTGTCGGTCGATGACGACGCGGAACTGGTCAGCGCATTGAACGTTGCATCCTGCGCTGCGGCACCCGGGATCGAGGCGATGACATGACCCTGATCGATCGACATGCCGGTGACATGGACGGTGTAGTGCGAACTGCTGATCGTCGTAACGGTCGCCGCAAGCGTGCCGGCGGTCGATGCCGACAGATCGACATCAGGTGCGGTGAACCCGACGACGGGCCGGGAGAAGATGACGTCGAAATCGATCGGCGAGAGCGAGGTCGGATCGGTCTGCGGAGGCGGGGACTGATTGATCGTCACCCTCGGATTCGTCAAGAAGGTGACCGTGTGATCAGTCGAACTCGACGCGGCATTGACAACAACCGGGACAGCGACCTCGTGGGCGGCTCCAGCAGGGACATCGACGATGACCGTCCCACTCTGGGTCATGCCAGTCACGGCGATGTCGTACGTCTTGGCATCGACCGGGGTGACGACAGCCGTGGTGGCGCCGGCAGTGCCGAAGAGCGTCACGTCCGAATTTGCGTCGCCGAAGCCCTGCATGTCATCGGTGAAAGTCGCTGTGAAATGGATCGGCGAATCCGGCGTCGGGTCGGCCTGAGCGGTCGGCGTCGTCTGCTGGTTCACCGTGACCTGCGGAACGGTGACGACGAAGTCGACAGACGGTGTCGGCAGCGAGAAACCGAGAGCCGGGGCCTCGACACCGGCCGGGTTGAAGCCCGGCGTATTGGTGAAGTTGAAGTAGTGGCCCGGTAGTCCGTGGTTGCCGAGGTCGCTGAGGAAGTTAGTCATCGTGCAGGTCCCGGCGGTCGTCGGCGGGTTGAACGTGACAGTGGAGTAGGCGTTCTTGATATCCCCGAGCGTGCCGATTCCGGCGATCGCCGAGACGTTGTCGGTGCTGGAGACGAGCGGGAGGTTCTTCACCGAATCGGGCAGGGCATCATAGACCAGGTTGATCACCTGCGTGTCGAGCGCCGGATCGATGTTCGACGGGTCGATACCGCTGAAATTCTTCAGCAGATCCTTGATGTCGGTGCCGAGATGGAAGTTGCCGCTCGGCGAAACGTCGAAGCTTCCGCAGGTCACCCAGGCGATGAACAACATGTTGCCCTGCTCGGAATGGCTGTTGACATCGGAGTCATTGGCGTCGAAACCGGGGATGACCTGTGGCTCTCCGGCCCTGACGTTGACGGGGCTCGCCGGGTCGGTCATCGACGGGACACTGTCGAGCGTCGTGATGCGGATGTCGACCGTCGCCTCGTGGTTTGGGGAGCCCGTATTCGTGCTCTCGTGGCCATCGTCGATACTGCTACTGGTGTTGATGGTCAGTTCGGCTGGCGTGTCATTGAGGTTCGAGTAGTTCGCAGGTGGCGTGTAGGTCAGCGTGCCGAGCGCAGCGTTCAGCTGATCGTTCGTCCCCTGGAACTGGAGAGCCTGCTGGCCCCCAACGGGGTCCCCCTGCGTCGACATCCCAGGGTCCATAGTCATTTTCAAGATCCCCGTGGTGACCGCAAGCTGGACGTTCGCGCATCCACTGGTCACTTGCGGGGTCGTCGTGAGCGTGCAGTCCCCGTCGGTCGACTTGCTGTCGACCTTGATGTCACGCTTCTGCGGAGCTGCGATCGGGTCAGTGCCCGCAAAGACGACCGGGACCGGCAGTAGAGGATTCAACCCCGAAGGGTCGCCATATACACGCGGCGGCGAGGTGATGACCGGAACAGCGGCACTGGCACTCCCGGGATCGAACAGGCCGAGAACGACGGTGGTCGTTGCGAGGAGCAACATGACGACGATGACGCGGAACATCGGTTGGCGACGGTGCTTCGATGCGCCTTGAGTGGTGAAGTTGCTCATGCAAGCAAGGTAAGGAAGGTCGGTACCCGTCGTCATGAGTAGTCGAGTACTCATTTGACCTGCGGCGACGGCGCTCCCGTTGGCCGCTGATCAGCAAGGTCGATGTTAAGAAGATCATCGGTACAGCGGTCGCCCGAGCAGTGGTCATCGGGTATCCACCCATCGGTGCCGTCGCCATTGGCCGGCAGTGACCGTCAACCGAGGCGACCCCACATGAGGATGCGCTTGAACGGAAAGAAGAACGGTGACCGATCGCCGAGTTCGCCAACGAGCCTGCGGGTGTATTCGTCGACGAATTGTTCGAACTGCTCGGCTGAGAGCAGCCTTTGGAACCGCGTGAGGGATGTTCCCCTCACCCATTCGACCACGTCATTCGTCGACTGCAATCGGTGGCCGTAGACCTGCAGTCGCACTGACTGCTGGACATAGCCGAGTGTGTCCAACAGTTCCGCGTACGACTGCGGGCTCAGCACGTTCGCGGCGACCGGGTCACCGACATCGTGGCCAGCGAACCACGAGCGGTACGGCTCCTCACGGGCAAGAGCGGCGCTGACGGTATGCGAAGGGTAGTCGTGGTTCGCCGGTACCTGCACCGCCAGTTGCCCGCCCGCCTGCAATGCCATGGTCCACCGGCCGAGCACGAACCGGTGATCCGGCACCCACTGCAACGAAGCGTTGGCGATGACGAGGTCGTAGTCCGCGCCTGCGGTCCACTGACCGATATCACCGAGGCTGAAATGGAGATGCTCGGTCCGCAGTGGCATCGCCTGCGCCATCATCTTCGGAGAGTTGTCGATACCGGTCATCTCGGCGACGTCGAGATGTTCAGCGGCCAGCTTCGTCAGTTTCCCCGGCCCGCAGCCGAGGTCGACGGCGCGCATTCGTTGCACCGGCGCAACGAGAGCGAGTAAGTCGTGGAACGGTTGGGCCCGCTCGTCCGCAAAGCGTTGATATTGCGTCGGATTCCATGCGTCGGCCATACTTGTATTTAACTTGTATTAGTAGCACTGTGTCAAGCTGTCCGATCGCTCGTGGGGAGCAACAGAACGGAGCACCAGTCATGGCGGTCGCACAGTCCGATCCGGAGATGGCCTCGAAGGGTTTGAAGGGCGGATCACTCGGCCTCGTCGCCGTCACGGTGATCGCCATCGCCTCGACAGCACCCGGATATTCGCTCGCCGCCGGTATCGGCGGCATCGCCGGTCACGTCGGTGTCCACTCCCCGTTCATCATGATCTTCGCCTTCATTCCGATGGCCTGCATCGCCGCAGCGTTCTTCTACATGAACAAGGCCGACCCGGACTGCGGCACGAACTTCACCTGGGGTGTGCGTGCCTTCGGACCGTCCTTCGGCTGGCTGAGTGGCTGGGCGTGCATCATCGCCGATCTGGTGATCATGCCGAACCTCGCCGGAATTTCGGGGCAGTACCTCGTGCTGTTGTTCGACGAGAAGGCGTCGAACAACATCTACCTGACGACATTCATCGGCATCCTCTTCATCGGGGCGATGTGCTGGGTCTGTTGGAAGGGGATCGAACTCTCCGCCCGTTCCCAAGTCGTACTCCTCGGGACCGAAATCATTGTGCTGACGATCTTCGCCGTCGTCGCCTTCACCAAGTCGTTCGGCAGCGGCATCTCCAAGAACGGGGGCGTGCTGACCGGTGACGATGCAACCGCCGCCCAGAGTTCGTACCCAGCGTGTAGCGCAGTCACCAAGTCGACTCAGAGTTGTTTCAACACCGTCCAGGACGGCGTGCAGGTCGTGTACCACTCCGTCAAACCCTCGCTGTCGTGGATGTCGTGGAGCGGCGTGTCGTCGAAGGATCTGCTCGCCGGTTTGGTGCTGGCGGTGTTCATCTATTGGGGATGGGATACTGCCGTCTCGGTCAACGAGGAAAGCACGGACGCCAACCGCACGCCGGGCATCGCCGCAGTCCTGTCGACGTTCCTGCTCCTCGGCATCTACCTGGTCACCGCCTACGGGTCGGTCTCCTTGCTCGGACCCGGCTTCACCGCCGACAACTCGGCCGATGCGCTCGGTGCACTCGGTGCCGTCGCGTTGCCGACGATCCTCTACAAACTGCTGATCATCGCCGTGCTGACGTCGGCCTCCGCCTCGTGCCAGACGACGATCCTGCCCGCCACCCGGACAATGCTGTCGATGGGCGTCCACAAGGCGGTGCCGGACAAACTCGCCGAAGTCGACGCCAAACATCTCACGCCAGCGTTCAGCACCTGGGTCTTCGGTTTCGTGTCCGTGCTGTGGTACCTGCTGCTCGTCGTTGTCAGCCACAACACGAGTACCGATCTCTACAGCTCATCGATCGGCGCCGTCGGGATGGCAATCGCCCTGTATTACGGGTTCACCGGCATCTCGTGCATCTGGTACTACCGACGCTGGCTGACGAAGTCGACGAAGAACCTCGTCTTCATCGGCGTACTGCCGCTGCTCGGCGGCATCGTGCTCGTCTATACGTTCTTCGCGACGATCCGCGACAACGTCGGCACCGATGGCGACCACGCGCTGCTGTTCACCGGTACGGGTCTGCTGATCGCCGGCATCCCGTTCATGATCTGGTGCCGCCTCAAGTATCCGACCTTCTTCACGTACCGGCCGGACCCGCCGGACACGGTCCCTGACCCGGGTGGCCCGAGTGGGGTCATCGCTGCCGAATTGGGAACCTACACACAGGGAGCCAGGAAATGAGTTCGATCGTCGTCGTCGGTATCGGACCAGAAGGTAGCGGGTCGCACGCTGCAGATGTGGCGGCGGGTTACGCGACGGCGCTCGGCGCCACCATGATCCTCGTGTTCGGCTACGAACCGTCGTCGCTTGGGCCTCGTGGAGGACCATTTGAAGACCAGATCGAGGAAATCGCCGACGAGGTCACCAAGGACGTCCGTTCGGCGCTGTCCGCCGCTCATCCCGATCTTGCCATCACCGTCGAACTCGTTCGCGATCGCCCGGTCGAGAGTCTCATTCGTGTCGCCGAAGCGCGCAGTGCGCAGGTGATCGTCGTCGGCCACGGAGGGTCTGGCCCGTTCCGCGCCGCCCTGTTGGGCTCCACCACCTACGAGCTGGTGCACCGCTCGACGATCCCCGTGCTCGTCGTCCCGGACCCCAAAGCGCCTGACTCCGACGACTGAAACCCACCCCACGCAGCGATGTGCCCGTCGGAGCGACGGAGCAGAAAGTGGACTCCACGTCCACGAAGTGCCCCATCCCTCCTGGGCTGGCGGGCGCGTGCGAAAACGCAAGCAGGCCCAGCGTCTGGCGACGGTGGGCCTGCCCGACGCGCTGGCGTGGTGCTACTGGCCGGCGACGGGAACCCGTGGACCGGCGTCTGCCGGAGCGTCGGCGTCGAGGGCGAACTTGACGTACTCCTCTGCGGTGTCCTCCCAGTCCTCGAACTGGATGACGTTCATCTCCTCGAAGCGGTGACGGAGCCACTTGTCGTTGCGATCGAGCAGACCGAGTTTCTTGCAGTTCGGGACGATCTTCGAGAACAGCATCTGCTGGAACATCACCCTGGTCGGGTCGGCGAGCACGAGTGGCAGCACGTCCTTGGGGTTGATGCCCATCCGGTCCCACACTTCTTGTGAGAGGAAACGGTCGCGCATGCGGACGGCGGCCTCGAAGGCGAACTCCTGGCGGTCCATCATCTCGCGATCGGTCATGCCGTCGTACACCTCTTTGAGCGACAGCACGCCGAAGGCGACGTGGCGGGCTTCGTCACTCATCACGTAACGCAGGAGCTGCTTGAGCAGCGGCTCGCTCGTCAACTGCTGCTGGAAGCCGAAGGCGGCAAGTGCCAGACCCTCGACCATGACCTGCATACCGAGATACGTCATGTCCCAGCGGGAATCGTTGACGATGTCGTCGAGCAGCAACTTCAAGTGGGCGTTGATCGGGTAGTGACCCGACAGCTTGGTGTCGAGGTAGCGGCCGAAGACCTCGACATGACGGGCCTCGTCGACGACCTGCGTGGAGGCGTACAGCTTGGCGTCATACCACGGCACCGTCTCGACGATCTTGGCGGTACACAGCAGCGCACCCTGCTCACCGTGCAGGAACTGGCTGAGCGTCCAGTTGTTCTGCTCGACGCCGAACTGCAGCCATTCCTTGTCGCCCCACTTCTCCACCGGCGTGCCGATGTATTGCGCCGGCTCCATGCCGGTGCCGATCTGCGCCTGGATCTCGGCGACGACCTTCTCCTGGTCGACCTCGGTATCCCACGGCAGGTCGGTCGAACCGTTCCACTGACCGGTCTTGGCCTTTTCGTACAACTTGCGCAGATGCGGTCGGGCGAGGGAGTAGTCCCACGTGAAGATGGCGTCTGCGTTGTCCTTGACGACATGCGTGACCTCGTCGACGTCGGTGTTGACGACGCTGAGGATGGCCTCGATGTCGTTGATCTCGTCGCGGCCGAGCAGTTCTGCGTGCGATGCCCCGATGACGGGATTTTCGGTGATGCTCATGGGTTACTCCTTCGTTGATTCGTGGTTAGCACGGAGCGCTAGCTGTGCAGGGATGATTGGGTCGAGATGAGTGCGCCGGAATAGGCAGGCAGGATGATCTTGCGGATGAAGGCGCGGGCATCGACTTCCTTGGTGAAGTCCATCCGCTCCGAGGGTGCAAGGAACCCGGAGATCACCAGGCGAACGAGCAGTTCGACGACTTCGCCACCCTCGCGTTTGCCGAGGAACGGCTGGACGAGCGGGGTCAGGAACGTCGAAGCGACCCGAATGATGCGCGGGACGCCGTGAACCGTCAACTCATCGACCGTCTCGCCGGGGGCTGTCGACATCATCACCGCAAGGTGGTGGTCGTCGCGCATGTCCTGCATCGAGAACACCACGGCACGCACGAGGAGTTCCTCGAAGTCGTCGGTCTCACCGATCGCCGCCAGTAGTCGGCTGAAGAAGTCTTCGAGTTCCTGCAGGCGCATCGCCTCGAACAGCACATCTTTGCCGCCGGGGAACAGCCGGTAGAGGGTCGCTCGGGAGACCTTGGCGGTGTTGGCGATGTCGTCGATGGTGACGCGCTCGAATCCCCACTGTTCACAGCACACCTTGGCGGCATCGAGGATGCGTTGTTCTGCCGCACTCGGCATGCGACGCGTTTCCAAGGCTGAGCCCGCGTGCTCCATGAATGAGACATTAAGACTAAAACCGTCTCACTGTCAACCCCCCACTTCGGCCTGTCATCGTGACCGTCGAAGCGGGCGCGGGACTAGCCTGTGGCCACCGTTCACCACCGGAGGTTTCTATGCGTCGCTCAGCTCGTTTGGGCACTGTCATGTTCATTGCCGCAGCGACGTTGCTCGCCGCGTGCGGCAGCGATACCAAAGATGCAGCCGTCCCGACGACGACAGATCCGGCGGCGACGGTCGCCGGATCCGCCGCATCATCTGCCGCCACGACCACTGCCGCCACGACCACTGCCGCCACGACTTCCACGCCGACGACGTCCGCGCCGACCGCAGCGGGAGCGACGAAGGCGACAGCCACGACCGCCGCTCCAGCGACTGCCGCCCTCACGAGCGCCGCAGCGACGACAACTGCGACCACTGCCGCCACGACCACTGCCGCCAAGATCGCTGTCAACCCGGCGACGTGCGTCGCCGGCAAGACGCTGACCGCCGGCAAGTTCACCGTCGCCACCGGGAATCCGGCGTACTCCCCGTACGTCATCGACGACAAGCCGGAATCCGGCAAAGGGTTCGAGTCCGCGGTCACCTATGCGGTCGCCGCCAAGATGGGCTTCAAGAACGCTGACGTCGTCTGGGTGCGCACCGGCTTCGACGAGGCGATTGCACCGGGACCGAAGAGCTTCGACGCCAACATCCAACAGTTCTCCGTCACCGCCGACCGCGCCAAGGTCGTCGATTTCTCACTGCCGTACTACACGACGAATCAGGCGCTCGTCACGACCAAGACGTCGAAGTTCGCCAAGCCGAAGTCGATGGCGGATCTGAAGACCGCCAAGCTCGGTGCAGCAACCGGCACCACCAGCCTGACGTTCATCACCGGGGTGATCAAACCGACGTCCGCTCCGCAGGTGTTCGACGACAACGCCGGCGCAGCTCAGGCGCTGCAGAACAACCAGATCGACGGCCTCATCGTCGACCTGCCGACGGCATACGGCATCGTCAACGGCGGCGGCATGACCGACGGCAATCTTGCCGGCCAGTTCCAACGGCTCTCCACAGAACCAGGTGATCAGCTCGCCTACCTGATCACCAAGGGCAGCCCGCTGACGGAATGCATCAACGGTGCACTCAAACAGTTGACCGACGACGGCACGCTCGCCAAGCTGGCAACAACGTGGCTGGCGCAGGGAACCGACGGCGTTCCCATCGTTCCCCGAGGGTGACGACACCGCTCACCCGTCGGCAACGCTACGAACAACGCACGAAGCGCCGCTCGTTCGCCATCGCCGCCGCCAGCACGATCGTCGTGCTGGCGGCGGTGGTCGTGCTGTTGCCGATGACGTCCGGATGGCAGAAGGTCCGCCACTCGTTCTTCGACGGTTCGATCTTGCGGTTCTCGCTCGGGCACATGCTCGGGCCGTTCTGGTACGACGTCCAGATCTTCCTCTGGTGCGCGCCGTGCATCCTGCTCGGCGGTCTTTCGCTGGCCTTCGCCCGCAATGTCCGCAGCCCGGCGCTGTTCCCGCTGAGGCTGTTCTCGACGATCTATACGGATGTCTTCCGCGGTGTGCCGATGGTGCTGTGGATCACGCTCATCGGCTTTGGGGTGCCGGGCCTGCTGCAGAGCCGCAACCTCGGCCGAGCCGTCATCTGGGGTTCGGTTGCGCTGATCGCCGCCTACAGCGCCTACGTCGGCGAGGTTTTCCGTGCCGGCATCGAGAGCGTCCACGAATCACAGCGCGCCGCTGCCCGCTCGCTCGGCATGACCAGTACGCAGACGATGCGCCATGTGATCCTCCCCCAGGCCATCCGCCGAGTCGTTCCGCCGCTGATGAACGATCTCGTTTCATTGCAGAAAGATGTCGCCCTGATCAGCATTCTCGGTCCGGTCGAAGTGCTCCGTCAGGCCGGCATCGACAAGGCGAAGTTCTTCAACTTCACGCCGTACGTTGCCGCCGCCGTGCTGTTCCTCTGCGTATCGGTGCCCCTCACCCGCACGACCGACCATCTGCTGCAACGCGAGCGGCGCCGCACCGGCGCGACAGCCGTCCGATGACCGTCCGATGACCGACGCAGCCGCAGCGGGAGAAACCGACGCCGGACGGACGGCGAAGCTCGAACTGGACTCGGTCGTCAAGCGCTTCGGGCAACGGACCGTGCTCGATCACGTCGACCTGAGCGTCGCCGAGTCAGAGGTCATCTGCCTGATCGGTGCGTCCGGATCCGGTAAGTCGACACTGCTGCGCTGCTGCAATCTGCTCGAGCCGATCGACGACGGGGCGATCTACCTCGATGGTGTCGACATCTCCGAACCGGGGCTCAGTACCGACCCGATCCGGCGCCGCATCGGCATGGTCTTCCAGAACTACAACCTCTTCCCGCACATGAACGTACTGAGGAACGTCACGATCGGACCGATGAAGGTGCTCGGGCAATCGACTGCAGTCGCCCAGGTAGCGGCGCACGAGCTCCTCGCCGTCTTCGGCCTCGCCGACAAGGCGAGGGCGTATCCGGACCAGCTCTCCGGCGGCCAGCAACAGCGCGTGGCGATCGTGCGGGCGTTGGCGATGAAGCCGGAACTGATGCTGCTCGACGAGATCACCGCCGCGCTCGACCCGGAACTCGTCGGCGAGGTGCTCGACGTCATCCGCGGCCTCAAACAGGAGCGCATGACGATGGTGCTGGCGACGCACGAGATGAGTTTCGCCAGGGAGATCAGTGACCGCGTCGCCTTCCTCGATCAGGGCGTCGTCTGCGAGATCGGCTCACCGCAGCAGATCTTCAACGACCCGGTCGAGCCGAGGACGCGCCAGTTCCTGCAGCGGGTGATCGATGCCGGCCGACTCTGAGAACATGCTGCTCGCCGGGCTTCAGGACATCGTCTCGTGCTAGCGCATGGCCGACTGTGTTCCGCGTTCAGCCAGGTCGACGGGTGGAACACCAACTGAAACTCCTCGTCGGGAACTTTCACGGACGCATACCACCTCTTCACAGTGCACAGGAACAGCTTCGGGGCGTTGGGCGACACGGCCGTAGGCAGGCATCACGCTGGATCCCGGCACGAATCGAGTGATTCGGCCCGGATTGCTGCCTCGCCGGCATCATTCAGGGGCGTGGCAGACGGCTTCGACGTTGTTGCCGTCCGGGTCGCGGACGAACGCGCCGTAGTAGGTCTCGTGGTATTCGGGGAAGAGTCGCGGTTCGTGGAGCACCTCGGCTCCGGCCGATACCGCTGCGTCGCGGAATGCCCGCACCGCTGCGCGGTCCGGGGCGCTGAAGGCGATATGCGACTCGCGGAACCCGACCCCGGTGCTCTGCGGCCCGAGCCAGAAGTCGGGCACCGGGGCGATGCCGTAGCCGCGCACGTCACCGAAGTCCATGAGACGCGAGCCGCCGAGTGGGGCGAGCACAACGTCGTAGAACGCCGCGCTGGCGTCGACATCGGCACATTGGATCGAGAGGTGGTCGAGCATCGGCTCAGTCTGTCACGGCCGGTCCATCGATTCGGCAGTGCCACCGACCACATCGATTCGCCAGTGCCACCGACCACATCGATTCGGCCGCGCCACCGACCACGACCGACCACGACCCGCCGGCGCCGGCCGCTACGGCAGCACGAGGTCGGCGAAACGATCGCGCAGCGTCTTCTTGGAGAACTTGCCGACGCTCGTCTTCGGAACCTCGTCGATGAAGATGACGTCGTCCGGCAACTGCCACTTGGCGAGGCTCGGAGCGATGAAGCTCAGCACTTCCTCCTTGGTCATCGTCTCGCCGTCCTTGACGACGACACAGGCAATCGGACGCTCCGACCATTTCGTCGAGAGCACGCCGATGACCGCCGCCTCCTTGATCTTCGGGTGACCCATCAGCTCGTTCTCGATCTCGACCGAGCTGATCCACTCGCCACCCGACTTGATGAGGTCCTTGGTGCGGTCGACGAGTTTGATCCGACCCTCGGAGTCGACGGTGGCGACGTCGCCGGTCCGCAACCAGCCGTCATCGGTGAAGCTCTCGCCGGCGCGTGGGTCGTCGTAATAGGTGGCGGTGATCCACTGGCCCCTGCACTGCAGTTCGCCGCTCGACTCGCCGTCCCACGGCAGTTTCTCCATCGTGCCGGGGTCGACCACCCTGGCCTCGATGCAAAAGGCGATCTGGCCGACGTTCGTACGCAGATCCGCCTGCTCCTCGTCGCTGAGCAGCAAATCGGCTTTGCTGAGGCTGCAGACAGCGGCGATCGGCGAGGTCTCCGTCATCCCCCACGCCTGCAGGATCGGCAAACCCAGTTGCAGTCGATAGGCCTCGCTCAAGGCGCGCGGCACAGCCGAACCGCCGCAGGGGATCACGCGGAGCGACGACGTGTCCCGGCCTTTCAACGCTGGCAGCACCGCCATCCAGATCGTCGGGACACCGGCAGCAACCGTCACCCGCTGATTGACGATCAGATCGGCGATCGCCGGGCCCGACAGATCGTTGCCAGGCATCACCAGGTCGGCACCGCTTGCGACTCCGGCATGGGCCAGACCCCAACTGTTGGCGTGGAACATCGGCACCACCGGGAGGATGACGTCGCGTTCTCCGACGCCGATCTCATCGGTCGTCATCACGCCCATCGTGTGCAGGAACGTCGACCGGTGGCTGTAGATCACGCCCTTCGGGTTTCCGGTCGTGCCGCTCGTGTAGCACATCGATGCTGCCCGGTTCTCGTCGTCGACCGCGAACGCGACCGGCGAGGCTGCGGCGAGGAGCGTCTCGTAGTCGTGCAATTGGATGTCGCCGAGATCCGCTGGGATCTCGCCCTTTCCATCGTCCATCACGACCAGGTGTTTGACCGTCGAGAACGTCTTGAGGAGGGGTGCGAGCAGCCCGAGCAACGATTTGTCGGCGAAGATGACCTCGTCCGCGGCATGGTTGACGATGTACGTCAGCTGCTCGGGGAACAGACGAATATTGAGCGTATGCAGGACGCGACCGGTGCACGGTGCGGCGAAATACAGCTCGAGGTGGCGGGAGGTGTTCCAGGCAAACGTTCCGATGCGCCCATCGGCGCTGATCCCGAGCGTGTCGAACACGCCGCCGAGCCGCCTCGTTCGTTCGGCCCAGTCGCCGTAGGTGATCGACTCGACGTGGCCGGACATCGCCGTCGTGATCGTCTTGGTTCGGTGGTATTGCTCGGCACGCTCGAACAGGTGAACGATCGTCAGCGGAGTCTCTTGCATCGTCGAACGCATGGTTTCCCTCTCGTGCTACGCGCCACCCCATTCGGGCGCAGCCCAGAACAGTAACGCGCCGAAGTCTGAGCCGCTCGCCGTACGCTCTGGCGATGGCGAGCGAGCAGACGGCATTCCCCTTGCAACCGCCGGAGTTGCCGTCCTCGTCGCCGTCGGTGGCACCCGACAGCCGCTTGCGACTGCTGGTCGGTGCCTTCGGTGTACTCGTCGGCCTGGGCTATGTCGCCCAGATCTTCTTCGCCAGGATCATCGCCTCCAGCCCAGAGGGCCTGATCGCGCTGTCGTCGCGTATCCGCTATCTGCTGCTGAGCGTCCCTGCCGGCATCAGCCCGATCGCCTATTCCGTCATCGGTTTCGTTCGCCTGGCGATTGCTGCGACGCTCTGCTACGTGCTCGGATACTTCTACGGCGACCGAGCGATGGCGTGGTTCTCGCGCCAACTCGACGGCCAGGAGCCGATCACGTTCCGCTGGCTGAAGATCGTCGCTGCCAAGGCCGGGTGGGTGCTGGCGCTGCTGTTCCCCGGCAGCAACATCGCCTGCGCCCTCGTCGGTTTGCACCGCATGCCTCCGCGCCGCTTTGCGCTGTTCATCTCCCTCGGCATCGCAGCACGTCTCGCATGGGTGTGGGCAGCGGCTCGCCATTTCGACAAGCAGTTGACTAGGCTGCTGCACTGGATCGAGAAGTACCAGTGGTATGTCGTCGGTGCATTCTTCGTCATCACCTTCGCCCAGGCGTTCTACAAGGCCGCGAGGATGGAGAAAAGCGGCCAGATCGAATAGCTGTCGGCGCGACTGTCGTGCAACTTCTGGGGACCGTGGTGCACCGCCGGCAGTGCACCAGTGAACTCAGTCCGGTCAGAGCACGGCGCGCAGATCTCCAGCCAGGTCGGTGAGCGCTTCGAGGTCGTCCATCCGGTTGACATAGAAGATGTCGACGACCTCGTGGCCGAGGGTGACGACCTTGGCGTGGCGGATGTCGAGGCCGTGGCGTTCGAGGACGACTGCCATGCGATGCAGCACACCGATTCCATCTGGCGCACGAACCTCGACCACTGTTGCGGTACGCGACCAGCCGTTGTCGACCAGCACCTCCGGCTTCGGAGGGTGCGCCGACTGCGCTGTGCGGTGGACGTTCGCGTAGGTCTTCACCTTTTCGGCAAGCTGTGCGTTGAGGTCCATCTCGCCGGCCAACACGAGCCGCAGGTCGGCTTCGACGCGCCGCCAGTTCGTTTCGCCGCCGACGCGTCGCCCGACGACGAAGTCATCGACGGCGACGCCGTCGTCGCTCGTCCAGACGTCAGCCGAAACGATGTCGACGGAGTGCAACGACAATGCCCCGGCGATCACGCGGAACAGGCCGGGCTTGTCCGGCGCGGCAATCGTGCAACCGTCGACTCTTCCGACGACGTGAGCGAGGTGATCGCCGTGCACCTGGGACATCATCGCCCGATGTTCCGCCGTCGGGAATCCGGAGACCTGCGCGGGACGATGGCCATCGAGCGCCCGACGCGTCCTGCTGACGAGATCGTCGACGAGTCCGGCTTTCCAATCACTCCACGCACTCCAGCCGGTCGCCAGACTGTCGGCGATCGTCAGCGCTCTGAGCAGCTCGAGTTGATCGACGTCGCCAACGGATTCGGCGACGTTCGTGATCGTCCGCGGATCGGCGAGATCGCGGCGGGTCGCGACTTCGGGCAGCAGCAGGTGCAGTTCCTCCATGCGTACGATGCGATCGACATCGGGCTCGGCGAATCCCATACGCGTCGCAATCGCCCGGACGATCGGACTGCCGACGTCGGTGTGGTCGCCGGGAAAGCCTTTGCCGATGTCGTGGAGCAGCGCCCCGACCAACAGCAGGTCCGGCCTGGCGACTTCGCGGACGTAGGCGGCTGCGTTGGCTGCGGTCTGCCAGAGGTGACGGTCGACGGTGAAGCGATGGAAAGCGTTGCGCTGCGGCTTTGCCTGCACGTTGGCCCATTCAGGCAGCACGCGGATGATCAAGCCATAGCGGTCGAGCGCTTCGAAAATCGGTACGGATGCCTCCCCTGCGCCGAGCAACGAGACGAGCGCCTTCAACGCCGTCGCCGGCCATGGGTCCGGCATCGACGTGTCTGCGGCGACAAGCGCCTGCAGCGACTGGCGGTCGAGCTGCGCGCCGTGATGGGCGGCCGCCGCTGCCGCTCGCAACACGAGCGTCGGGTCGTCGACGTCGACATCGGCGCGCAGCACGAGCATGCTGTCCTGCAGTGAAAAGTCGCCGTTGATCGTGAACGCCCGGCCTGGACCCTCCGCACGCCGTTTGTCGAGCCGGCGAATGACACGCGCCCAGAAGCGGTCCGATGCCCAGGCGATCGTGCGTCCGGCGAGGGAGACGGCGAGCATCAGATCGTCGGAATCGCCGTAGCCGAGCGCTGCGGCAACGGCGTCCTGCTCCTGGAGCAGCAGGACGTTCGATGCCTTTGCCGTACTTCGGTGCAACTCGACGCGGGCGTCGATCAAGATGTTGGCCGCGTCGGTCAGCACGCCGGGCGGTTCTTCCTCGGCCCCTTCGATCGCCGGATGGGCCGTCAGCTGTGCCCAGTACATCGCCTGTGCGTCGCGCAGGCCACCGCGCCCGTCCTTGAGATCGGGTTCCAGCAGAAAAGCGACCTCGCCGGACTTGGTATTGCGTGCTTCGACCGATGCGTCGAGCTTCTTCAACCAGTGTCTGGCATTCCCCCGCCACTGCTCCAACGCCCGTGCGGTCAACGTGGCGACGACGTCACCATCTCCGCACTGATACCGCAGTTCGAGCAGGGTCGTGGCCGTGACCAGGTCACTCCTGGCGAGTTCGAGGATCGATTCGATCGAGTGCACTGCTGGGCTGATCTTCGACCCGGTATCCCAGAGCGGGTACCAGAGCACATCGGTGATCGCCGCGATCTCCTTTGCCTGCGCTTTTCGCGGGTGGATCAAGAGCACATCGAGGTCGCTGCCGACCGCCATGTCCCGCCGCGCAGAACCGGCCGTCGTCATCAATGCCCAACCCGGTCCCGGGTCAGCAGGCAGCGCGTCCCAGAGTTCGTGCAACCAGCGCTCGTGGAGCATCGAGAGTGGCTCTGTCAGGGCGCGACCGATCAGCTCCGGCCGGGAAATCAGTTCAAGTCGAGCTACTCGACGATCCACATTGCTCCTGTGTACCGACTGAATCTTTCCGGAGTTCGGCATTCGGTTTCGGCGCAGGAGAGCTTGGCGCAGCCATATTTCCGCAAGATATGTGACGTCTTTCCATCGCGTTTCGTGCCTATCGGATGCGCCCGTGCGGTGGGATTCGACGTCGTCGGTGATACGAAAGGTCCATGGCAGAAATTACCTTGCGGGGCAACCCCTTTCATACCGTCGGCGAACTTCCGGCGATCGGCTCGACGCCGACCTTCACCGTGACCGGAGCACTCCTCCAGGACATCACGAATACCGACTTCGCCGGCAGCAAGCTCGTGCTGAACATCTTCCCGAGCGTCGACACACCAACCTGTGCCGCCAGTGTCCGTCGCTTCAACGAATTGGCCAACTCGATGGACAACGCCAAGGTGCTGAACGTGTCCGCCGACCTGCCATTCGCCCAGGGTCGCTTCTGCGGTTCGGAAGGCCTCGAGAACGTGCAGAACGGGTCATCGTTCCGCACCGGCTTCGGGAGCGACTTCGGTATCACCTTGGCTGATGGGCCGATGAGCGGGCTACTCGCCAGAGCGGTGGTCATCCTCGACGAGGACGGCACCGTCGTTCATCGCCAGCTCGTCCCGGAAATCGCCGACGAGCCGGACTACGAAGCAGCTCTGGCGGCACTCAAGTAGCTCATCTCCGTCACCGGGTGGCGTGCGTCGGCGGCACCCAGATCGCTTGTCGTATGGACCGACTCGATGCCGTTGATCTGCTCCAGCCGGGTGACGGCGATGCCACGGTTGGCCCAGCCGACAGGCGACTGCAGGGT
Source organism: Actinomycetes bacterium (assembly GCA_025356335.1). Classification (GTDB taxonomy): domain Bacteria; phylum Actinomycetota; class Acidimicrobiia; order Acidimicrobiales; family Ilumatobacteraceae; genus JANXUF01. The sequence continues at coordinate 73,073 of JANXUF010000033.1, forward strand.
CACGACTCCATCCCGTACGCGGAGGTCCTTGAGCGCTGCATCCCGACGCAATATCGGATCCAAGGAGACCGACAACCGCACTCGCGCCTCACTTTTCAGATCGGCTGCTGACGGCCGAGTTGTGGTGGTGGCAGCACGCTTGGCAAAACTCGCCCAGCGCATGAGATCGCGCCGGTTCGACCACACGAAGGCGAGTGCCGCCGAGCGGTAGAACGGACGCAGTGGCCTACGAATGAGCTTGAACATCTGTCGTTCTCCTTGTGCGATGCGCCTGATGGACGGCACGCGCACTGTCGCCGAGACCCTCGAATCGGTGAGCTTGCGCGACCGGTGCGCCAGCAGAAGTTACCCGGCTCGACAGCTGATCAAACGGCACTACGTACCGCCGTCTGGGCGATGAACGAGCGACGTGCCGTATCAGACGAGTTCGCGTAGATCGTCCTCGCTCAATTGGCCACGGAGCTGTTCGAGTCCGGCCTTCAGCAGCCGACCGACGTGGACCTGGCTGGTGCCGACATGCTCTGCGATGTCTGCCTGGCTCATCTGCTCGAAGAACCGCAGGTAGAGGATCATCCTGCTGCGGCCCGGCAGCGTCTCCAGCATTTGCCGGATCGTCGCCGAATCGATGACGCCTGTGAGTTGACGATCGTCCTGGGCGAGACTGCGGTGTTGTTCCGGCGCATCGTCTCCGGTGCCGGGCGTATCCAGCGACGAGGCACGATAGGCAGCGGACGCCTCCATCGCCTCCAGCACCGAATCGACGTCGACATGGAGATGTTCGGCGATTTCGGCAACGCTCGGCGAACGTGTCAGCTGCTGCTGCAGCTCCTCGATCGCTTTGGCAATCCGCGGCTTGAGTTCTTTGGCGCTGCGGGGCACGCGCACACTCCAGGCGTAGTCGCGGAAGTACCGACGAACCTCTCCGACGACGGTCGGCATGGCGAAGGAGACGAAGTTCGTCCCCATCTCCGGATCGAATCGATCGACCGCTTTGACGAGCCCGATCGACGCCACTTGCAGCAGGTCGTCGAAGGCCTCACCGCGTTGGTCGAACCGTCTGGCGACAGCGCGGGGGATCCACGAATGCTCGATGACGATGTCGTCGCGGGTTCGTCGATCGCCGGTGCGACGGAGTTCGCGAAAGCGCGTCCGAAGCCGTTCCTCGTCCTCTGGGGTGCGCGGTGAGGTCACGGGTCAACCGCGCGAGGAAGTCGACTGGTCTGACCGCTTCTTGACGACCCTGGCAGCGATGCGACCGTCGAGCGAATCGAGCTCGTACACGTCGCAGACCGCGTCGAGCACTGCCCTGGCGAGCAGCGCTTCGGGTCCCTCGAGATCGGCACCGGACACCGCCATCGTCGCGTCGATCGAAAATGCCAGCTCGCCGGCGTCGAATCGCAAGGTGATCTCGGATGGATCGTCGTGCTGGATGAACAGCGTCATCAACTCGCTCACGGCGATCTTGATGTCGTCGATGTCATCGACCGTCATGTCGCCGAGGGAGGCAACCGAACTGGCCGTCAACCGTGCAACCCGCGCCATCGCAGCGACCGCAGGGACGACCAACGTCACGAGTTGACCGGTACCGGAATCGGCGGTATCAGGTGCAGCTTCGGCCGGAGTGGCCGTGTTCACGATGCTGCCTCTTCGATCACGAACTGCGTGGTGGTGCCGGTGATCGAGAGCAACCGCAGGACGCCGGACGACGGGTTGCGCAGTGTGACGGAGGTGTCGCGGCCCTGGGCGCGGCGACTCGCCGACAGCAGGCTGCGCAGGCCGGACGAGTCGATGAACTCGACACCCGCAAGATCGATGATGATCGGCTGCGATTCCTCCTGTTGGAGTATCGCCTTCTCCAGCAGCGGGCCGCCGGCCAGGTCGATATCGCCGACCGCGATCACGGTTCCCCGCTGATCGATCGATACCGCCAGTGATTCGTTCCGGCCAACCTCGTGCATGTCGTTCATCTCGTCCATCGTCTTCTCGTTCTCGTCCGGTGGGGCTCATCCGGTGGGGGCAGTGTTCCGCCGACCCCACCGTACTGAGATGTGTGGGAGTATCTCAGTTTTGTGGCCCGCCCCGTCACTTGCTGTCATTCGAGGGTGACAACCGGGGCGATGGCGACCCGCGGATATACCCACGAATCCGCCGCTCGATACATCGCGCCAGGTCGCGGTCCGAGAAGATGCACGGATGCCGATTGCGGGGAGCGAATGCGCGACAGTTGTCTCGGTCGGTTGACGGAAGGATTGCGGACATGGTGAAATTCGGCTGGTTGTCTCCTGTCGCCGGTCACGCTGGGAGCAACTTTCAACCCATCGTGATGTACCAGCAGGAGCACATCCTTCCGCAGGCGCTGCCTCATTTCGACTCGGTGTGGATCGCCGATCACTTCTACGGCTTCGACCCCGACAAGCGCGAAGGCTTTCTCGAAGGCTGGACAACGCTCACCTGGCTGGCAGCAACGTTCCCCGACGTGATGTTGTGCCACCACGTACTCGGTCACGGCTATCGCAACCCGGCGCTCACGGCGAAGATGGCGGCGACGCTGCAGGTACTGTCCGGAGGCCGTTTCATGCTCGGCATCGGTGCCGGATGGCGAGACGAAGAATACCGTTCGTACGGATATGAGTTCCCCACGGCCGCCGTCAGGCTTCGTCAACTCGAAGAGGTCGTACAGATCTGCCGCCTGATGTGGACGGAAGAGCACCCGACATTCGACGGGACGTACTTCCAGATCGACGACGCCGCAGCCACCCCCCGCCCCGGTATCGTTCCGCCGATCTGCATCGGTAGTTCCGGTGAGCAGATCGGTCTACCCATCGTCGGACGGCATGCCGACATCTGGAATGGTGCGTACCGGAGCGACGACGGGTGGAAACGCAAGCGCGACATCGTCGACACGGCCGCAGTCAGCGCCGGCCGGAATACCGCCGACATCGAGAGCTGTGTGACCGTCGCCGGCGAGCTTCCGGATTCGGATGCGGCTTCCGAACGGTGGCTGCAACGACTGGCGCACCTCGGCGAACTCGGCGTGACGTATTTCGTGATGGACTTCGGCCATCCCCTCGCCGTCGAGCCGGCGCTCCGATTCGCCGAGCAGGTCATCGCACCGTTGAAGGCCTGACGAGCGGGGAGCTCGCAAAACGGGACGATCGAACGTTGCACTGTTTACGTCCGATTCACGTTTAGAGCGGGCGGCGAGCGGGCACCGACGTCTGCGCATGTACACGAGCCCGGATCGTTGTCGTCGACCGCACACACACGCTTCACCCTTCGGACGGGCCCAGTCAACTATCGTGGAATCTGCACTTCTCTGGTCGGACCAATCCAACACTGGCATATCGCAATGACCCCACGCATCGAACAACTCGACCTCGACCAGGACACTGGTGCGCCGCGTCAGGCCCGTCGTTTTCTCTCGACCGTCCTGCTGTCATGGGGGCTGCCTGCCGAAACCGTCGAAACCTCACAGCTGTTGGCAAGCGAACTCGTGTCCAACGCCGTGCTCCACGGTCGCGCCCCGATCAACATGAGCATCGAACGCAGCGACCCAAGCGTCCAGGTGATCCGCATCGAAGTCAGCAACGAGGGCGCTGGTGTACCGACTCGTCGAGTTGCCGGGGAGACCGATCCCTCAGGTCGCGGTCTGCAGCTGATCGCCGATCTCGCCCGCACCTGGGGCGTCTCGACCGATCATGGCCAGACGAGAGTGTGGTTCGAGATCGGTTCGTAGCGAACAGCGAACGTGGACGTGCCCGGCTCACAGCCCGAGATAGCTGTCGAGGCCGATGGTGAGTCCCGGGTGTTCAGCAATGCGTTTGCAACCGAGCACGACCCCTGGCATGAAACTGACCCGGTCGTAGCTGTCATGGCGAATGGTCAGGGTCTGTCCAGCAGCACCGAGCAGTACTTCCTGGTGAGCGACCATGCCGCGCATGCGCACCGAATGGACACGTATTCCGCCGGGTCCCTCGCCACCGCGCGCCCCGCGGACGACTTCGTGCCGAGTTGGATCCGGTGCCCATGCTGACGACGCTGCGGCCATCCGAGTGGCAGTGGCAAGGGCCGTACCCGACGGTGCATCGATTTTCGCGTCGTGGTGTAACTCGATGATCTCGGCGGTGTCGAACCATGGCGAGGCCAGTTCGGCGAAGCGCATCATCAGCACGGCACCGATGGCGAAATTGGCGGCGATGAGGCAATTCGAGGAGGTGAACCGGCTGCGCGCCATCTGCATGTCGTCGTCCGTCAGTCCGGTCGTCCCCACGACAGCGTGGATGCCGTGCTCAGCCAGCCACGGCAGGGTCGAGCGGACTGCCGCTGCCACGGTGAAGTCGACCACGACCTGAACATCGCGTTCCTTCAGGGCGTCGAGCGAAGCAGCGATCGTCACCCCGTTGACGAGCTCCCCACTGGCACCGACGTCGACAGCCGCCACGAGTTGCAAGTCCGGGTCGGCGACGACTGCATCACAGACGGTCGCTCCCATACGGCCACCAGCACCGATCACACCCACTCGAATCGTCATGGCACGCCACGGTAACGCTGACAGCGCCGCACCGCAGCACGTGTCGTTCGCTCGGTGATGACGGCGCTACTTCGTGCAGGCCGACAACCTCTTCGTGATGTCGTCCGGGGGTGAATCCGCCGACGTCAACAGGGCGTCGACGACGTTCGAAGTGGTCGAGCTGATCACCGTTCGTACGCAGACGAGTTCGACGGGGAGCCCCCGAGCGGCGAATCCGGCAGCGAGCACCCGAACCAGCAGTTCCTCTCCCGCCGGCGTCGCCGCCATCTGTTTGAGCATCGTGTCGCTGTCCCCACCGCAATCGCTGTTGCCCAGCACGTCGAGCGGATCGGCGATCGTCGAGGCCGCCGCCGTCGTTTCAGCGGCCGTCGCTTCAGCGGCCGTCGCCTCAGCGGCCGTCGCCTCGGTCGTGTCATCCGTTGCTGCGCTCTGCGAGTCCACCGGGATCTTGAAATCCGCAGGGATCGACGCCAGTTCCCGCTGAATGCATGCCTGATCGACACCGGGCACGCCCGCGAGGCCGGCCGTCACGGCGTGCTTGAGAACGTCGGCGTCGCTCGCCGTCGACAGGTCCGCTCCGATCGGCGCAGCCCGCTTGGCGCTACTCGAACACCCGGCCGCGATGAGTACGAGCGACGCCAGTGCCACGGCGATGCGGCGGCGAACGCTTGGCTTCATCGCCAGAGCCTGCCAGATGCCGGCTGCTCGGCGACGTCGTCACGATTCCGAGCTGCGTTGGGCCTCAGACCTCGACGACAGCTCGGAGTTCGTCGGTGATCGGTCCGACCGCGGAGACGACGACCGGCCGGCTGAGTATCCGTTCGATTACCCGGTCGACGTCGCTGGAGCTCACGGCCTCCCAGCGGGCTGCCTGCTCCTCGGGCGAACGGATCGCACCCATCGCCGTCAGCAGGCCGGCATTGCGGGCCATACGCGAGCCGCTGTCCTCGAGACCGAGGGCGAACGAGCCGGACAGATAGCCGCGAGCGATATCGAGTTCGTCGTTGGTGACACCGTGAGTACGGAGTCGGTCGAGTTCGATGCGGACGAGGCCGGCAACCTCCGCCGCCTGCTCGGGGCGAGCGCCGGCATAGATACTCAACAGGCCACCATCGGAGTACAGCGAGGCACCCGAATAGACGCTGTAGACGAGTCCGCGTTTCTCGCGGATCTCCTCGAAAAGTCTGCTCGACATGCCACCGCCGAGGATGTGGTTCATGACGTCGAGCGCTTCGCGATCAGGATCCATACGGTCGAAGGCGCGGAACCCGAATGTCAGGTGGACCTGCTCGGTGTCGTCCTCCAACAGCGAGATGGCGCCAGGCGAGGACTCCGGCCGAATCCGTTCCGGCTTGGCGCCATCGACGCCGAGGTCGGCGAACGCCGCCGTGATCTGCCCGAGTACGACGTCGTGATCGATGTCGCCGGCGACGGCGACGACGGTGTTGTTCGATCGGTACCAGTAGGCGTGGAACTGCTGGATGTCGGCAGCGGTCGTTGCCATGACGGTCTCGACATCACCGGCGGTCTCGCGGCCGAGCGGATGCTCGGGAAACAGTGACGCCAGCAGCAGCCGGTGAGCGACATCGTCGGGACTGTCGTCGTCCATCGCCAGTTCTTCGAGAATGACCTTGCGTTCGGAGTCGACATCACTCTCGCGCAGCGCCGGACGAGACAGGACGTCGCCGAGCAACTCGATGGCCATCGCCTGCGACCTGCGCGGCAGGCGGCAGTAGTAGGCCGTGTATTCTTTGGTCGTGAAGGCGTTCATGTCGCCGCCGACACGGTCGACCGATTCCGAGATCTGTTTTGCCGAACGATCAGCTGTGCCCTTGAACAGCAGGTGCTCGAGGAAGTGCGACGCTCCGGACAGTTCCGCCGGTTCGTCGCGGGCACCGACGCCGACCCAGACGCCAGCGGCCACCGACAACGCCCCAGGGACATTCTCGGTGGCCACCGTCAGGCCCTGCGACAATTGTGTGATCTGCGTTGACACAGGACCCCTCGTACGAAAGACACCTGTCGATCATCGACCGCCAGGCAAGTGAGTAGAACCGCGCATGGCGGCGAAAAGCGATCTGGCCAGACCGCTACCGAAGGTAACAGTCTGGCCAGCGCTCAGTGGTGGGATGTCTCAGCGGTGACGACGGCGACCGCGGTCGCCTCCGGCGCCGTTGCGGCCACGATCTCCGCCACTGCCGTCACGACGCGGTGCGTCGTCACGAGGCAGCGAGGATGCCGGGCCGAGATCGCCGAGTTCGCCGGCCAGTTCGGCGTCGAAGGCGTCCTCGAAGCTCAACGACGTGGGTGCCATCGCTGCGCCGACGGAGGCGTGCTCACCGTCGTCGGACGACGCAGTTGCCGACGGGGTCGACGGTGCCGAAGAATACGAAGCCGGTGCCGGTGACTCGCCGGACGGCGCAGCAGCGTCGTCTGCAAGGCTGAGGCTGACCTTGCCTTTTTCGTCGATCTCGTCGACGCGGACTTCGATCTCGTCACCGAGGTTGACGACATCCTCCACCCGGTTGATCCGCTTGCCGCGGCCCAACTTGGAGATGTGGATGAGGCCGTCACGACCCGGAAGGATGTTGACGAAGGCACCGAACTTGGTGATGTTGACGACGCGACCCATGTAGGTGGCACCGACATCGGCCGACGGCGGGGCGATGATCAGCATGATCCGGTAGCGGGCGTCTTCGACCTTGCGGCCGTCGACGGAACCGATGGTGACGGTTCCGACGACACCGTCGTCGTCGATATTGACGTCGGCGCCGGTCTCCTGCTGGATCGTGTTGATGACCTTGCCCTTCGGCCCGATCACCTCTCCGATGCGGTCCAACGGGATGTTGAAACTGAGGATCTTCGGTGCCGTGTCACGGACTTCCGAACGCGGCTCGGAAATCGCTTCGTTCATCACCTCGAGGATCTGCAGGCGGGCTTCTTTGGCCTGCTGCAGAGCGGCGGCGAGCACATCGGCGGGGATGCCGTCGATCTTCGTGTCGAGCTGCAGAGCGGTGACCACGTCAGCCGTTCCGGCAACCTTGAAGTCCATGTCGCCGAAGGCGTCCTCGGAACCGAGGATGTCGGTCAGCGTCGTGTACTTGCCATCGGCATAGATGAGGCCCATGGCGATACCGGCGACAGGCGCCTTGATCGGCACACCGGCGTCCATCAACGCCAGCGACGAACCGCAGACCGAGGCCATCGACGTCGAGCCGTTCGAACTCATCACTTCGCTGACGAGACGCAGCGAGTAGGCAAACGATTCCTGCGACGGGACGACCGGCAACAGGGCCCGCTCGGCGAGCGCGCCGTGGCCGATCTCGCGACGCTTCGGCGAACCGACACGGCCGGTCTCGCCGTTGGCCCACGGGGCCATGTTGTAGTGGTGCATGTAGCGCTTGGTCGTGTCAGGCGTCAACGTATCGAGCTGCTGGTTCATGCGCGGCATCGCCAAGGTGGCGACCGTCAGGACCTGCGTCTCGCCGCGCTGGAACAGTCCGGAGCCGTGAGCCGTGGCCAACACGCCGATCTCGGCGGAGACCGGACGGAGATCGCGGACACCGCGGCCGTCCATCCGGATTCCCTCGTCGAGCACACGCTGGCGCACGAGCTTCTTCGTCAGGCTGCGGAACGCGTCCTTGATCTCCTTGGTGCGCCCGGCGAATTCGCCGGGTGCCTCGGAAGTTCCTGCCAGTTCGGCGACGGTCTCCTTGGCGGCGGCGTCGGTAGCGGCATTGCGGTCCGTCTTCTGCGTGATCTTGATGATCTCTGCAAGCTTCGGCGAGCCGACACGCTGGACGGCTTCCCACACGTCGGTGCCGTAGTCGAGGACCGGGTTGTAGGACAGCGGCTTGATCGGGCCATGGGCCTCGATCACGGCGGCGAGCAGCTGGCGCTGGAGGCCGATGCTCTCTTTGATCCACACCTTCGACGCTTCGAGGCCTCCGGCGATGACTTCTTCTGTCACCTTCGGGGCGCCGGCTTCGTAGTACGTGAAACTCTTCTCGGTGCCACCGGCTTCGACCATCATGATGGCGACATCGCCGTTGTCGAGCTCACGGCCGGCGACGACGAGTTCGAAGGTGCCTTCGTGGCCCTCTTCGAAGGTGGGGTGCGGGATCCATGTGCCCTCTTGGCTGAAGGCGACGCGGACGGCGCCGATCGGGCCGTCGAAGGGGATGCCGCTGATCATGAACGCGGCGGAAGCGGCGTTGATGCTGATGATGTCGTGCGGGTTTTCCTGGTCAGCGCCGAGGATCGTCAGGACGACCTGTGTCTCGTTACGGTACCCGTCGGCGAACGCCGGCCGCAGCGGGCGGTCGGTCAGGCGGCAGGTGAGGATTGCGTTCTCGCTCGGGCGGCCTTCACGACGGAAGAATGCGCCGGGGATCTTGCCGGCAGCGTAAGCACGCTCTTCGACATCGACGGTGAGCGGGAAGAAGTCGATGCCATCTCGGACATCCTTGGCTGCGTTGGCGGTTGCCAACACGGTGGTCCGTCCGAGACTGACGACAACTGCACCCTGCGACTGCGGGGCGAACTTGCCGGTCTCGAACGAGAGCGTCTTCTCAGTACCGGCGACCGGTGCTGAGACACGAATGGCCTCTGCCATTGTGATTCCTTTCTTGGATGCGCCACCCTGGCGCAATTCCTGTTGGAAGCAAGGCCCGGTTCCCAGTCGGCAAGCTCCCGTGCTGCACCTGCACATGCGGTGGAGCGGGAGAATCTCGACTGACAACCGACTCCTGTACCTCGGTTTTTGGTTTGCCCCTGTGACGTCGGGACCCCCGTTTGATCGGTACTTCAGTGAATGAAGCGCAGATGTGGAACGAGCGGCCATGCTGGCCGCTCGCTCACAGACACTTCATTTGTCAGCGACGCAGACCGTTCTTCTGAACGATTGCCCGGTAGCGCTCGACGTCGATGTTCTTGGCATAGTCAAGCATGCGACGGCGGCGGCCGACCATCATCAGCAGCCCGCGACGGCTGTGGTGGTCCTTTTTGTGGACCTTGAGGTGCTCGGTGAGCTGGTTGATCCGCGCGGTGAGCAATGCAACCTGGACTTCCGGGGAACCGGTGTCCGTGTCGTGTACTCGGTGCGCGGCGATCGTGTCCTGTGTGGACATATCGTTGCCTTCCTTCTGACTTGACGTCACGTGATGGAGGTCGCACCCACCAACGGTGGCAGATGCATCACGCCAGGGCCTGGGCTCCGACGGACGGCAGCAACGCTATCGGCCGGACTGTCAAATCCCTCGACAGCAACGTCGCAGCTCAGAGCGTATTCATGACGATGTCATCACCGTCTGCAGGAACAGCTGGGCATCGCCCAACCCTGTCATGTCCCCTACAGGTCGACCATCGGCTTCAGGGTCAAGCTCGGCTCGTCACGCTGCAGCCGCTCGAGGCGGTACTTGTTCTCGAACAGCGCCAGCAACGCACCGTCGCTGCGGTCGGCGATACGGATACCGCCGATCTCGCGCAACTTCTGCGCCGTCGCAGCATCGGTACGCCTGACGACCTGGATGTTGTTGCCGCCGAGTTCGACCTCGACGTTGTACTCGGCACGCATGCGATGCTTGAAGACGTCCATTTGCAGTGCCCCGACGGTGGCGATGATCGGTCGGGAATGATTCCCGTCTTCGATCAGCGCCTGGATCACGCCCTCGGCATCGAGCTGCTCGACACCGGTGCGGAACTGCTTGGCCTTCGAGACGTCGAGTGGACGGGCCGAGGCGAACACCTCCGGTTCGAACCGCGGCAGGGGTGGGAACTCGACCGGCGGACCGGCGTAGACGGTCTCGCCGATGCGCAGGTTACGTGCGTTGACGAGTGCGACGATGTCGCCGGGGAACGCCTCTTCGACGGTCTCGCGCTCTTGGCCGAGGACCGATGCAGCGTGCTTGGTCGTCACGACCCTGCCGTTCGACGACTGCGTCAACGGCTCGCCGCGCTCGAAGCGGCCGGAGCACGCCCGCACGAAGGCCATCTGGTCGCGGTGCGACGGATCGACGTTGGCCTGGATCTTGAAGACGATGCCGGCGAACGGAGCGTCCAACGGACGCATTGCCCCGTCGACCTGTTCACGCGGCGTCGGCGACGGGGCGATCGAGACGAGCGCGTCGAGCAGTTGGCGCACACCCTGATTCGTCAGCGCAGAGCCGGCGAGCACGGCAGACAACTGGCCGGACTCGAACGCCTCCTGATCCCAACCCCCGTACGACAGGTCGAGCAGTTCGCACTCCTCCCGAGCTTGCCCGAGCGCAGCACCGGCGAGGGCGATGGCGTCGTCGCCCTTCAACGTTTCTTCGTCGCCGATGAAGGCGCCGCGGGCAGTACGATCCGCCCGGATCAGCACATCCTGTCGGGTGTCGAGCAAACCGAAGAGAGCGCCACTCGGACCGACGGGCCACATCAGCGGTGCGAGTGCGAGGTCGAGTGTGTTGGCGATGTCATCCGCCAACTCCAACGGCGTCAGACCTGGGCGGTCCTGCTTGTTGAGGAAGGTGATGATCGGAGTGTTGCGAGCGCGGCAGACCTCGAACAGCTTGCGGGTCTGTGGTTCGATGCCCTTCGCCGAATCGAGCACCATCACCGCAGCATCGACGGCAGTCAGTACGCGGTACGTGTCCTCGGAGAAGTCCTTGTGGCCAGGCGTGTCGAGGAGGTTCATCATGCAGTCGCCGTAGGGAAACTGCAGCACGGTCGACGAGACGGAAATGCCTCGTTCGCGCTCCATCTCCATCCAGTCCGACCGTGCAGCCGTGCGACCGCCACGCGCTTTGACGGCACCGGCGCTCTGGACGACACCGGCGTACAGCAACAGCTTTTCGGTCAGCGTCGTCTTGCCGGCGTCAGGATGCGAGATGATCGCGAAGGTCCGACGACGAGCCGCTTCGGTGACGACGTCGCTGCTCATACGCCGGCCACGCTACCGATGAATCACTGCAGAGATTCAGGACACCATCGGTAGCACGATCTTGGCGGCGAGCTCGATCGTCTCGAGATCATTGGCCAAACCGGTGTTGAAGATGATGCCGTCGATGCCGGTGTCGAGGATCGCCTGTACCTCTGCAGCGACCTCGTCAGGACCTCCGTAGATCACCATCGACTTGACCTGCGCCTGCATCTCCTCCGGCAGGTCGGCGACCTTCGCTCCGCCGAGGCGGACGGACAGCTTCGCTTCCGCAGCTTCCATCGTCGGCGCAGCGATCAATGTCGCCAGCCTGGTGCGGCAGATCTCCTTCGGATCTCGACCGAGGTTGGCGCAGTGCTCGTCGAGTACGCCGATCAAGCGCGTGAGCTGCGCGGTATCTCCGAAGAGGTTGCAGGCGTCAGCGTATTGGGCGACCATCCGCAGCGTCTTCTTCTCGCCGCTGCCACCGATGAGCACCGGCGGGCCACCGGCCTGGACCGGCTTCGGGAAGTTCATCGCCTCCTTGGTGTGGAACCACTTGCCGTCGAACGTCGTGTGCTCGTTCACGAACATGCTCTTGACGATCTGCAACGCTTCTTCGAGCTTCTCGAATCGTTCGGTGAAGCTGCCGAACTCGAAGCCGTATGCGTCGTGTTCCTGCTCGAACCACCCGGCACCGATCGCCCAGATCGCCCGCCCGGACGACACGATGTCGAGCGTCGAGACGACCTTGGCGAGGAACGCCGGGTTGCGGTACGTGACACCGCCGACCATCGCCCCGAGGCGGACCTTCTTCGTCCTGGCGGCGATCGCCGAAAGGATCGTGTAGCACTCGAGCATGTTCTCGCTCGGCTGACCGATCATCGCCAACTGATAGAAGTGGTCCATCACGTAGACGGAGTCGTAGCCCGATTCCTCGGCCAACACCGCCTGGGCGAGGACGGCTTCGAACAGTTCGCTGCTCGGGACATCGGGATAGGTGAAGCTCGGAATCTGTAGGCCAAGTTTGATCAGATCGCTCATGATTCGTTTCTACATGGCACGAGCGACATTCACTCACGAATCGGCGATTATTCGGAGGTTCCTCCGGTTATCCCCGCGGAGCTCCAACTGCGATCTGTCGGATGAAGCGACGAAGCGGGCATCTGGCGTCTACCGTTTCACGGGTGAGCGACCTGGCAGCACTCCGTGCACGCATCGACGAACTCGATCGGCAACTCGTGCGCGTTGTCGCTGCCCGCCTCGCCGTCTGCGAAGAGGTCGCCCAGTTGAAGGCCGGCTCCGACACTCCGGTGATCCAACCTCAACGGGTGCGCGACGTCGTGACCTCGCGCCGCCAATGGGCGATCGACGACGGCGTCGACCCTGACTTCGTCGAGCAGCTGGTACGCGTGCTGCTGAGTGAAACTCACCGCATCGAAGTCGCCGGTGCGAGACCCGACCCGGCGCCCGACAAGCTGGCCGCCAGCCAGCAACGATCTGCGATCGACACCGTGGCCACGCGCATCGACCACGTCGTCGTCGCCGTCAAAGACCTCGACCGCGCCGTGGACCTCTTCTCGAACCAGCTCGGATTCCACCGCGAGCCGCTCGCCGGCGGGGAGGCACCGGGGTTGGCGGCGATGACGGCAGGTGGCGTGACCGTCGTGCTCGTGTCCGCCGAGGCCAGTGCGTCGATCGCCGACTATCTGGCCACCAACGATTCGGGGGTGCAGCACATCGCCATCGAGGTACTCAACGCCCGCTACGCCAGAGCGTCATTGGAAGCCAACAACGCTGCGCTGCTGACCGACATCGTCGTCGACGAGCACGGCCACGAGCAGTTCTTCACTGTCAAGGACCCGATGAGCGGCGTGCAGATCGGATTCATCTCACGTACGGGTCACCGTGTCGGGGTCAGTGCCGCCAACGTGTTGGCACTCTTCGATTCGCTGTGAGACAGGCCGGCCGGCAGATGGGACTCGGACGGACAATTGCCGTATTGACGACGGCGATCGTCTCGCTCGGAGCATGTTCCAGCACCTCCTCGACCGCTCCCACGACGACCGCAGCCGGCGCTGTGACCAACACCCCTGGGGACACGACAACGGCGGTCTCCACCGTCGCCGGGTCGATCCCGACCGAAACGACTGCTCCCGGAACCGATGGCGGGGGAACCGCACCGGCCACCGCTGACGCGACCACCGCTGCGAGCGCAGCGACGACACTACCCGTCATCTCGACGAGCCCGGCGAACGCCGCTCCGTCGGGGACCGTCACCGCTGTCAAGGCTGGCTTCCTCGTTGCCGCCGACCGCTGTGCCGCCAACAAGGCTGCGGGCCCGATCACTTTCGCGACGGGCCTCGACTTCGCCGCGTCGGCAGCCACCGTCGATGTCCTCGTCGCCAAACAGGCGCGCTACTTCGAACAGATGTGTCTCGATGTGCAGATCAAACCGGGTCGCTCGACCGACAACTATGCCGCTGTCGGCCAGAACCAGGTGCAGTTCGGTGCCGCCGATTCGTTCAGCGAAGTGATGCAGTACGGAGCGAGCACGCAATCGAACTTCGTCGTGCTCTCCGAGGAGGGGAAGACACCGCTCGACACGCTGATCGTCAAGGACGGAGCGGCTCCCACGGTCGCCGATCTTCGTGGTCAGACGATCGGTGTCGACGGCACGATCCCGACGCCGATCCAGGCAATGTTGGCGGCCAACAGCCTCGTCGCCGGGACGGATTACCAGGTCGCCGATATCCAGCAACAGTACGGGCTCGATCCGACGGTACAGATCGCCATCCCGACGATCGCCGCCTTCCCCGCCTCGAAATCCGTGCAACCAGGCGTGCTCAATCGGGCAATCGTGAAGTACCACACGTTCGATCCGAGCGACGCCGGCATCCCCGGCAACTTCGGCCTGCTCTACACCAACCAGGCGTTTGCGACCGAGTTCCCGAGTGCGGTCCAGGATTTCGTCCGCGCATCGATGCGCGGCCTGGAGGATGCCACCGATGACGTCGGCGCAGCATCGAAGACGGCCTACGACCTGGCGATCGCCGAGGGCAACCCCGCTGCGCTGACCCCCGACGGTGAGAACTACCGCTGGAGGACCGAGGCGGACCTGATCGCCAAGTCGACGCCGCCTGGACAGCCGTATGGCATTCCCGATGTCGCCGGGCTGCAGGCGGAGGTCGACAGTGATGCCAACCTCGGCCGTTTCGGCAGTACCAAGCCGATTATCGACACCCACGTCGACGTCAACACCATCGCCAGTGTCTACAACGCAGACGGCAAGGTCATCTGGCCCTGACGCCTCCCCGTCCTCGCTACCCCCGCCTCCCCAGCCCAGCCTCCCCAGCCCAGCCTCTGACACCCCCGATCGAGTATTTCGCTGACACCGGGAGCCAAACGAGTATTTCCGGTGCACCGTGGGGCGTCTTGCTACTCGATGGGAAGGCTTCAGGCCGATTGGCGAACATCGATCGACGCCAGCCTCGCCAGATAGACCGACTCGAGTTCGTCGGCAAGCGTCTCGACGTCGAGCATGTCGAGTTCTGTCACGCGATCGACCTGCCATCCGATGACGTGGCACTGTCGATCTCGGCGTTTGTCCTTCGTCGTTCCCTGGAGCAGCAGGTGATCCGGATGGACGTCGATCTCGATCGCCCATCGAAGCTCCGGTATCGACAGATCGATGCGAATCGGCGGATGGTCCGGCAGATCGAGTAGGCGAACCTGACGAACGATCGGTGTGCCCTTGCGTTTCATGGCCATCTCGAGGACGACCTCGGGATGGGATTCGAGCGCCGGAGCGTTGCCACGTTCGATCAGCAGACGGGCAAATCGCAGGGAACCCGTTCGCCGCGAATGAGCGAGTCGCCTGGCGTAGTACACGAGCGAGAAGAACGTGCAACGCCGCTTTTGAATCGACTGCTCGATGACCGAAAGGAGGTCGTCTGTGGACAGTGCTGCTGAGAGGTCGAGTAGCAATCGTTGGGGACTGGCAACAGTGATGCCGTCGCTGCGTTTCGTGACGTCTGCCGGCGTGACCGCAGTCGACTGATGGAAAATGGTGTCGCCGCTATATTCGATATGCAACCCGTGGGGCACGGTGAAATGGATCTGTTCGCTGGCCGGCATGCGGCGATATCCCTCCAATCTCCCTGCCGTCGGGCCGGACACGAAGCCAGTCGGGTGGGCGAGACAGAGCGCGACACAGCGCGACTCCAGGGTGATCGGCGCTGATGTGATCCGATATACGCGCTTGAAGAGCAGGTCGAGGATCTGTTCCTCGACCAGCCGTCGTCGTGCTCGCCGGCCGACACCCGCGTCGGTGAGCATCTGGCCGGTTGCAACTCCGTGATGTTGACGAAAGAGCTTCGTCGCTGCTGGGGTGAGAGATGACACGTGGGAACCTCCGCATCGAAGTGATGGCGAGGGGGAAGTCGAGTCACGTGCGACTCTATTGCCGGGCACCACCGCATTGCTCGATCGAGTAGGAACACGCCCTACGGCGCGACGGAAATACTCGATTGATGGTCGACGTCAGCGAACTACTCGATTGGGGCGCCGCTGAGCGTGTTCGGTCAGGAGCTGTTGTCGAGCGCCATCGAGGCTCTGGCGTGTTCGACGTCGAGCTTCAACTGGCCGATGATGGCGTCGATGCCGTCGAACTTGCGCTCACTGCGCAGGAAATGAGTGAACGACACATGGGCGAGCTCTCCGTAGAGGTCGCCGTCGAAGTCGAGCAGATGCGCTTCGAGGAGCGAATGATCCGCATGCTCATAGAACGTCGGGCGGCGACCGAGGTTGATTGCGCAGGGGTGGACGATGCCGTCAGGGCGGCGGTACAGCCCGGCGTACACGCCGTCGGCAGGCAGGCACACCGTGTTCGGCACGACCACGTTGGCGGTCGGGAATCCGAGCAGGCGCCCACGCTGGTCGCCGGTGACGACGGGGCCGCGAACCTCGAACGGACGGCCGAGCATCGCTGCCGCGGTTTCGACCTGACCACCGGCGAGTGCACGGCGGATTGCCGTGGAACTCACCGGCTCCTCGACACCGTCGACGCGGGACACGAGGTCCATCGGGTTGACCTCGAAGTCGTCGATCAGGCCGAGTTCCATCAGCAGTTCGACGTTGCCGTGACGCTGATAGCCGAAATGGAAGTCGGAGCCGACGACGATGTGTTTGGTGCGCAGGCAGTCGACGAGCACCTGCTTGACGAAGCGGTCGGGCGACAGCCGTGATTCCGCCTCGTCGAAGGTCACCAGCGCCGTTGCGTCGACGCCGGTGTCGGCGAGCAGTTCGAGTTTCTGGTCGAGATCGGTGAGGAATCGCGGCGCTGACTCCGGACGAACGATCGTTGCCGGATGACGGTCGAAGGTGACGACGACGCTGCGGCAGCCGAGTTCTGCGGCGGCGCGTTTGACCTCCTCGATCACCGCCCGATGACCGAGATGAACGCCGTCGAAGGCGCCGATGGTGATCACGGCCCGTTCAGTCGGCCAGGGAGATACCGAAAGATCGGCAATGACCTGCACGGTGCGAGGCTAACGCTCGAAGGCGTGTGCGAGCACTACCGACGGTTTCGCCTGGGCAAGTCCGAACGGCTCGTAGACAGCGATGAGCTCGCCGTTCGGAGCCGTGACGGCCCAGGGGCCTGTTCCTTCGAAGGCGGCGATGACCCGTCCGTTGCCGATGAGTTCGACGGTCGATTGGTCGACTGCGACGACCGGGACACCGCGCAACGCCTCGATCAACGGCAACAACTCGCAGCTCTCGGGCGGGTGCGCCTCGGCGACGACGAACCTGCCGACCGATGTACGGCGCAGATTGCGCAGATGTGCTCCCCCACCGAGCAGCCGGCCGAGATCGTCGGCGAGCGTGCGAATGTAGGTGCCGGTCGAACATGTCACGTCGATGCAGAAGACGCCGGGATCATCGGTTGCGGCGGCGGTGAACGAGTGGATCTGCACCGGCCGCGCTTCACGCTCGACTTCGATTCCCTCGCGGGCGAGTTCGTGCAACCGGCGACCGTCGACGCGACGGGCAGACACCATCGGTGGTGTCTGCAGGATCTCGCCGGTCAGGCTGTCGGCAATCACTCGCCGCACGTCGTCGAGTGTGATTTCCGACATGTCGTAGGTCGCCGTGACCTGTCCATCGGCGTCGAGGGTGTTCGTCGAGCTGCCGAGCACGACCTCGCCGACGTACGACTTGTCGCTGCCGAGCAGTGAACTCAACAGGCGCGTACCGTCGCCGACGCCGATGAGCAGAACGCCCGTGGCACTCGGGTCGAGCGTGCCGGCATGGCCGATCCGCTTCTCTCCGAGACGTCGTCGGAGCACGCTGACGACGTCGTGACTGGTGACGCCAGACGGCTTGTCGACAATGCAGAACCCGTGAACCGTCGGCGGCTTACGGCGCGCCATCCGCACCTACGTCTGTCACCTTCGACGACGCTTCGATCACGTCGACGTTGGGATCGACGGGACGCTCGGGAATCGGGTTCTCGCGGAGGATCTGCTCGATCCGGGCGGCACCGCGCAAGACCTCGTCAGGCCGAAACTCGAGGATCGGCGTCTTGCGCGCCCGGATCTGCGAACCGATAGCGCCCTGGAGGCGGATGCGATGGGAGTTGAAGGCGGCGATGACTTCGTCGTCGGCGCTTGCTCCGGCGAGAGCGTCGAAGAAGACGATGCCGCGATTCAGTTCGGGATCGACGTCGATGCTGGTGATGGCGACGAGCACGAGACGCTCGTCATCGATCCGCTCCAATTCCTCGGCAATGACCTCCCGCAGCAGTTCGCCGAGGCGAGCCGTTCGCTGATATCGCTGGGGGGATGACGACGCTGGGCGACGACGCTGTTGCTTACTCATTCCAGCCACCTCCGTTCACTTGACGATACGGCCACATCGGGGTGGGACCATACGAAGCGCTCGACGGCGTCGATCACCTCTTCTGCATGATGCTGCGACGATGCCACGACCGCAAAACCAATTTGCGATCGCTGCCACAGATCCTGGTCGCCGACTTCGGCGACCGACACTGCATAGCGATGGCGAGCCGATTCGAGAATCGACTTGATGACCTGGCGTTTGGCTTTCAGCGAGCGGGACTCGTTGATGTGCAGATCCATTTCGAGCGAGAGTACGAACATCTCAAACGCGTTGTGGGACCACCTGCGCAGGGTGTCCGTCGACAACGGCGTCGGCGGGAACGTCAACACTACGGCGGATGTAGGCCAATGCCTGTAGACCGGCGACGGACGTCAGGATGCCGGCGTCCGCACCGCCGACGGTGACCGTCGATCCGACCGCGGCGGGGGCGGTCAGCACGATCCGTTCGAGGTGGTGAGGAGCATGGTTGCCGCGGCTGTCGACGCGGGCGACGAGTTCCTGGCCGGTGTAGCACCCCTTCTTGAAGTTGGCTGCGAGTTCGACGAGTCCGGTCTCGGCCGGGATGATGCCTTCCGTCAGCTCCCCGATCCCCGGCCACCCTGCGCCGACGCGGGCCAACTCGGCGTCCGTCTCCGAGCCTTCGTGAGCTGATTCGGCGACGAGGTGCGCGCCCTGCCCCCACCATCCGGCCAGCGACCGGCCGGTTGCTGCTGCGTCGGGGGCAACGTCGACGAACAGGCTGTCGCGTGTCAGCGTTGCCTTCGTCCTGATGAGGAATCGGCGAAGGCGTGCCTCGACAGCGTCACCCTGGCCAGGCTCGATATCGAGCCGGAAGGTGTCTGCTTCCAGGTGTTGGACGCGCAGCACGAACCCGAGCTTGCCGCTCGGCTCGAGCAGGAAGCTCCATGCCGAATCACCGACCGCCAGACCGAGCACATCCTGGGACAGCTGACCCTGGAGATACTTTCCTGCGTCCGGCCCGATCACGTCCACGACATCTCTGCGTCGAATTGCGCTCATGCAACCGTTCCTCCCGCCGACCGGGTGGCCGTCATCGTCCTCGCCGCAGGGATCGCTGCGAGCAGCGCCGCCGCCTTGTTGCGGCATTCCAGGTCTTCGTCGTCCGGAATCGAGTCGGCGACGATGCCGGCCCCCGCTTGTAGGTAGGCCTCGCCGGTCGGGCCGACGAACATCGTGCGAATGGCGATCGCCGTGTCGAGGTTGCCGGCGAAATCGACGTAGCCGACGACACCGGCGTACGGACCCCGCTTGCACGGTTCGAGGGCGTCGATGATCTCCATCGCCCTGACCTTCGGCGCGCCGCTGACCGTTCCGGCGGGGAGCGTCGCTCGTAGTACGTCGATCGGCCCGAGCCCGTCGACGAGCGTGCCGGTGACCTGCGACGTCAAGTGCATCACATGGCTGTACTTCTCCAACGTCATCAGTTCGTCGACCGTGACGGTGCCGAATTCGGCGACCCGACCGACGTCGTTGCGAGCGAGGTCGACGAGCATGATGTGCTCGGCGACCTCCTTCGGGTTCTCCATCAACTCCCCCGCCATACGCCGATCGTCTTCGTCGTTGCGTCCGCGGCGACGGGTGCCGGCGATCGGGCGGGAAACGACCTGACCGTCGATCAGCTGCACCATCGGTTCTGGCGACGACCCGACGATGGTGATCTCGGGGTGGCGCACGAAGTACATGTATGGACTCGGGTTGATCTGACGGAGGACGCGATAGACGTCGAACGGGTCGGCTTCGAGCGTCAGGTCGTAGCGCTGGGCGAGCACGACCTGGAAGATGTCGCCGGCACGGATGTGCTCTTTGGCGACCTCGACAGCCTGCTGGTACATGCCGTTGGGCATCGACGATTTGATCGACGGCAGATCCTCGCCGGCGACGGGCGGCTGGACGGCACTGTAGGCAAGCGGTCGGCTGAGGTCGAGGACCGCTCGACTGACGCGTGCGACAGCCTCGGCATAGGCATCGTCGAGGGTACCGCTGTCGAGGCCGAGTACCGGCGTGCTCTCGATCAGGTACACGCGTTGGCGCCAATGATCGAACGCCGCCAGCGAACCGATGACGCTCATCACGGCGTCGGGAAAGTGGCGATCGTCGCCCGGCACGTCCGGCAGTTTCTCGACCTCGCGGATCACGTCGTACCCGAGGTACCCCATCACCCCACCCTGTAACGGTGGCAACTCGGCGAGGTGCGGTGCACGATACTCGCCGGTCAATGCGTCGAGCGCTGCCAGCATCCCTCGATCCAGCGGCACGGACGCAGGGATCTGCCCATCGACTTCGATCAACCCGTCGCGGAGCACCAACGTCGCCAGAGGATTGCGGCCGACGAAGGAAAACCGACTCCAGCGTTCGCCGTGTTCCACCGATTCGAGCAGGAATCCACGCCCGTCACCGACGAGTTTGGCGTAGGCGGCGACAGGCGTTTCGAGGTCGGCGAGCAGCTCAGTCCAGACCGGAACGACGGTGTGATCGTTGGCCAGGGCGCGAAATTCGGCGAGGCTCGGTTTGATCCTCAACCCGTTCGGCCCGACACCGCCAACGACGGGCTCGGAGACGCTCACAGTCATACGCCTGCGCCGAAACTGCGGAAGAAGCACGAGTAGTTGCCGGTGTGACAAGCGCCATTGCCCTCCTGCTCGACCTTGAACAGCAGCGTGTCGCCATCGCAGTCGTAGAACGCCTGGCGAACGAACTGGCGGTCGCCACTGGTCTCACCCTTGCGCCACACTTCCTTGCGGCTGCGGCTCCAGTAGACCATCCGTCCCTCGGCAAGGGTCAGACGGAGCGTCTCCGCGTTCATCCACGCCATCATCAGGACCTCGCCCGTCGCCAGGTCCTGGGCGATCGCCGGCACGAGCCCGCGGTCGTTGTAGACCACCGTGGCGAGCTCGTCGTCGGATACCTGGATCGGAGTAGCTGTCGGCACGGGGTCAATCCTACGCCGACCGATCCGTGCGCTCCCGGGAGTTCTTCGGCGTTGCGCGTGCTGGCGCCTCCGACGGAGTTCTTCGGCCCGTTTGCCGCCAGATCTGGCGGGCAGGTGGACTCAGTTCTCGTTGGTGCGGACGTTGATGCCGGCGGCGCTGATCACCGCTTTGGCCTCGGCAATCGTGTGCTCTCCGAAATGGAAGATCGAGGCCGCGAGCACGGCGTCGGCGCCGCCGATGGTGATGCCGTCTGCGAGGTCCTGTAACGAGCCGACCCCGCCACTGGCGATGACCGGCACGGTGACAGCGTCGGTCACCGCTCTCGTCAGTTCGTTGTCGAAGCCCTGGCGCGTGCCGTCGCGATCCATCGAGGTCAGCAGGATCTCGCCCGCTCCGAGCGCGACGGCACGTATCGACCACTCGACGGCATCGGTACCTGTCGGCGTTCGGCCGCCGTGCAAGAAGACTTCCCAACCGGGTTCGCCGTTCGTTCGTCGTCGCCCATCGATGGCGCAGACGACGCACTGGTTGCCGAACTCGGTGGCGATCTCGGTGATCAGTTCCGGCCGCTCGAACGCCGCCGTGTTGACACTGACCTTGTCGGCTCCGGCGCGCAGCATGCGCCTGGCGTCGTCGACACTGCGGATGCCGCCGCCGACGGTGAACGGGATGAACACCTGATCGGCGACGTGGGCGACCATCTCGACCATCGTCTCGCGGCCATCGGAACTGGCGGTGATGTCGAGGAAGACAAGTTCGTCGGCGCCCTCTGCGTCGTACCGTGCCGCCAACTCGACAGGGTCGCCGGCATCACGCAACCCGACGAAGTTGACACCCTTGACGACGCGGCCGTTCGTGACGTCGAGGCAGGGAATCACTCTGGCGACACGCATCGGACCATCCTACGGTTGGGCTCGATCGACCTCTCGGGGCCGAACTCCCGAGACCGTGCCGAGTCACGGAATGTCGCACGACGTGCGACATCCGATGACTCGGGAACGACAACGACGCTGTGTCTCGTTGCCGCCCAGGTGAAAACCAACTCGAGTTGGGCGATCTCGATAGCGGGCGAACGCGGATACCGTTGTGTCCGTGAGCAGCCAGGCGAAACTCCCGATCAAGATGCTGAACGATCGTCTGCTGGTGAAGATTTCCAAGGAGGACGGCGAGCGACGTTCCTCCGGCGGCATCGTCATCCCCGCCACCGCACAGGTTGCCAAGCGGCTCGTCTGGGCGGAGGTCGTGGCCCTCGGGCAGAACGTCCGCGCTGCCGAAGCGGGCGACAACGTGCTGTTCAGCCCCGATGACCGCTTCGAGGTCGAGGTCCAGGGTGAGGACTACATCATGTTGCGTGAACGCGACCTCCACGCAGTCGCCGCCAGCCGCATCGAGGGTTCGACCGGGCTGTACCTGTAACGCGCCTGTTCGAAGCCGAACGAGATCTCGATCCTCAGCTGGGAGTCGAGGGTTACAGCCCAGTTGCGGATCGTCCGGCAAGCGCCTGCAACGCCTCGGCCACCGTGAAACGCTGTTCGTACAGTGCCTTGCCGACGATCACCCCGCCGATGCCGCCAAGCGATCCGAGCGTGCGTATGTCATCGAGGGTCGAAACTCCCCCACTGGCGATCACCGGAATCGGTGAATCCAATCCGGCCTGACGCAACCCGTCGACGTCGGGACCGACGAGCATGCCGTCCCTGCTGATGTCGGTGATCACGAACGCCGCAGCGGCCGGGAATCGTCGGAGGGCATCGACCAGCTGCACGCCTGACGATTCCGTCCATCCGCTGACTGCGAGATCCCCCGCTCGATGGTCGAGACCGACGGCAACGGCAACGAGCGCCGCGACGTCATCGACGATGGACGGATTCCGAACCGCTGCTGACCCCATGACGACTCGGCCGACGCCGAGGCCGGCCAACTCAGCGGCGTCTTCGACCGTTCGGACGCCGCCGCCGGCCTGCACGACAGCCTGGCCCGCCACTGCGGCGGCGATCGTGGCGACGACGGGCCGATTGACCGGATTGCCGTCGCGTGCAGCGTCGAGGTCGACGACATGGATCCACGTTGCACCGGATGCTGCGAAGCCGCAGGCAATCGCCACCGGGTCGTCGCCGTAGATCTGTTCGCGGCGGTAGTCACCCTGCGCTAGGCGGACGGCACGGCCACCACGCAGGTCGATCGCCGGGAACAGCTCGACTGCGCCCGACACCGCGCGCCCGCTCCGAGACGCCGGCGTCGAATCAGCCATCTGTGTTCACCAGCCGGGATACGCCGACGAAGTTGGTCAACAACTGCAGTCCGGCAGCTGCCGATTTCTCCGGATGGAACTGCGTCGCGAAGACAGAACCACGCCGGAACGCCGCATTCAACGTCGATCCGTATTCGACCGTCGCAGCGATGTCAGCGGGATCCTCCGGCACGCCGTGCAGCGAATGCACGAAGTACAGCCACGGCGAACTGCCGAGACCTGCGAACATCGGGTCGCCACGGTGTGCGTCGCCGATCGACAGCTGATTCCACTGCATCTGCGGGCGCTTGACACCTGCTGGTATCCATCGGATCGCGCCCGGAATGATGCCGAGTCCCGGCTCGGACGGCGCTTCCTCGCTCATCCCGAAGAGCATCTGCATCCCGACGCAGATGCCGAGGAATGGACGGCCGTCGCCGGCTGCGCCAACGGCGAGATCGGCAAGACCCGCAGCATGGAGCGACCGCATACATGCACCGAAGTTCCCGACGCCGGGCAGCACGACGGAATCAGCGGCGGCGATCAGACCCGGATCGTTCGTCAATCTGGCGTCAGCGCCACAATGCTCCAACGCCCGCTCCGCCGATCGCAGATTTCCGATGCCATAGTCGAGGACGGCAACCAGCGGGCGTCGATCCGGCCGTGCCTGGAGGGTCTCGGTCACAGCACGCCCTTGGTGGAGGGGATGGAATCGTTCTCGACCCTGACTGCATCACGAAGTGCACGCGCCACGCCCTTGAAGGTCGCTTCGATGATGTGATGGACGTTCGTCCCGCGGACGAGCGAGACATGCAGTGTGATCGCCGCTGCGGTTGCGAACGATGCAACGGCGTGCTCGGCCAACGACGGATCGAACGCCGGGCTGCCGAGCGGGATCGCCTCCGGCAGCTTCACATCCCAGACGACATAGGGACGGCCGGAGAGATCGAGGGCAACATCGACGAGCGCTTCGTCGAGCGGATACCGGCCGCTGGCGAACCGACGGACGCCCGCTTTCGATCCGAGTGCCTCGCGGAACGCTTCGCCGAGGACGATGGCGACGTCTTCGACCGTGTGATGGGTGTCGATCTGCAGATCGCCGACGGCTTTGATCGTCAAGTCGAACCCGCCGTGACGGCCGAGCTGGTCCAGCATGTGGTCGTAGAAGGGAATGCCGGTCGAGATGTCGGTGACACCCGATCCATCGAGATCGATCGACAGTTCGATCGACGTTTCCTTCGTTGCTCGTGAGCGGGTGGCAACCCGCTGCCTGCCTGTATTCATGACGAGAGTATCGCCTGTAGCGCCGCGAGGAACTCGTCGTTTTCGTCGTGCGTTCCGACGGTGACTCGCAGGCACCCTTCGAGCCGTGGCCAGCCGGAGCAGTCACGGATCAGGATGCTGCGGTCGACGAGTTGCCGCCAGACGTCATGGCCTTCGATCGTGAGCGGGCGGAAGAGGATGAAGTTGGCACCGCTCGGCCAGACCTGTACCGGCAGCGCAGTCAGCGCGGCGGCGATGCGTTCGCGCTCGCCGACGATCTGCCTGACTCGTTCGTCCATCTCGTCGGTGAACCGCAGCGCCAGGCGACCGGCGTGCTGCTTGGCGGTATCGAGGTGATACGGCAGCACGACCTTCTCGAGTTCCGACACCAACCACGACGGGCCGACGAGATAGCCGAGGCGCGCCGCCGCCATCGACCATGTCTTGGAAAACGTTCTGGTGACGACCAACGGCAGTTCCTCGTCCAGCAGCTCGAGCGCCGACCAGTCGGCGAATTGCCCGTACGCCTCATCGACGACGACCAGCCCTGGTGCCCGATCGAGGAGGTGATGAACGTTCTCCGCCGGCTCGACCATGCCGGTGGGATTGTTGGGCGAGCAGAGGAACGTGATCACCGGCTGAGCGCTGTCGATGACCCGGTCGACCTCCGCCAGATCGAGCCTGAAGTCATCGGCACGCTCTCCCTCGACCACGGTCGCTCCGCTGATCCTGGCGAGATGACCGTGGAGCTGATAGGTCGGCTCGAAGGTCGCGACGGTGCGACCGGCCCCCGCGAATGTCAGGAGCAACGTCTGCAGCACCTCGTTCGAGCCGTTGGCCACGAACACCTGTGACTCGTCGACGTGATGTGATTCGCCGATCGCCTGGCGCAGCGCCGTTGCCGCCCTGTCAGGGTATCGATGCCATTCGATGCGGGAGATCTCACCGGCGTAGGCGTCGCGCCATGCGTCCGGCGGCGCTGCAGGTGACTCGTTGGTGTTCAGCCTGACCCTGACGGACACCTGGGCAGAGTGGTAGCCCTCCATCGCTCGGAGGTCGTCACGAATCGGGATGCGCACGGGACCGAGACTATGCGGGCGATCTCGGATTCCGAGCGTGCATCGACCGGCGATATCGGCCCCGCCGTCCGATGCACGTGTTTGCCACGGCCCGTGCCGTTCTCCGTGACTGGCCGCCAGACTGAGCCGATGTCGCAGACACTGACCGCCGAACTCGCATCGCTCAGCATCGCCTCCGACACATTGCGCGACCGGGTCGGTGCCTTGACCGGCAACCTCTCCGGAGCGAATCACGAGCACATCGTGCTGGTGCTCTACGAGGTCGAGCGGGCGCTGTTGTCGGCCAGCCGCCAACTGGCACGCGCCGAGCGATTGTCACGCACGGTGCGCTAGTGGGCCCGGTCGAGCCGGATCGACCGCATCATCGGTCCGCCGTCCCCGGTCGGCCGTGACGGTGGGAGACGGCTCCCCGAGGGAAGCCGTCTCACCGTAGCGAAGCCAGGCGGCGGTCCCGGCATTCGCCCGCAAACCAGGTGGCGGGAACCTGGTTGGTGAAATCACTATACACCGCCGGAGAATTCACGCAACTACAACGTGACGAGGTGGCCGACGCCGCTCCGGCCGCGTCGGCAACTGCGATGAGGGACACAACGGTTCGAGCAGGCATTCGGCGCACAACGGCTTCTTGGCGGCACAGATCCTTCGACCGTGAAGGATCAGCCGCAGACTGAAATCGCCCCATTCGGCTTTCGGGAGCAGCGTGCCGAGTTCCGTCTCGACCTTGACGGCGTCCTCCTCGACCGTCAGCCCGAGACGGCGCGAGAGCCGCCCGACATGGGTGTCGACCGGGAGTCCCGGCAGGCGGAAGGCGACCGAACGAACGACATTGGCGGTCTTGCGTCCGACACCGGGCAGTGTCACGAGATCCTCGAGCGCCGTCGGCACGTCGCCGTCGAACCGCTCGAGCAGCGCCTGCGCCATGCCGATGACGCTGCGGGTCTTGGCCTGATAGAAGCCCGTCGAGCGAATGATCTCCTCGACCTCGCCGGGATCGGCACGTGCGAGCGAGATCGGATCGGGAAATCGCCCGAAGAGCCGCGGCGTCACCGTGTTGACGCGGACATCCGTGGTCTGTGCCGACAGGATCGTCGCTGTGAGCAACTCGAACGGATTGCGATGGTCCAGTTCGCAGAGCGCATCCGGATAGAGCTCCGCCAGGAGCGACGAGATCGCTCTCGCTCTTCCCTTCTGTGTTCGCGGCGTTCCGATCCGCTCAGGGTAACTGTCGACCGTCGGAACGAATCGGTCGGCGATACCGTCACTGCCGTGTGGCAGATCAAGACGACGGATGAGCTCCCCGCTGAATCCGAGGTGCTCGATCGACTGGTCGGCGGCTCTCGGCGGTCGGACAACGGCACCGGCGACGACGGGATCACCGGCGGCCCGACGGAGCCGCAACTCAACGACGAATTGATGGTCCAATTCCGTCATCGGGGTGGCGACGGATTTGTCGCCACCGTCGCCAAGGACGGCGCTGGTGCACTCGTCGGGTACGGCCAGGCGTCACGCTCGACGCATGGCTGGACGATCGGCGCGGTGATCGACCGCGGCGTGCAGCCGGCCGACCGCGAATCCATCTCCACGGCGTTGTTCGGCAGTCTGTTCTCGGCGGTCGCCGGTTCCGGCGGCGGAGAGGTCACGTGGTGGGCACCGAGAGCCACGTCCGCAGACGAGGACTTGGCACGAACATTCGGGATGACACCGGCTCGAACTCTGCTGGAGATGCGGTGTCCACTCCCGCTCGACGCGTCCGTCGTCGCCGGTGCCGAATCGTCCGCCACGCCGCCGTTCGTCACCCGGCCGTTCGTCCTCGGCCAGGACGACGATGCATGGCTCTCGGTCAACAATCGAGCCTTCGCCGGCCATCACGAGCAGGGCGGCTGGACGCTCGCCACGTTGCATACCCGGTTGTCCGAGCCGTGGTTCGCCGCCGAGGATCTGTTGCTCCACGAACTCGACGGCCGTCTCGCCGGTTTCTGCTGGATGAAGCTGCACACGCGTACGGGTTCCGACTCAGCACCGCTCGGCGAGATCTATGTGATCGGGGTCGATCCGGATTGTGCCGGCGTTGGCCTCGGCCGGTCGCTGGCAGTTGCCGGATACCGGCACATCACCGCTCGTGGGGCAGGAACGGCGATGCTCTACGTCGACGACGACAACGTCAAGGCAATCCACCTCTACGAATCACTCGGTCTGCGCGTCTCCCGTCGCGACGTGGCCTACGTGACGACGGTGCCAGGTCGATTCTCCTGATTGGTCGACGTCGCCGTCCAACGCAGAGTTCGCGCAGGGACGCCGGGCTCAGATCACGACGTGGCCGTACATCTCGCCGAGCGGATCGCTGATCAGTTCGAGGCGGGCGCCGTCGGGATCGAAGAAGTAGATCGAAGTCCCGTCGATGTGCGCGTAGTCGATCGAGGCAGCGTCGAGCTTGTCCTTGAGGAGTTGCCACCTCTCCGGTTCGACGGAGATGGCGAGGTGATGCAACCCTCCGAGCACCTCGGCGTAGGGCCCGAGATCGAGCCCAGGCATATCGAAGAAGGCGAGCGCGTTGCCGTTGCCGATGTCGAAGAAGAAGTGTGTCGAACCGGGATAGTCGCGGTTCTCGAACATGTCGGTGAGCGGGAACTCGAGGAGGTCCTGGTAAAAGCGGACCGTCGCCTCGACATCGGACGACAGCAGCGCGACGTGATGGACGCCGCGCGCTGCAGGGACTGGTCGTTGGTCGTGCGGCAGCAGGTGCGCCGTCCGAATGCGATCTCGTTCAGCTGTGTAGTGCTCGCGCGAATTGGTCATCATCGGTGTGGAGATTGTATCCGGATCCGAGTGCGCCTGACCAGGAGTCGATCGGCTCGATTGCTGCCACACTGCAGCGATGACTGCGCTCCACGAACCGGCCTCCACCGAAGAGGCGCTCCCCCGTTGGTCCTTCGCCGACGTCTACGACTCGCTCGACGGCCGGGCGTTCGTCGGCGATTTCGAAGGCCTCGAGGCCGATATCACCCGCACGCTCGGCCT
The DNA here is from genome assembly GCA_025356335.1 of Actinomycetes bacterium. Lineage (GTDB taxonomy): Bacteria > Actinomycetota > Acidimicrobiia > Acidimicrobiales > Ilumatobacteraceae > JANXUF01. The sequence goes on from JANXUF010000033.1 coordinate 101,943, forward strand.
CTTCGACGAACTCGGGATCAAGGCGATCGAACCGCGGCCGGTGACGCCCGCCGACGTCGAGGCCATCGAACGGGCGCTACCCGAGATGAACCGCACCAACGAGACGCTGATGCGGCTGTTCACCTGCGTCGAAACCACCGTCGCTGCGAACACTCGCGACAGCGCAGCGCAAGCGTTGAGCAGCCGCCTGCATGCGCTCGACGCGTCGCTCAGCCCGCTCGAGACGCGACTCGCCAACTGGGTCAACGCGCTCGGCGTCGACGGACTGGCCGCCGCAAGTCCCCAGGCCGACGACCACCGCGGTCCATTGAACCGTCTCGCTGCCCGCGCCGCACATCAGATGAGCGAGCCTGAGGAAGCGCTGTACTCGGAGTTGTCGACGACGGGCCGCAGCTCGTGGGTGAGTCTGCATGCGGACATCACCTCGCAGCTGTCGGCGACGGTCATACTCGGAGACGGCATGAGCGAGACGATGCCGATGGCGTCGGTCCGTGGTCTCAGCAACCATCGCGATCCCGACATGCGCCACGCCGCCTATCGCGCCGAGATGCAGACGTGGCCGACGGTCGCCGTGCCATGTGCCGCGGCGTTGAACGCCATCAAGGGGGATGCCGTGATCGTCAACCGCCGCCGCAACTGGGAGCATCACCTCGACGCCTCGCTGTACGCAAACTCGATCAGCCGCCCGACCTTCGAAGCGATGCAGTCTGCCGTCGTTTCCAGCCTTCCCGATCTTCGCCGGTGGATGCGCATCAAATCGGCGGCACACGGCCATGCCGGAGCGCTGGCATGGTGGGACCTCGTCGCTCCGCTGCCGATCGAGCAGGGTGCGATCGATTTCGACACCGGTGTCGGCATCGTCACCGACGCCTTCACCAGCTACAGCGACCGGCTCGGCAGACTTCCCGGCCGTGCACTGGCGGAGCATTGGATCGATGCCGAGGCTCGCGACGGCAAGGTCGGTGGAGCCTTCTGCGCGTCCTTCGTCGACGATCGTTCACTGGTACTGCTCAATTGGCGCGATTCGATGGACAGTGTGCAGACACTCGCGCACGAACTCGGCCACGCCTATCACAACACGCAATTGGCCGAGCGAACGATGCTGCAGAAGCAGTTGCCGATGGCACTTGCCGAAACCGCAAGCATCTTCTGCGAGACACTCGTCGTCGAAGCAGGGCTGCAACGCGTCAGTGGCGCGGCGCGCCTGGCGTTACTCGACGTCGATCTCATCGGCACGAACCAGATCGTCGTCGACATCCACAGTCGATTCCTGTTCGAATCCGCCGTCTACGAGCGGCGGGCGAAATCGAAGATCGGCGTCGAAGAGTTCTCGGAGATGATGGTCGAAGCACAACTCGCGGCGTATGGCGACGGCCTCGACCAGACCACCGCCCATCCGTATATGTGGGCGGTCAAGCCACACTATTACGGCAGCAGTTTCTACAACTGGCCCTATACCTTCGGAGCACTGTTCGGTCTCGGCCTCTACCAACAATTCGGGAACGATCCGCAGCAGTTCCGTCTCGGCTACGACGACCTGCTGTCGCGCTGCGGGATGGCGACGGCCGAGCAACTCGGTTCGCAGTTCGGCATCGACGTCACCGACGTCTCCTTCTGGACGGCGAGCCTCGACGTTGTCCGCCAACGCATCACCGAATACGAGCGCCTCGCCGGAGAACTCGGCCTGATCAGCTGACCGCCACCTCATCTCACCGTCCCGAGTCACGAGAAATCGCAGCCGTCGCGAGATCCGGTGACTCGGGACGGCCTCGCCCCACTGGCCGTCGCCGTTAGCCTGGGATGTATGGCAGGCAGATACGACTACGACCGGGCAGCGCTCGGTGAGCTGCTCGCCGATCAGCCGCGCTACCGGCTCGACCAACTGTGGAGCGGGCTGTACGAACACCTCGCAGAACCAACGGCGATCACCGGTCTGCCGGCAGCGTTGCGCGCCAGGCTCGACGAAGTACTGCCGACATCGTTGACGGAAGTCGCACGCCAGTCGACGCCAGGTGGTGAGACCGTCAAGTTCCTGTGGCACCTCGAAGGGGGTGCGCAGATCGAGTCGGTGCTGATGCTCTATCGCGACCGGGCGACCGTCTGCGTCAGCACACAGGCAGGCTGCGCGATGGCGTGCGGATTCTGTGCAACCGGACAGGCAGGTTTCACCAGGCAGTTGACCGTCGGCGAGATCGTCGAACAGGTGATCCTCGCCTCACGCCAGGCACGGTTGGCGGACCGCCGCGTGTCGAACGTCGTCTTCATGGGGATGGGCGAGCCGCTCGCCAACGAGGAAGCGGTGTGGGGTGCCGTCGAGCGCCTCCACAGTGCGGTCGGCCTCTCCGCTCGACACCTGACGATTTCGACAGTCGGGCTCGTTCCGGGTATCCGTAAGCTCGGCGACCGTCCGCTCCCCGTCAATCTCGCTGTCTCACTGCATGCCGCCAACGACGCACTGCGCAGCGAACTCGTGCCGATCAACAGGCGCTACCCGCTCGAGGTGCTGATGCAGGCATGCGCAGAATACCTCGCCAAGAAGAACCGCAGGCTGTCGTTCGAGTGGGCACTGATCGACGGCGTCAACGATCGCCAATCCGACGCCGTAGAACTGTCACGACTCTGCCGCGGCCTGCCTTTGCATGCGCACGTCAACCTCATCCCACTGAACCCGACGCCGGGCTGGCCAACCAAGGGTACGCCACTCTCCCGTGTCCACGACTTCTGTCACCAGCTGGAGTCACTCGGCGTCAACGCCACCGTCCGGCAGAATCGCGGCACCGACATCGAAGCAGCCTGCGGCCAATTGGCCGCAGGCCAACCCGTGACCCTCGGCTCGACCCGCCGCTGAAAACCGCCGGCCGGCAACGGGCGACAGCACGACGCAACGGGCGCAGGAGGCGATGGGTGAAGCGGCAGCAAACGGTACGACAAGCCGACCCCGTCGGGGAGTACCAGGGGGCGATAGCCCCTTCGTCCGGCGGGAGGGCCGGCTTGCTGGCGGCCGTTGCAGAGAAAGCGCGCCGAAGCCGCTCCGACAAGCACTCGACGGAGCGGAGGAAGCGGAGCGAGGAACGAGCGACCGAGTGACGGAGAAGCCGACTAGCCGCAGGCGAATTTGACGGAGGGGAACGGGTTGACTGCTGCACCGTTGCCCGGGTGTATCTCGAAGTGGAGGTGCACGCTGCCCTTGGCGTCACCCGTATCGCCCATATACCCGATCACGTCACCCCGCTTCACGACACCGTTTTTCGCCCAACTGTCGAGGTGGGCGTAGTAGTACCCGTTGCCGTTGCTGCCGGTGAAGTTGACGGCGTTACCACCGAGGCCGTTGGTTTCGTCTTTGGCGATGCCATCGACGACAGCGAGAATCGGGGTGCCGCGTGCGCCGAGCATGTCGACGCCCTGATGCCTGCGGCCTCCTGAACGCGGCGCTCCCCACGTATCGCTGAATGCAGAGGGCCCACCGACCGGGCAGATGATGCTCGTGTCGACGTAGCCGCAATCGCCGATGCATCCGCCGTTGACGTTCGCGCTGCCGTTTCCGCCGCCGGTCACCGCCACTGGTGTGGCGGCCGCTGCCGGCCCGGCGGCCGCCGGTGCTCCGGCAGAGACGCTTGCGGCAGCTGCAGCTGCCGCCTTCTGCGCAGCAGCGTCCGCAGCCGCTTTCTGCGCAGCTGCTTTGATCGCCGCTTTTTCAGCAGCCTGCTGCTGCGCAAGCGCCTTGGCGATGGCCTGGTCCTGCAACGCCTTGTTCTGGATCTCCGTCCATGTGTCGATGTCGGCCCGTGCCGCTGACTGCGCCGCTTCCAGCGACGCCTGCTTCAGTTGAATCTGGTGCGTCTTGGCAGTGAGCGCCGCCTGCTTGACTTCCAGCAGCTGTTTCGACACCTGAAACTGATCGATGGCGCTGAGGTTGGTGTCGGTCAGCAGACCGGTCAGCGCGCTGATTTCAACCTGATTGGTGACGCCTTTGAGATCGCTGAGCAGCAGGTTGGTGGAAGTGTCACCGGCGGCGAACTGCTGCAGGGCAAGTTGCTGAACCCCGCGTTGCAGCGTCGAAACCTGCTGTTTCACGGCATCGACCTGGGAGGTCAGTTCGACTGCGTCCTGGTTGGCCTGATCGAGTTCGGATTGCGCCGTTCCCCATGCTGCCGCCGCCTGGTTCGCCTGATTGTGCGCAGCAGTCACTTCGGCAACGGCCTTGTCGATGTCGCTCTGGTCCTCGGCGTGAGCGGCACTGCTCGGTGCCATGGCGATGGCCGCGCCAATCAGCGCAACGGCGATGAGTCGCCGGCCCAGCGAGCGATGAACGCCTGTGAATACATGCACGACGAATCGGAATAATACCGGCCTGCACGTCCACGGTGGTGTCATCCGGATTGCGGTCTGGCTACGGCCGTCCGGAGCCGCTACCGTCCAACCTCCATGTCAACGATGCCACCGGTCGTCCCGCCTCCTGCCGTCGTCCGCGTGCCTGCTGTCATCCAGTTGCGCGCTGTGCGGCTGGTCCGGGACGAGCGAGTGATTCTCGACGACGTCGATTGGAAGGTCAGCTCGGGCGAGCGGTGGGTCGTGTTGGGGTCCAACGGGTCCGGCAAGACCAGCATGGTCCGTATCGCCGCACTGATGCTGCACCCCAGCGGCGGGACGGTGCGCGTGTTGGGCGAGCAACTCGGCATGACCGATGTGCGTTCCCTCAGGCGCCGCATCGGCTACGTCTCGGCGGCACTCGCCGGACAGTTGCGAAACGATCTCATCGCCGCCGACATTGTCATGACGGCCAAGAACGCAGCGCTCGAACCGTGGTGGCATCGGTACGACGACGCCGATCGCCAGCGGGCCGTCCTGTGCCTCGAACAGCTGGGCGTCGGTCACTTCGCCGATCGGTCGTTCGGGACGATGTCATCCGGCGAACAGCAGCGTGTGCTGCTGGCCCGTTCGTTGATGAACGCCCCGAACGTGGTTCTGCTCGACGAGCCGAGTGCCAGGCTCGATCTCGGAGGGCGAGAACAACTCGTCGGCGCGCTGACGGAGATGGCCGACAACCCCGACGGGCCGGCCTTGGTACTCGTCACCCACCATGTCGACGAGATCCCTCCCGGCATGACTCACGCAGTGTTGCTCCGCGACGGCCTCGTCCAGGCGTCTGGGCCGATCGCCAAGGTGTTGACCAGCGAATCGCTGAGCGCCTGCTTCGGCCTGCAGCTCGACCTCGAACGCCGGCCGAACGGCCGCCTCAGCGCCTACGCCAGCAGCGGGCAGCCACTCCGATAGCAGCTAGGTGCCCGAGTGTGGACGCACCCGAGTGTGGACGCCGCACCGGAGTGCGGTGGCGACCGCTACGGGTGCCTGGACACTCGGATGCCGCGCTGACACAGTGCTGCACGAACAGTTCAGGCGGTGCCTGGGGGTTGTTCGACGAGCGCCTTCAGGGAGTCACGCCCCCGGTTGATCTGCTCGTGCAATACCCGTTCGAGGACCGCGCCTGTCCACAAACCGCCGCCATAGTGCAACGACATCGTCAACGTCGTCGACGTCGTCCTCGCCGGTCCCGTCAACGTCGTCGCCGTCGTCAGTTCGGCCTGCAGTACCCACGAGGAGTGACTGTTGCCGTCCAATTCCCGTCGTTCGAAACGCACGAGTTTCCCGTCGACACCGTCTGTGCGCACCATCCGCAGACGCTTCGAGCGGGCGAACGGACCAACCCGTGCCCGCAGTTCGACCGTCCATGCCGGTGCTGCGTCCGCTGCCATCTGGTCTGGCGCAGCTCGGTGCACGAGATCGAGCCATACCGGGTAGTCGGTGAGGTCGTGAACCCATCGATACAGCGTCGCCGGCGGGCATTCGGCGACGAGCACAGCACTGATGTCCACACGCTGAGTATGCCAAGCCGAACTGCGATCATTCGCTGGAGGCCTGAGGACGTCCGTCGACGAACGGCTCGGTGCCGAAGGCTTTTGCCAACAGCGGGGTTCGTGCCGACAGCAATCCGTTCAGGTCGTCGCGGCGGTCGAAAACCGGGATCCACGGGAGCGCAACAGCTGGTCCACCGGCTCGATCGCCTGCAGGCTGGTCGAGCCCTGCTGTCGGGAGTGCGTCGGTGGCCATGATCTCGAACGGCAGCTCCTCTGTGGAGTCGACGTGCTGACGCGACGCCGGCCGCTGGTGCCTCGGGCGTGGCTTCGCGACCGGGTGTTCCGGCGGCGGCTGCTGGCGGAACAGGCGCGGTTGGCTTTCACGGAGGTCGTCGAGCCACCAGCCCAACGGCGGGGTCAACGAGTTGGCGTGGTGCTCGCACAACGCTCCCCCGCGGATCGCCGTGCCCTCCTGTGAATAGAGGACCGAGAGGAAGACCAGGTGGCGCCGGGCATCGAAGCCGTAGCCGACAGCAGCGGCGACGGAACATCCGGGACGTTCACAGAGCCGAGCCACGACGTAATGTTAGTGGTGGATGCGTGCACTGATAGTCGAGGACGATCCGTCGATGGCTGCCTCGCTCCGCCGCGGGCTGGAGGCGGAGGGATACACCGTCGCAGTGGCCGACAACGGCGAGGATGGGCTGTTCCAGGCACAGCAGGGCGACTTCGACATCGTGCTCCTCGACATCATGTTGCCGAGGCGAAACGGCTATCTCGTGGTGACCGATCTCCGCACGTCGGGCAGCACGGTCCCGGTGCTGATGCTGACAGCGAAGGACGGGGAGTGGGATCAGGCGGAGGCGCTGGACTCGGGTGCCGACGACTACCTCGCCAAGCCGTTCTCCTATCCCGTGCTGCTCGCGAGGATGCGTGCGCTGATTCGTCGGTCCGCCGGCATCGCCGATCCACTGCTGACCGTCGGCGACCTACGCATCGATCCGTCTGCGAAACGCTGCTGGCGAGCCGGAGTCGAGATCGAGCTGACGGCTCGTGAGTTCGCTGTGCTCGAGTACCTGGCGGTCCAGTCCGGACGCGTCGTCAGCAAGATCGAACTCGTCGAACATGTCTGGGATCAGGCGAGGGAGCCGGACACCAACGTCGTCGAGGTCTACATCGGCTACCTGCGCCGCAAGATCGACACCCCGTTCGAGGTCGCGCTGTTGCAGACGGTTCGCGGTGCCGGGTACCGCCTGAGCGCGCCGGTACCCGCACCGAAGTGACAGCGCTTCGTCGTCCGGCCCGAACATTGCAGCGACGATGCGTCATGATATTCATCATCATGAACCTGGGGTGACGCTCACTGGATGAAGCGGACAGCAGTCGGCTGCTGGTTCGCCGAAGGAGGATCTACCGATGAACGAGTATCCGTCGGTCGAGGTCAATCTGACCTCGCTCGTGACGCCCGTCGGGGCGCACTGGGAACAGAACGATCGACTGCGTGAGGAATTCCCTGTCTATTGGAACACCTACGGAAACGGCTACTGGGTGCTCACCCGCGCCGAGGAGATCCGAGAGGCCTCACAGAACCCGGCCGTGTTCTCCAATCATTCGATCGTCGCCACAGACCCGAATCCGGCGTACCGATTCCTTCCATCGTTCGTCGACCCCCCACAGCACATGAAATACCGCAAGCCGCTCAACCGTTGGTTCTCCCCGCCCGCCGTCGCGGCGCTCGTCCCGCAACTGCGTGAATGCGCAGCGACGACGATGCAGGAGTTCGCCGCAGACGGCCATACCGACTACGTCAACTCCTTCGGCGACCACTTCCCTGTGCGCGTCTTCCTGACGTCGATGGGCCTGCCGTTGGAACACGCTGCCTTCCTCGTTTCGTGCGTGCGCAGGATGTCTGGGGCCCGCTCGGGCTCCCCTGACCACGTCGCCAGGATGATGGGGGCGTGGGCAGACATCGCTGCGTTCTGGACCGTGCTGCTTGCCGATCGCCACGCCAACCCGCTCGACCCTGACATCGATTTCGTCACCCACATGACCGAGGCGACGATCGACGGACACCCCTTTGCCGACGACGAGATCATCGACACGCTCGTCACGTTGACACTCGGCAGCCTCGACACCCTCAAGGGTCAGTTCGGCTGGTGCATCTATCACTTCGCAACGCACCCCGAGGATCGTCAGCGGATCATCGATGACCCGAATCTGATTCCGAACGCCGTCGAAGAGATCATGCGCGCCTACCCGATCGTCGGCATGGCGCGGAAGTTGACGCAGGACATCGAATTCCATGGCTGTCCGATGAAGAAGGACGACATGCTCTTCCTGAATCTGCCGTCGGCGACGCGAGATCCTCGCGAATTTCCCGATGCCGACAAGGTGATCATCGACCGCAGCCCGAATCGCCATATGGCCTTCGGGGCGAGCGAACACCGCTGCGTCGGTTCGCACCTCGCCCGCGCCGAGATGATCATCGCCTTGGAGGAATGGCATCGAGCGATCCCCCACTATCGGCTGGGGGTCGATGAACCGCTGATGGAGCTCGGAAGTCAGATCGCCCTCGTTTCGCTACCGCTCGTGTGGGACGTATAGCGACAGCCGGCGATCGCCGGAAACCGTCGCCGAACGTCGCCTTTGAAACCGCCTCCGGAGACCTTGCTACACCGCTTTGCTACGCTCGCTTGCACCGGCGTTCGCGCCTGTCATGCCCACGAGTTGCCGCACTGCGCCAGCGGGAAGGAGAGAGATGTCCGCAACTACTACGTTCGCCGACGACATCGTCTATCCAGACAGCGACGCCAAGGCGATGGCCGACAGTCAGCAACAGGCTGCGGTCATCCGCCGACTCGTCGCCGGATTCGAGCGGGTCTTCGCCGATCGCCAGGATGTTGTGGTCGGCGGCGACTTCTTCTGGTACCCGGTCGAGGGAGTCCCGAAAATCGTCGCCGCGCCTGACGTCACGATACTTTTCGGCGTCGACCAGGACGACGATCTGTCGAACGGTCGGCCGGGGGTGTACGGAGGCAGCATCGCGCTGACGGCCGAGGTGATGTCGTCGGCGAACACCTGGCGGGAGATGACCGAGAAGCGGATGGTCCACGACCGTTGTGGTGTGCCGGAATCCTGGGTTTTCGATCCGGAAACCGCCATCCTCGAAGTGTGGCGGCGGACCGAAGACGGCGGTCTCTTCGCCGTCGCCGATCCGGCAGACGGCTCTGTCAGCCCACTCGGCAACGTTCGTGTGAGCGTCGAGGACGGGGACCTCGTCATTCGCGATCCAGACGGTCGGGCCTGGCCGCGACTGACAGGTATCGGTCTGCACGAGCTGCACGACTGGGAACGAGACGCTTGACCAGCAGGTCGGTCGCGAACCGGGCGCCGACGGGCGCCTCACGATGAGGTTGAAGAAGGCGTCGGTGCGGACGCGCATCGCCGTCGCCGCGACGCTCGCCGTCGGTGTCGTACTCATCGCCGCCGGGTTCGTGCTGATTTCTGTCGTCCGGTCGTCGCTCGAACGACCGATCGCCGGCGAGGCCAAGGTGCGGGCCGCCGATGTGGTGACGCTGTCCAGCAGCAGCGGCGTCCTGCCTTCGACGATCCCGCCGCTGCCGGCACCATGGCCGACGCTGGTCCAGGTCGTCGACTCGCGCGGCGACGTCATCGCTGCGAGCCGAGAGCTCGAGGGTGAACCGCCGCTACTCGTGCCGACGTCGTCGAGGCGGGAGCCGACAGGCAGCACCTACATCGTCTTCAAGGAGCATCGCCAGCACTGGCAGTTGAACGCCGTCACGGCGAACGTCGAGGGCGCCGACGTGACGGTCGTCGTCGCCACCTCGCTCGCCCAGGCCGAGCGCAGCACACGCCTGGTCGAAATCGCCCTGGCGATCGGGATTCCCGTTCTCCTGCTGCTCGTGGCGACGCTCGGCTGGATCCTCGTCGGCCGCGCCCTTCGCCCGGTCGAGGATCTGCGCCGCGAGGTCGCCGGCTACGACCGCTCGACCGGCGGACGGCGCGTGCCAGAGCCGCCGACGGATGACGAGATCGCCAGGCTCGCCAGGACGTTGAACGCGCTCCTCGATCGCCTCGACGAGGCCAACGGACGCCAGCGTCGGTTCATCGCCGACGCCTCGCACGAACTGCGCAGCCCTGTCGCCAACATACGCGCTGCAATGGAAATCGCGCTCGCCCATCCGGACAGCACGCCGTGGCTCGAGGTCGCCGCTGACGTGCTCGATCAGAACGCTCGTATGGGCCGACTGGTCGACGACCTGTTGCTGCTCGGCCGCGCAGAGGCAGACCCGACGACACGCCGCAACGAACAGGTCGAACTGCACGCGATCATCGACGCAGCCATCGCCAGCCAGGTCGACATGCGAGTCCCCGTCCGTTCGCATGCAGCTACTGCTGTCTACGTCACCGGTGACGCCGGGCAACTCGAACGGGTCGTGGAGAATCTCGTCGCCAACGCCCAACGCCACGCAGCGACGGCCGTCGACGTCTCCGTGTCGCGTCACGGCCGTTGGGCGGTCATCGACGTCACCGACGACGGCCCAGGGGTGGCGGCAGCCGATCGCGAGCGGGTGTTCCAACGATTCGTCCGCCTCGACTCCGACCGCTCTCCTCGTGGCGGCGGAACGGGCCTCGGCCTGGCGATCGTTGCCGAGGTCGTTGCAGCCCACGGCGGCACGGTGTCGGTCACCGATGCCCACCCGGGGGCCGTTTTCACCGTTCGGCTGCCCGTCGCCTCCTGACTCGCCGAACACTCCCCGAGCAGCGGCAAGCAAGGAGTCCGCTGAGTACCGTGCGCTCATACGTCAGGTGGTACCAGCGGATTTGGTCTCGATGGCCACCGGTACACGGCGACGACGTCGGCTGGAGCCAGGGTCAGCACTCATGCTGCCCCCCATTCCCCCGCGGGCCGTGCTTTGCACCGCCGAGTACGCCCGGCCCAAGCGAGTACGTGCGGGTCGCGCGAGTACGTGCGGCCCAAGCGAGTACGTGCGGGTCGAGCGAGTACGTGCGGGTCGCTGAGCGAACCAGACGTACTCCCGTGGACCGCCGGTACTCGGCGGTGGACCGCCGGTACTCGGCGGTGGACGTGGCGAGTCAAGCGGGGAGCGGGACTCTCAGGATCCTCTTAGTGCCGGTGCAATACAGTCAGGCGCATGACACGCCGCTCCCGCCGACGCATGCGTTGGCTTGTTCCCGTTGCCGCAATCGCCGGAACCACCCTCGTCGCCAGTCTTCCCCATGTCTTGCCGGTCGGTGCAGATCCGGTTCCCGTACTGCCGACGCTGACCCCCGGCCAACTGCTCAGCAAGGTCAAGAATGCCAACGTCACCACGCTGACCGGCGACATCAGGTTGAGCACGAATCTCGGTCTCCCCGATCTCAGCTCACTCGGCGGCGGTGGCGGCAGCGCTACATTCCTCGACCTATTGTCCGGCACGCACGTCGCCCACCTCTGGATCGACGGAACCGAACACGCACGGCTGGCCCTCGATTCGCCAGGTGCGGAGAACGACTGGATCCGCAACGGCACCGACCTGTGGTCCTGGGACAGCGCAACCCAAGCAGTCCAGCACGCGACGCTCTCCGAAAAGGCGCCCGCCGGCTCGACGGATTCCAGCGAGGGTGGTGCGGTCGCAGGGCTCGGCTCGATGGATCCCGTCGCCGCTGCGGATGCACTCGTCGCTGCGATCGATCCAACGACGTCGGTCACCGTCACCACACCCGGCTACGTCGCCGGGCGCCCTGTCTACGAACTCGTCGTCTCACCGAAGTCCGTTGATTCGACGATCGCCGACGGAGTCATCTCCATCGACGCTGCGACCGGGATCCCACTCGGCGTGCGCGTCGAGGCCAAGGGTGCAAGCTCACCGGCGATCAGCATCGCCTTCACCGACGTGTCCTTCGACAAGCCGGCTGCGTCGACATTCGATTTCACCGTTCCACCAGGTGCCCACCTGACCGAGGTCACGAACGCTTCGCAGTTGTTGCCGCTCGGCAGCTTGCACACACGTGGTCCCCGTGGCGACCGAGCGCCGCTCGTGCCGGCGACCACTACTGCGACGCCGTCCGATGGTACGAGTGGCACGTCAGCATCGGTGTCGGTCGACGACAACGGCGTCCCGGCCACCGGAGGCGCAAACCCGCCGAGCGTCAAAACCATCGGCAACGACTGGACGTCGGTGGCGATCATCTCCAATCTGCGCCTCGGCCGCCAGTTCCAACAACTGTTCTCGAACTCGCCGTCGATCACCGTCGGTTCGACGACAGGACACCTCGTGTCGACATCGTTGATCAACGTGTTGATCCTCGACGACGGACGAATCGTCGTCGGTGCCGTGACTCCCGCTGTGCTGGAGTCAGCAGCCGCTGCAGCATGACCACGCTGCTGACCAGGCCGTCCGAATCCCCCACCGCTACCGGTGCCGATCAGGCGATCGAAACCTCAGGCCTGACGAAGTTCTTCGGCAAGCAGAAGGTCGTCGACGAACTGGCACTCAGCGTGCCGACCGGTTCGGTCTTCGGCTTCCTCGGTCCCAACGGCTCCGGCAAGACCACGACGATTCGTATGCTGCTCGGCCTGCTGACCCCTGATGCCGGTGACGTCCGCCTGCTCGGTCAGCCGATCCCGGCAGCATCCGACGAGGCGTTGCCGCTGATCGGTGCGCTGATCGACGGCCCCGCCTGCTATCCGTGGTTGAGCGGGCGTCAGAACCTCTGGCGATTCGATGCCAGCGGTCCCGATAGTCAGCGGTCGACTCGTAAGGCGCGCATCGAGGAGGCCCTCGGGCGGGTCGGTCTGACGGCTGCCGGCGACAAGCGGTTCAAGGCCTATTCGCTCGGGATGCGTCAGCGCCTCGGTCTGGCCAATGCGCTGCTGCGCCCGCGCCAGTTGCTGATCCTCGACGAACCGACGAACGGGATGGATCCTCAGGGCACTCGCGAGATCCGTCACCTGATCCGTGAACTCGCTGCCGACGGGACGACCGTATTCCTGTCAAGCCACCTGCTCGCCGAGATCGAACAGGTCTGCACCCATCTGGCGGTGATGAGCGCTGGTCGTCTCGTCGCCCAGGGTTCGCTGAACGAGTTGCAGGCTGCGACCTCACCTGTACTGCGCGTCGACACGGACGACGTACAGGCTGCTGAGGCGATCCTCTTCGCCAGCGGTCTGAAGACGACGACGGAAGCGAGCCAGATCACCGCTGTCATCGGCGACGTCCGTCCGGAAGACGTGTGCCGACGATTGGTCGAGGGTGGTGTCGGCGTGCGCCGCTTCGTCGTCGAACGACCGAGTCTCGAGGACACCTTCGTCGCACTGACCGGGGAGGGTTTCGATGTGGCGCAATGAGCTGTCGACGCTGTTCAGGCGTCGCCGCACGCAGGCGATCCTGCTGACGCTGATGCTCGTCCCGATCGCCATCACGCTGGTCGTCCGTTTCGCGGGCGGTCCAGAAGGCGGAGATGGCCCGAGCTTCCTGTCGCAGGTCACGAACAACGGCGTCTTCGCAGTACTCGCCGGTCTCACCGTCACCCTGCCGTTCTTCCTGCCGATGGCCGTCGCCGTCGTCGCCGGCGACACCATCTCCGGTGAGGCCGGGCTCGGCACGCTCCGCTACCTGCTGACACGACCTGCCGGACGCGGTCGGCTGTTGGCGAGCAAGGGCGCGACGGTCGTCGTGTTCTGCCTCGCAGCCACCGCCGCCGTCGCCGGCCTCGTCGCCGGCGTGATCCTCTTCCCGGTCGGACGGATCACGACGCTGTCCGGTGACTCGCTACCGCTCGTCTCCGGGATGCTGAGGATCTCGCTGGCTGCGTTCCTGATCGGCGTTTCGCTGCTCGGACTGGCAGCAATCGGCGTGTTCATCTCGACGATCACCGACGTGCCCGTCGGGGCGATGGCCGGAACGCTCGCCGTCTTCATCCTCATCGGTGTGCTCGATGCGCTGCCACAGACGGCCGCCATCCATCCATGGCTGTTGACGAACCACTGGCTGAGTTACAGCGACCTGCTGCGTACCCACATCCAATGGGGAGGCGTGGTGCGCAACATCGGTCTGCAGGGGGTCTACGTGCTGGTCTTCGGTGCCGCCGCCTGGGCGAGATTCACCTCCAAGGACATCCTCGCCTGATCGGCTACGGGTGGAGGAGCCGGCCGTGGCGGTGCCGTGTCCAGCTGATCGACTGCTCGCGAACCCAATGGCGCAGTTCGAGTTCGGCTGTCGGCTGCGCCGGTGACTGGTCGAGGTCGAGGCCGAGGCGGCGCAGGCGGCGGCGGAGATCGTCGTGGATGTCACCGAGCACCCTCACCCGATCGAGTCCGATCAGGTCTGCGACTCCATCGATCTCGAACCGGGCAGGCGTGGCGACGATCGCCTCCACCACGGGCGTCACGTTGATCTCGACCGTCGATACGTCGATCACCTCGACACCAGCCGTACGCGCAGCACACTGCAAACGCTGGACGTCGACCGGATCAACACCGGCACCGATCAGCAGGCCCACCCGGCGGAGGCTGCGATAGCGCAGCAGGTTGCGCTCACACGCCAGTGCCGAAGGATCCGAGTCGGCGGTGAAATATGCATTCCATGCAGCAGTGAACTCAGCGGACGTGGTGGTCACCGAGGGCTCCGTTGCCGAGAACTCGGAGACAGGTCGCGCCGCTGACGCTGCTGGCTCGGCCCTCGTCGTGCTCCAGCTGCCGAATGCCTCGACATAGAACGGGCCGCCGGCCTTCGGGCCGCAACCGACGGATGATCGCTTCCAGCCGCCGAACGGTTGGCGCTGGACGATCGCACCCGTCATGTGGCGGTTTACATAGGCGTTGCCGACGTCCACGCTGGCCAGCCAGTGCTCTGCTTCGCGCTCGTCCAGCGACTGCAGCCCACCCGTCAGGCCGTAGTCGCCACCGTTCTGGATGGCGATGGCGTCATCGAGATCGAGGGCCCTCATCACACCGAGCACCGGCCCGAAACACTCGTTCCGATGGAACCAGCTGCCGGGCTGCACACCGAGGCGTACGCCCGGCGACCAGATCGCCTGTCCGGCATCCAGGCAACGCGGCTCGACGAGCCAGTGTTCACCGTCATCCAGTGTCGTCAATGCTCGCAGCAGCTTGTCGCCGGGAGCGGCGATGAGCGGTCCGACCATCGTCTCCGGTGCAGCGGCCTCGCCGACGCGAAGACTCGTGACCGCTTCTGCGAGACGTCGGAGGAACCGCTGATCGTCGTAGACCGGGGCTTCGAGGATCGCCAGACTGGCGGCCGAACACTTCTGGCCCGCGTGTCCGAATGCAGACCTCACGAGATCCCGGATCGCCGCATCCTCGTCCGCTGCAGCGGTGATCACCATCGCGTTCTTGCCGCTCGTCTCGGCGAGCAGCCGCATGGACGGCTTCCATTCGAGGAAACGTGCAGCGGTCTCGAAGGCGCCGGTCAACACGACCGTTGCGACATCCTCGTGCGTCATCAGCCGCTGGCCGACCTCGTTGTCGGGGCACGAGACGAACTGCAGGACATCGGTCGGAACGCCGGCGGCCCACAACTGATTGACGAGCAGCCAGGCGACACCACGGGCCTCCGGCGCCGGCTTGAGCACGACGGCGTTGCCGGCAGCGAGGGCGGCACACACACCGCCGGTCGGGATGGCGTATGGGAAATTCCACGGCGAGGCGACGACCACGACACCGAGCGGCGTGAACACCGTGCCGTCGTGCGACCGCTCGGCGATCGTCGACGCGCAGTGCGCGTAGTAGCGGGCGAAGTCGATCCCCTCCGACACCTCGGGATCGCCCTCGGGGATCGTCTTGGCGGTCTCGAAGGCCATCTGCGCGAGCGTTTCACCGCGAGCCGCCTCCATCGTGTCCGCGGCGTTCATCAGGATCGAGTTGCGTTCGGCAGTCGTTGTCGACGCCCATCGACGACCGGCCGCGACGGAGACGGCGAGCAACCGATCGATCTCCTCGGCGGTGTAGATACTCGGGTAGTCGCCTGGTTGGAACGCATCGAGGGCCCGACGAATCCAGTCTCGATTCGGCGATTGGGTGAAGTCGGTATCGGCGGCATTGGAGAAGCGGCCGGCTGCGGGCACGTCGGTCCCAGCGGCGCGATGCTGCTGTCGTCGGGATGACGTGTCGATCGTCGGCTGATCGGCGACCGCCCGCTCGAAACGTCGGCGTTGATCGTCCCACTCCGGCGAACCGGGCGTCAGCGTGAACAGTGCCCGCAGGAAGTTGTCAGGCGAGGTGTTCTCGTCGAGCCGCCTCGTCAGGTAGGCGATACTCGCCGGCAGATCGTCGCTGCGGACGACGGGGGCATAGAGCAGGAGGTCTCCCGCTGCGTCGAGGACCGCACGCGACTGCGCTGGGGCCATTCCCTCGAGCATCTCGAGGTCGATGCGATCGCCGGCCCCGAGCGACAACCCCCAGGCGACGTCGAACAAGTTGTGGCTGGCGACTCCGACCCGTACGGCTCCGGCATAGCGGTCGTCCAGCGCCGCCGTGATCAGCCGTTTGAAACTCGCGTCGACCTCTGCTTTCGAACCGTACGGTGCCTGCACCAGGCCGTGGAGTTCTGCATCGACACGTTCCATCGCCAGGTTCGCACCCTTGACGATGCGGATCTTCAGCGTGCCACCACTGCGCTGGTGCCTGGCAAGCGCCCAGTCGCACAGCTCGACGCATGCTGCGTGCGAATCCGGCAGGTAGGCCTGCAGGACGATGCCGGCAGCGGTGACGGCGAACTCGTCCTCGTCCAGCACCCGTTGCATTGCGGCGATGGTCAGATGGAGATCGCGGTACTCCTCCATGTCGAGGTTGAGAAATGTCGTCGGATGCGACGACGCGGCGTCCCGATACAGCATCCGCAGACGATCACAGATGCGGTCGAGAGAATGATCGAAGGCGAAGACGTCGAGGTTGGCGCAGATCGCCGAGATCTTCAGCGACACATAGTGCACGTCAGATCTGCCGATGCGCTCACGCAACATGCCAACACGTACATCCGCTTCGGCATCGGACAGGATCGCCTCACCGAGCACGTTGACATTGAGACGGAAACCCTGCTCGGTCCGGTGTCGCAGATGCTCGGCGAACGCCGGATCGTCTGCTGACAGCACGACTCCGTTGGCTTCGCGCAGCAGCCTCGATCGGACCATCGGCATCACGACCCGCGGTAAGCGCGGTGCGAGGCGCGCGCCGACGGCCAGCGAGAGCCGATCGACAGCACCCATCGACGTCGGAACACCGTGTTCGGCGACCACGGACCTCAGTCGCCGTGCAGCGCGCCTGTCGTCGGTGAATCGGAGGACCTCGTCGGTCATCGCGAACGTCAGTTCGCGGAGTGAGGCGTCCCCGACGACCGTCGCCAGACGACGCTGCTGGCGGCGCTCCCGGCGAGTCATCGTCGAGAGCGACGCCTGCAACAGTGAAGCGGCCAACTGCACGGCACCGGCGCCGTCAGCGGACGATGAGACGCCGGTCGGTCGACCATTTCGCGGAGGAGTGATCATGTTTCCAGTCAAGTACCGTATCGCTGTCGGGCATCGCCAACGAACGTGGCCGCCGTGCATTTTGAATCACCGAAGCGTTCTGGCGAGGACGATCATCGCCGCTGCTGCCGGTGACAGGCGGCCAGGTCGATGGAGCAGGCCGAGGCGCCTCGTCAGCGTCGGCCTGACCGAACGCACCACCGCGCCGCGAGCAGCCGCTTCGTTGGCGAGTGTGGTGGGAAGCAGCGACGATCCAGCGCCGGCCAGCACCAACGGCATGATCGCTTCGCGTTGGTTGATCTCGACGACGATATTCGGTTGCGCGCCGCTGCGGGCGATCAACTGGTCGAGCAGCCGCCTCGTCGAGGTGCCGACAGGTGTGGCGATCACCGGCATCGCCGCGAATGCCGCCGGCGTGACCGGACCGTCCGGCAGGTCAGTTCCCGGTGGGCAGACGGCGAGGACTTCCTGCCGGAACAATGCGACGCGGACCAGACCGCCACCGCCGGTCGTCAGATCGGTAAGGCCCAGTTCGGCTTTGCCCGATGCGACCTGTCGGTCGATGTCCGCAGCGTCCTCCGGTTCACGAACCCGGATCGTCACGCCCGGATACCTCGTCCGGAACCTGCCGACGAGACCGGCGAGTGGGTCGACCGCCAGTGTCGGCAGGGCGACGATCTCCAATTGCCCGACCTGCACACCAGACGATGCCGAGGCGGCGGCGCTCACATCCGCCATATCGCGGAGCACCCTTCTGGCGGCATCGATGACCAACTCGCCGGCTGATGTCACCTGAACCGAACGGCCGAGTCTGGCGAACAATTCGACTCCGAGTTCCGTCTCGAGGGTTCGAATCCCGTACGAAAGCGACGGCTGGGCGACATGCACGGCGGCAGCGGCACGAGTGAACCCTCCGTGATCCGCAACGGCGACGATGTATTCAAGTTGGCGCAGATCCATAGACCCAGGCTATTGGTCTGATCGCATCATCCTGTGCTGGAGCCCGCCCGTTGGACCGGCTGCAGGGCCACAGTGGTGACGTGATCTTCTCGCTTGCTCCGCACACATTGTTCGGTGCCGCGCTGATCGGTGTGGCCATAGGATTCCTCGGCGGGCTGTTCGGCAAGGGTGGATCGGCGATCGCCACCCCACTGCTCCACGCCATCGGCATCCCGGCGATCGTCGCCGTCGCTGCGCCGCTGCCGGCAACGATCCCGTCGACGTTGACCGCCGGCTCCGTCTACCGGCGGGAGCACTTGACCGACTGGCGGGTCGTCCGTTGGAGTATCGCCTTCGGGGTCCCGGCAACGATCGCCGGGGCGTTGGCGACGGGATGGATCGATGGCGCTGTCCTGGTCAAGGTGACCGACGGCCTGCTTGTCGCTCTGGGACTGCGTTCCCTCTTGAGCCATCAGCAGGCCGAGAACGAACCGGCGATGCCTGTCCGCGACAGCGCGTGGCTGCTGACAGCTGTTGCGTTCAGCGTCGGTCTGGCTTCGGGTCTGCTCGCCAACAGTGGCGGCTTCCTGCTCGCGCCGCTGTATGTTGCGGTCCTGCGGATGCCGATCAAATCGGCGTTTGCCAATTCTTTGATGGTTTCCGCAATGCTGGCGATCCCGGGAACGATCGTGCATGCCTCGCTCGGCCATATCAACTGGGGACTCGTCGCTGTCTTGGCGTGCACATCTGTCCCACTGTCGTTCCTCGGCGCGAAGGTTGCCCTGCGCACCGAACCCGCACGGCTCGAACGTCTCTACGGCGCGGCGATCGGCCTGCTGGGCATCACCTTCCTCGTTGCCTGAGGATGAGCCCGTTGCAACGGAGGGGCGACCCGCGAGGGCGTCAGAACCGGTGTTCAGGCCACCGATTGCAGGGTCCTTCGCCGCATCTGCACGGTCCTCCACGCCAACGCCGTGGCGACGAGCATGATCACCAGACCGAGTAGTTCGTCCACGAGCGAGAACGTGGCCCAAGGCGCGCCGAGGGTTTCGTCGTAGCCGAACAGTCCCCACCTGATGCTGACGAGCAGTCCGGCGACCGACGCCGCCATGTAGGCGGCACCGCCGGCGGGCGCCAGCGGATGGGACACGACAGCGACGACGAGGCCGAGTAGACAGCCGATGATTCCCTGGAGCAGGAACAGGACGCCGATCGTGGGGACCGCCCGATAGCCGTCCGTTCGTCCCCACAGGTACAGGTGCACGACTCCCGAGGCGACGATCGTCAACGCACCGAGTACGCCGAGCACCCTGAGCGCTACGTGGGCCGAATCCAGTCGGTCAGCGGTCTCGGTGCGTCGGTCGGACACGTCAGCTCACCGTGATCGTCATGTCCATGCCCTTGCCCTTGTGCGTCGGGATGGCGCAATAGACGTCGTAGGTACCGGGCTTCAGGGTGACGGTCAGCTTGCCGCTCGCGCCACCGACGAAGGTGTCGGAGATCACGTTGGCGACGTCAGGGCCGTTGATGGCGAGGTTGTGCTTGAACTTCCCGGCGTTGCTCACGTCGAAGGTGTAGGTCCCTGCCTTCATCGTCGCCGACAGGCCATCGATCTTGTATTCGGTCTCGGTGACCGCTACCGCTGTGCCGGCTGCGGCTGCGGTTCCAGCTGCCGTACCGGTTGCGGCAGTCGTGCCGTCCGCAACCGTGGTCGCCGCAGCGGGCGAGGTCGTGGCCGCAGCAGGCGTCGTGGCAGCGGCAGGCGAGGTGGCAGCGGCAGGCGAGGTGGCAGCCGTAGTCGCGACTGCCGCGGCCGTCGCGGCCGTCGTTGTCGCCGCCTTGGTGCTGCTGGAGCCGCAGGCGGCAAGCGCCACGGCCGAGGCGGCGCAGACGCCGAGGAGGAGTCGTCGATGGATGGAAGGTGATGTTGATCGTGCCATGGACCGATCATCGATCCGGCGATTGTGACCCCGCTGTGAGTTCGGTTACCGCGTCGATCGATCGACCGGCAGCGGTCGATCTGCCGACAGCGGGAAATCGGCGCCATTCGGCTGATCGACGAGGACCTGATCGACGAGGACCTGATCGACGAGAAGCGGGAGCGTGATGCGGAAGACCGCTCCTCCGCCGTGGTGGTCGCTCACCGACGCATTCCCGCCGTGTGCTGCGGCAATGGCGGCAACGATCGCCAGCCCGAGTCCGGCACCGCCGCTCTCCCTGGCGCGCGATGGATCGGCACGGTAGAAGCGTTCGAAGACCCTGGCGCCATCCTGCGCACTGAGACCGGGACCACGATCGCTGACTTCGAGGATCGCAACCGCTGCATCGCTGGACACCGTTACCACGACCGGCGCGGTCGGCGGCGTGTGCGTCCTGACGTTCGTCAAGAGGTTGTCGATCAGTTGCCGGAGTCGATCCTGGTCACCGACGACTTCGACGGAACCGGTGACTCGCAGGTCGATCCGTCGCTGTGGATCGAGCACCCTGGCGGCATCGGTGGCATCCGCAGCGAGCGCTCCGATATCGACAGGCTGGTGGTCCAACGGGCGGCCCTCGTCCAGTCGCGTCAGCAGCAGCAGATCGTCGACGAGTCGTCCGAGTCGTCGCGACTCATGCTCGATTCGCTGCATGACATGTGCCGTGTCGTCTGGCTGACGACCAGCACGGCGACGGTGAAGTTCGGCGTACGCTCGGATCGCTGCGATCGGCGTGCGCAGTTCGTGTGACGCGTCGGCGGCGAATCGACGCAGCCGGTCCTCCGACTGCCGCAGTCGCTCCTCCGAGGCCTTGCGCTCGGCGAATGATGTCTCCAATCGACCGAGCATCGTGTTGAGTACTCGTGCCAATCTGCCGACCTCGGTGTTCGCCTCAGCGCCCGGCAACCGTTCGGTGAGGTTCTCCTCGGCGATCGTCTCGGCCGCTGCCTCGATACGCACGAGCGGACGCAATCCGAGCTGGACGAGCCACATGCCTCCCAACGCAGCGATGATCAGGATGATGCCGCCGGCAACGAATTCGACGACGAGGAGCTGATGCAGCGTCTGCTCGGTTTCCTGCTGAGACGCTGCAAGTACGAAGACGCCGCCCGTCCCCGATGACGCCAACATCACCCGGAACCCTGAGCTCCCGGACTGTGCTGCCGGCACTCCGAAGCGGGCGATCGGACCGAGATAGCCGGCGCCGGCCAACGGAGGTAACGTCGCCGGCAGAGCTGGCGACGTCGGTGTGGCGAGCCATGCGTACCCCTGGTTCTCGACGACCACACCGCCGTCTGCGCTGCGCAGCTGCGACCAGATGCCGGGTGCCGATGCCCCGAGTTCCTTGGCGTCGAATGTCGTCGGTGCTGCCATCAACACACGTTTGGCGTTGGACGCCGCCGCATCGAGCTGCGAATCGGTCCGTTTCATCAGAAACGCGGACAGCGACGAATACGTCACGAACCCGGCAATGGTCAGGCCGGCAGCGACGAGCACGAGGCTGAGCACGAGGAGGCGGAGCCGAAGGGACACGGCTCAGTCGATCACCGGGCGGAAGATGTAGCCGACGAGCCTGACCGTGTGGATCAGCGGTTCGCCGAGACGATCGAGCTTCTTGCGCAGGTAGCTGACATAGGTTTCGACGACGTTTTCGTCGACCGCGAAGTCGTCGGCCCACACGGATGCGAGGATCTGGGTCTTCGAGAGCACAAATCGCGGATTCGTCATGAAGTAGCGGAGCAGGCCGAACTCGGTGGCCGTGAGATGCACGCTCGACCCGTTGCGCCAGACCTCGTGGGCCATCGTGTCCATCAGCACATCGCCGACCCGAAGCACTTCGACGTCGCCGTCGCGCCGGCGTGTCCTGCGCAGAATCGCATGCGCCCTGGCAACGACCTCGTCGAGGCTGAACGGCTTCGTCATGTAGTCGTCGCCGCCGATTCGCAACCCGACGACCCGATCCTCGACCGTGTCCCGGGCGGTCAGGAACAGGACGGCGACGTCCCGACCCTCTGCACGAAGCCGTCTGGTCACCTCGATGCCGTCGAGATCAGGCAGCATCACATCGAGCACGATCAGATCGGGGTGCCTGGCCATCGCCGTGGCGATCGCCGACCGCCCGGTGATCGCCGTCTCGACCTCGAAACCCTCGTCGCGCAACACTTCCGACACTGTCTCGAGTATCGACTGCTCGTCGTCCACCACGAGGATGGTCATCGCTCTTGGCTGCATCATCCCTCCTCGTCTGGACTGTCGCCGCCATCGTTGTGACCCAGCTGTGAAGCCGGGTCAAACCATCGCCCCGCCTGTGCACGACCGTACTCCTCCGATCAGGACCGGCGCGTTCGTCAGAGTTCGTGTTCTGCCAGCGAGCGGAATTCGTCCGGGACCGATCCATGCTCGGAGAAGGTGACGGACGCATAGCCGACAGCGGTATGACCGAAGCGTTTGCGGACAGCGTCCATCGATTGATCGATTGCCCATCTCGCCGTGCCGAGGCGTGAGCCGGAACGGAGCTGGTCATCGGCCAGGACTGGTAGTTCGAGTTGCAGCACCGGCTGATCGACCAACTTGGAGACCGATATCGCCAGCAGCGAGAGCTGCCGCCGGTGACCGGTCACATCTCCGACCACGTTCCCCGGCGCATCCCCGAAGACGTCGCGTAGCGCGCCGTGGACCAGTTCCTCGGCGACCTCGGTGAGCGTCAATGTCGCCGAGATCGGATCGGGGAAGGTTCGCGACCTGGTCACGGCATGCATGTCGGCGAAGCGGACCCTCACTGTCACCGTTCTCCCGGCGCGCTGCTTCGCTCGCAGTCTGCTGGCTACCCGGTCGGCGAGGTGCCCGAGCACCGTACGGACGAGCTCGGCAGTGACATCGCGCCGGCCGAACGCCGACTGTGCCCCCACCGACGCCGCCCGTCCATTCGCCTGCACCCGACGGTGATCCTCGTTGTTCGCCAGCGCGCCGACCTTGGCGCCGAGGGCGCGTCCGAGCATCGATCTCAATGCGTCGTCAGACGAGTTCGCCAACTGCCCGATCGTTGTGATGCCGCGTCCAGCGAGGTGGCGCTGGGTCACCTGGCCGATGCCCCACACCAGGCCGACGGGAAGCGGATCGAGGAATGCCTGCTCGCCGTCGGGATCGACGATCACGATGCCGTCCGGCTTGGCGACCTGTGAGGCGATCTTGGCGAGATGCTTGGTCCTCGCGGCACCGACAGAGATCGGCAGGCCCAGTTCGAGGCGTACTCGTCGACGTATCTGCTCCCCGATCTGGCCAACCGTTCCGAACAGCTTCAGGGCGCCGCTGACGTCGAGGAAGGCCTCATCGATCGAGACGCGCTGCACGAGCGGGGTGAAGTCGTCGAGTATCGCCATCACCTGATCCCCGAGACGCTGGTACATCGAGAAGTGCCCGTTGACGAAAATCAGTCGGGGACAGAGTCGCTTGGCGGCGAAACCCGACATTCCTCCTCTGACGCCGAACTCTCTGGCTTCGTACGATGCGGCGAGCACGACGCCTCCGCCGACGGCGATCGGCAGCCCGCGCAGTGATGGCTCGAGCATCTGCTCGACCGATGCGTAGAACGCGTCGAGGTCGGCGTGGAGAATCGTCGCACCAGCGGACACGATCGACAGACTACTCGAACGTTTGTTCGCAGTCTGCCGCGCGCCGCGAGGCGAAGAGCGGCGGCCGTCCTCGCCCGTCCCGAGGAGCGTTGTGGATCAGCCAACACCGCACCGGCGGGATGCTCGCTGTCAGACCGTGAGCATCGACGAACGTGCTGCCAGCGGCGACCGTGGCGGAGCGTACAGTACTCGGATGTATCGCGCCGTCGTTCTGCTGATCGCTTCGGCGGTCGTGCTCGGTGCCTGCAGTTCGAACACGGGCGTCGCGACTCCTGGCACGTCGGCAGCCTCCGCTTCCACGGTCGTGCCCTCGTCCTCGGCAGCGGAGCAAACGACGTCACTACCGGCCGTGAGCGCACCGACGGCTTCGGCGACAACCTCCGCTTCGGGCGCGCCGGTCCTGACCGGGTTTGGCCAGACGACGAGCACCGGCGCGACGACGAGCACCGGCGCGACGACGACCGAGGCCGTACGATCGTCGCCGCCACCAACTGATCCGACGATCGCCCGGCCGTTCGACGTCTTCGTCCCCACGACCTACAGCACGTCGACCGCGATGCCACTGGTCATTCTGCTCCACGGCTACGGCGCATCCGGAGCGGCGCAAGAGGCCTATTTCAAGCTGCAGGCGTTGGCGGAGCAACGTGGATTCCTGTACGTGCATCCCGACGGCACGAAGGACCCAGCCGGCAGCCAGTTCTGGAATGCCACCGATGCTTGCTGCAACCTCTTCGGGGCCACAGTCGACGACTCCGCCTATCTCGCCTCGATCATCGATCACGTCCAGGCGAAGTACAGCGTCGACCCGAAGCGCATCTTCCTCATCGGCCACTCGAACGGCGGATTCATGTCCTACCGCATGGCTTGCGACCACGCCGACATGATCGCCGCCATCGTCAGCCTCGCCGGTGCCACCTTTGCCGATACCTCGGCGTGCAGACCATCGGAACCGGTGAGCGTGCTGGAGATCCACGGGGACGCCGATCACACCGTCAACTACGACGGCGCGTCGATCGCCGGCCACACTTATCCAGGAGCAAAGGCCACCGTCTCTACGTGGGCTTCATTCGACGGCTGTGATCCAACGTTGCGTAGCGTCGGCCCGAAGCTCGATATCGAGGCGAAAATCGCCGGAGCGGAGACGTCGCAGTCGGCGTTCAACGGTTGCAGGTCGGGGTCCGCCGTCGAATTGTGGACCGTCGCCGGCGGTGGTCATATCCCGCCGCTGTCGGCGACGTTCCCGTCTGACATCATCGACTTCCTCTTGGCCCATCCGAAAACCTGACAGCCGCCAGTCGTGAGTGCGGCCGTCGGAGCCCATCGATCGCGATCCGGTGGCGTGGCCGATATCGGCGAGCAGGCTGGCGCCGCCAGTGCCTCGACGCCGGGGGTCAACCATGCACGTGACCGTCGAGGTGGCGTTGCTGCGCGGGCTCACCGGTGTCGGTCATCGGCTGAGCGTCTGCCAGTCGACGTCAACAGCTGACTCCGTACGCATATATCGTCAACTCGTGGACAGCGTTTCGATTGTGGTTGCGATGAACCGGCGAGGAATGGTCCGCTGCGCGCTCGCCGCCGTGCTGTTCGGCGTGTCGACTCCCGCTGTAGCTCGGCTCGGTCGACACCTCGGTTCGTTCAGTCTCGCTGGCCTGCTGTATCTGGGAGCGGCGATTGCCGTGTTGCCGTTCGCCGGTAGGCATCGGCCAACTCGAGCAGCAGTGAGACGGGGCCTGCCCCGATTGGCAGTCGCAGTCGTCGTCGGCGGCGCGTTCGGGCCCGTGCTGTTGGCGATCGGACTGCACCACACGCCGTCGGCGACCGCCTCCCTGTTGTTGAACTTGGAACTGGTGTTCACGACCGTCCTCGCCTCCGTATGGTTCCATGAATATCTCGGCTGGCGGGTCGTCGCCGGCACGCTGATGGTCGTTGCGGCCGGCGTCTTGCTCGGATGGTCGAACGGCGCCAGTCTTCGATGGGGCGCAGTATTGATAGCCGGCGCGTGCGTCTGTTGGGCGGTCGACAACACCGTGACCGCTCATTTGGACGAACTCGCACCGACACATATCACGCTCGTGAAGGGCCTCGGAGCCGGGTCGGCGAACCTCCTCATCGGGCTGGGCGTGGACGGCTTTCCGCACGGGTGGCCGATCCTCGGAGCACTGTTCGTCGGCGCCATCGGCTACGGCGCGTCGATCACACTGTGGGTCGCGGGCGCACGCGATCTCGGGGCGGCGCGGGGGCAGTTGGTCTTCGCCACCGCCCCGTTCCTCGGCGCCGTCGTCGCCTGGACCGTGTTCGGTGAGCCAGTACTGGTCCGCGAGGTCGTGTCGTTGATCATCGCGATGGCAGGCGTCAGCTTCGTGCTCCGCAGCGGCCACGAACATGCCCACGTGCATCAGCCGGTCGAGCACGACCACGAGCATGCACATGACGACGGCCATCACATGCATATCCATGTCGATGCTGTCGCCGGCTTCCACCAGCACCCGCACCGCCACGAATATGCGATGCATGCCCACCCGCATGTGCCCGATCTGCAACACCGCCACGACCACCCCTGAACCCCCGTAGGCGATCGAATCGCTCGCATGCTGATTCGGGTCTTCTGGCTCTCACGCTGCGGCCCGTCGAGGGCGGCGGTGGGCTGACAACCAGGTCGCTGCGATCCTCATGAGCCTGTCAATCGCATCGGGCTCGGAAGCATCGGGCCGGGCTGCGCGTTCGACTCGATAGTCAGAACGGACCGGCACGGCTGACTCGATCCGTGGTCTGTCAGTCGGCGATGCCGGAAAGACGATGTTCGGCCTCGCCGAGCGCTTCTTCGATCAGGGTGCGCATGTGGCTGCCGTGCACGGCGTAGAGACGCCGTTTGCCGTCGGCGCGGACGTTGACAAGACCGGCGAGGCGAAGCTTGGCGAGGTGTTGGCTGGCAACGGTCGGGGTAATGGCGATCAGACCGGCAATCGTCGTGACATCTTGTTCTTGGCGGCTGATGAGCCAAAGGATCTTCAGTCGGGTCGGATCGGAGAGCATTGCGAATCGTGACGCCGCCAAGCCCGCCTCGGCATCGGTCGGGAGATCGATGCCATCGCTCTGAGCTTTGGGGAGCGCACCACGATGCGTCATATGTTCACCTTCATATCTGTGCAGATGTCAGTATGTTGGAGGGATGTGCTGCAGCCACGATCAGCAAACACTACCGAGCATCCCACATTCACATCCTCCGATGGACCATTCGATCATCGCCCACGGTGACGCTGCACGGGGGACGAGCCGTGGTCGGGTGGCATTCGCCGTCGCCGAGGTGAGGTGGGCGTCGATCGCCGTCGCGGCGTTCGTTGTTGCGTTGGCATTGCGCCGAATCGGGGTGCCCCAAGTGGTGAGCGGGGCGATGTTCGTCGGCTGCTATCTCGCGGGTGGTTGGGAACCCGCTGCTGCCGGAGTGCGGGCATTGCGCGGCAGGGTGTTGGATGTCGACTTGTTGATGGTGGTGGCTGCGATCGGTGCTGCGGCGATCGGGCAAGTCGTTGATGGCGGGCTGTTGATCGTGATCTTCGCTGTCTCCGCATCGTTGGAGGCGCTCGCCACCAAACGCACCGAGGACAGTGTTCGATCGTTGCTGATGCATGCACCTGAACAAGCATCGCTCCTCACCGATGGCGCCGAACGCCTCGTTGACACGGCGACGTTGCGACCGGGCGACGTGATCCTCGTGCGTCCCGGTGAACGGATCGGCGCAGACGGCACCGTGCAGTCGGGAGGGAGTGATGTCGACCAGGCGACGATCACCGGTGAACCGCTGCCGGTGTTCCGCACGACGGGCGACGAGGTGTTCGCCGGCACGTTGGTGCGCGGCGGCTCACTCGAGATCAGCGTCTCGCGTCCAGCCTCGGAAAGTGTGGTCGCCCGTATCGCCACGTTGGTCGAACGGGCAAGTGAAACCAAGGCGCGGACCCATCTGTTCATCGAACGAGTCGAGCAGCGGTACAGCATGACGGTCGTCTTCGCCACCGTCGCAGTTTTCCTGGTTCCGCTCGTCGCCGGGGCGTCCGTGGCAGCAGCGTTGCTTCGGGCGATGACGTTCATGATCGTCGCTTCGCCGTGCGCGGTCGTGCTGTCGACGATGCCTCCACTGCTCTCGGCGATCGCCAATGCCGGCCGGCACGGCGTGCTCGTCAAATCAGCTGTCGTGATGGAGCAACTGGCGACGATAACCCAGGTCGCTTTCGACAAGACCGGCACCGTGACGAGCGGCAGACCGCATGTCGTCGAAGTCGTCTCGATCGGACTCGACCATCAACGAGCGCTCAGCCTCACCGCCGCTGCCGAGCATGCCAGCGAGCACCCGCTCGGCAAGGCAATCGTCGCGGAAGCAAACCGCCATGGCATCCCGGTCCCCCCGGCGCGCGGCTTCAGCGCTCATCCGGGTAGCGGCGTCGTTGCGATAGTGGATGGACACCGAGTCCAGGCAGGTGGCCCGGCACTGCTCGCGGAGAACCCGGATGCCACCGCAAGCGCCGCGGTCGGTCGGATCGAGCGTCTCGGCCGCACCGCTGTCGTCGTGGTCGTCGACAGCTGCGTCGGAGCCGTCATCGGACTCGCCGACGAGATCCGACCCGGCGCCGCGAGCACGGTGGCAGCGATCCACGACCTCACCGGGACGACTCCCGTCCTCATCACTGGCGACAACGAGGACGCGGCGAGACGTATGGCACGATCAGTCGGTATCGACGACGTTTTCGCCTCGATGCTCCCGCACGACAAACTCACCGCTGTCGAGCAACTCCGAGGGAACGGTGCGCGGGTGCTCTTCGTCGGCGACGGTGTCAACGACGCGCCGGCGCTCGCCGCTGCCGACGTCGGCGTCGCCATGGGAGGCATCGGCAGCGACCTCGTCCTGCAAACCGCCGACATCGTCATCGTGGGCGACGAACTCGCCACCATCCCCGCCGTGATCGAACTCGCCCGACACGCACGACGCGTCGTCTCGCAGAATCTCCTCCTCGCGTCCGCCGCCATCATCACGCTCGCCACCTGGGACCTCGCCGGCCACCTCCCTCTCCCTCTCGGCGTGCTCGGGCACGAGGGTGGCACCGTCATCGTCGGCCTCAACGGCCTCCGTCTGCTCCGACGTCGAGCCTGGACAGGAACGCAACCAGCAGCAGTAGCAACCCCGAAGCAATCGAGATCCGCGTCTGCGCTGCTCAACAGGCGGCGGCGATGCTCGACGTAACACACACTGCTGCAGCGACGAGAGGACAACAGGGCTCGGCGCCCGGCGTGCTCAACCACCGTTGCACCATCGTGATCTGAGGCCCTTTCGCTGCGTGGTTCCCATCGGCGTGGCCTCCATCGACGCCGACCCCGATGGCATGCTCACGACGACGATCGTTGTGACGCAATGGATGACCTCCTCCTCCGCTGTCTACTACGTGGTGTCGTAATTCTACCGAAGGGGGTCGGGGTTGGATAGCGTGTCCGGTGACTTATGGCGAAGCGACCTGATGGTGCCTTGGAGCACGACGTTATGACGGTGTTGTGGGCGGCCGAGGAACCGTTGCTGCCTGCGCAGGTGCAGGCTCGTTTGGGGAACGGTCTGGCGTACACGAGTGTCGCCACGGTCCTCGGGCGGCTCGACACCAAAGGTTTGGTGACACGCGTTCCTGCGGGCCGGGCGTTCCGCTACAGCGCGACGGTCGAGGAATCGCATCTGGCGGCACGACGCATCGGCGAGATCCTCTCGTCGACGAGTGACCGCAATGCTGCGTTGATCGGTTTCGTTGCATCGCTGTCGAAGCGTGAGACGAAGGCGTTGCGGGCGATGCTCGACAACGACGGTGGCTAGATGTTCACCTCGATGTGGTTGCCGTTGATCGCCGGTGTGGTCCTCGCCGGCGGAGTGACGACGTTGCATCGCCGGCTCGTTCCGGCGTTGGCGGCGCGTACCGTGATCGTCTCGCTCGTCGTCATCGTCGTCGCTGCCGTGCCGACGTTGTGGATCGTCAGCCTTGATTTCCTTGCCCATCTGTCGTTCGGGCACGGGCTGCAATGGTGCAGCGAGATGCTCGGAATGCGCCGTCAGGTCCCGGCCGCCGTCGGTGCCCTCGCCATCGTTGCCTCGGTGACCGGGGCGGTGCGCAGCGTACGGTTGTTACGCCGCTATCGCCGCCTGCGTCACGACCGTCCCGGAGCAGTCGAGATCGCCTCGTATACGCAGCCGTTCGCCTACACATTGCCAGGGCGGGGCGGGCGCGTCGTGGTGTCGAGCGGACTGTTGGAGCTCTTGGACGATGACGAGCAGCACGTCGTGCTCGCCCACGAGCACGCCCACGCCCGTCACCGCCACGACAGGTACGTGTTGATCGGCCAACTCGCCAGCGTCAACCTGCCGTTCCTGCGACCATTGCTGCGCCGGCTGCAGTTTTCCCTCGAACGCTGGGCTGACGAGTCCGCCGTCAACGCCGCAGGCGGTGATCGCCGTTTCGTCGCCCGCACCCTCGGCAAAGTCGCCTTGAGCGCATCGGCGCCGGCAGGCGCGCTCGGTATCAACCGGCTCGGGGTGACCGCCAGAGTCGCCGTATTGCTCTCCCCGGTGATGTCACCGCGTCAACCGGCCGTCACCACGTTCGTCTGGGCGGCGATCACCGGTGTCGGCGTGCTCGCCGGTGTGCAGATCCACCACCTTGCGGGAATGCTCGCCAGCGTCTGCCTCGGCTGAAACGAAGCGAATCCAGCGCTCGGCGGCCAGGCTCGTATTGTTCTCCCGACGACTTCTTCGTTCGTGCCGAACTCTCCCGCCTGCGCATCTGGCGCGACGCCGTCAGCAAAGCCCCCTGTGGATCGCCGAAGGAACCCATCCGAAACGTGTGGCGGTCGCTGCTGGCCATACGTCGGTGTCCGTGGTTCTCGATCGCTACGGCCATCTCTATCCGGAACACGACGACGAGCTGACAGACGCGCTCGAACAGAGACTGGCGCCTGCACGTGGCGGCGATCGGCGGTAGGCGCTCTCGGACAGTCTCAACCCGAGTTGGTGGAGGATCAAACGCTGCAACTCGGCGGCCCGACCGGCGATCGACGTGTTCGACGCGAGATCATCCGGACCGGCGCACTGACGCCGAAACCCGACTTGGGCTGGGCGTCTGATCGCCTGCCGTTCGCGGGATTCGCGATCAGCCAGATAGCCGTGCGATGCCAGCCCCGTCGCGGTCACGCCGCGATCGTGCGGCAAGGCGGCCGTCAGCGGGGTGCGAGTCGCCCCGCTTCAAAGGTGCCAAGGTTGCTGGTATTGCAGGTTCTGATACCATCGCAGCATGCAAAGGAGAGCGGTCGCAGACATTGAGGCCGACGCCAGCGAGCACGGCCGCGTTCACGCTGTGCTCGAGCTGGTCGGCGGAGCCCGCCGGACCGTTTCGATCGCCGTCGAAAGAGAGCAGATCGAATTACCGCCATCGCTCGTCGAGGTGCTGCTCGCCGCCGCCGAATCGCTCGATGCCGGCGCTGCAGTGTCGGTCATCGATCTGCAGGCCGAGATCAGCCCCGCCCGAGCAGCGAAGCTGCTCGGTGTCTCGCGTCAATACGTCGACAGGCTCGTCGACAGCGGGATGTTGCCGTCGCGACGGCTCACAAACAGCACATACCGAAGAATCCCGGTGAGCGCGGTCATCGAACACCGAACAACGAGCGCACGCAAACGAGCAGGAATCACAGCGATCGTCGACGACGCCCTCGCCGCCGGGCTGTCGTACTGACGACCGGTGCCGCCACCATGCGTCCTGCCCGACACCAACGTCTGTGACCCGATGTCGCTCCTCGACCTCATTCTGCGCTGCGACGAATCGTCCCTGATCGAGCTGCTCTGGACCGAAGATCTGCTCGATGAACTGACCGCAAATGGGTCGAGCACGGCATCCGATCCGTCGACGACGCAACCCGCATCTCTCAACAGATTCGAGTCGCCTTCGCCGGCCAGGACGTCCCCCGTGCCGAGTACGAATCACTGATCGACCAGATGCCAGGCGACGACATCGACGACCACGTCCACGCCGCCGCCGCAGTGTCAGGCGCACCGGTGACGATCCTGACCAACAACGCGCGCGACTTCCCCGGCGGCCCACTCGGCGAGCTGGGCGTCACCGTGACAACCCCCGACGATTTTCTCGTCGACCTGTCGTTGCGCACTCTGGCGATCTGCTCGAGGTGATCGTGCAAATGGCCGCTGCTCGCAGGAACCCACCAATGTCTACGTCCGACGTACTCGACGCCCTGAGCCGAGCCGGCGTACCGAGCTTCGCAGCCAAGATTCATATGGACTTGCACTGAATTGCCGATCACCCGTGTAACCGGCATCGGTACCGGACAGTCCTGGCCCGGTCAGCCGCCCCGGTTATCTCGCGCAACGCTGAACGGCTGACACGGTGCCCACGATCGAAGGTCGCGATGCGGCGCCGAACTGGGCGCGCTCTAGCGTTTGCCACAGAGCATCCCGATCTGATAATCTGATACTGTGACTGAGGTGACCGCGACTGAAGCGTCGAGACGTTTCGCCGACCTGCTCGACGGTGTCGAGCATCGAGGCGAGCGCTACACGATCGTGCGCCGCGGCCGGGTCATCGCTCAGCTCGAACCGGCGAGCGCCACCTCAGGCGCGCAGGCGAAAGCGCTGCTGCGTCGTCATCGGATCGATCGAGCCTGGAGCGAAGAGGTCAACGCGCTGCGCGATGATCTGACAGTGCAGGAGCGGTTCTGACGCTGCTCCTGCTCGACACCAACGTCCTCATCGACGCCGAACGATCGGTCCTCGACCTGGACGCACTGATCGCTGACGACGACGAACCCGCCGTCGCTGCGATCACGATCGCTGAACTCGGCGTGGGCGTCGAGATCGCGACTGGCAAACGCCGACAAGCGCGACAGGCGTTCCTCGACGACATCATCGACACCTTGCCGGTCATCGACTACGGTCTCGACGTCGCTCGAACGCACACCAAGCTTCTCGTGGCGGTGCGAAAGGCAGGCCGACCGCGTGGCGCGCATGACCTCATCATCGCCGCCACTGCCATCGCCACCGGCCGGGTCGTCATCACGTCCGACAGACCCGGCTTCGATGACCTGCCTGGTGTCATCGTCCAACGACCAACCTGACCGGACGCAGCCATAACCGCGTGGTGGTCCGGGCGATGGCCGTGCCCATGGACCCGGCGGTATCGGGCAGTCTGGCATGTGCCCGGCCGGAGCGGTTCAACTTGGCGTGAGATTCCAGGCGACGGAGTTCAGCACCGCCAGTTCGGCGACAGCTCGCCCTGCGCTTCATCGCTGGGGTTGCTGCGGCACGCGGAGACGAAGGCCGGAGAAACACCGCTCAATCTCATTGCCCCACCCCTAACGATCGAGGCCCGCGGCTGCTCGAACATGAGTTGCCGGGTGACAAGCACGTAGGCAAGGGTCAGACAGGCCAGGGATAGGCCCACCAATTCGTTCACCGCGGCGCCGACTCGGTAGGCACCAACAAGTGCCACGCCCGCCACCGTAGTCAGCGCCACTTCTGCAGCGATCGACCGACGCCGATTCCGATGTTGCCGCACAAGTGATTCCGTAGATACTGGCAGTAGCACGGGCCTTCCCGTCGTTGCGATACCGAAGAGTAGTGCGAACAGCAGCCAACCGATCGGTCCAAGAAGAACGAGCACAAACGCCCAGTGATGTCGCCTAAATGCGAACACCTTGAGTTTGGAGTCGGCAACGCCAGAGCCCAGTGCATCGACCTGTGGAAATCCACATGCGGTGAATCGTGCGCTATCGATGACGATGTTCATGCGTGCGAAGCTTGACACACCCGGCGCCCGTAGGACACCGGGTCGTCGAACAACCCTGTTGCCGCCACCAGACAGTCCCGGCAACTGTCGTGGTCGGTGTCGTCACCGAGATCAGCACGACATATCGATGCTTCAAGTTTCAGCGGCGTTTGGCCGGACGCGTCAATGGTGTCCGTTGCCCGCCAGGACGGCTCCGAGATCGTGATCCACGCGATGCGGATGCGTCGCCTCTACGACCGATGCTCCGCAGAAAGGAGATTCCGATGACTGACAACAAATCCTATGGTCACACCCACAACGGAACAGAACTGACCGAAGAGGTCCTCGACCGCATGGCGTCGGAGGCTGAGGCAGGCCTGGACCTGTCCAAGCTTCGCCGACGCCCGGGACGACCGGCGATGGGCTCTGGTCCCGCCGACACCCTGCCGGTACGACTCGATCCCGATCTCCGAAGGGCAGTCAACGAACGCGCCGCGGCGGAGCACACTACCGCCTCCGACGTCGTACGTGAGGCACTCCGCCGGTACCTCAAAGCAGGCTGACTGATGGGGAGCGCGGTGGGTCGCCGACGTTCCGACAGCCAAAGTCCTCAACTCCTTGATGCAGGGCATTCTCGGCGAAGGCGTGTTGGCTCGTGTCGAGACAGTTCCGCCAGTCCAAATGCTCCGAGTTTGCAAGGGACGCGGTGGTCGCCGGGGATCCGGCGATATCGGACTTTCTGCGTCTTCGGGAACTGCCAAGCTGGACGCGCGATTCAGAGATTGTCGTTGCGTTGGTGCCGTGGTGATAGCAGAATGCAAGCATGCCGAATGTGTTGGTCCGAGATCTCCCGGATGAGGTGCATGCGAGTCTGCAACGCCGTGCTGAAGCGGCGGGCCAGTCCCTCCAGCAATACCTCGCGACCGAACTCACTCGTCTCGCATCGATGCCCACCATGAACGACGTGCTCGCACGAATCTCACGCCGTCACGGTGGCCGCGTCGGACTCGACCGTGCCGTCGCCGATCTCGACGAGGAGCGCAGCTCGCGTTGATCGTCATCGACGCGTCGGTGCTCGCCAACGTCGTCGGCGACGACGGGCCCGCCGGACGAGCAGCGCGCGCACGCCTCGCCGCAGAGACTCAGTGGTCGGCGCCGGACCTCGTCGATGTCGAGACCGTCTCGGTTCTTCGCAGACGCTGGCGTGCAGGCGACCTCACGACCCGCAGGTTCCGATCAGCCGTCGTCGACCTTCTCTCCCTGCCGATCGCCCGATTCCCAACGGGCCCACTGATGATCCGCGCCTACGAACTCCGGTCGAACGTGACCCCGGACGACGCCACCTACGTAGCGCTCGCCGAAGGCCTCTCGTGCCCGCTCGTGACGGCCGACGGCCGCCTGTCACGAGCGCCCGGCATTCGCTGCGACGTGGACGTCCTGGTGTTCTGACCCGCTATACCAGGCCGCTTGCCGACACCGCTACGCGCTGTCGAATTCCAGCGATCGACAAGGCTGTCGACAACAGCCGATTTCGCCCTCGGTTGACGTTCTTGGCGGCGGGGTGGAAGGCGTCGATGAGGTCGAGGGTTTGCTCGACCTGTCTGTCAAATCTGTAAACGCACCGTTCCTGAATCCGGCTGGTCTTCACGGCGGCCTATGCGGAGAACGGCAGGGCGGGCTGCTCGACCGTGGAGGCGCGACGCCGTGCGTGTGCCTTCGAGACGGGTGAGTTGACCTGGGTTGGTGATGACTGTGCTTCGGCGGGTGGGGCGGCGGTGTGGTGCTGAGCGGGGACGTGAGCCGAGGCCTCGAGATCGGAGCGAAGAACCCGGCAGCAACCTTCCGAAGCGTTTCACCGGCAGGCCAGAACGGCCGTCCGTCGCCAGGTACTCGTCGGCGAGGCGGTACGCCAACGTCCGCCCGATCTGCAACTGCTTCGCCGCTTGCTCCACCGTCATGTACATCGACGTCGGTTCGTACGACTGCTTCTTGTTCGACTTCATCCTCGGCTACCTCCACAACTCATGCCTGCAAAAACGCGAATTCGTGACATCCCTCCAACACCAACGGACACGAGCGAGCGAAAATGGTGAAAGATTTTTTGGATATCTGCTCCGAATGACTGCCGACACCGGTTCGCGTTGCATGCGCTCTGGAGGTCACGCCCCACGTTCAGCCGCTGTGCCCGTCCCGACGATCGGCTTCCCCCATCGTTGGAACCACCAATACGCGATCGTGTCCAAGGACTCGGACTTTCGCCAATTGCGTTCTTGCTGGATCCGCCACCGAAAGCGATATGGCTCAAGATCGGCAATCAGCCGACTTCGGCGATCGCCGCGTTTCTCAGCAACAACGTCGGCGTGCACCTAGGCTGCCAAACCTCGGTCTGCAACCTACGCAAATGGCCTGTGAGCTGGGGTTTCTCGGTGGGCGATGCGGGCCTCGATCCCGCGACCCCCACCGTGTGAAAGTGAATAGGGGGTGTTTGCCAGTGTTCACTGGTGTCGTCCCATGCCCTCTGAGCTGGTCTTTTGTGATACGGCGTGTCACGCCGTGTTAGCCCGTGTTGCACGGTCCGCGGACCTGTCGCGGACCTGGGACGTCATCTCTCGACTACAATTTTCGTCGTGGCGTCGATCCGGAGGAAGCAACTCGTCGACGGAACGACGACGTATCTCGTCCGATTCCGCGTCGTCGACGGC
Source organism: Actinomycetes bacterium (assembly GCA_025356335.1). Classification (GTDB taxonomy): domain Bacteria; phylum Actinomycetota; class Acidimicrobiia; order Acidimicrobiales; family Ilumatobacteraceae; genus JANXUF01. The sequence goes on from JANXUF010000033.1 coordinate 138,349, forward strand.
ACCGAGCGCTCGAAGCAGTTCAGGCGCAAACGTGACGCCGACGCCTATGCGAATCTGATCGAAGTCGACCGGGCAGCAGGCTCGGCCGTCGACCCGAGACTCGGTCGAACGACCGTCAGTCAGTGGTGGGACGAGTGGTGGCCGACGGTGACCAACCTGCGGCGAACGACCTATGCGCGCGACGAACAGTATTTTCGCAGCCATGTGCTGCCGACGTACGCCAATGTGTCGCTGGCGAGAATCGACAGGACCGATCTCCGACGTTGGGTGCAGAAGTTGTCAGCGGCAAAAGCCGACGGCGGGTCTGGCCTCGCGCCGGCGACGGTGCAGAAGGTCGTGCAGGTGTTCAACAAGTGTCTTCGTGCGGCGCTCGAGGACCGGCGGATCACGTCGAACCCGCTCGATCACCTTCCGCTTCCGAAGATCGAGCGGAAGGAGATGCGGTTCCTGACCGTCGACGAGGTGTGGACGCTCGCCGACAACATCGACCAGCGTTACCGGGCGTTCGTGCTCGTCGCCTCCTACGGCGGCCTCCGACTCGGCGAGCTACTCGCCCTGCGCTGGGGCCGGGTGAACCTGCTCAGTCGCCAGGTCGATGTCGTGGAGACGCTGACTGACGTGAACGGTCATCTCGCCGTCGGCCCGCCGAAGACACGCGCCGCCGTTCGACAGATCACACTCCCCCGCTTCGTCTGCGACGAGCTTGCGATACTGGCAGTTGATCGGCCATCGAGCGACGACCTCGTGTTCCGCTCCCCCGACGGCTACTTCGTTCGCGCCGGACTGTTCCGGCAGCGCATCTGGCACGACGCCGTGAAAAAGTCGGGTCTGGATCCGCTACGGATTCATGACCTCCGCCATACGGCAATCTCGCTGTGGATCGCCGCGGGCGCCAACCACAAACAAGTGGCCGTCCGAGCCGGACACACAAGTGTGTCGGTGGTGCTCGACCGCTATGGCCACCTCTACCCCAAACACGACGACGAGCTCATCGACAACCTCCAGCAACGAGCGACAGCATCACGTCAGCAGCTTCCAGGCTGAACCCGTCACTCGGCTCCCAAGGTCCGTCACGACGACCGCAAGCAAGTGCCATCGAACCGAGGAGTTTGGTGTGCTATCGGGTCTCGGGGACGCTGGATCACTTTAGCGCGGGTTGCTGGTATTGCATGTTCCGTTGCTATCGCAGCGTTCAACGGAGAGCGGTGGCAGAAATTGAAGCTGACGTCAGCGAGCACGGCCGCGTTCACGCCGAACTCGAGCTGGTCGGCGGAGCCCGACGGACCATTTCGATCGCTGTCGATGGCGAGCAGATCGAATTGCCGCCATCGCTCGTCGAGGTGCTGCTCGCCGCCGCCGAGTCGCTCGATGCTGGCGCTGCAGTGTCGGTCATCGATCAGCAGGCCGAGATCAGCCCCGCCCAAGCCGCAAAGCTGCTCGGCGTCTCCCGTCAATACGTCGACCGGCTCGTCGACACCGGGGTGTTGCCGTCACGGCGGCTCACGAACAGCACCTACCGAAGAATTCCCGTGAGCGCGGTCATCGAACACCGAACAACAAGCGCGCGGAAGCGAGCAGGAATCGCCTCGATCGTCGACGACGCCCTCGCCGCCGGGCTGTCGTACTGACGACAAGTGGGCCCACCACGCGTCCTGCCGGACACGAACGTCTGTACCCGATGTAGCTCCTCCACCTCATCCTGCGCTGCGACGAATCGTCCCTGATCGAGCTGCTCTGGACCGAAGATCTACTTGGTGAGTTGAGCCGCAAGTGAGTCGAGCACGGTGCCCGATCCGTCGACGACGCACACCGCATTTGTCGACAGATTCGGGTCGCCTTCGCAGGCCAGGACGTCGCGCGTGCCGAGTACGAATCGCTGATCGACCAGATGCCGGTCGGCGACATCGACGACCACGTCCACGCCGCCGCAGCAGTATCACGCGCACGGGTGACGATCCTGACCAACAACGTGCGCGACTTCCCCGGCGGCCCACTCGGCGAACTCGGCGTCACCGTGACAACACCTGACGACTTTCTCGTCGACCTGCTCGCATCACACTCGAGCGATCTGCTCGACGTGATCGTCCAAATGGCTGCCGCCCGCCGGAACCCACCAATGTCGACCGCCGATGTACTCGACGCCCTGAGCCGAGCCGACGTGCCGAAGTTCGCAGCGAAGATTCGGGCGGACTGACACTGAACTTTCGATCACGCGTGTAACCGGCAGTATTGGACACCGCTTTCCGCACCGTCCATCACGGCGGTGGTGGCTCACTGTGTCGGCGTGTCCAATCCGCTACCAGATCGCAGGAGCGACCGTCAGATTGCGCATCAGACGGTCCGGGGAGACGAGGGGAAGACCGTTCGCCTTTGCGGTTGCGACGATGAGCCGATCGAACGGGTCCGGAAGGTCGGCCTTCGCCGGTTCCCAGGCAAGTCGAGCAACATCCACCGTGACAGGCAGAACGTGGATGTTGATGTCACGATCATGGATCGCCGCATCCAGTTCAGCCAACTGCTCGACCGAGAGGGCGTCGTTGCGTTTGTGAGTTGCGTACCAGATGTCGACCAGGGTGACGGCGGAGATGAAGATGCCGTCACCGGCGTCGGCAGCCTGCAACGCGTCAACCGCGACCTCCGACAGTCGCTCGTCGTCTGTGAGCCACCAGATGATCGTGACGGTGTCCGCGACGACCCCAGTCACAAACCTCGACGATCCTCGAAATCGATCAGCCGTTCAGCCCGTCCTGCCTGGAACTCTTCGAGGTTGAGCGATGGCAGCACGCCCTTGAGGAGCCCGCGGCTGGACTTGCGAGGCGTCAGGTGGGGGCGGAGTTCGACGGCGAGTGTCTCGCCGGGCTTGATGCCGAGGTTCGCAATCTCCGCCGCAGGGATAAAGACGGTGCCGTCTTCTCGTACCTGAATTTCAAGCATGCTCACGTTCGTAGTCTACGAGAGCGACGACCTTGGGACGCCCGAAACTCCGGCTGGACGGTCTCCCGATTTCTTCAAGCCCAATACCCGCCACGTAGCCGGCGGTACCAGTCACTTGGGCAGCGCTTGTCCCATGGCGTATTGTTCCTTCAGAGCAGGCGCCAGATCCCGTCTGTGTTCTGGGGATCATGAGTAACACTCCTCCACCATCGGGATATTGGTTGGCGTCAGATGGCAACTGGTATCCGCCTGACACCCTTCCCGACGTGGTTGCGCGCTCGCTGTCGCCAACGGAACCACCTTCGGCCGGCAAGGCGCTCCTTTGGACGCTCCTGGCTGCGGTCTGGCTGTGGCTGCTTCTTCCGGTTGCGATCCACTACACGCGGAAGGCACGCCGGGAGGTTGCCGAATCGAACGGTCGCTACGCGTGGTCCCGAAGCTTGTTGCACCGTCCGGTGCTTTTGTGGCTCGTGGTGTTTGGATCTGGGATGGCGCTCATCTTCACGATGGCAGCCGTTGGGATGTACGGGCCCTGACGTATGTTGAGGCTGCGCCCTCGACGGAGAGCGCGACTGCCGAACTGCGCCATCGCAACGACTCAATGTTCTCGGCCTGGCGGCTGAACGGCTCGTTGGTCGCGTCTCGACAACGACATCGGTTCTCGCAATACGACAGCGCCGCCAAACCGGCGGTACCGGGCAACGCGCGCCAGTCCTGCTCTGATCAGTAGACCAGCTCGAGGTCGCGGGTAATCTCTCAACGTTGTCGGGAGAACATGAGGTGCCCACCCTTTGAGGTGACGGATTGTTTGAGCTGCTGAGGCAGCAACGTTGCTCCCAATTTCTCGCTCGACGACATTGCCGAGGAGTGGTGCGACATAGCCGTACTCGCACAGGTCTGTCGGAGCGGCGATGCCGCGCTCGACGTAGCCGTTCGCGATAGCGCGCTCAACCCGGTTGCGCTGGTGAACGAGGATTCGTCAGACTTAGATGTTGACGTCAAGCATGGGAGATTTATGGACTACGTAGGCGCGGTGATTGTCACGGGTGCCAGCCGCCGGATCGGGATCGGTTCCGAGATCGTCAGGCAGCTCGCCGCAAACGGTTGGAATGTGTTTGCGACGTGGTGGACGCCGTACGACGCGTCGATGCCGTGGGGATCCACTGCTGACGAAGTTGATGATTTATTGGCAGTTCCCGGAGTAGTCGGGATGCAAGCAGATCTCGCCGACCCGGACGCGCCGGCCGCTCTGTTCGATGTCGCTGTCGCAGCGGTGGGACCGATCCGGGCTCTCGTCAACGTACACACCTACGATCCGGGAGGCGGGCTTGAGACGATCGACGCTGCCGGCCTTGACCGTCACCTGGCAATCAACGTCCGAGGGACGTACCTGTTGTGTCGCGAGTTTTCATCCCGGTACACGCCCACGTCCGGACCGGGCCGGATCGTCAATTTCTTGAGTGGTCCTCCGCTGGTCGGATCGGTCGCTTACGCGACCTCGAAAGGTGCCGTGCATTGGATTACGCTCTCGATCGCTGGAGAGCTCGCTGCGAGGGGGATCACCGTGAACGCGATCAACCCAGGACCGACTGACACCGGTTGGATGAGCGCCGAACTCAGATCTCGGCTGGCAAAGAGCAATCCGATCGGTCGCGTCTCGGAACCTCACGACGCCGCCAACATCGTCCGGTTCCTTTGTCGGACGATGGCGGTTGGCTCACCGCACAGTTCCTGCAATCCGACGGTGGATTCTCTCAGCTGGCGACTCCCTAGACGATCTGTTGGCACTGCGGCAGCGTCTATCCATCACCCCAATACCGGCGGTACAGGGCAGTCAGCGATCCCGATCCCGTAGATTTCTGAATCCGCTGACCTCGTCCCGACGGCCGTCCACCCCACAAGACAACGTCAACTTCCACGGCTCGTCGGGACCGAGACGTCGCGAGAGACTTCCACACCACCAACTGAGATGACATCAACGTCGCACGACGATCAACACAGGGCGCGGTATCTCAAAGAGTCGTCGCCTCGCTTCGCTTCGCGCCTTCACGCACGACCCTCGGAGAGCCACGTCGCTTCGCCGGCCAGCACCACGACGTACGCTCGCGTTGATGAACGATCGACAGCCAGGCGACGGCCGGTACTCGAAAGTAGAGAGGGAGCAGCGGTGGACGCTCACCCGGGTTCCAACCGACGCCCAACCCGCCTGTGAAATCCTGGACCGATACATCATCGGCACCAACTTGAGGTTGCGGCGAGTCGAGACAGGGCAAGACATCACGCTGAAGCTGTGCCAGAAAATTCGTACCGAACCTACAGACCCTGAAGTGGTCAAGCTCACGAATATCTACCTCTCGGTGACCGAATACGCCGTCCTCGCAACGCTTCCGGCTGCGGAACTTCGAAAGACGCGCTGGAGGCTGAAATGCAACGGAGCAACCGTCTCGGTCGACGAGTTCCACGGGCGCCACCGCGGCCTGCTTCTGGCCGAGGTTGAACTTGGCATCATCGAGAAGCGCATGCGCACCCCAGCCTTCGCCGTGCGCGAGGTCACGAACGACGATCGATTCTCGGGAGGCGCACTCGCATTCGCATCGGACATGACCCTGAATGCGCTTTTGCAAGCGGAGAACCCCTTTCCCGTCATGAACCCTGCCAAGTCGACCCCTCCAAGTGTCCATCTGGATGCATCGGCACACTCGTCTCGACCGCATGCATCAAGCGCTTAATCCCGGCGGTATGGGGCGGTCGGTGTCTACTCGAGTGGGCCGCCGGCGATCGCGTCTGCGCACTCGATGCACTCCGGGTTGGGGCAGTGCGTCATCGATGGGTCGGTGCGTATCGCGTCGGCGGTGATCGCAACGATTTGGCGAGCAGGGAACACACGCCACAGGCTCGCCCCAACGAGGAGGCGCCGTTCCACCGGGGCGAGCGCCTTCGCCAACGATTCGAAACCTTCGGAGCATTCACCGGCTCGGACCCGGACGACACGACCATCCCGGTTGCGTGTCCAGCGGATGAACGGGCGTCGGCCCGCTTCGAGTTCTGCAAGGTGGAGCAGGGTCATGCGGGTCAGACCGACACCCATCAACACAACGACACCGTTCTCCTCGACGAGCGCTCGGAGCGGGCCGTACACATCGGCATCCGTTTCTGCATCGATCAACCGCGCCGCAAGGGTTCCGACAGCGCTGAACTCGCCACTGGCGTAGCGGCAACGGATCCGATCGGGACGCGCGGCGATGTGCGCCGAGAACGCGCCGAGCCACGCCGCCACATCGGTTCGGGAGCGGTCGTACACGCCGATCGACTCACCTGGTGGTGCCTCGCCGTCTGGCCGGTCGTGCTTCGAGTAGTCGATCCCGTTCCGTGCGGGTCGATCGTTGGGTGGTGGCGGGATCGCGAACAGATCGGGTGCCATTGTGGCGGCGAGCACTGTGGAGTCGGCTGCGAGGACACCGTCGACGATTGTCGCTGGACCGTTCTCGAGCCGGGCGAAGGAACGAAGCGACACGTGGACCTCGATCGGCCGTCCGGTAATCCCCAGTCCCCGAAGCGCTCCCTCGACCTCGCGTGCACCAACGGCAACGTCTGACACGCCGCCCAGTCAACCACGGCGACCCGGCATTTGCGGGCAGCGTGCGCGCCTTCGTTCAGCCGTGGGTGACGTCTCGCCGATGGTCAATTGCCGACCGCGACGGAGGCGAACTCAGCGTCGTCGATGTGATGCGGAACGACAGATGCCGGGCTGGGCGTGAACACCGCTGCGAGTGCGTTACGACGTCGTTGCCGACACGGTCACTGCAGCAGCCACAGCTTCTGGCAGTTCCTCGCCGATCGCTGACAAGCAGGGCTGTCGCTGTCGGACACACAACGACTGCCGCGTCTCCCGAGCGGCGACACCGTGGCAGACTCGTTCTGCGTGGTCTGTCTGCTTGCCCCGAGACCGGGTGGAGCGCATACTTCGGATGTGAACCACCGGACGATGCTCTGCCTCGCAGCATTCGCCGTGGCGGCAGCGTCATGTGCATCGAACCGAACTTCTCAGCCGTCGCCAACCACCGTGCCGGCGGCCGCCGTCACGACGATGTCGAGCGTCGCACATACAGCCGACGCCACCGACCCCGGTGGCATGCTTGCAGCACTGCAAGCGCGACCGCTGAAATTGCCACAGATCTCCACACCCGGGAACTGCCCGATCACGACGGTGGTCTCGTCACCATCGAAAGATCTTGGCCCGTTGATCGGTGACGGCCCGGCACGACCGGGCGGCTTCAATCCGGTCGATGGCCTGCAACTGGCTCCAGCGTCACGGTTCAGTTCAGACAGCTGGGCGGGCAACAAAGTGTTGTGGGCACTCTCATCGGCTCGACCAGGCCCAGTACTCGTGCGCGGACACCAACTCGACGGTGATCACGAAGTCCGTTTCGGTAACGCCCCGACTCCTGTGTCCACGTTCGTGATGAACCCGGCCGCAGCAACCCCACTCGACGGCGGATGGTACGACTTCCCCGGCAACACCAGACTCGAACAGGCAGGCTGCTACGCCTACCAAATCGACAGCCCCGAAGAAACATCCACCGTTGTCTTCAAAGCCGTCGGACCCTGACCACATCGACTCTCGAACCGTGACCGGCCACAGCAACGCCCACACGCTCATTCGAGGCGCACGGGCGTCCGTAAGCCGGCGGTATCAGGCACCGTTACGCTGGCGTTCTTGTGAGTATCGCACTTGCAGCGAAGCGCCAGGTCGGTATTCGACGCTCGTGGGGCACGGCGTCATATGCGGATGAATTCACGATGTCGCGGACACGTGACTGCAAGCATGTTCGAATGACAGTTGGTGGTGACGACGTCGAAGCGGCAGTCGCAGAGATGGTCGCGGTCCTTGCACCCCGGATCGTGGTCGACTGGAATGTGCGGGCCGGCGCCCTTGAGTGGAGCTGCTGGTCGGCCGCCGCTCATGTCGCACACGACTTGCTGGCCTACGCCGGACAAGTCGTGGCGCGCGCGACCGATGGATACCTGCCGTACGACCTCGTCACGGCGCGAGACGCCTCGCCTCGACAGGTTCTGACCGTCGTTGAAGCATGCGGACGGCTCCTGGCCCACGCAGTCGACAACGCCGCAGGTGGTCCCGTTGCATGGCACTGGGGAATGTCCGACGCTGCAGGGTTTGCCTCCATGGGAATCGCTGAAGTGCTTGTGCACACCTTCGACATCTCACAGGGCCTCGGCGTGACCTGGCTGCCTCCTGATTCGCTCGCTCAGCTGGTCGTCGCTCGACTCCTCCCGGACGCACCGCCCGGACGAGCGGCGGAGATTCTGCTGTGGGCGACTGGCAGAGCCGATATCGAAGGCCGCCAGCACGTCACCGACTGGGTTTGGCGAGTCGCTCAGGTGTGACCTCGACGGGCGCATCAGGCAGCGACCTGGCGTCGCCCAGAACTGCCGCTCTGCGCCGCCGCAGACTCGATGGGCTCAGCCGGCGGTTGACCGGCCGGGTCGTCAAATCTCGATCACAGGATCGGTCGCCGCCAAACCGGCGTTCTCGGGTAGGCGAGCGTGTTGCGCACTGGCTCAGCTGGTGTGAATGGGGGCCGGGTTGGCTGGGGTGTCGGTGATCGAGAATTTGATGGCGATGCCGCTGGCGAGCAGGCCTGCGCCGACGACGGCAATCGCGGTTCGCGGGCCGAAGCTGTTGGCGATGAGTCCACCGGCGAGCGCTCCGAACGGCATCCCGAGGTACACGAGGAATCGGTAGCTTGCACCGACGCGACCGAGCAGCTCGTTCGGTATCAACCGTTGGCGCAACGCCAGCGTGAGCACATTCCACACGACGGTCCCGGCGGCGCTGACCCCAAGCAGTAGTCCGACCGCCAACGCGCTCGACAACCGCGAGATCACCACATAGGAGACGCCGCTCGAGGCGATCGAAGCGCTCAACACCAGACTCAACGATCGCGAACGCAACCGCGGCGCCAGCCACGCCCCAACGACCCCGCCGATCGACGGTGGGAGCAGCAGCAGACCGTACCCGGCGTCACTGACACCGAGATTACGTTTGGCGAAGACCACGAACACTGCGCCACCAATGAAGCTGACGGTCCCGAGCACCGTCGACCACAAGCCAGCGAGCGGAACATCCGCTCGTGCCACAACCAACGCAGACCCTCTGCGATATCGGATCGCATCGGACGCCGTGCACTTGCTCGCTGCTTGTCCGCTCGCACGGCGTAGCTTCCACTGATCGTCAGCGCGACCACTGCCGAGAGGAGGAAACTCGTCGCGTCGACCGTGAACGGGGCGGCGAGGGCAACGCCGAGCAGCAGCCCCCCGAGCGGCGGACCGACCAACCCGTTGGTGATCAGTTCGACCGCCTGCATCTGGCCGCCGGCACGCTCGAGATCGTCAGCGTCGACGAGCGATGGCACGATCGCCATCGACGAACTGTCAACAATCGCCTCGGCGGACGACAACAGCGCCGTCACGACGTAGAGCAACGTGATCGTGATGTGACCCGTGGCGATCATCGTCACGAGGACAAACGACACGACCGTTCGTGCCAGATCGAGACTGATCCGCATCCGCAATCGGTCGAGGCGATCAGCAAGTGCACCGCCAGGAAGAATGAACAGCAACCATGGAACCCGGTCGGCGATCGCCACACCGGCAATCAACCGGGGATCGCTCGTCAAGCGCGTCGCCAACAGCGGCAATGCAGTCAGGCGAATCCCGTCCCCGAGATTGGAGATCCCCGTCGCCAGTCGCAACCGACGAAAACTCGAAGGCAAACCCATCGCAGCAAGATACGTCCACGAGCCCACCGGAACCATCGTTCACCGACCCCTCGGCACGTAGCCGCCTGCCAATACGAGGGACGCCGTGCCCACCGAACCGGCGGTACCGGGCAGTGCTCTTGCCGAAGGAAAGTCGGTGTCGGATCTCAAGCCTTTCGGCTCCTCGGGTCGAGGGGCCACCACTCCGTGGTCGGCCGATCGTTGTTGACGATCGACACGTTGTACGGAGCGACGTCGACGCGAAGTGACTCGAGACGCGCTCGGGCCTGATCGACACGCATGAATCGCTGAAGCAGTCGCGGGTACGGATCCCCCGCACAACAGGCGACGATTCTGGCCCCCAGGAGATTTGGACCGAGGAACCCCTGATCGTCCCACGCCAAAACGACAACCTCGTCCCAGCGCCAAAGGCGATGCCGGAAGAATCCCCTGCGCACGAGCCCAGTCTCCGAAACTCTCAAATCACCCACAGTGCCATCATCCTCACACCTACAGCGCGCAGGTCGAACCCGAACCCGAACCCGTCCGCACGCGCCCGGCGGTGCAGGGCACTCTCGCACCAGCTCGAAAGTGGCGCCGGATGGTTGGCGCCAGCAGACATCGGCCGGTCGACCCAGACTCGGACTACTGCATGTCCGGTGGCGGGCACTGCTCGATGGCGGAGTCAGAGCTGCGGTGGCTCTCGATCTGTGGGCATCGTTGTTCATCGCCGATATTCGGCGCGCACGTATTCGTCAGGGATGGCAGATTGTGTCGATGAGGCCGAGAATCATGTATGTCGAGTTGAAGACCGGTTTCGATGACAACGGTCCGGCGTCGATCAGCCGGGTGCGGTTTTCGAAGACCGGCCAGACGCTCTACTACCGTGATCGGCAGTTGCAGCGCGTCCGCGGCGTTCTCGGCAACCATTGCGATGTCGCGAGCGGTGAGGAGTTCTGGGTCTCCGGCGTCAAGAACGATGGCGCTGATCGACATTGGGCGGGCTCGGGCAACGTTGAGATCGACGAAGATGTGCGCGCCGAATACTTGTCGATGCGAGCGGGCGAGTTGCGTCTGGAAATCCGCGGAGAACCGGAGCGGGGATCGACAGATCGCCGCCACGCTGGCCGTCGACGTTCAAGAATGGACAACCGTTCGAACTGATCAAGGCAGTGTGACGATTCCGGCGGTATCGGACACTCTCGCTAGGCGCTTTGATGCCGAGTCTTCGAGTGATGGTCTTGGACGGTCGTGGCGGGCGTCGTCCATTGCGCTCGTGTGAGCGACATGACGTGGACCTCGACATTCTGCTCGGGGTGGATCGTGGCGAGATCGAGCCTGAAGCCGAGTCGTTTCATGACGGCGCCAGACGCTGTGTTCTGTGGCTCGTAAATGCTGACGATCTTGTCGAGGGCGAGTTCGCTGAAGCCGTAGTCGATCCATGCCGCTCCTGCCTCAGACGCATAACCGCGCCCACGGTGCTCTTCACCGAGGCGCCATCCGACCTCGACCGCTGGGAGAATCTCCGGCAGGAACGTCGGCTCCGCGAGCCCTGCCCAACCGGCAAGCTCGTTCGTCGAGGCGACAACAACCGCGCGCATTGCCGGGACGAGACTGGTGTACGCGTTCAACGTGCGTTCGAGAAACTCGTCCGTTTCAGCGCCCGACCATGGCCGACGGAACGGGAAATGCCAGAACGACTCCTGCGCATGCAGTGCTGTCAGATCTGCACGGTCATCCAGCGACAACGGCCGAAGGACGAGTCGACGTGTGTGCAGCACGGGAATCGCCATGCCACGACGCTAGACACCCAACCCATCGAACCTGCAACGCCTGACGCATCAACGTCAATCTGACCTTGCGCTGCACCGGGCAGTGGCGGCAGCGCGTGAGCGAGCAGTATGGACATGTGAGTTCCGGCGACCAGCGAGAGCACGGCAAACTGTTCAACGAAGTTCCTGCGCTCTACGACCAGATCCGACCGTCATACCCGGATGAACTCTTCTCCGACCTCGTCGCAGGGACGACAGTAGACACGGATTCATCGGTACTCGAGATCGGCTGTGGGACCGGGCAAGCGACCCGGTCACTCGCCCAGCTCGGCTGCGCTGTGACCGCGATCGAACCCGGCGTCGAGATGGCGGACATGGCCCGTCAACGATTGGCCCCCTTCTCGAACGTCGCTGTCGAAGTCTCGACATTCGAGACGTGGGACGCGCACGATCGGCGCTTCGATCTGATCGTCGCCGCGTCGTCATGGCACTGGATCGACCCAAGCATCGGATGGCGAAAAGAACACGACCTCCTGCGTCCCGGCGGGTGGCTCGCAG
>JANXUF010000040.1 GCA_025356335.1 Actinomycetes bacterium
TGGGCGGCAACTGAAACCGATACGCCAGATCATCGAGTCCGTGTTCGACACCCTGAAAGGCCAGCTCAGCCTTGAAGACCATCACGCGCATAGCCAACAAGGCGTGCTCGTACGCGTGCTCCAACGACTCCTCGCGCTTACCGCTGCGATCTGGCACAACGAGCATTCCGGCGCCCCCGTACGCCGATCACTCATCGCCTACGACCACTAACACCACCCACCGCGCACGACCCTCACCCCTTGGATTTTCTCATCTAGATTCTGCGGCATGAAGCGTCGCCTCGCCCTCGTCGTCGGCACTGTCGCTGCGCTCGCCGGAATTGCCACCGGATGCACCACCTACACCCCGGCAACGCAGCCGGTCGACGTGACGCCGCCGACCGTCGTCGTGCCGCACGATGTGGTGTTCGCCGAACTCGGCCAGGAGCGCGAGGACGTACCGTTGAACCTGTATCAGGTGCAGATACACAACGACACCGATGCCGAGGTCGACGTCGCCAGCACGTCGATGAGATGGTCGGGCTTCCACACTTCTCCGCCGAATACGAAAGGCACGAAGATCGCCCCGAGAGCGGTCGTGGACCAGCCCGTCCCGTTTTCAGGAGCGTCCTGCGTCGGTGATGGCACTGCAGCATCGATGCCGTCGATCGGCAGTGCGACTGCTGTCATCACCTTCACCAACGGAACAAAATCGACGGTGCCCGTCGTCGACGCCAACGGCATCCTCGGCAAGTTGTATCTCAGCGACTGCGAGCGCCAGAACATCGACAAGGCCGTCACGATCACGTTGACTGGATTCAAGGACGTCACCAATGACGGTCTGCCACGTGCCGAAGCGACGATTCACCTGCAGCGGGGCGCTTCGACCGGCACGATCCGACTGTTGGACACCAAGGGAACGGTCATCTTCACGCTGGCACCGCTGTCGCCGACCAACTCCCCGTTGCTGACACTGTCCGGCGACCAGAGGAGTGCCGATCTCCCCGTGTTGGTCACCGAGGCGCGATGCGAGGATCATGCCTTCGCCGAGACGAAGCAGCCGTTCCTCTTCGTCGTCTCGATCGACACCGGCGACGGCGTAGAACACGGCTACAACCTCGTGCCGGATGTCTCGGTGCAGCCGCACCTGTTCAACATGGCGATCGCCGCCTGCAAGATCAAGAACGCCACCGCCACCTCGCCGCCGTGAGCAGCCGGAACTTCTCCGGCCCGTTTGCCGCCAGAACTGGCGGGTAGGTGGACTCAGTATGTCTACGATGAGCGCCGATGGAGATGCATTTTGCGACCGTGTGGGAATCAATCGCCGACGTCATCGGGGACAGCGAAGCGTTGATCCACGGTGAGACCCGCAGAACCTGGAACGAGTTCGACGATCGGGCGGCTCGACTCGCAACGGTGATGGGAGCCGCCGGTCTCGGTCACGACTCCAAGGTCGGCCTCTACCTCTACAACGGCAACGAGTACTCGGAGGCGCAGTTCGCCACCCTGAAGATGCGCGGCGTTCCGATCAACGTCAACTACCGATACCTCGACGAAGAACTGTGGTACCTGCTCGACAACTGCGACGCCGAGGCGATCGTCTACCACTCCAGCCTCGGCGACCGTGTCGCCAGAGTGCTGGCTCGTCTGCCGAAGATCAAGCTGCTCATCGAGGTCGACGACGGCCCGACGGTCGCCGGGACCATCGGCGATGTCGCCTCGGCATTGCGCTACGAGGACGCTATTGCCGGCAACGAACCTGCACCACGGATCACCCGCCACGAGGACGACAACTACATGCTGTACACCAGCGGCACGACCGGCATGCCGAAGGGCGTGATCTATGCGGTCGGCGGCATGACGGAAACGCTCGCCTCCGGCGTCTATCCGCTCCTCGGCCTGCCGTTTTCGAAGAACGCCGCCGATCTCGCAGCGTTGGTGAAACGGACGACCGATGCCGGCAATCGGATGATCTCGATCCCCGGATGCCCACTGATGCACGGAACGGGCGTGTGGCTCGGGGAGATGGCCCCGCACCTCGTCGGTGGGTCGGTGATCTCGCTGTCGGAGCGCAGTTTCAGCGCCGACGAGATGTTCACCGTCGCCCAGCGGGAGAAGGCGACGAACGTCGTCATCGTCGGCGACTCGTTCTGCAAACCGCTGATCCGGGCGATCGACGAGGCGAACCAGGCAGGCAGACCGTACGACACATCCTCGCTCAAGGTCGTCATCTCCAGCGGCGTGATGTGGACCGCCGAGGTCAAAGAAGCGCTCCTCGACCGTGTCCCCCATCTACTGCTGGCCGACTTCGTCGGTTCGTCGGAAGGCTCGATGGGCGTCAACCTGACGGCACGCGGACTGCCCGTCGAAACCGCTAAATTCGCCGCCTCAGCCGAAACCAGGGTCTTCACGGCCGACGACCGGATCGTCGAACCAGGGTCAGGCGAGATCGGCATGATCGCCGCCGGCGGCAACGTTCCCCTCGGCTACTACAAGGACGAGGCCAAGTCGGCGAAGACTTTCCGTGTCATCGACGGCCAGCGTTATTCGTTCCCCGGCGACATGGCGACCGTCAACGCCGACGGATCGATCATGCTGATCGGCCGTGGCTCGAACGTCATCAACACCGCCGGCGAGAAGGTCTTTCCCGAAGAGGTCGAGGAGGCCGTCAAACGGGTCGACGGTGTCCGCGACTGTCTGGTGATCGGTGTCGACGACGACAAATTCGGTCAGGCGGTGACCGCTGTCGCCTCCCGTGAGGAGGACACCGACGTCGACGAGCGGACGGTCATCGCCGCCGTCAAGAAGGAACTCGCCGGCTACAAGGCACCGAAGCGCGTCGTCTTCGTCGACGACGTTCCTCGTGCCCCGAACGGCAAAGCTGACTACAGGGCCGCCAAGCAATACGCAATGGATGCTCTGGCCATCCGGCAGTGAGGCAACCCGGACCGGCATCATTCGCAGCGTGCCGCAACGGCGAGTCAGCTCGCCAGATCGGACCCGCCTGCCCGAGCGCGGCCGTCACACGTCGAGTCGTTGGCGGAAGAACTCGAGGACGCGTTGCACCGACTGCTCGTCACGCTGCTCTGTCAGTACGGAATGGTCGGTGCGCTTCGTGCTCGGCAGTTCGACGGAGATGAAGCGGTCGCCGAGCAGTTTCGACAGTGTGTCGAACCGTGTTCCGGTCGCCTTGTCCTGGTCGAAACGCAGGCCGAGCACATCGCAGCCTGCCTCCGCCCTGGCCTTGACGACTGCAAGATCAGCGGGACTGAGGTTGAGGTCAGCGGCGCGTTCTCTGCCCAGCGGGAACGGCATCGACGGCTGGCTGAGTACCGGCGCAATGGTCGTCGCGTCGAGCATCAGCCCGAGCGCGAACCCGCCGCTGAAACACATGCCAAGGGCACCGATGCCCTGTCCACCACATTCGGCATGCAGCTGCTTCCCGAGCGCCCGCAGCCAACCGACGACGGGCGATGTCTGTCGCAGGGCGAAGGTCGTGAATTCCTTCGAGACGCAAACATGACCGAACGATCTCAGGGTGTAGAGACCTTTGGGTTGCTTGCCAGGCGTCCCGAAGAGGTTCGGCATCGCCACGCGGAAGCCGGCCTCGACGACGTCATTGGCGAAGCGGGCGACAAGCGGCGTGAGACCGGGGATCTCGTGGACGACCAACACGCCGGGACCCTCGCCGCGCCAGTAGACCTGATGGTCGAAACCCTCAGCGGCAAACCTCGAAGTCGTCCAACCGGCAAGCAATCCATCGCTCATCGAGGAACCATAGCCGCTCTGTCAGTGCAGGCGGTTGAGGGCGTCGAGCGCTGCGACGGCGAGAATTTCCGTCCCCTCCTTGAAGGCGTCGAGGTCGTGGGCACCATCGTCACCCATCGCCCCGTGCAGGTATCGGTTGTAGACACCTTCGCCGATGACGGCGAGACGCCAACTGGAGAATGCGACGTAATAGTCGATGTCCGACAGGTCCCGACCGGTGCGGGCTGCGTAGCGTTCGAGCAACGATGCGTAGGTCGCAAAGCCGGCATCGCCACCAGACGGATCGTTGTGTCGACGGCTCGTCTGACCGGGGTCTGTCCAGTAGACGCCGAGGTAGCCGACATCGGCGAGCGGATCGCCGAGCGTGCACAGTTCCCAGTCGAGCACGGCGGCAACGCGCCCGGTCGAGACATCGGTCAGACAGTTACCGAACCGGTAGTCGCCGTGGGCGATGGCGACGCTCTGCTGGATCGGGATGCGTTCGTGGAGGCGTCGTCCGACCTCGTCGATCGCCGGTAGTTCACGCGTCTTCGAGTTCTCCCACTGGGTCGACCAGCGCTTCAGTTGGCGCAGGATGTAGCCCTCGCGTTTGGCCAGATCGCCGAGACCGACAGCATCGATGTCGACGTCGTGGAGGTCGGCGAGCACATCGATCAGGTGCTCGCTCGCCGGGACGCGGAGTTCCGGCGCAAGCTGATCGACCTTCAGCGGCGAGTCGAGGACGACCCCGGCGACATAACTCATGACATAGAACGGTGCTCCGTTGACCAGCGGATCAGTACACAGCCCGAGTGCCGCCGCGACTGGGACGTTGCTGCCGCGCCCGACGGCGTCGATGATCCGGAACTCGCGAGCCATGTCGTGTGCCGTCGCCAAGACGTGGCCCATCGGCGGACGTCGCAGCACAAACAGCCGGCCCGCAGCATCGGTCACCAAGAACGTCAGGTTCGAACGACCACCGGCGATCAGGTCGAACTGGAACGGGCCCTCGGCACCATCGATGTGGGCACTCAACCACGCCGAGACGGGCTCGACATCAATTCCACGGATCACACGTCGACCGTAGCTGCCAACGGTTGCGAGGGCGGTACCGGCGACCCGTCAGGGGCGGGCGATGCCGACGACGCTTCCCCAGTTGACCGAGCCGGTGCGCACCGTCTTGCCGGTGTTCGGGGCGTCGACGTACTGGCCGCCACCGACGTACATCGACACGTGACTGATCGGCGAGTAGTAGAAGATGAGATCGCCCGGCTGGATGTCGGCTTGGGCGACATGCGGGAGCGAAGCATATTGCTGGGCTGACTGGTGCGGAATCGACTTGCCGGCCTGGGCCCAGGCCCAACTCGTCAGGCCCGAGCAGTCGAAACCGACTCCTGGGCTGGACATTGCGTACTGGTACGGCACGCCGACCTGGCTGAGGGCGGCGGTCACGGCACCACTGGCACCGGGTGAGGGTGCCGGCACGGCGTGGCCGGCGCCGGGGTTGGCGGTGCCACCGCCCGATCCAGTGGACGCGCCGCCGCCGGACGTGCCCTTCGATGGGCCGGCAGGTGCCGTCGATCCCCCGGTCTTGGTCGTGGTGGTGCCTGCGGATGAACCCGAACTGCCTGAGGAGCCGGACGAACCGGACGACCCCGCGTTACCGGACGACGCACCCGTGGAACCGGCGTTGGAGTTGGCGGACGATGCGGCTTTGGCGGCCTTGGCTTGCGCCGCTGCTGCTTGCGATTGCTGCAGGGCAGCTTGCTGAGCAGCTTCAGCTTCGGCAACTTGATCCTTGCCGAACTGCGCTTCTGTCGCGGTCTGCAACTGCTGCAGTGCTGTCGACTTGTCGACCAACTGCGCCTTCTTGCTGGTGACCAACGCCGACTTCTGCTCAGCGATCAGTTGCTGCTTGGCGAGCGTTGCCCGCTGCTTGTTCAGTTCATCGACACCGGCACCCAGCTCGTCGATCGAGTCCTGACCGTCGGAAAACGCCAGCTTGGTGTACTGGTCGCGCTCGACCGTCGACGTCAACTTCGAGGGATCACCAAGCAGCGCACCGAGGCTGCCGCCGGAGTCGCCGGTGGCGAAGGTGTTGAGCGCCAAGTCGCTGACATGCTGCTGGACGATGCCGAGTTGCTGTTGCAGATCAGCAATCTTTGCCTGCGTCGCGGCGACATCGGCCTTCGCCTGGACTGCATCCTGCTGTGCGGCGAGCAGGTCGTCGTCGAGCTGGGAACTCTGCTGGTCGAGTTGTGCCAGCTGAGCAGCGATCTGCTTGAGATTTGCCTGGTCAGAAGCCGTATCAGCAGACGCGGAACGACCGATCGGAACGACGAACACCGCAACAGCGACGAGGGCGGCAAAAAGCGATCGGCGCGCAGACATGATGACGGAAGCATAGCAAGTGTGTCGGAACCGTTGCGATGATTGCGACTTGTGTTACGAACGTCGGACCGCCGCAGGCACCGCTCGACACTTTCTGGACCGTTATGCACCGCCGGCGGTGCACCAGTGCACTCAGTTTGCGTTACGGGCGGCCGATGCCGACGAGGGCGCCCCAAGTGACTGGCCTGGTGCGAACCGTGAGGCCGGTCGCCGGAGCCTCGACCATCGTTCCATTGCCGACATATATCGCCACGTGGTGGATCGGGTTGTAGAAGAACAGCAGATCACCTGGCTGAACATCAGCCTGCGAAACGTGTGGGAGCATGCTGTATTGCTCGCGTGACTGGTGCGGCAGGGAAACGCCCCCCTGCGACCACGCCCACATCGTCAGGCCGGAACAGTCGAACGAATGTCCCGGCGAGGCGGTCGCGAACACGTATGGAACACCGAGCTGGCTGAGCGCTGCCTGTACTGCGGCGGCTGCGCCGGAAGCGGGGGGCGGCGGTGCAGCCACCGGAGTCGGGTTCGGAGCGGGTTTGGACGGCGCTCCGCCCCCACTGTTGCCGGTGTCTCCGGTTGCTCCTGCTCCGCTACCGGCAGCGGAGCCTCCGCTCTTGCCAGCCACCGGAGCCGGAGCCGGAGCCGGAGCCGGAGCCGGAGCCGGATTGTTCGACGAACCACGGTTTCCGGACGACTGGTTGGCGGCACTCGCCTTTGCGGCGGCTGCGGCGGATGCCGCCGCAGCAGCAGCCTGGTCGGCGGCTGCCCTGGCGGCTGCGGCCTTGGACGCATTGGCCCGATCCGTGGCGGCCTGAGCCTGGGCGGCAGCAGCATCGGCCGCTGCCTGCTTGACCTGTTGAGCCTCGAGTGCGGCCTCCTGTGCGGCCTGCGCCTCGGCCACCTGGTCCTTGCCGTACTGCGCCACCGTTGCGGCCTGCAACTGGGTCATGTCGGCAGTGCGCTTCGTCAGGTCGTTCTGTTTGGAGGAGGCGATGGACGCCTTCGTCTGTGCGACTTTCTGCTGTTGGGCAAGCGTCGCCTTCTGCTTGTTCAGTTCGTCGACGCCTGCACTGAGTTGGTCGACGGAATCCTGGCCACCGGAAAAGGCGACCTTCGTCGCCTCGTCGCGCTCGACAGCGTTGGTCAGTTTGCTGGGATCACCGAGCAACGCGCCGAGACCGCCGCCGGAATCACCGCTGGCGAATTGCTGCAATGCCAACTCGCTGACCTGTGTCTGCACGATGCCGAGCTGCTGCTGCAGTTGCACGACCTTGGCTTCTGTGGTCGTGACATCCGCTTGCGCTTGCGCAGCACCGGCTTGCGCTTCGAGCAGCTGCTCGTCGAGCAGCGAGGCCTGCGTTTCCATCTGCGCGAGTTGCGCAGCGATGCGGTCGAGCTTCTGTTTGTCGGAGGTGGAGTCGGCGGAGGCGCTACGGGCGATCGGTGAGATGACCGAGGCGACGACAACAGCAATGGCGATCAGGGGGCGTCGGCTCATGATGACGGGAGTCTAACGAATATTACGAAATCATGTCAATCGGCCGGTTGTTTGTTACAGGATTCTTGCAAACGTCATCCGCCCACCAAGTACTACCGGGCGGTCACTCCCACTCGATCGTGCCGGGCGGCTTCGAGGTGACGTCGTAGACCACCCGGTTGACACCGCTGACCTCATTGATGATTCGACTGGAGAGCCGGTCGAGGAGGTCGTACGGCAGACGCGCCCAGTCAGCAGTCATCGCATCCTCGCTGGTCACCGCTCTGATGATGATCGGCCGCGCGTAGGTCCGCTCGTCACCCATCACTCCGACGGAGCGAATATCGGCGAGCACGGCGAAGGATTGCCAGATCTCGCGCTCAAGGCCGGCGAGTTTGATCTCTTCGCGGACGATGGCGTCGGCTTCTTGGAGAATGAACACCTTGTCTGGCGTCACCTCGCCGATGATCCGCACACCGAGGCCCGGCCCGGGGAACGGCTGACGCCAGACGACGTCATCCGGCAGTCCGAGTTCGGATCCGAGCGCCCGAACCTCGTCCTTGAACAGGTCGCGCAACGGCTCGATCAGTTTCAGAGTCATGTCGTCCGGCAGTCCGCCGACGTTGTGGTGGCTCTTGATGACCGCCGTCGTGCCGTTCGTTCCTCCGCTCTCGATGACGTCGGGATACAGCGTCCCCTGGACGAGGAATTCGGCGTCCGTCAGCCCACCGGTGTTCTCTTCGAAGATGCGGATGAACAGTTCGCCGATCACCTTGCGTTTTGCTTCCGGCTCGACAACACCGGCCAATGCTGCAAAGAAGCGGTCACCGGCATCGATATGGATCAACTCCATGTTCATGTCACGTCGGAACGTCTCGACGACCTGTGCGCTCTCGTTCTTACGCATCAGCCCGGTGTCGACGTAGACGCAGGTGAGCTGATGGCCGATCGCCTTGTGGACCAGCGCAGCTGCGACGGACGAGTCGACCCCACCTGACAGCGCACAGATGACGCGGCCGCTCCCTACCTTGGCCCGGACGAGTTCGACTTCGGTATCGATGATCGAGGCCATCTGCCAGTTCTGCCGGCAGCCTGCGAGGTCGGCGAGGAAGCGTCCGAGAACGGCCATGCCGTACGGCGAATGGACGACCTCGGGATGGAACTGCACGCCCCAGATCCGACGGGTCGGGCTCTCGAGCACGGCGACCGGCGCCTCGCGCGTCGATGCCGTTGCGACGAAGCCGTCCGGCGCAACCGTGATGCCGTCGAAGTGGCTCATCCACACGTCATGATCCACCGGCATCTCGGCGGTGAGCAGACCTGACTCGGCTGCCGCGTCGATGTGCAAGACGGTGCGTCCGTACTCTCCGTTGCCGGTACGGCTGACGACGCCGCCGAGTTGTTGGGCGATGAGCTGCGCTCCGTAGCAGATCCCGAGAATCGGAATGCCGAGGTCATAGATCGCCGGGTCGAGCAACGGTGCGCCGTCGACATGGACGCTGGCCGGTCCACCCGAGAGAATCAGCGCCTGCGGAGCGTGCGTCTGTACCTCGGCAGCGGTGATCGAGTGCTGAACGATCTGCGAATGGACGTGCAGTTCGCGGACCCGACGGGCGATGAGCTGGGCGTACTGAGCCCCGAAATCGACAACCAGGACGTTGTCGTATTGAGGGTCGTGATCAGCGAGTTCTGAAGATGTGGCCATGACCTATTCGACTGTATCCCGCGGTACCGTGCAGGGTGATGTGGTCGGAACTGGTCGTCATTCGCCGGTTCGCTCGACGTCTGTGGGCAACGCTCGGCGTTGCTGCCGGCACACTGATGTTCGCCGTGATGTTCGCCGCGGTTCTTCTCGCCGGCGGGCCCCCTTCGCTCGCATCTCGCGCTGCTTCGCCAGTCGCAGCTGTGGCCGCTGTTGCCATGGCGACACCGGCGGCGACTCCTCCGCCGGTGACCAATCCGAACACCGACGAGACCGTCGAAGGCACCTTCGCCAATGGCTTGACCTTCGACCAATGCGTCGGGCAGGCCGTGCAACTCCCGGGGTGCGGAACCGCTCCGACGCAAGCGGGCGATCGCGGCGGTTGGCTACAGACGGCTGTGTTCATCGTCATGACCGGTGGCATGTTGCTGATCGCCTGGCGGATCGGCCGCGCAGTCCGCCAGCGCGACCGCGTCGTCAACAGCTGACGTCTCGACAGCGGTCTTGCAATCGCTGGCCCGACGCTGCGGCAGCGCCCCTCCGCTGCCGCATGGACACCCTCCGAGCCCACGGCGTGGGTGTCAGCAATCGTCAGGCCAACCCACTCGGTCACCCGTCGAGGAGGCGGCGAATGGATCTGCCAGCACGCTCGTTGTCGGCTTGAATTCCGATCTGTGATGGGAGCGTCCGGAGCCTTTGCCGTCTTCTCGACGAGAACCGTGTACCAACTACCTTGCTCGCTTGTGAATCGAATGTCAAGACTTGTTCTCGGGGAATTTCTGCGCTAGGAGTGCACGATCATCGCGGGAGCCCCCGACAGGCTCCGACGAGTACGACAGTCACAGGTCCGGTTGCAGAGGCGGCAATTTCTGTCAGCGGGACAGCGCGCGACGTTCGCCGATCAAGAGAATTGCGGGAATCTCATCAGCGAGGGTGTTTTCCGCCCGGGTCCGATAAGACGGAGGTTGCGTCCTCTCCGCGTGCCACGTTGGCGAGCGGATTCGGAGCGATTGCAGTTCGCTGCCGATCCATCGGTGCCAGACGAGTCATGATTGTCGTCGTCACCCCGAACTTCCTGCTGGCTGCACTCACCCTTCGAGAGGCATCAGACATGACCACACGCGTCACCGTCGCACTGGCGACCATCGCCATTGCACTCTTCGCACTCCTCGTGCCCACCTCTCCCGCCCACGCCGTCGGCCCTGATCCGGCCACCGACCTGATGACGATCACGCGCCTCGAATCGACAACGATGGCAGAGTTCCAACATGCCAGGGTCGCCGCCGAACCGGCGTGGCTCGATTGGACGAA
Source organism: Actinomycetes bacterium (assembly GCA_025356335.1). Lineage (GTDB taxonomy): Bacteria > Actinomycetota > Acidimicrobiia > Acidimicrobiales > Ilumatobacteraceae > JANXUF01. The sequence goes on from JANXUF010000040.1 coordinate 10,608, forward strand.
CGACGGTTGTTCGACGCCGTCCCCGATCGGTTTGGGCGATACGGGGCGCAGCTTCAACTTCCGCGCCGCCTGCCAGCGACACGACTTCGGCTACCGCAACCTGAAGTCCTACGACCACCGGTTCGGGGCTCACCAGTGGAACGCCGCCAACCGCTTACGCGTCGACACGATGTTGCTCGCCGACATGCGTGCGGACTGCGGACCACGGTCGATCCTGCAGCGCTACAACTGCCGCGCCTGGGCCGACGTCTACTACCGCGCCGTCCGAATCGCCGGAGGTCCCTGACCCGGCCGACGTTGGACCTCGTGAGCCCGGCGACACGCGTCAGCCGGGAACATCCGTCAGCTGGCGAAGAGCACGTCGAGCAGGTTGACGAGGATGCGGGCCGTTGCGCCCCAGACCGTTTCATCGTCGAGTTCGAAGAACTGCAGGCGACGGATGTAGGTGTGGTCGCCCCAGTCCTCCTCCCGATGCGTATCAGCTCGCTGCAGTTCGACGAGTGGGACGTAGAAGATGCGATCGACTTCGGCAGCAGAGGCGACCAGTTGCGGTCGCCGGTCGAGACGGGCGACGATCGGAACGATGTAGCTGTCGGAAACGAACGTACTGAGGTGATCGAGTTCGCCGATGACCGAGACCAGCGTCGGGTCGAGATCGACTTCCTCGTACGCTTCGCGGAGAGCGGCCTCGGCGACCGATTCGCCTGGGTCCAACCGCCCCCCGGGGAAGCTCACTTCGCCGCGATGATGACGCAGATCCCACGACCTGCGGGTCAGCAGGATCTCCGCACCGTGGTCGCCGTCGACGACGGCAACGAGCACCGCAGACGATTTCGACCCGACGATCGACGCTTGGACGCGCCTCGGCCCGCCGCTCGTCCGCATCGCCTGCTCCACTTCGGCGACGTCGAACTGGCGGGTCGATCCGACCCACAACGGTGCGGCCCCGACTGACCAGCCGTCTGGGCGCGGAATGACCTGTCGTCCTCCGGCTCGCCATCGCCGCATCGGCGAGTCGTTGTCAGCAGCTGACGATGAGCTCAGGGCTCGTACGTCCAACCGGTCGAGACCATCTGCTTCAATACGTCGGCGAGGCCGGCCGTCTTGAGATTGGCGAGCGTCTTGCCGGGCGCTTCGTCGCCGTGCTCCCACGACTCCCACGCTGCGACCAACTTGACGAGATCGGGTTCCGGACGTTCGAACGACATGTAGTCGAGGCTAACGGCGAGGTCCGACCGCTTACGTCTGGTCTTTCGACTGCTGGCGGGCGCGTTTGATGTTCCGTGCCAGGTTGACCGTGGTGGCGGCGCCGCGTCCCGCCATCCTGCCGACCTCGACGTGCCGGCCGCCCTCCATGCTGACCGGTGCGCGCTTTGGCTTCTTGGTGTAGTCGCTGCGCCAGGCAACAAAAGCGACGACGAAGGCCATCAGCAACGTGACGCTGCGGCTGGAACTGTCGAAGAGGCGCCCGAAGAAAATCCCGGCGATGAGCATGCCGAGGGCGATCGCCCAGTCGAAGAAGCGATGCAACCAGCGCGGCACGCCGTGGAACGCCGACCACGGGCCATCGACCACGGCGGCGTTCAGGGCGATGAGGCCTCCGGAGATACACGGCACCGCCGGGTTCGGCGAATGCGCACCGGCGAACACCAGGCACACCGCGAGCACATACTCGACGAGTTGGTGCATCCAGAACGGCCGTTTCATCCCCGCCTACCGTACCGCCACCGGGAAACGCATACTTCCGCCCCGAGAACTGAGTCCACGCGCCCGCCAGTTCTGTCGGCAAACCGGCCGAAGAACTCCGGCTCGGAAAACGCAAACGGCCCGGGCTACGCACGAATGCGCGGCCCGGGCCGTTCAGCAGTCCTTGGAGAGGACGGGTTACATCATCCCGCCCATGCCACCCATACCGCCCATGCCACCCATACCGCCACCGCCGCCGGCCATGGCGGCCGACTTCTTCTCGGGCTTGTCGGCCACGAGCACTTCGGTGGTGAGGACGAGTGCGGCGATCGACGCAGCGTTCTGCAACGCAGCGCGGGTCACCTTTGCCGGGTCGATGATGCCGGCCTTGAGCAGGTCGACCATCTCGCCGGTTGCGGCGTTGAGGCCAATCCCACCTTCAGCAGCCTCGATCGCGGCGATGATGACGCCACCTTCGAGGCCGGCGTTGTCGGCAATCGCCCGGGCCGGAGCGTCCAGCGCTTCGAGCACCGTACGAGCACCGGCAGCCTCATCACCCTCGAGGGTGGCGAGCACTGCGGCAACCGAAGCCTTGGCACGGATCAACGCGGTGCCGCCGCCGGCGACCACGCCTTCCTCGATCGCTGCCCGAGTAGCCGACACGGCATCTTCGATGCGGTGCTTCTTCTCTTTGAGCTCGACCTCGGTGGCTGCGCCGACCTTGATGACGGCAACGCCGCCGGCCAGCTTGGCGAGGCGCTCTTGCAGCTTCTCGCGGTCCCAGTCGGAATCGGTGTTCTCGATCTCGGCCTTGATCTGGTTGATGCGACCCTGCACATCGTCCTTCTCACCATTGCCGTCGACGATCGTCGTGTTGTCCTTGGTGATGATGATGCGCTTGGCACGGCCGAGCAGATCCAACGTCACGTTCTCCAGCTTGAGGCCGACCTCTTCGGAGATGACCTGGCCACCGGTGAGCACGGCGATGTCCTGCAGCGTTGCCTTGCGGCGGTCGCCGAAGCCAGGAGCCTTGACGGCAGCCGAGCTGAACGTGCCGCGGATCTTGTTGACGACCAACGTCGCCAGTGCTTCGCCGTCGACATCCTCGGCAATGATGACGAGCTGACGGCCCGTCTTCATGACGGCCTCGAGTGCCGGCAACAGCATCTGTACGGACGAGATCTTCGCGCCGTACAGCAGGATGTAACCATCTTCGATGATCACTTCCTGGCGCTCTGCGTCGGTCACGAAGTACGGCGACAGGTAGCCCTTGTCGAACTGCATGCCCTCGGTGAACTCGAGTTCGGTGCCGAACGTATTCGACTCCTCGACGGTGACGACACCGTCCTTTCCGACCTTGTCGATGGCGTCGGCGATGACCTTGCCGACCGATGCGTCCGCCGCCGAGATGGTGGCGACGTTGGCGATGTCGGTCTTGTCGTCGACTTCCTTGGCCTGGCTCTTGATGGACTCGACAGCGGCTGCGACAGCCTTCTCGATGCCCTTCTTGAGGCCCAGCGGATTGGCGCCGGCGGCGACGTTGCGCAGGCCGAGCTGGACGAGGGCCTGAGCGAGCACGGTGGCCGTCGTCGTACCGTCACCGGCAATGTCGTTGGTCTTGGTCGCTACTTCTTTGACGAGCTGGGCGCCCATATTCTCGAACGGATCGTCGAGTTCGATCTCCTTGGCGATGGAGACACCATCGTTGGTGATCGTCGGAGCACCGAACTTCTTGTCGAGGACGACGTTGCGACCCTTCGGCCCGAGCGTGACCTTGACCGTATTGGCCAATTTGTTCACGCCGGCTTCGAGTGCGCGACGAGCTTCCTCATCGAATTTCAGCATCTTTGCCATGTGGTTATGGCCTCACTTTTCGACGATGCCGAGAACGTCGCGGCTGTTGAGGATCAGGACATCCTCGCCGTCGATCGTGATCTCGGTGCCGCCGTACTTGCTGTAGACGACGGTCTGGCCGACTTCGATCCCCAACGGGATGATGTCACCGGTCTGCTCGCTGCGCTTGCCGGGGCCGACGGCGAGGACGGTGCCCTGCTGCGGCTTTTCCTTGGCGGTGTCGGGGATGACGAGACCGGAAGCTGTGCGCTCCTCGGCTTCGTTGGGCTTGACGACGATACGGTCATCGAGGGGCTTGAGAGCCATGGTGTTTGAGCCTCCACTACGTGCCTGCGCGGGTTGCGGTTAGCACTCGGATATTGAGAGTGCTAATGCTAGGCGCGTCCGCCGCTGGTTAGCAACCGGAACCTTCGACTGCTAACCGGGCTTTCGACTGTGGTCGTCCGGCGTTCCGGCCGATGTCCGACGATGCCACCGCAGACTGGTCGCAGGTCGTCGCGACCGAGGCGATGGTTAGCAGCGAATCGACACTCCGGAACCACCTGCGCAGAGGCCTCGCTTCGCTGCACCAACAATTGGGGGACGCTCGTGGCGAACCTGTTTGATCAACTCCGAGACGTCGGCGAGGAGATCGAGTGCGTCGCCTCGATCGACGACCGCGCCGCATTCACCTCGCCCATGTGGGCGCCTGCTGCCGCGTCGTTGAATCCGTCGGAGCGACGACACCGGGGAAGGTTCTGGCCGCCGTCGGCCTCGAGGGCGTCCTACTCCTCGTCACCGCGCTTGCTCTTCGGCGTCGAAGCGCGGACATCACCAGCAACCGCGCAGCGACGCGTGACCTGCGTTTACGGGGGTGACCGAGTGGTCGACGATCTCAGGTTCGTGCTGCGACGACGTCGTTGATGGCGTCGAGGAGTTCGGACATCGGGAGTCCGATGATGCCGCTGACACTGCCGTGCACCCACTCGACGAGCATCGCCCCAGCACCCTGCAGCGCATAGGCGCCGGCTTTGTCGAATGGCTCCCCGGTCGCGAGGTACCAGTCGATCGTCGCCTCGTCGAGCGCGGCGAAATGGACCTCGGACGTCGACGTCGCCGCCACTTCGGCCGCTGACCCTTCACCACTGATCAGGCGAACAGCGACGGCCGTGTGAACGAAGTGGCTGCGGCCGGACAACATCGCCAGCATTCGGCGAGCGTCCTCGGCATCGTCGGGTTTGGCGAGGATCGCGCCGTCGACGTCGACCGTGGTGTCGGCGGCGATGATCAGTTCACCTGGACCACCGATCGCCGCCGCCTTGATCGCCGCAACCCGCTGGACATACGGCAGCGGCGATTCGCCGTCGTGGGCCGACTCGTCTGCATCTGCAGGGCGAACATCGAACTCGACACCCCACATCGACAGCAACTCCCGACGCCGAGGTGACGCCGATGCTAATACGAGCCGAATACCGGCGGGAATCAATGCATCGATCACACGGCCAGTATTCCCGACACGGCGTGCGCCATCGTTCGCTCGCGTCTCGTCGCGGCGAACGACACCGATTGCCCGTCCGAAGGCGGCGCTGCCGAAGGCAGCATCCGAACGCTCCGGCTGAAGGAACCTCACTTCCTTGGTTGGTTCTCCATGCGAACATGTGTACGATATATTCCATGTCGGGGGTCTCGTTCACGATCGATACGGAGGCCGCTTCCGGGCTCGATGAGATCGTCGAACTCCTCGCGGCGATGGAGTCCGCTGTTGCTGCTGTGGCATTGGCGACGGCTCGTGTGGAGGCCGAGCAGTTGTGGGCGCTCGAGGGGCGCTGTGTCGATGAAAGCGTTCCTCACACATCGCTGCCGGATGAACGGCACCGACGCTGGACAGTTGTTGCAGCACGGCAGATTCCTCCGCCGCTGCGAATCGGTCGCCGACGCGTCGATGTCGTCGGTGCTGTCACGTGGGCACGTGCGGGCGATGCAACATCACTGCCGGAAAGCGCTCGCCGAGTATCTCGACGAGCGCCAACACACCGTGGTCGCAGAGATCGCTGCGTTGCCGGTCGATGAAGCCGAGATCTACATGGCGGTATGGCAACAACGTGCCGAGGCCGTCAACGACGTCGCCGAACCCGCCGAACAGCCACGATCGCTCTCGCAGCACCGCCTCCCCGACGGATCATCGGTCGGAACGTTCTCGTTGGATCAATCGGGCACGGAATCGATGGACCGGGCGCTCGCTACAGCGATGAAATTCGACGGTGCCGGCGATGAACGGCCCGTGCCGCAACGACGTGCCGACGCGCTCGTGGATGTGCTGGATCAATTCAACAAACATCACGACGGTGACGGGATCAGCCGGCACCGTCCGCACATCGAGATCATCCTCGAGATCGCACCCGACGGAACCGAGCAACACACCAACGCCCAACGACAGCCGGTGAATGCGCACAACGCCCACACCTGGATGTGCGACGCCACCTGGCAACGAATCATCCGCGCGGCAACCACATCATCAACTACGGCAAAGCCGCCCGCACCTTCCCATACCCCGCATGGCGGGCGATCGCCCTCCGGGACCGCGGCTGCCGCTTCCCCGGCTGCAACCGCCCGATCCGCTACTGCGACGCACACCACATCGAACATGTCGGCGCCGACGACGGCCCCACGGACTACAAGAACGGTGTCATGTTGTGCAACCGCCACCATCACATCGTTCACAAGGACCGATGGCGGATCAGCCTGCTCGACGACGCCCACATCGAATTCCAACACCCGAACGGTCGCGCCGAAACCACCAAACCCCACCGGCGAACGTAGGCAGCCACGGGCTGCCCGTCTCGGTCTGCAACGATCAGTTGCTCGTCGCCACACTGCGGCCGGGCGCGGCTGCGGGTCAGCGAAGGATCTCGACCCGCAGTACCCAGGCGTCGACGACACCGACCATCACGCTGATCGCCGTGCCGGCGATCAGCCAGTAGATGCCGGACGTCGACCCGTTCAGCAGCACGATCCCGGCAATCAGCGTCGGAATCATCGGACACGCACCCCGTGACGATGCGAACGTGGTAATCGTGGCGTGGTCGTTCACGCGCTGCGGCCCTGGCGGACGTCAGCAGGATCCAGACGAGCAGCGACGTGGCAACAACGCCGACCCGAGAACCTCGCCTCCGGCGGTTCGCTGCTGGGCAACAGCAAGGCACGCCCGGGCTAGCGTCGTCAGGCCTCGCGGATCGCCGCCTGGACCTTGCTGGCGATGCTCATCGCCTCCCTGGTCCCCGTCGCCGTCAACATGATCCGTTAGCAGGGAGGCGGATTCGGGCGAATGCGAATCGAACGTCAGCCGCCGCCGAGAGCCACTACTGCGCCGTCATCTGGAACTTCGAGGTCGTCGAGACGGTCGAGATAGCCCTCTGGCAGCACGACCTTGATCGGGCCGTTGGTGTGGCCGCGGCGGATTCGTTGGCCGCCTGGCGGGAGTTCCATCGACGGGTCGACCATCGCCAGCAGGTCGTCGAGTTCGCCGAGGCTGTCGACCATCGAGAAACGCCGGCGCATCTCGCCGCCGACCGGATATCCGGTGAGGTACCAGCTGGCATGTTTGCGGAATTCACGGATACCGAACGGGCCGCTGTGTTCGACGAGCAGGCGCGCATGTTCGGCGATGATCAGCGCAACCTCGCCGAGGCGAGGCGGCGGCGGCAGTTCTTTGCCCTCGAACGCCGCCACCAGATCGCCGAACAGCCATGGCCGGCCGAGGCAACCTCGGCCGATGACGACGCCGTCGCAACCGGTTTCGGCGACCATTGCCAGTGCGTCGGCGGCTTCCCAGATGTCACCGTTGCCGAGCACCGGGATCGACGTCACTGCCTGCTTGAGCTCGGTGATGCGCGACCAATCGGCTTCGCCGGCGTAGTGCTGCTGCGCTGTCCGGGCGTGCAGCGCGATCGCCGCAACACCTTCCTCTTCGGCGATGCGACCCGTGTCGAGGAACGTTTCGAGGTCGTCGGAGATACCGATCCGGAACTTCGCAGTGACAGGAATGCCGTGGGGTGAGGCGGCGCTGACAGCGGCGCGCAGGATCGCCCGCAGCAGGTTGCGCTTCAGTGGGACAGCAGCACCGCCGCCGCGGCGGGTCACCTTCTGCGCTGGACAGCCGAAATTGAGGTCGATGTGGTCGACGATCCCACCGTCGACGACCTTGCGGACGGCCTCGCCGAGTACGGTCGGATCGCTGCCGTAGATCTGCAGGCTTCGCGGCGATTCGTCCGGCGCGAACGACACCATCCGCTGAGTCTTGGCGTTGCCGTGCACGAGTGCGTTGGCCATCACCATCTCGTTGACGTACAGCAGCCCAGGTCCATACCTGCGACACAGCGCGCGAAACGGTGCATTCGTCACGCCGGCCATCGGCGCGAGCACGACAGGAGCAGCCAGCTCGAAGTTCCCTATCCGCAGTGCCATGTCGGCAAGGCTACGACGAGCCCGTCGCGAAACGAAAGAGAGGGCGGAGCAAGCGCGCGAAGCTGTGAATGGCCCGCGCAGCCCGAGCGGCGAAGAGCGGAAAGAACGGTTCGTAGTCAGGACGCCAACCAAACCGTAGACACATGCCGGCCGGTAGAGACGAGGGGCACGTTCTCGCCGGCCGGGCGAGCGCGTAGGCTCGGAGAGGTGATCTCCTCGTGAGCATGACGATCGTCGCTACTGCGCAGTTGGTGCCGGCGCGGTGGCAGATGACCGTGTCGCTCGGCTCGCACATCGTGCTCGCCTGCTTCGGGGTGGCCTTCCCGGCGATGATCTGGGTGATGCACGGTCGCGGCCTCAAGGGTGACGCGGTGGCGCTCAGCCTGGCAAAACGGTGGTCGAAGGTTGCCGCCGTCCTGTTCGCCGTCGGGGCAGTCAGCGGGACGATTCTCAGCCTCGAAATGGGGCTGCTGTGGCCGGAATTCATGCGCACATTCGGTGACGTCATCGGTCTCCCGTTCGCCCTCGAAGGCATCGCCTTCTTCGTCGAGGCGATCTTCATCGGCATCTATCTCTACGGCTGGAACCGGTTACCGGGACGGTTCCACCGCATGCTGCTGATCCCCATCTCGATCTCCGGCGTCTTCGGCACGTTCTGCATATTGGCGGTCAATGCCTGGATGAACGCCCCGACGGGGTTCACGCTCAGCACGAACAGTGCCGGCAAGCTCGTCACCAGCAATGTCGATCCGCTGGCGGCGATGTTCAACAGGGCGCTGTGGTCCGAGTTCGTCCACATGTTCATCGGCGCCTACGTACTCGTCGGATTCTGCGTGGCGGCGGTTTACGCAGCCGGATTGCTGAAGGGACGCGATGACCATCATCACCGGATCGGCTTCATCGTCCCGTTCGCCTTCGCCAGTATCGCCGCCGTCATCCAACCGTTCAGCGGCCACATCGCCGGGCTCCGACTGGCAACCGAACAGCCGTCGAAGCTTGCGGCGATGGAACTGGCGACCGACACGGAGAAGCCGGCTCCGTTGACGATCGGCGGCATCATCATCGACGGCAAGGTCCACTACGCGATCAAGATCCCCGACCTCGGTTCACTCATCGCCCGTGGCGGTACCGATCGCCCGATCATCGGCCTGAACGACATTCCCGCCGACGCCAGACCGAACGATCAACTCGCCAATACCGTCCATTTCAGCTTCCAGGCGATGGTCGGTATCGGCACGATGCTGGCGCTGCTCGCCGTTGCCTTCTGGTTGTTCCGGAGGCGGAAGCAGGATTGGCTGCGATCGAGGTTGTTCCTCAAGATCGCCGTCGTCGCCGGTCCGGCGGCGATTGCCGCCCTGGAATTCGGCTGGATCACCACGGAGGTCGGTCGCCAGCCGTGGATCGCCTATCGCGTCATGCGTATCGACCAGGCAGTCACCCAGAGCAGCGGCGTGTGGGTGAGCCTCATCGTGCTCGTCATCGTCTATGCGGGGATGGGTCTCGGCTCGCTCGGCGTACTTCGATCGATGTCGCGTCGTTGGAGGGCGGGTGAGTCCGACGACCTTCCGACTCCGTACGGACCTGGCGCGCCAGAGTTGGAAGAAGCGGGAGCCGGCAGTTCGTCATGACGCTCGCCAGCACCGTTGCCGTGATCATGTTCCTCGGTGTCATCGCCTACGCCGTATTCGCCGGCGCCGACTTCGGGTCGGGCGTCTGGGATCTGACGGCCGGCGACGACAAGCGGGGCGCGCCGATGCGCACGCTGATCGACCACTCGATCGGGCCGGTGTGGGAGGCCAACCACGTCTGGCTGATCTTCGTCCTCGTGTATCTATGGACCGGATTCCCGACGGCATTCGCAACGATCTGCGAGGTCCTCTTCCTCCCGTTGACACTCGTCGGATTCGGGATCGTGCTGCGCGGCAGCGCCTTTGCGTTCCGCAAGTTCGCCCCGAGCCTGGCCCAGGCTCGCCTGTTCGGGGCGATGTTCGCCGTGTCGTCGGTGGTGACGCCGTTCATCCTCGGCGGTGTCGCCGGAGCGATCGCCTCCGGCCGCGTCACACTGAACCGACCGGCGAGTTCATGGACCGCGTGGACACATCCGACGTCACTCATCGGCGGCACGCTGGCAGTGCTGACCTGCGCCTTTCTCGCCGCTGTCTTCCTCACCGCCGAGGCCGCAAAACAGCACAAGGTCGATCTGTTCGAGGCCTGCAGGAAAAGGGCGATCATCAGCGGCATCGTCACTGGCGTCGCTGCACTACTCGGCATCTGGCCACTGGACCGCGATGCCCCGACGCTGTTCCACGGCCTCAACCATCGGGCGCTTCCCCTGATCCTCGTTTCCGGGGCAGGCGGTGCCGGTACGGTCTGGCTGTTGATCCAGCGCAAAGCTCGGCTCGCCAGAATCACCGCCGTGATCGCCGTCGCTTCGGTCGTCGCCGGTTGGGGCGTTGCCCAGTGGCCGTGGATCCTGGTGGACGAATTGAAGATCAGCGACGCCGCCGGCGCCCATCAGACGCTGTGGGGATTGGTGTTCGTCTTCATGCTGGCGGCCGTCACAGTCGTGCCGTCGCTCGCCTACTTACTATGGTTTACCCAGCGTCGGGAGCCCAGTGTTTCCTGAGGGCCTGGAAACGTTGTACGAACCGAGTGGTTCGTGGCTCCGTATACCGACACGAATATGTACCAACGGGAGAGCACATGAAGAAGTCAAGATCACTGTTCATCGGGATGGCAGCTGCGGCATGCACGCTGGCGGCATGCGGGAGTTCGTCGTCGGTGTCTTCGTCAGCATCGAAGGCTGCCACCGCCACCGTCGCAGCCGGCGGCGCTGCAGCTGATGGCACCACCGCAGATGCCGGCACGACAACCGATTCCGGCACGACGGGCGGCGCCACGGCGACGACGAAGGCTGCGGCGACCGGTGGCGGGAACGGCAGCAAATTCTGCGCACTGTCGGCGCAGTTCCAGGCGAAATACTCCAATGGCGGCGCATTCGGCAACCTGTCGACCGACAAACCAGCCGACATGAAGGCATTCTTCACGACGTTCGACTCCGACATCACTGCTTGGGAGGCCGCTGCGCCTGCTGACATCAAGCCGGCGATCGCCTCCCAGACGAAGTCGATCGTGGCCATCGAGGCACTGCTGAAGAAGTACGACTACGACTTCGCCAAGGCGGCTGCCGATCCCAACTTCGCTGTCGCTGCTGACGCTGCAGCAGGTACGGCCGCTGCCGGTGCGGTGAGCGCTGACGAGCAGATCACGACGTACATGAAGGACAAGTGCGGCCTCGCCGACACGTCCGGAGACAGCTCGTCGACCACGACCGGCTGACCGTCTGGCGCCGATCCGAACGCAGCGGATCCTCAACGCCGACCGGAACCACTCAGTGCACCTGAGAACGCCTCGTTGCGTTTCAGCGGGTCAGACCGCAGGTACCGCAGCCGTTTCTGGCTGCGGCCTGCGCAGGACATCGACATCGATTCCGCCGTTCGTCGTCCGCAATGCCGAATCCAGGTGCCCGAGGCGGCGGGTCAAGGCGTCGTGCGGGGCGATCAACGACAGGTGCCAGCCGGCGAAGGCTCCTTCGCCCATCAACGACTTCCAGCGGTCGTAGAGGTCGCGTAGATCGCCACCGGCGACACGCTCGCCGTACGGCGGATTGGTGATCAGCCAGCCAACCGGCGCGGGGGCGACGATCTCTGAAAGCGCTGCGTGGGTGAACACCGGGGCGACGCCGGCGCGAACGGCGTTGGAACGAGATGCCGTGATCGCACCCTCGTCACGGTCGGACCCGAGGATCACCGGCATCTTGTCGATCACATCGGCGTCAGCACCTGCAACGACCCGCGTCCATGCAGCGGCGTCGAACTGCGGCCAGCGCTGAAAGGCGAACGGCCGGTTACGGCCAGGTGCCATCCGCCTGGCGATCATCGCCGCCTCGATCGGGATCGTGCCGGAACCGCAGAACGGATCGAGCAGCGGGCGGCGGCGGTCCCACTCAGACGCCAAGATCAGCGCAGCAGCCAACGTCTCGCGGATCGGTGCCTTCGCTGTCGCCTGGCGATAGCCGCGCTTGTGCAGCGCCTCACCGGAACTGTCGATGCTGACCGTCACCTCGTCGCGGATGATGCGGACGCTGACGACCTGCCCTGGGCCGACGGTCCCGACACCGAGGGCATCGAGGACACGCTCCTGCACCGCACCCGTATGGTAGAGCTTCGACTGGCTCGACGACACCGTGACATCGACCTGCGTGTCCTCCAAGAGCCACGGATGCCAGTCGATCTTGGCCAATCCTTCCGCCAGCGTGACGAAACCGTCCGCTGGGAAACGGGCGACCCGAACGAGGACGCGCGTGGCGGTGCGCAGCCGCAGGTTGGCGGTCATCAACTGCGCCATCGTCATCGAGGCGTTGACGCCACCGTGGGTCGGGTTGCCGGAGACGCCGATCTTGGCCAACTCGCCGACGGTGATCGCTTCGAGGCCCGGTGCGCAGACCGTGAACGTGGGAAAGCGGTTCATCCGGCGCCGAGCAACGGCAGCCGCAGGTTCGGCGAGGCCGGCGCGCTGAGCGACGTCGGACCGTCGCTGCGCAGCCGGTACCAACCGGCGGAAGCGATCATCGCCGCATTGTCGGTGCACATCGCCATCGTCGGCAGGAAGCTGCGAATCCCGGCGTCGTGACCCGCCTGCTGGAAGGCCGTCCGCAACTGCGAATTCGCCGAGACGCCGCCGCCGAGGACGATGCCTCTCGCTCCGATCTGGTCGGCGGCCCGAACCGTCTTGGCGACGAGCACGTCGACGACGGCCTGTTGGAACGAGGCGGCAACATCGGCGGTCGAGGCGTCGGGATGCTGACGGATGTGGTTGACCACCGACGTCTTCAGCCCGCTGAACGAGAAGTTGAGCCCGTCATGGAGCATCGCCCGTGGGAATCGGATCGCCGTCGGATCGCCGAGCGTCGCCTCGTGATCGATCAGCGGACCGCCCGGATAGCCGAGGCCGAGGAAGCGGGCGACCTTGTCGAAGGCCTCGCCCGCAGCGTCGTCGACCGTCTGTCCGAGGAGCCGGTACCGGCCATGATCGACCATCTCGACGAGCATCGTGTGACCGCCGGAGACGAGCAGCACGACGAGCGGCAGTTCGAGCGACGGGTCCTCGATGAACGCCGCATACAGATGCGCCTCGAGATGGTTGACGCCGACCAACGGCTTGTTCCAGGCGACACTCAGCGCTTTTGCCGCTGAAACGCCGACGAGCAGCGCGCCGATCAGTCCCGGCCCGATCGTGACGGCAACGGCTTCGATGCGCGATTCGTCGATCCCCGCCTCGACGATCGCCCTGGCGATCACCGGATTGAGCGTTTCGAGATGCGCCCTGCTGGCGATTTCCGGGACGACACCGCCGTACTGCGCATGCAGATCGATCTGACTGGAGACGACGGAGGACAGCACGTCGTTGCCACCCATCACGAGCGAGGCAGCAGTCTCGTCACAACTCGTCTCGATCCCCAACACGACGGTGTCGGGCCCGACGACCGGACGCTCGCGCAACTCCGATGCCAGGAGGGAGGTGCGAAAGGTGTGGGTCATCGTCGGAAGTCAGTGATCGATCGGCCGATCGCCGCGAGTTGTGCAGCGTAGGCCGGAGTGTTGACGTCATGACACCACATCACGATCGCGTCGACCGTGTTCTCGTAGTAGCGCTTGCGGATACCGGCCGGAACGAACCCGAAGCTGCGGTACAACTCCTGCGCCCCTGTGTTGGAGACGCGGACCTCGAGCGACATCGAGCCACAGTCCCGCTGCGCCGCCGCGAGGCACAGTGCGAGCATCAGCCGACGCCCGATGCCGTGGCGCTGGTATCGCGGATCGACCGCCACGTTGGAGACATGTGCTTCCTCGGTGATCAGGATCAAGCCGGCGTAGCCGACGACGACACCGTCGAGTTTGGCGACGACGTAGTGGCGAGTACCGGCACGCATTTGTGCGAGTTCGTCGTGGAAGACGCCGGCCGACCACGGCTTCGGGTACACCTGCACCTCGATCGCCAGGATGTGGCGCAGGTGTCGCTTGCGCATCGGTTCGATGGTGATCTCGCCAGCTTCCATCGGGCGACTCTGGGCTCGGTCGAGGAATCGTTCGACGATACTCATGGGCTACTCATGGGCTACTCACCGCCGGCTCAGCTTGCGGCTCATGGTCTGCTGACCGCAGGGCTGCCGCCATCGCGGACCGCCCAGTTGATCTGTGCGTCCGGTTTGCGAAGGTACATCGGCTGCAACTCCCAAGGATTCACCCAATCCTCGCGCAACGCCTTGGCATGAGCGAGCGTCACGAGCGGCGCGGCCGAGGGATGCGAGAGGAACTGCTCGGCGAACTCGACGCGGACTTCGTCGAGGATCTCGTCCCGGTATCGCAACGCCCCGTCACCGACGCAGACGACTTCTCCACCACGGGCAACGAGGTCGGCGGTCAGATCCTCGCAGCGCGCCGCTCGTAGCTCTGAGACCCGTTGGACACCGCCGGGTACCTGGAGGTACAGCGCATAGAACAGTTCGCCACGCCTGGCATCGATGACGGCGGCGATCAGCCGATCGCTGTAGCGCAACGGGAAGGCGAGCAGATCGAGGCTCGAAATCCCGACCATCGGCAGGTGGAGTGCCTGGGCGAGGGCTTTCGCCGCCGCCAGTCCCACCCGCATCCCGGTGAACAGACCAGGCCCGACATCGACGGCGATGCAGCCGATCTCGGTGATCTCGATATCGGTCTGCTGACAGAGGAATTCGACGCCTGGCATCAGCATCTCGACATGACGGCGGCCGCGTGCCACCTCGAACAGACCGATCACACCTTCGTGACCACCGATCGCCACACTGATCTGCTCGGTCGCCGTTTCGATGCCGAGGATCAGCACGACGACGCCTTGCGGACAGCCGTTTCGAGCGCCGCCCACCGTGGTGCCCATACGGAGCCGAACGGGCGGAGGCCGATGGCCCTGCAGGTGAAACCGCCTCCCTCACCATCGTCGTCTCCGTCGTCTTCGGCGTCGGCGTCGACTCCGTCAGGTTCGACTTCCAGCCGGATCTGCAGATGGTCGCCGAGCGTGCTGCCGAGGACGTCTCCCCATTCGACGAGCACGATGCCGTTCGATTCGAGCAGTTCGCCAAGTGCCAGGTCAGCGACTTCGAGGAGGCGGTCGAGGCGGTAGAGATCGGCGTGGTGGAACTCGATCCTGCCCGTGTCGTAGGAGTGCACGAGCGTGAACGTCGGACTGGTGATCGGTTCCGTGACGCCGAGTGCACGGCCGAATCCCTGGGCAAAGGCGGTCTTGCCCGCACCCATCTCGCCGGCGAGGACGATCAGGTCGCCGGCTCTGGCGACACCTGCGACAGCGGCAGCGACCGCATGCGTGGCAGCGAGTGAAGTGGTGCGGACCTGAAGCACGGTCGTCAACGCTAGCCCGGTGGCCGACCGAGTGGTAGAGGTGGGCCAGAACTCACGTCGTCGATCAGTCGTCGATCAGTCGTCGATCGATTCGCTTGCTGATCGCACAGGTCACCTCGTAGGGGATCGTGTCCAGGCGTGCGGCCCATTCCTCGGCGCGAACACGCTCGTCGCCCTGGCATCCGAGCAGCACGACCTCGTCACCCACGACGACATGATCGTCGCCGCAGTCGACCATCAGCTGATCCATCGTCACGACACCGACGATCGGCCGGCGGCGACCCCCGATCAACACGTGTCCCCCCGTTTGGAAGAGCCGGCGCGGGACGCCGTCGGCATAGCCGATCGGAACCGTCGCCACGTTCGTCTGACTGACGAAACGGTGGCGCAACCCATAGGAGATGCGGTCATGCTCAGCGACCCGTTTGACGAACGAGACGCGGGCCTTCAGCGACATCACCGGCTCGAGGTCGCCGCACAACGACGCCACTGCGTCGCCGGGCTCGACGCCGTACATGGCGATGCCGAGTCGGACGAAGCTATGACGCGACGCCGGATGTGCAAGCGCGCCCGCCGAATTCGCCGCATGGACGACGATCCGCTGACGATCGCTCGACGCTTCCATCACCTGCGCCAAGCTCTCGTCGAACCGCTGCAACTGCGAATCCGTGAATGGATCGTCCGGCTCGTCGGCAATCGCCAAGTGGGTGAACACGCCGGCAAGGCGAATACCGTCGGCCGCCTCGATGTGCTTGACAAGCGTCGCCACTTCGTCAGGTCGGCATCCGACCCGGCGCATGCCGGTGTCCACCTTGATGTGCACGCCGACAGCTGTCCGACGGGTCCGACCGGCGGAACTGGCTGCCTGCTCGAACGAGTCGATCGACGCGCTGTCGTACACCGTGGGTGTCAGGTCGTGCGCCACGATGTCAGCGGACTGTTCGAGTGGTTGCTGTGACATCAGCAGTATCGGTGCGGTGATCCCGGCGTCGCGCAACTCGATCCCCTCTTGGACGAGGGCCACCCCGAGACCGACAGCGCCGGCGTCCAGTGCTGCTCTGGCGACCGCCTCCGCGCCGTGGCCGTATCCGTCGGCCTTGACGACAGCGAGCACGCCGGCAGGTGCCACCAGCCGGCGGACGACCTGCACGTTGTGGCGGACGGCTCGGAGATCGATCTCCGCCCAGGCCCATCGGGTGTTATCCATGCCGCACGACGGCGGTCTCGTCGAGGTCGGCGAGGACGCGCGGGATGAGGTCGATGAGATCGGAGGCAATGAGGCCTCTCGACGGGCCGAGTCTGCCGGCGGCACCGTGGATATAGGCGGCTGCGGCCGCTGCCCGAATCGGCACCATTCCTTCTGCGAGCAGTGCGGCGAGGATACCGCCGAGCACGTCTCCGGTGCCGGCGGTCGCCAACCTGGCATCACCGGCGCGCACCGCCAGCACCTGGCCTCCCGGCTCGGCCACGAGCGTCGTCGGCCCTTTCAACAGCACGACTGCGCGCGTGTCGAAGGCCAGCCGACGCACCGATGTCAACCGGTCAGGATCCGGCATCTCACCTGTGAGCAGGCGGAACTCGCCGTCGTGCGGCGTCAGGACCGTGGGTGCGGTGCGCTGGCGCAATGCTGCAGGGTCACCGTTGCTGTGTCGGGAAAATGCATACAGGCCATCGCCATCGATCACCAGCGGGGTCGGTGCGTTGAGCACGATGTGGCGCACGCTGGCGCTGGTGGTCTCTTCACGACCGACGCCCGGCCCGATCAACAGGGAGTGGATCTTGCCGAGTTCAGCGAGCACGTCTGACGCCCACCCGGTTGACGGTAAACCTCTGGTGACGGCTTCGATCGGTGCGTGTGGCGGCACATCGACGCCGGGGGTCGCCAGGCGGACCATGCCGGCGCCGGCCCGCTGCGCCGCTGCGGCGGCGAGGTAGGCGGCGCCCGACATGCCCCTGCTGCCGGCGACGACGGAGACCGCCGATTGCCATTTGTGTGCTGCCGTCGAGCGGCTCGGCAGCCAGTCGATGATGTCGGAGCGTTCGACGAGATGCATCCGCGGCGGCGTCGCACCACGTTCCACGGACAATCCGATGTCAGCAACTTCGATGGTGCCGGCAAGCGTCGCACCGGGCTCGAGCACCAGCCCCGGCTTCAGTGCGGCGAACGTCACGGTATGGTGCGCCGGCATCACACCGGCCGAGGCGGCCCCGGTCAGACCGTCGACTCCGGAAGGAATATCGACGGCGAGGACGATCGCCGAGCCGACGTCAGGAGGCGTCCATGTCCCGCGAAAACCCGTTCCGTACGCAGCGTCGATGATCAGATCAGCTTCGATCCGTTCTGGCAGTCTGGAGTCCGCCGAGAACACGATGACCTGTGCTCCGCGGGCACGCAGCCTGGCTGCGGCGACTCGGCCGTCGTTGCCGTTGTCGCCCTTGCCGGCGATCACCACGACCCGCCGACCATACGTACCACCGAGCAATCGAGCTGCGGTCCTGGCAACGGCCGCTCCGGCGCGTTCGATCAGCATCTCGACCGGTTCCGTCGCCGCCGCGTCGACGGCCTTCATTTCATCTGGAGTGACGACGGGACGCATCCCATGAGCGTATGCGCCGTCCGGCCACCCGCGAGCACCACCTGATCGGCCGGACGAACGGAGTCAGGGCCACCAATCCTCGCAGCTGGTTTGGTCTCAACGCCCACCTCCGTATCCTCGATCCCGTGCCGATGTGCGGATGACATGACCAGAGTGAACGACCCGCCGACAGCCGAACGATCGATATGCCTGGCGTAATCGGAATAGGGGTCGATGCCGTCGACATCGAGCGCTTCCGACGAGCGTTACAACGCACGCCGACGATGCTCAACCGATTGTTCACCGACTCCGAGCGCGCCGACGCCGGCAGGCGCCCGGACCCCGTCCCATCATTGGCTGCGAGATTCGCTGCCAGAGAAGCGACGATGAAGGCGCTCGGGCTCGGGCTCGGTGCATTCGGGTTCCACGACGTGTACGTCGTGCGCGCCGAATCAGGCGCACCATCGCTCGTCGTGCGCAGCCGCGCCGCCGAACTGGCATGGCAGCAGGGCATCACCCGATGGCACCTCTCGTTGACGCACACCGACGGTGTGGCCATCGCCTTTGTCACTGCAAGCTGATCGGCGGCAGGTGAGGCATGCGGGTCACGTCGTCAACGTTCGCGTCGGTTGCCGAACCGATGGGTCAACGGAGACGGACCGAGAGGCAGGTGACACACCCCTCTCGTTTCTCGTACTCGCTGATGTCGACGATCACCGGCCGGTAGCCGAGATCGGTGAGCATCGCTGCAGTCTGCGGGCAATCGGCCGCCATCAACAGATCGCGTCCGCCGAGCAGCACGACGTGGGCTCCGGATTCTTCGGGAACGGAGAGAAAACGTTCGAAGATCGTCGGGTCGTCGACCACAGGAAGATAACCGATCACCGTTCCATCCGGTAAGGCGGTGACGGCTGATTTGAGGTGTAGCACCTTCGTCAACGGGACCGTGACAACGGTCGCTCCGAGTGGCTCGAGGAGTGCCGCCAGTTGACGAATGCCTTCGACGTTGGTCCGACCACCGCACCCGACATAGACCGTGTTGGCGACTTTGAGTACGTCTCCCCCGTCGAGTGTGCCGGGCGAGATGATTCGTTCGATCGAGTAGCCGAGCCCTTCGATCGTCGCCTCGGCACCTGCTGTCTCGGCAATCCGTTTATCGGCACCCGAGCGGGCGATGACGGCGAGATAGTGGAACACCACCATCGTGTCCTCGACGAAGACGGCATCCGGACACTCGTCCGCCGGCGGCACCTCGATGGTCTCCCACCCGGAACTGCGCAGCGCATCGACGTACCGCTCCCACTGCACGGCGGCAAGTTCGGCGTCGACCACCGTTCGTTCGAGATACGTGACGATCCCGTCCGCGAGCCGAGGGCCCGGACGGCGAACGAGCGCTCTCATCGCTGATTGCTCTCGTCGGTCGTCGGTCATCCAAGCACCATACCGAACGCTGCCGCGCGTCCCGATCGCCCGCTCAGCTGCGCCACCGGTTGGCGATCTCACTGATCGGTGACACCAGCAGATCAGTGACATCGACGTCGCCGAGCAGGTCGTCGCGGAACGTTCCCTCGGTCTCCGTCACCCAGTCGACAAGGCGGTCGTAGCGACGGTCGTAGCCCTGCAACACGCCGCGCAGCACGCCAGGCGAGAGCCGCTCGTGCACGGCGATGTGCAACAGGGTGATGCCCGTCGTCGTCGAACCCTTGACCTCCGGGACGAGGATGAAGACCCGACCATCGGCGCGCCCTCTGGCGACCAATACCTCGCGCTCACTGGCAACACGGCGCTTCGTGCCGATCAACCGTCCGCCCTGCTCGGCGCGTGATCGGATCCCCGTGGAAATTCCTCCACGATCGATCACCGTGATCGTCGCTGTCGGACTCGAAGGGTCACCATCGATGCGATACCGCGTGAACCCGGTGACCGCCAGCACCGCTGGATCGAGATCGGCAAGGATCTTGAGCGCCCGATAGGCAACACGATCACGACCGGCGCCGGCACGGAGCAGTTCCTGCACCAGCGGACGATCGAGCACGCCTTCGTCCGAACGCGAGATCCCCACGGTCACGGTCTTCGCCTGATGCTTGATGGCGTCGATCGGGCGGGTCAACTGTTCGATCGCACGCGTCAATGCAGCCGTGACATCATCGATCAGCGCCGCAGGCGTGGCGACTTTGCCACTCGCCAACTGGAACGACTCGAGCGGTGCGTCCGACATCACGTCGCGGAGCAATGACACCACGCGAACCGCCGCTGACGCATCGAGATGGCCGTCGTACAAGCCGACACGCAACCCGTCGAAGAACTGTTCAGCAGGCACGGCAATCGTCGTGCGGAGTTCGCCCAACACGACTGCACCCGAGCGGTCACCTTCGACACCGATCTCGATCGCCTGCCGCGCCTCACGAAGTGGCCGTGCCGACGCATCGATCGCCAGTGCAGCTTCGTAGCCGAAGAGATGCCCCACCATCGCCGATAGCACGAAGGCAATCGAGGTGTCCACCGGCGGCACGTTGATGACCCTGAGGGCGGCATTGAAGCGCTCCTCTCCTTCGGTGGCGATGACGATCGGTGCGGCCTTGTGCGCCCGGAAGATCGCCACTTCCTTGGCGACGTCGTCCGCCGTCCCGCCGACGAGTCCTGCGGCGCAGACGAGGATCAACGGCTCGCACGACAGGTCGATGTGCTTCTTGTCCTCGATGATGTCGCAGGAGATCGATTTGTAGCACAGCTCCGACAGTTTGATCCTGACCTCTTCAGCTGCGACCTTGTTCGAGCCGCTCCCGACGACAGCCCAGTAGCGCCGCTGCGGGGCGAAAGCCCGCGCTGCTTCGGCAATGACCTGGCGTTGGGCGAGTACCTCACGAAGCGCCCCGGGGAGCGAACGCAGCGACCGCAGTAGCGTGTCTCGACGCCCGTCGGAACTGACACCCGTAGCCTCGGTGATCGAGCAGGCGAGCAGTGCACCTGCGGCGACCTGGGCGTAGAACGCCTTCGTCGACGCCACGCTCATCTCGACGTCACGTCCGTCAGACGTGTAGAGCACGCCGTCCGCCTTGTCGGCGAGGTCGCTGCCGCGACGGTTGACGATGCCGATGACCACAGCGCCGCGACCCCTGGCGAGATCGACAGTGCGATTGGTGTCGGTCGTGGTGCCACTCTGGCTGACGGCAATGATCAGCGTGTCAGTCATGTCGAGGCGCAAACGGAAGCCGGACAATTCCGTTGCCGTGATGGCGTCGATATCGAAGGCATCGCCTGCCAGTTCGGTCAACACGGCCGCCATCGACTGGCCGGCCACGGCTGCCGTTCCCTGTCCGATCACCAACACCTTGCGAATGGACCCCGCCCGCAACCGCCGGAGCACCGTCTCCGACATCGCCAGATCGCCGACGACGCTGCGAACGAGACCGTCGGCCTCGACCAGCCGTCCGCGCAGCGTCTTGTGCAGACTGGCTGGTGCCTCCAACAGTTCTTTGAGCAGGAAGTGAGGTGCCGACCCCCGATCGATGTCGCGTGTCGTCACTTCGGTCATGGCGATGTCGTCTTCATCGAGCGGCATCTCGGTTCCGTCATACGCGAGGCGACGGATGCCGGCGAGTTCCCCGGCATGTTCGCCGTCGAGGACGAACACCTGACCGCGGCTGCCGGGCTGGTCGGCATGAGCCGGTGTCTCCCCGTCCATACGCACGTACTGATTCGTCATCTCGACAAGGCCGTACGGCTCGCTTGCGGCGATGAAGCAGTCCTCGGCGAGCCCGACGTACAACGCCTGACCACTGCCGCGCTGGGCCAGCAGTACCCGGTTCGGGGAGATGGCCGACGCCGCGCCGATCGCCACCGAGCCGTCGAAACTCGACACCGTTCGGCGAAATCCTTCCACCAGATCACCGGCTGCTGCGGTGTGACGCGACGTCAGCGCTGGGATGACCTTGGCGTCGGTGGTGATCGTCGCCGGTATCCGCAAGCCGTGGGCGGCAGTGAGATCGGCATGGTTGTCGACGTCACCATTGAGCGCTCCGACAACATAGGGCCCGGCCTGCACGAGTCCGTCCTCCTCCTGGTTGACGGGATGGGCGTTGGCCTCGCTGATGATCCCGACGCTGGCCCACCGGGTGTGCGAGAGCACCGCCAGTCTGGCGGTCGGGGCTCGAAGTGCCGTCCGCAGCAGTGCGTCGGTTTCGATCGCCGCCCGCATTGCGGCGGTGTTGTCACCGAGTTCGCCGATCTCCACGGCTGCCTTGTAGACAAAACTGAGTACCCCGTCGGCGAGACGGACCGACCCTGACGGGAAGAGCGGATCGCCGTCGCGTCTGGCAATCAGCGCAATGATGGCCGGATCGGCGAGGTCCAGCCCGTGGCCCCACACGAACAGATGGATGCCGGCCGAATCGCGTCCACGGACTTCGAGTCGATCGATCGCCGACAGCGTCTGCTGCACAGCGAGGTAGCCGGCGATCGTCGACACGTTGGCGTCGCGCCCGGCCAATGCCTCGACCGCCGCTGCCGTCGGGATGCGATCCTTGCGAATGGCCCACACCGCATCCCGCAGTCCGATCAGCGCAGCATTTGCTGCTTCCAGATCGGCACCGACGACGAATTCCAGACGGGCATCCTCCGACTCGATGACGGCATCGAGCTGATCGAGACGGGCATGCAGGCCGAGCACCAGGTCGGGTTGGCCGATGAGTGCCCGAACTCCGGACACGCCGCGCAGCAGACGGTCGGCGACGGAAACCGCTGTCGCCACAGCACCGACGCTTCCGCTGGCGGCCAGCGCGCCGTCGAGCGTGGCAAGCAATTCAGCGGCGGCTGGAACCTGACGGGACGAAGGGCGGGTGACGATCGCAACGATTCCACACATTTGTCCAGCCTAGTTGCGGCCCCAAACGAAGCCTTCGCGCCGAGTCCCTGGGCCTCGTGGCGACTTCACCCCCACCATCAGGGCGACAGGGCGGGTTCAGGCGAAGCGGCGGCGGACCTCCGCGGCGAGCGAATCGGCACCGGAACGCGCACGGTCGGCGGTGTCGGCTTCGACCATCACGCGCACCAACGGTTCGGTGCCGCTCGGGCGGACGAGCACTCGACCGTCCGTGCCGAGTTGCGCCTGTACCGTGGCGATGTCTGCGGACATCAACTCGGCGATATCAGGATGGCGTTCAGCGACCGGGATGTTCAGCAGGACCTGTGGATAGACGGTCATCGCCGCGTTTGCCAGTTCGCTGAGCGGCGTGGCCGTTCTGTTGACGAAATCGGCGAGCAGCAGGCCACTGAGCAGTCCGTCGCCCGTCGTCGCCATGTCGCTGACGATGATGTGACCGCTCTGTTCTCCGCCGAGACTCCAGCCGTGTGCCGCCAGCATTTCGAGCACGTACCGGTCGCCGACCGGCGTCGTCACGACAGTGATTCCCTGCAGGCTCATCGCTTTGTGAAATCCGAGGTTGCTCATCACCGTGACCACGACCGTGTCGTCGCGGAGGCCGTCACGTCGGCGCAACTCGACAGCGAGCAGCGCAATCAGTTGGTCTCCGTCGACGACGTGTCCATCGTGACCCACGGCGATCACCCGGTCAGCGTCACCATCGAGCGCCAGTCCGAGGTCGGCACCGCACGCCACGACCGCCTGGGCGACCGCCTGCGGATGCGTCGCTCCGCCGGCACGATTGATGTTCAGTCCATCGGGGTGGACGTTGATCTCCGTCACCGTCGCTCCGAGCCGTCGAAGCACGTCACCGGCGACGGCGAAGGCTGCGCCATTGGCAGCATCGACAGCAACGTGCAGGCCGTTCAGTGCTCCCGCTTCGAACTGCTCGACGAGGTGGTCCGCGTAGGCGCGCAGCGCATCAGCGCGCGAGGTCAGCGTCCCGACATCCGCACCGGACTTCGAAGGCGCCGACAGCGAAGCGAGTTCGGCTTCGATCCGCTGCTCGACGTCGTCCGTCAGTTTGCGGCCCCCCGGCAGGAAGAATTTCACGCCGTTGTCGGCAAACGGGTTGTGCGAGGCGGTGATGACGCCGCCGGCTACGCCGTCGCGCGCGGTGATGAAAGCGACGGCAGGGGTCGGGACAATTCCCAACGACTCGACATCGACGCCCTCGCTCGCCAATCCTGCGCTGAGCGCCGACTCGAGCAGTAGGCCGGACCGGCGGGTGTCGCGACCGATGACGAAGCGACGAACTCCGATCACGCGAGCCGCTGCCCGCCCGAGAGCCAGCACATATTCGGGCGTGAGTTCGGCGTTCGCCACACCTCGGACCCCGTCGGTACCGAACGTCAGGGTCACGGGCGCGTCGACGATCGGGAGGCAGTCAACGGCATCGACGATCGGTGGCGATGATCGCTGTCGATCGGTTCGATCCGCAGAAGCGGATCAGCGCTTGGTGTACTGCGGTGCCTTGCGGGCCTTCTTGAGACCGTACTTCTTCGACTCCTTGGCACGAGAGTCACGAGTCAGCAGGCCGGCCTTTTTCAGAGCGGGGCGCAGCTCGGGATCGAGGACGATCAGCGCACGGGCGATCGACATGCGCAACGCGCCTGCCTGCCCGCTCACTCCTCCGCCGTGAATCGTGGCGTCGATGTTGTACGTCTCGTCGTGGTTGGTGACGCGGAGTGCCTCGGACACCAACTGGCGCGAGGTGGCGGTCGGGAAGTAGTTCTCGAACGAGCGACCATTGACCGTGACAACACCCGTGCCCGGGCGCAGGCGCACGCGGGCGACTGCTTCCTTACGACGGCCAGTGGACTGCACGAGGGGCTTGTTGGCGGTTGCGGTTGCCATGATCAGTGTCAGATTCTTTCTCAGCGGGCCTTGGCGCCAGCAACAACGAGCGGAATGGGATTCTGGGCCGAATGCGGGTGCACGGCACCGGCGTAGACCTTGAGCTTCTTGATCTGCTGACGACCGAGCGGACCGTGCGGCAGCATGCCGGCGACGCTGCGACGAACGGCATCCTCCGGCTTGCGGGCGAGGAACTGGGCGTACGTCTCGGACTTGATACCGCCCGGATAGCCGGAGTGGCGGTAGACGTCTTTACGATCAGCCTTACCGGCGGTCAGGTGGACCTTGGAGGCATTGATGATGACCACGTGGTCGCCGGTATCGATATGGGGGGCGAACATCGTCTTGTGCTTGCCACGCAACAGGCGGGCGGCCTCGGTCGCGATGCGGCCGAGCACCATGTCTTCAGCGTCGATCACATGCCATGCGCGGACGATCTCGCTAGCTTTTGGAGAGTACGTTGTCATCAAGAACTTCCTTCATCGGAGCGACATATCACGCCACCGGGAACCGAGACATGATATGGGCGTGAACGCCCAACACCAAACGCCCGCCGGGATTGATTGAGCCGTTCGAGTGTAGCGGGACGCCTCCGCATCCAGTACCGATCGAGCTGACGGCCCTACCACCGCTCGGTGTCGGGGTAGCCAACCTCCCACAAACACAATCCCTGTGGAGGCGCGATCGCTCCTGCGGCGGCGCGGTCCCTGGCTTGCATGATGGCGGTCATCTCACCCGCGCTGGTGACCCCTTTGCCGACGTCGACGAGCGTGCCGACGATCGACCGGACCATCTGGTGGCAGAAGGCGTTGGCTCGGATCTCGAACCGCAGCAGACCCGGCTGGTCCGGCCCGACCTGACTCCAGCGGGCGAGGAACACGTACCGGCTCATGCTCGGCTCGCGCCCGTCGACGGTCGGCGGCCGGCGACCGAACGAGGAGAAGTCGTGCTCGCCGATCAACGGGTCGACGGCCAGGTTCATCAGCAGTTCGTTCAACGGGTGCGGCACGTGCCAGGCGGTAGCCGCCAGGAATGGGCTCGGTGCCGGGGTATTCAAGATGTCGTAGCGGTAGTGACGCCAGTGGGCCGAGAAGCGAGCGTTGAAGTCGGGGTCCGCACACCATCTGGCGGCGCGCACGACGATCTGCGGTCCGCGCATTCGGTTGAGGCGATGGGCGAGATTGTCGAGATCGGTGGTCTCCGGTAGGTCGAGGCTGACGACCTGCCCCCAGCCGTGCACACCGCTGTCGGTGCGACCGGCGCCGACGAGCGAGACCGGTCGGCGAACGATCAACGAGATCGTGTCGGTCAACGCACCGGCGACGGTGTCCACGCCACGATTGATGGCGTATCCGTGGAACGCCGACCCGTCGTAGGCGACGAGCAGACGGGCACGGCGCAGCATGACCGTCGATCGTAAACCCACACCGCGGACTATCGGTTCCCGTCCATCGTCGCCAGCGTGCCGTAGAGGTCGACTCTTCGGTCGCGGAACAGGCCCCAGGCGAGTCGTTGCAGTGCCAGGGCGTCGAGGTCGAACGTCGCCGTCAGCACCGCCTCGCTCGTCCTGTCGGCCTCTGCGACCTTCGCACCGGTCGCATCGGCGATGAACGACGATCCGTAGAACGTGATGGCGGTCGTCTGTCCCTGCTCGTGGCCGATGCGGTTGGCGGCGACGAGCGGCATGAGGTTGGCGCCGGCGTGGCCCTGCATCACCCGTTGCCAATGGCCGCTCGAGTCCCATGAGGGGTCAGGAGGTTCGCTGCCGATCGCCGTCGGGAACAACAGCAGCTCAGCGCCCAGGAGCGCCATCGAACGTGCCGTCTCCGGGAACCATTGGTCCCAACAGATCCCCACTCCGATACGACCGACCTTCGTATCCCAGACCTCGAAGCCGGTGTCGCCGGGACTGAAGTAGAACTTCTCGGTGTAGCCCACGCCGTCCGGGATGTGGCTCTTGCGGTAGATCCCGAGCACCGTGCCGTCAGCGTCGATGATCGCGACCGAGTTGTACAGCGCATTGTTCGCCCGCTCGTAGAACGAGATCGGCAGTACGACGCGAAGCTCGGTGGCCAGTGCCCGGAAGTGGGCGATCGTCGGGTGGCCATCCGCTGGGGCAGCGCGCAGCAGGTGCTCGTTGAGCATGTCCTTGCAGAAGTAGAGACCTTCGAACAGTTCCGGCAGCAGGATCAACCCGGCACCCTCAGCGGCGGCCTGACGCACGAGCCGCTCGCCCTTGTCGACGTTGTCGGCAACGACATCGGACATCGACATCTGGATGACGGCAACGGTCAGAGTGCGCATCGCTCCATGCTGGCAGTTCCCACCGCCATATTCCACCGGGCATCCGCCTTTCCGATTCCAGCCGGCCCAGGCACACATCTGCACCGAGACAGAGGAGAGGGAGGAGGCGGAGCGCGGTGGGATTTCTCGGCTACGACGCTGCGGGACTTGCGACGCTTGCCGCAGCGATCGACCGCGCCCGCGCCGAACTGGTCGATACGCACATCCCCGGCGGCGACCTCCTCACCGCCGCTGCGATCAACGACATCGCCGCGGCAAACCGTCTGCTGCTCGGTTGGAGCCAGCGAATTCGCTCGCTGCTGCTCGACCCTGCGAACACCACTGCACCGCCGGCGAGCGGGCCGCTACCCCTCGACGACAGCTCGCTCGCCCCGATCTTCCGCCGGCAGGCGTCAGCACCACTGCACTACGGTCTGGGCTCGATAGCCACCGGCGATCTCGCCAATGCCGTACTCTACGATCGCCAGCAGCACGGTTGGACGATCGCCACCGATCCGCTTCCGGACGTTCCCTTCACCGCCGACCAACAGTTGATGCAGGACGACGCACTCGCCACGGCGTTACGTACCGGCGATGCTGCGCAGGTCACGTCCGGCAAGAACGGCGACGTCGCCCGAGCAGAGATCGGTGCGATCGCCCAAGATGCTGCCAGGTCCAAGCGGTTCATCGCCATCCTCGGCCTCGAAGGTCTGACGAAACTCGCGGACGAATACGCCGCACGCTGGGTCGGGGCGAATCCGGTCGGGCGCGGCGGGGGCGACCGACGGTCACGAGCAGCGGCCGATATCGCCGTCCTCGCGGTCATCATCGACAAGCATCGCGGTTCCCAGTCGGCGCCCCTCCCGAGGGCGCTCGACACGATGGACCCAGAGGCCGCATCGCTCCTGTTCGCCGACTTGGACATCGACGGCGCAACGCTCGGAAGCTATTCGGCGGCGATCCTGCAGCGGTGGCATTCGGACCCGCCGGCAGCCCATGGGCCGTGGCTGATATCGACAGCAGCGACGATCATCGGACCAGGGTCGTTGCTCTTCGCCCGCATGCGGGATGTGCCAGGAGCGGCTGCAGCGTTCGTCGGCTCCGCCGTGGCGATGGACGAACTGATGCGGCTGGCGGTGCTCTACGGGTCGGTGTACGAGCCATCCGACTACGAAGCCGTGATGCGGCAGTCGACAGATCCTCGGTTCGTGCAGCTCGGCCAGGCGAAAGCGACGCTGCTGACGGTCATCGACGACTACCGCGGTCTCGACGCTTCGGGTGTGCGCACGGACCACCGCGACGACACCACAGTGCTCGGGGCGATGGGTTCACCGTGGCTGATGCAGCTGACGAACATCGACCCCGGCTTCGGCCTGACGGACGGTCACGGGAAGGAGATCGTCGATTTCATCTTCAACGACGGCACCTCCCGGCAGTCGCTCCTCGATGGCACAGCGGCCCTTGCCTCCAAGATCTTCGACCCGACCCACCCGCCGGAGAACTGGGAAGCGTTCATGGGACGACTCGACGACGTCCAGACGCTGAAGGGCATGCTCGCAAACTCCTCGTTGATGCACGACCTCAGCAGTCAGGAGCGGCAGAACGCGAGCGAGGAATGGACGGTGAAGCTCGTCGCCAAGGCAGTGACCGGCCTCGCCGGCGCGCTGACCGGTGGTGTCGGCATGCCGCTCATCGGGTTCGCCATCGCCAAGGTGGAGGGGGCAACCGACGCTGCTATGGCCTCGGATCCGGAGGAAGCGATCGATGAGCGCGCGGCGGCGGTCGACAGCTCTCGAAACAACGACGCGTTTCAGATGATGAGCTCGATATACGCGGTCTCCGCCGCCTACGCGGGTGCAGGGACGACGTTGGCACGGCTGCCGTCGCCACCCCCTGCGCCACCAGCTTCCGGTACCTGTACGTCCAAGGAATACGCCGAACAGCTCGAGGCATGGTCAGCGACGATCCCCGATCCGGATCTCGTCAGCAAGATGAACCAAGTCCGCCGGGAGATCCTCAACGGCTTCACGAATGGCTACGACTGCCGGTGAGGCCGGATAGCAACGGTGACCTATCCCGTCGGCGCGGCGAGTGCGAAGATGCACCAGTCTGCGGATTCCCGACGAAGGCTGATCTGCAGATTTTCGATACTGGTGTCCTCGGTACTCCGGCTGGCGGCCTCGATCCTGACGACGTCGACGGCCCGTTTGCCGCGCACGGTCGGTTGATCCACCTGCGTGATCGAAGTGATCTGCAGATCGGACCTGTCCTCGGTCTGTGGGTCGAACGGCTTGCCCTGGAAGTCCTTGCACAACGTTGCGTTCATCCCGTGAGCGTCATGAGCGATGGCCGCCGTGCTGAACTGATCGACTACTGCCGTGACCAAGGCGACGGGACTGGTTCCGCTCGGGCGTGCATCAGTCGTCGTGGGTGGGCCGCTGGCAGCGGTCGATGAAATCGAGGCTGTAGTACGTGTCGCCTGCGGGATCGTGAACAGTGCCGCCGGCTGGCTGGTGCTCGTTGGCGGTGTTGTCGCCGGTGTCGTCGTCGGGGCCGCAGCTACCGTCGTGGCGGCCACCGTCACTGCGGCAGGCGCGGTTGGCGAGGTGGCCCCTGCAGCAACGACCGGCAGAACGGTCACGAGCGTTGCGTGCGAAGACGCCGGGTTCGTATTCGAATCATCGGTGAGAGGCGTCACCTCGGGAACGGTGCTCGGAGCAGCAACCGACGTCGCTTCGTGCAGCGTCGCCAGCACGACTCCGAGGACCACGGCGACGACCGACAGCACGGCGATGGCGATGATCAGCGGCCGGTCGCTCTTGACGATCGGCGCCGGCGACCAGTTGGGGTGTTGAGGGTGTTGGGGACCGTAGGGCTGCCGCGGCGGACCCGCTACCGAGGTTCGGCCGGAGTTCGACATATCGAGCCACGCTCCTTCCGTCTCCGCATGGGCACCAACCATAGATACGCCGGTCGGCAGCCGTCAGTTCAGGCCGGTGCTCCGCCATGTCGGGACGAGGGCCGAGCTGCGTCGAAAAAGGGTCGAAGCCGGCACCAGTTCCCGCAGTTCACCGCGAGAAGGTGCCGACCCCGCCGTCCATCAATAGCCCGCACCGGCCGATCCCGTGCGAGGAAACCGGTTGGCTACACGAACTCGATGCGGCACATCGGGGCGTTGTCGCCTGGACGCGGCCCGAGCTTGTAGATACGCAGGTAGCCACCTGGGCGCTCGACGTAGCGCGGAGCGACGTCGTTGACCAGCTTGGCGGTCATTTCGCGATCGCCGAGGTAGCCCTGGATCTGACGGATCTTGTGAACCCGCGCCGGATCTTCCTCGGTGGCCTTCTTCGCCTTGGTGATCAACTTCTCGGCGATCGGACGCAATGCTTTGGCCTTGGCCTCGGTCGTCACGATGGCCTCAGCGGCGATCAGCGACGCAGCCAGGTTGGCCATCATCAAACGTTGGTGGTGTGCGTCGGCGCCGAAGGCGCGTCCACGGCGGGGTGTCGCAGGCATGGTCGTGTTCTCCTAGTACAAAGTTCTCTGCAGCGTCTCAGCCGCGCAGCGTCAAGCCGCGCTCATCGAGTTTCTGCTTGACTTCGTCCAGGCTCTTCTGGCCGAAGTTGGTGATGTTGAGCAGGTCGTCCTCGGTCTTGGTGAGCAGTTCACCGATCGTGTTGACCTGGGCGCGCTTGAGGCAGTTGCGCGGACGCTCGGACAGATCGAGGTCTTCGATCGGCAGGTCGAGGTCCGGCGAACCGGCGTTCGGCCCGGTGATGTCGCCGAGCTCCAGGCCCTGTGGCTCGTCGCTGAGGCTGGCGACGAGATCGACGATCGAGCGCAATGTGGCACCTGCAGACGCCAGCGCCTCGCGGGGCGTGATCGAACCGTCGGTCTCGATATCGAGGATCACGCGGTCGAAGTTGGTGGATTGCTCGACGCGGGTCGGCTCGACTTCGAAGACGGCCCGACGGATCGGCGAGAAGATCGCATCGATCGGGATGACACCGATCGAACGGTTCGCCGTCTCGCGGTCGCTCGACATGTAGCCGCGGCCACGCTCGACGGTGAGGTCGAGCGCCAGGCGGCCCTTGGCGTTCAGCGTGGCGATGTGCACCTCAGGGTTGAGGATTTCGATGTCGGACGGCAACTTGATGTCGCCGGCCTTGATCTCGGCCGGGCCACGAACATCGAGACGCAGCACGACGGCTTCGTCGGACGTCGACGTGACGACGATGTCCTTGATGTTGAGGATGATGTCGGTGGCATCCTCGGTCACACCGCTGATGGTGTCGAACTCGTGGAGCGCGTCGTCGAAACGCACGAACGTGACGGCTGCGCCGGGGATCGACGACAGCAGGGTACGGCGCAGCGAGTTGCCGAGCGTGTGGCCGAAACCTGGCTCGAGCGGACCGACGGCAAAGCGCTGACGGTTGTCGGCCTCGTCGTTGATGGCTTCGACGGTTGGGCGCTGGATGACGAGCATGAAAGGGTGCCTCGATTGCGATGTCACGGGCGGAGCCCGTTTGGGTTGAGGAAGAGACGGACGATTGCCGAACGAGCCGGGGCGATTACTTGGAGTAGAGCTCGACGATGAGCGATTCGCGAACCGCTACGTCGATGTGGTCACGCTGCGGCAGATCTCGGACAGTGACCTGCTTGCCGCCTTCTCCGGCTTCCAACCAACCGACGACCGACCGATCGAGGACGTCGAGGTTGTGCTGGATGACGATGAGGTTTGCGGCCTTCGGGGACAGACTGACGACGTCGCCCTTCTTGACGCGGGCGGAGGCGATGTCGAGACGCTTGCCGTTGACCAGGATCAGGCCGTGGCTGACGAACTGGCGTGCCTGCGGGCGGGTCGAACCCCAGCCGGCGCGGTACACGACGTTGTCGAGGCGTTGCTCGAGCAGGCGGAGGAGGTTCTCACCGGTCGGGCCTTGGAGGCGGACGGCCTCGAGGTAGGTCTTGTGGAACTGACGCTCCAGCAAGCCGTAGATGTACTTGGCCTTCTGCTTTTCCTGCAGCTGGGCGAGGTACTCGCTGCCGTTGTTGCGGCGGCGGGTGCGACCGTGCGTACCGGGCGGGAACGGACGACGCTCGAGCGCCTTGCGTCCCTTTTCGTTTTCGAAGATATTGGTGCCGAGGCGGCGCGAGATCCGCACCTTCGGTCCTGTGTAACGAGCCATGTCCTGTTGTTCCTCTTTCAGACCCGGCGGCGCTTCGGCTGACGGCAACCGTTGTGCGGTACCGGCGAAACGTCCTTGATCGACGACACTTCGATGCCGGTGTTCTGGATCGAGCGGATGGCGGTCTCGCGGCCGGAGCCCGGACCCTTCACCTGGACTTCGACCCGTCGAAGACCGTGTTCCATCGCTGCGCGGCATGCCTTGTCGGCTGCCATTTGGGCGGCGAACGGTGTGCTCTTGCGGGAACCCTTGAATCCGACGTTGCCGGCAGAGGCCCAGGCGATGACGTTGCCCTCGGAATCGGTGACGGAGACAATGGTGTTGTTGAACGAGCTCTTGATGTGCACAACGCCGAATGCGACGTTCTTGCGCTCACGCTTACGGGGGCGACGGCCACCCGGCTTCGGCTTAGCCATTACTTCCTCACGGCCTTTTTCTTGTTGGCGACGGTCTTCTTCGGGCCCTTACGGGTGCGAGCGTTGGTGTGGGTGCGCTGGCCACGCACCGGCAGGCCGCGGCGATGGCGCAGGCCCTGGTAACAGCCGATCTCGATCTTGCGGCGGATGTCCTGCTGGACGTTGCGTTGCAGGTCACCTTCGACGGTGATGTTGGTGTCGACCCATGAACGGATCTGGTTGACCTCGTCCTCGGTCAGGTCGCGGACCTTGGTGTTGACGTCCAGGCTCAAGTCCTTGCAGATGCGCTGCGCCGTGGGCTTGCCGATACCGAAGATGTAGGTGAGCGAGATTTCCAGCCGCTTTTCGCGGGGGATGTCGACGCCGGAGATACGTGCCATTACTCAGTCCCTCTCAGCCTTGGCGCTGCTTGTGGCGCGGGTTCTCGCAGATGACCTGCACACGACCGTGGCGGCGGATCACCTTGCACTTCTCACAGATTTTCTTGACGCTTGGGCGTACTTTCACGCGACTTCTCTATTCACGAGAGGACTGATAAACACATGCAACATTTGCACTTGGTGCCTGCGGGGCGGCCGGGACTGCGAGAGTCGCTGCATGCGAGCAGGGAGTGCGGGCGAACTACTTGTACCGGTAGGTGATGCGCCCGCGGGAGAGATCGTAGGGAGTGAGTTCGACCTGGACCTTGTCACCGGGAAGGATGCGGATGTAGTGCATGCGCATCTTGCCGGAGATATGGGCAAGGACTTTGTGACCGTTTTCGAGTTCCACTCGGAACATCGCGTTGGGCAGTGACTCGACAATCGTGCCTTCGAGCACGATGGCGTCTTCTTTGATCTTCGGCAGAGCATTTCCTCCTGGGACTGGGAACAGTTCGACCAGGTGAGAGAAGGCACGCCGAACGCGCCAACTGCAAACAAGGCCGAGGAGCAATGCTACCGCCCACATAGCGCGGAGCCAAGTGCCATGCCCAACATCTTCGTGCCGATTGCGGTTGCAGCGAAACGCTAGCACGCCTGCAATCGGTGACCGCGGAATATCGCCGCGCGCACCCCTCATCCGGCACCCGGATCTGAGCCGTCATCCTGCAGTGCTCCGACTGGGTACTGTTCGCTCATGATCGCGCGTCGGCTGAAGACGATTCCCGGGCTGTTTACCGTCGCGGTGCTGCTGACGATATTGATACCGCTGTGGGTTCCGGCGACGATCGTCTATGACCTCGTCAGGCTGAAGCCTCGCCTGCCAACCGCCCGCTTGCTGAGTTTCGGGTTCTGTTTCGCCTGGTTGGAGGTCGCCGGCATGTGCGCCGCGCTGCTCTACTGGGTCACAGGCCGAGCTCGTCAGCCGGCGGCGAACTACCGGCTGATGCAGTGGTGGGCTGCCCGTCTGATCGCTGCACTGAAGGCGACGACCGGTCTCTCGGTGTCGATCGAGGGTGCTGAAGCACTGCGTCCGGCACCTGTCGTGCTGTTGTGTCGTCATGCCAGCCTCGCCGATTCACTGGTCTCGGCGTATGCCGTCACGACCTGCGCCGGCCTGCATCCGCGCTACGTGCTCAAACGGGAACTGCTCTTCGACCCGTGCCTCGATGTCGTCGGCAACCGCGTGCCGAACTACTTCCTCGACCGCCATGCACGCGACAGCGAACCTGAATTGGCTGCGTTGCGGGCGCTCAGTGCAACGCTGAGCGGTGACGACATCACCGTCATCTTCCCCGAAGGGACCAGGGCGAACCCGGACAAGCGACTCAAAGCGCTCGAACGCATTGCCGAACGCAATCCCGGTCGAGCGGGCCGGCTGGTCGGTCTACAGCAACTGCTTCCGCCGCGGCCGTCCGGTGCCTTTGCGTTGGCGACCGGAGCTCCGCAGGCAGACATCGCCATCGCCTGGCATACCGGTTTCGAGGGCTACGACACCTTCGAAGGCATCCTCGACAAGCTTTCCAAGCGACCGCGACCGATCCATTTCGTCATCGAACGCATCCCCCGTTCGGCGGTCCCGAGCGACGAAGCCGGATTCGGGAAATGGCTGGATGACACCTGGCTACGAATGGACGGCCTCGTCGCCGCCGATCTGCACCGGACAGAATGACGACAACCACCGTGAAGACGGACAGAGTGAAGACATACTGACGACGTTCTGAGGGGATCCATCGAAATGACCACTGCACCCGGAGTCATGCTGACCGCCGGCATGGCGATCCTTGCGCTGATGATCGTCGCCTGGACCATCAGCGTGATCACCAAGGATGCTTCGATCGTCGACATCGTGTGGGGCCTCGGGTTCGTGCTCGTCGCCTGGGTTGTCAACGCGCGTGCCGACGGCAACAGCGGCAGGAGGTGGCTTCTCGTCGTGCTGACGAGCATCTGGGGCTTGCGGCTGTCCGGCTATCTCGCCAAACGCAATCTGGGCCATGGCGAGGACTACCGCTACCGGGCGATGCGCCGTCACTACGGCCCGAAGTTCCCGATCATCAGCTTCTTCACCGTCTTCCTGCTGCAGGGGGTGCTGATGTTCGTCGTCTCGCTGCCGGTGCAACTGGGCCAGGTCCGTCGCACCCCCGACGTCGGCGTGCTCGGATACATCGGCGCTGCTGTCTGGCTCGTCGGCCTCGGCTTCGAGGCGATCGGTGACTGGCAGTTGGCGACGTTCAAGTCGAAGCCCGAGAGCAAGGGCCAGGTCATGGATCAGGGGCTGTGGCGGTACACCCGGCATCCGAACTACTTCGGCGACGCCTGCATCTGGTGGGGCCTTGCGCTGATCGCCGCCGAGTCCGGCCTCGGTGCCATCGGATTCATCGGGGCGATCGTGATGACCGTGCTGCTGCGGCGGGTTTCGGGGGTCGTGATGCTCGAGAAGACCATCGGCAAACGTCGCGCCGGCTACGACGAGTACATCAAACGCACCAGTCCGTTCATCCCGCGGCCCCCGCGTTCGGCCTGATCCTGCTGCACCGCCCGGTTGGCGTCGGAGAACTCGATGCGCAGCGCGCTCCGGCTGCGCTCAGGCGCTCCGGCTGTCAGGCGCGGCTCAGCGCAGCGGACCGGTGAGCGCAGCGTTGGCGGCGAGGTGGCCGCACATACCGTGAACCCCGGCGCCCGGCGGTGTCGAAGCCGAGCACAGCAGCAGGCGCTTGTTCGGGGTGCGATAGGCGCTGGCGACGACCGGGCGCATCAGCATCTGCAGTCCGTCGTTCGATCCGCCGGCGATGTCTCCGCCGATATACGAAGCGTTGTAGCGCTCGAACCAAGCGGGGTTGGCGACGTGCCTGGCGAGCACGACATCGCGGAAGCCCGGCGCGAACCGTTCGATCTGCGCCTCGATCGCCGATGTCATGTCGACGGTCGAACCGTTCGGCACGTGACAGTAGGCCCAGAGTGTGTGCTTGCCTTCCGGGGCGCGCGACGGATCGACCACCGATTGCTGGGCGACGAGGACAAACGGGCGCAGCGGATGGCGCCCGTTGGCGACGTCGGCTTCCGCAAGCGCGACCTCGGTGGCATCACCGGCGACATGCACGGTTCCGGCGAGGCGGGTCTCGGCGTTCGACCACGGCACCGGGCCATCGAGCGCATAGTCGATCTTGAACGCTGCAGGACCCTGGCGGAACCGGCGCAGGGCGGCGCGGAAACGCTGCGGAAGTTCGTCGCCGGCGATTCGCTCCACCTGACTCGGGGCAAGGTCGAACAGCACGGCTTTCGACGCCGGGAGTTGGGCAAGCGAGGTCACCGGGGTGCCCGTCTCGATCGTCCCGCCCAACTCGACGAGGTAGGCAGCGAGTGCGTCGATGATGCGCTGCGACCCACCGGCCGCAACGGGCCAGCCGGCAGCGTGAGCAGTTGCGAGCAACACCAGCCCGATGCTCGACGTCAGCGGGGCGGTCAGCGGGAGCATTCCATGCGCGGCGCATCCGGCGAACACGGCTCTCGCTTCAGCGCCCTCGAACCAGTGCTTGGCGAGCCACGTCGCCGGAGCCAGTGCGGCGAGGCCGAAGCGCACGAGTTCGACCGGATGACGCGGCACCTGCGGTAGCGGCCTGAGCAACATCGGTGCAAGATCACCCCACTGGCCCGCCACCGTTCCGATGCGGGTTCGCCACGCGTCTGCATCGACCCCGAAGCCGGCTGCGGTCCGCTCGACATCGCGCCACACGAGACCGGAGCGGCGACCGTCCAGCGGGTGGGCGATGGCGACTTCCGGTTGCAGTAGATGTAACCCGAACCGTTCGAGCGGCAACGAGGCGAAGAACGGCGAGCCGGCCGCGAGCGGATGGATCGCCGAGCAGACGTCGTGCACGAAGCCAGCCAGCGTCAGCTCCTTCGAACGCGCTCCCCCGCCGAGCGTGTCGGCCGCCTCGATGACGGTCACCGACCGCCCCGCCCTCGCCAACGTGATCGCCGCAGCCAATCCGTTCGGTCCACCGCCGACAACCACCGCATCAATCATCACCAGACCGTACCCAACCTCACCGGATCTCCGTCGCGGTCACGCCACTTCCGTCACCGCTGAATCCACGTGACCGCCAGCCAACGTCGACGCACCGTCACGCAGCCCGACCGGCGAACAGCGGCCCTACGCGCGTGTCAGAATCTCGGGCCCGTTGTCAGTGACCGCGACCGTGTGTTCGCTGTGCGCCGACAGCGATCCGTCGGCCATCAGCACGGTCCAGCCATCTGCGAGTTGGATCGTGTCCTCTTCACCGCTCAACGACAGCATCGGCTCGATCGCCAGGACGTTTCCGACCTCGAGACGCAGGCCCTTGCCAGGGCGACCGGTGTTGAGGACATCGGGATCCTCGTGCATCGCCCTGCCGATGCCGTGACCGCAGTAGCCGTCGACGACGCCGAGACGTGACCGCTTGGCAACCTGCTCGACGGCATAGCCGACGTCGCCGAGCGTCTTGCCGGCGACCATCTGCTCGACTGCAGCGGCGAGCGCCTCGTCCGTGACCTCGATCAGTCGCTGCGCCTCCGCCGAGATGGTGCCGACGCCGGCCGTGAAGGCTGCATCTCCGTGCCAGCCGTCGATGATCGCCCCGCAATCGATCGAGACGACATCGCCCTCGTGGAGCACGAGCGAACCGGGGATGCCGTGCACGACCTGCTCGTTGACCGAGGTGCAGATGACAGCGGGAAAGCCGTGATAGTTCAGAAAATTGGACGTTGCTCCTCGACGTTCCAGCACGTCACGGCCGATCTGATCGAGCTGCGCGGTGGTGACGCCTGGTCGCAGTTGCAACCGGATTTCAGCATGCATCTCGGCGACAACACGGCCGGCGCGTCGCATCGTGGCGATGTCCGCAGGTGAGCGCCGGGCGATCCGCCCGCGCGCGAATCGGGAGCGAGCGTTCATCAGCGAGAACCTGCGGCTGCTGATCCGCCACGTTTGCGCAGATCGATGGCCCCGATCATCCGTGCGAGAACGTCGTCAGGATGGCCGAACCCGTCGATGACGACGAGCTCGTTGCGCTCCTCGTAGTAGGCGATCAGCGGTTCGGTCTGCGACTCGTAGAGGTCGAGGCGGCGGCTGATCGATTCCGGGGTGTCGTCTTCGCGTTGCACGACGTCGCCGCCGCACACGTCGCAGCTCCAGCCGTTGCGTTCTGTACCTGTCGCCGTGTAGTTGGTGCCGCAGTCACGACAGACGCGGCGCGAGGACAAACGTTCGAGTACGCGTTCTCGGGGTACGTCGAGGTCGATCACGACATCGACCATGCGGCCCTGCTCTGCGGTGAACTCGACAAGTGCATCTGCTTGGCCGACCGTTCGTGGGAAACCGTCGAGAATGTAGCCGCGGCTCATTGCGTCGCCACGCGACAGGCGCTCCTTGACGAGACCGATCATGATCTCGTCGCCGATCAGGCCACCATCGTCGATGATCGCCTTGGCCGTCTTGCCGAGTTCCGTCCCCTCGCGGACAGCAGCGCGGAGCATGTCGCCGGTCGAGATGTGTGGAACGACATAATGACGCGACAGGCGCGTGCACTGGGTGCCCTTGCCAGCACCCTGGCGACCGAGGATGATCAGGCGAGCCCCAGGAATCACGGCGCCTGCCTGGAACGCCGAGGGCGGTGCTCGGCAGCCCGAGCGGCGGAAAGCGGGTGAAACGTCCGCCTACCGTGCAGGCGGGCGAAGATCACTTCAGGAAGCCCTCGTAGTTGCGCAGCATCAGCTGAGAGTCGATCTGACGCATGAGTTCGAGAGCGACACCGACAGCGATCAACACGGTGGTTCCGGCAAACGGGAAGTTCCGGACGTTTCCGATCCACAGGATGATGTACGGCAGAATGGCGATACCGGCGATGAACAAGGCGCCAGGCAGCGTGATGCGGTTGACGGTCTTCGAGAGGTAACGCTCTGTCTGGGGTCCTGGGCGGATGCCGGGGATGAAACCGCCCTGTTTGCGGATCTGGTCGGCCTGTTTGATCGGGTCGAAGGCAATGGCGTTGTAGAAATATGCAAAGGCGACGACGAGAATCGCCAACACCGAGACGTACAGCAGGCTCTTGCTGTTGACGACGTTCTGGCTGATGAAGCGACTGATGGCATCACGCCACCCCTTGCCGTTGGCAGTACCGCCGATGAGGTTCGAGGCGAGCACCGGGAGCAGCAGCACGGAACTGGCGAAAATGATCGGGACGACGCCGGCCTGGTTGACCTTCAACGGGATGTACGTGTTCTGCCCGCCGTACATCCGACGGCCGACGACACGTTTGGCGAACTGCACGGGGATGCGACGTTGGCCGAGTTCGATGCGGACGATCGCCACGAGAATACCGAGGGAGACCAGCACGAGGATCACGAAAACGATCCACTTCTTCTCTTTCAACATCGAGTAGTACCCGTTGGGCAGGGCACTGACGACGGATGCGAAGATGATGATCGACATACCGTTGCCGATACCTCGTTGGCTGATGAGCTCGCCGATCCACATGATGAACGCTGTTCCGGCGACCAAGGTCGGAATCACGAGCAACGCCCGTGGCATGAACGGATCGAGGAGCTTGACAGCGGGAACGTTCTGCCCGGCGGTGAAGAACGCCTGCCCGTTGCCCTGGCCGAACAGGAATGTCAGGCCGGTGGCCTGCAGGGTGGCGATGGCGATGGCCAGATAGCGGGTCCACTGTGTGATCTTGCGCTGACCGACAGCACCTTCGCTCTGCCACTGCTCGAGCTTGGGAATGACGACGCCGAGGACCTGCATGATGATGCTGGCAGTGATGTACGGCATGATGCCGAGCGCGAAAATGGCGAAGCTGGCAAAGGCACCGCCGGAAAACAGGTTGAAGAAACCCAGCGCACCGTCAGAGGCCTGGCTACGTAGCGCCTTGACCTGCTGGTTGTCGATGCCGGGAACACGGATCGAGGTGCCGAGACGGTAGATCGCGATACACAGAATCGTGAACAGGATCTTGTTCCGCAAATCGGGCACCTTGAAGATGTTCTTCAAGTTGGAAAACACGAAATATCTCCTCGTCCGAAGTTCTGTGTGAAAAAACCGATGATGCCAGACCCGAACGGGTCTGGCACAGGGCGAACCGGATCAGCGGTTGGCGAACTGGTTGCCCTTGGCCGGCGGGCGTACCCGGAACGGCGACGGCAACACGGTGACACTACCGCCGGCAGCCGTGATGGCGGCTTCGGCTGACTTGGAAATGGCGTGCGCCGTCACGGCCACGGGACGGTTGATCTCTCCGCGGCCGAGGACCTTGATGAGTGCCCCCTTGTGCGACACTCCGGCGGCGTGCAACGTGGCCGGCGAGATCTCGTCGATCGTCATGGCATCGAGGGAGTCGAGGTTGATGCCCTGATATTCGACACGGAACGGGTTGTTGAAGCCCTTCAACTTCGGGACGCGCTGCTTCAGTGGCATCTGGCCGCCTTCGAAACCGCGAGCGACGGTGTTGCGGGCGTATTGACCCTTGGTGCCGCGGCCGGCGGTCTTGCCGCCTTTGCCACCGATACCGCGACCGACGCGCTTACGGCTCCTGGTTGATCCTGGGGATGGGGCGAGTTCGTCGACGCGCATCAGACTGCTCTCTTCTTCGTGCGATCGATCGCCACGTACGGGCCATCGACGACTTCCACCGTGATGAGGTGGGGAATACGGTTGATCATGCCGCGGATCTCCGGGCGATCCGGCAACACGTTGGTGTCACCGATTGTGCGCAGGCCAAGGGCGCGGAGCGTGCCGATACTCTTCGGTTTGCTCGAGATCTTCGACTTGATCTGGGTGACTTTCAAACACTTCTCATCAGCCATGATCAGTGCACCTCCGGCGAACTAGCGGACTTCTGACGTGCGTTGTAGGCGCGCAGCATGCCGGCGGGAACGAAGTCCTCGGCAGCGAGACCGCGGCGCTTGGCAACCTCGTCCGGACGCTGCAACGACATCAAGCCGTTGATCGTCGCCCGGGCGACGTTGATGGCATTCGACGAGCCGAGCGACTTGGCGAGGACGTCGTGGATGCCGGCTTCTTCGAGGATCGAGCGGGCAGCGCCGCCGGCGATGACTCCGGTACCCGGAGCCGCCGGCTTGAGCATCACGCGACCGGCGCCCATGATCCCGGTGACCGGGTGGGTGATGGTGGAGCCGGCGAGCGGAACGGCGAAGAGGTTCTTCTTCGCCTCCTCTGTGCCCTTCTGGATGGCGAGCGGCACTTCCTTCGCCTTGCCATAGCCGAGGCCGACGTGGCCGTTACCGTCACCGATCACCACGAGCGCGGTGAACGAGAAACGACGGCCACCCTGGACGACTTTGGCGACGCGGTTGATGGCGATGACACGCGACTCGCGAAGCGTTGTGGGATCTACGGAAACACTCATCAGAACTCCAGACCAGCTTCGCGGGCGGCATTGGCAGCCGCAGCAACGCGGCCGTGGAAGAGGAATCCTCCACGGTCGAAGACAACCTTCTCGACACCGGCAGCCTTGGCGCGCTCGGCAACGAGCTTGCCGATACGGGCTGCGCCGTCGATCGAACCGGTCGAACCCTCAGCACGCTGTGGGGCCTCGACGGTCGAGGCGGCAGCAAGCGTGGTGCCCTCGTCGTCGTTGATGACCTGCAGCACGAGATGCTTGTTCGAGCGGAACACTGCAAGGCGTGGACGGGCAGCGGTTCCGTGGACGCGCTTGCGGACACGGCCGTGACGACGGATACGGGACTTGCGGCGGACGGCAGAGATATCGGCCATGACTTACTTCTTCCCGGTCTTGCCGGCTTTGCGCAGGACGCGCTCACCGACATAGCGGACACCCTTGCCCTTGTAGGGCTCGGGCTTGCGGATGGAACGGATGTTGGCGGCGACCTGGCCGACCTTTTCCTTGTCGATTCCCTTGACGATGATGCGTGCACCACGGCCCGGTCCGGGAATCGCCGGTGCCAACTCGAAAGTGACACCATCTGGCGCTTCGACGATGACCGGATGGCTGAAGCCGAGCGCCATACGGAGCGTTGTCGGGCTCTGCGCCTCTGCGCGGTAGCCGACGCCGATGATCTCCAGTTCCTTGGTGAACCCGGTGGTCACGCCGGTCACCATGTTGGCGACGAGTGTGCGGGTCAGGCCGTGGAGTGAGCGGTTCTGGCGCTCGTCGTTCGGGCGCTCGACCACGAGGGTCGCGGCGTCCTGGCGGACGGTGATCTCGCCGGGGACGGTGCGCGAGAGCGTGCCGTTGGGGCCTTTGACGGTGACCAATCCATCAACGATGGAGATGTTCACGGCGTCTGGGACGGAGATGGGGGCTTTACCGATGCGGGACATTCGAGATCCTCCTGATCACCACACGTAGCAGAGGACTTCGCCGCCGACGTTGCGCTTGCGCGCTTCGCGGTCGGTGATGAGCCCCTGGCTGGTGGATAGAACTGCGACACCGAGGCCGCCGAGGACGCGTGGGACCGTGCCGGCCTTGCGGTACACGCGAAGGCCTGGCTTGGAAACGCGGCGCAGACCGGCGATGGTGCGCTTGCGGTCGGCGGAGTACTTCATCGAGACGAGGAGTACTTCACCGGGACCGGTGGTGGATGGGGCGACGGAGAAATCCCCGATGTAGCCCTCTGACTTCAAAATGGTGGCAAGCGCGATCTTCTGCTTGCTGGACGGCATCTTGACTTCGTCGTGCATCGCCACGTTGGCGTTGCGGATGCGGGTCAGCATGTCGGCAATAGGGTCGGTCATCATGGTGTGGTTGTCCTCCCCTTACCAGCTGGCCTTGGTCACGCCCGGCACTTCGCCGGCATGAACGAGTTCACGCAGGCAGATGCGGCAGAGACCGAACTTACGGAATACGGAACGCGCACGGCCGCAGCGGCGGCAACGTGTATACGCACGCACCTTGTACTTCGGTGTCGCCTGCGACTTGTTGATCAGTGACTTCTTCGCCATGGTCAGCTACTCACTTCTTCTTCTTGGCGGGAGCAGCAGCGGCAGCTGGTCGTCCCTTGGGCCCGGAGCCGGGGCCTCGGCGCTTCTTCTTGGCTGGGACTGCATCGAGGGCGGCCTGGCCGCGCTTGAACGGGAATCCGTAGGCATCGAGCAAGGCCTTGCCGGCGGCATCGGTCTTTGCCGAAGTCACGATGGTGACATCCATGCCGTGCTGCGTGTCGATCTTGTCGTATTGGATCTCCGGGAAGATCGTCTGCTCGGAGATACCGAACGTGTAGTTGCCACGGCCGTCCCATGAATGAGCCGGCAGGCCGCGGAAGTCGCGGATTCGCGGGATCGCCACGGCGATCAGACGGTCG
Organism: Actinomycetes bacterium; assembly: GCA_025356335.1. GTDB lineage: Bacteria > Actinomycetota > Acidimicrobiia > Acidimicrobiales > Ilumatobacteraceae > JANXUF01. The sequence goes on from JANXUF010000040.1 coordinate 54,026, forward strand.
AGGAACTCCCACATACGGTCGCCGCGCAGGGTGACCTTGGCACCGATTGCCTGACCTTCGCGCAGTTTGAATGCGGCGACGGACTGGCGGGCCTTGGTGACGAGCGGTTTCTGTCCGGCGATCTTCGTCAGGTCGGCAACAGCACCCTCGAGCAGCGAAGGCTGCTGTGTGGCACGGCCGACGCCCATGTTGATGACGATCTTCGTCAACTTCGGGACTTCCATGACATTGCGGAGGTTCAGCTGCGCCTGGAGGGCGTCGCGGATCTCGGCGTCATAGCGGGCCTTGAGGCGAGGGATCTCTTTGACTTGAGTAGCGGTTGCGTCGCTCATCGGATTACGTCTCCGGTGCTTCTGGCGATCCGCACCTTGGTGCCGTCCTCTTCCAGGCGGTAACCGATTCGAGTCGGCTTTCCTTTGTGGAGGTAAGCGACATTGCTGGCGTTGAGCGGCAGGTCCTTGTCGATAATGCCGGCCTGCTCGTTCTGCTTGCGGGCCTTCTGGTGACGCTTGGCGGTATTGACACCGTTGACGATCACTTGATTGCGGGTCGGGAGGACGCGTGCGATCTCGCCCTCTTTGCCCTTGTCCTTGCCGGTGATGACGATGACCGGGTCACCTTTACGCAACTTCATCACAACACCTCCGGTGCAAGTGAGACGATTCTCATGAACTTCTTGTCACGCAATTCGCGGCCGACCGGCCCGAAGATGCGGGTGCCACGCGGCGACTGATCATCTTTGATCAATACCGCAGCGTTGTCGTCGAAGCGGATGTAGCTGCCGTCTGCACGGCGCTTTTCCTTCTTCACCCGGACGACGACGCACTTGACGACTTCGCCCTTCTTGACTGCTGCGCCGGGAATGGCGTCTTTGACGGTGGCGATGAAGATGTCACCGATCGAGGCGTAGCGCCGGCGGGTTCCGCCGAGCACCTTGATGCACAGCACTTCCTTGGCGCCACTGTTGTCTGCAACCCGCAGGCGGGATTCTTGCTGAATCATCGGACTACTTCGCCCTTTCCAGCACTTCGGTGATGCGCCAGCGCTTGAGCTTGCTCATCGGGCGGGTCTCCATCACGCGAACGCGGTCGCCGATGTTGACGTCGTTGTTCTCGTCGTGGGCGTAGAGCTTCTTCGTCCGGTTGACGAACTTGGCGTACTTCGGGTGGCGGACGCGCTCGATGATGGCGACCACTGCGGTCTGGTTCATCTTGTTCGACACGACCAGGCCTTCGCGCACCTTCCGGGCGGCGCGGGCCTCGTCTGCGTCGACCGCATCCGTCGCGGTCTTGGTGGATTCGGTGGCTTCGCCAACCACTTCCTGGTCACTCATTTGCTTGTCGCCTTTCCGGCAGCCTTCTCAGCGGCAGCGATTTCCTTCTGCCTGATGAGGGTGTTGATGCGGGCGATCTGGCGACGTGTGTTGCCGATGGCGGCGACGTTGTCCAACTGCCCGGTGGCGTTGCGGAACCGAAGGTTCAACGCCTCTTGCTTGGTTTCGAGGAGCTCTTCGATCAATGCGCCGAGTTCCAGTTCTTTGAGTTCTGCCAATTCCCTTGCCATCTCAGACTCCCTCGGCCTTGGTGATGACGCGAGCCTTGATCGGCAGCTTCTGCACTGCCTTGGCAAGCGCTTCGCGTGCGACTTCTTCGTTGGGGAACGACAGTTCGAAAAGCACCCGGCCTGGCTTGACGACGGCGACCCAGAACTCCGGGTTGCCCTTGCCGGAACCCATGCGGGTCTCGGCCGGCTTCTTCGTGACCGGCTTGTCCGGAAAGACGTTGATCCACACCTTGCCACCGCGCTTGATGGCGCGGGTCATGGCGATACGAGCGGCCTCGATCTGGCGGGCCGTCAGCCAGCCAGGCTCGAGTGCCTGGATGCCGTACTCGCCGAAGGCGAGATCGCCGGTGCCGCGGGTGAGTCCACCCGTGCGGCCACGGTGCTGTTTACGGTGTTTGACCCTTCTGGGCATCAACATGAGTGATCAGTCCTCCCCGCGGAAATGTGGGGCTTCGTGACCCTGGTTGATACGACGCTCGATGTCTTCTTCCTCAGCGAGCAGGCGTTCCAGTTCAGGATCGGCTTCTTTGACGAGTGGTGCTGCCTCAGGCTCTGTCGGCTCCTGGCGGCGGCCTCCTGAGGAAACGAACTTGCGCGGTGCTTCGCCAACGAGACCGGCCGGGTCGCCGACTGCCATCGCAGCTTCGCGAACGACCTTGTCGTCGGTCTGCGGCTTGTAGGGCAGGATGTCGCCCTTGTAGATCCAGACCTTGATACCGACTCGACCCGACGAGGTCTTCGCCTCGCGGAAGCCGTAGTCGATGTCGGCGCGCAACGTGTGCAGCGGAACGCGACCTTCGCGGTACCACTCGGTACGGCTCATTTCAGCGCCACCGAGGCGCCCCGAGCACTGCACGCGGATGCCGAGGGCACCAGCCTTCTGTGCGTTCTGGACGGCACGCTTCATCGCCCGCCGAAAGGCAATGCGGTTCTGCAACTGGTCGGCAACACCTTGGGCGATCAGGGCGGCATCGAGTTCAGCGGATTTGATCTCGACGATGTTCAACTGCACCTTGTTGTTGCCGGTGATCTTCGTCAGACCAGCGCGGAGCTCGTCCGCCTTGGCGCCACGGCGGCCGATGACGATGCCAGGGCGGGCGGTGTGCACGTCGATGCGCAGCTTGTCACGGGTGCGCTCGACCTCGATGCGGCTGATCGCCGCATCAGGCAGCAGCTTGTTGATGTACTCGCGGATCTTCCAATCCTCGGTGAGATATTCCTTGTACTGGCGCTCGCTGAACCAGCGGCTCTTCCAGTCCGTGGTGATCCCGAGGCGGAACCCGTACGGGTTGACTTTCTGACCCATCAGTTTTTCTCCGTCTCTTCGGCGGCATCGGTGGTTTCTGGAGCCGCTTCGACGGCGCTGTCGACCTCAGCCGCGACTTCGTCCCCTGACGGTTCGACGGCAATGTCTTCCGAAACCGTGTTCTCGGAACCCGTCTCTGACGTCACGACGTCGGGCGCCGGCCCTGGCGACAATTCGTTCTCGGTGTCGGCACCCGCTTCGTCACTGCCAGCGATCTCAGCGACAGCGGCCTTGGATGACCCCGACGACCTGCCTCCACTGGCGGCAGCTGCGCGGCTGCTGGCAACGCGGTCACGACGTGACTGGGCGGTACTGGCGGCGACGCGACGGCCACGGCCCGGAGCGCCGGAGCGTGCCGATTCCTTGGCTGCCTTCTGGGCGAGCTGGGCGTCGCTCATACGATCGACGATGATCGTGATGTGAGCGGTGCGCTTGCGGATGCGCGAAGCACGGCCACGGGCACGTGGGCGGAAACGCTTGAGCGTCGGGCCTTCGTCGGCGAATGCAGCGCGGACATACAGCTCGTCAGGGTCCTGCTCTTCGTTGTGGACGGCGTTGGCGACCGCAGATGCAAGCACCTTGCGGACGTCGTTGGCGGCGTCGCGCTCGGTGAATTGCAATACTTCGTCTGCGCGCTGTACCTCGAGGCCGCGGATGATGTCGAGGACTTCGCGGACCTTGTAGGACGACACTCTGACGTGCTTTGCCGTGCTACGGGCACCGGTGTGCTCACCGACAACGGTGGCACCTTCGTTTCTCTTGGGACCGGTCATTAGCGGCGACCCTTCGTGTTCTTCTCTTGACCTGCGTGGTACTTGAACGTACGGGTCGGGGAGAATTCGCCGAGCTTGTGGCCGACCATCGACTCGGTGACATACACCGGGACGTGCTTGCGGCCGTCATGGACGGCAATCGTGTGACCGACCATGTCGGGGATGATGGTGGAACGGCGCGACCAGGTCTTGATGACCTTGCGCTCGTTGGCTGCGTTCTGTGCGTCGACCTTCTTGAGCAGATGGTCGTCGACGAACGGGCCCTTCTTGAGGCTGCGTGACATTTCCGGTTACCTCCGGCCCTTGCCGGCGCGACGCCGACGAATGATCAACTGGCTTGACGCCTTCTTCTTGCGACGGGTACGTCCTTCGACCTTGCCCCATGGCGACACCGGATGGCGTCCGCCGGAGGTGCGGCCTTCGCCACCACCGTGCGGGTGATCGACCGGGTTCATGACGACACCGCGGGACTGCGGGCGGACGCCCTTCCAGCGGTTACGACCGGCCTTGCCGATCTTCATCAGTTCGTGCTCGGAGTTGCCGACCTCGCCGATCGTCGCACGGCAGTCGATCGACACGCGGCGCATTTCGGTGGACGGCATACGCAGTGTTGCGTAGTCACCGTCCTTGGCGACGAGCTGCACGCTGTTGCCTGCCGAGCGGGCAATCTTGCCGCCCTGACCAGGACGCATCTCGACGTTGTGGATCGTCGTACCGACCGGGATGTACCGCATCGGCATGGCGCAACCCGGCTTGATGTCAGAACCCTGACCGCTGGTGATATGGGTGCCGACGACGAGACCCTTCGGGGCGAGGATGTAGGCCTTCTCGCCGTCTGCGTAGTGCAGCAGAGCGATACGGCAGGTGCGGTTGGGGTCGTACTCGATGGCGGCGACCTTGGCCGACACGCCGTCTTTGACGCGGCGGAAGTCGATGATGCGGTACTGGCGCTTGTGCGCCCCACCACGGTGACGTGAGGTGATGCGGCCCTGGGCGTTGCGGCCAGCGTGCTCCGGCTTGGGGGCGAGGAGGGTGCGCTCCGGGGTCGTCTTGGTGATTTCCTTGAAATCGGAGACGGTCTGGAAGCGGCTGCCTGCGCTGGTTGGCTTGCGTTTGCGAAGTGACATGGTCGGCTCAGTTGTTCTCGAACAGCGGGATTTCGTTACCGGGGGCCAAGGTCACGAGGGCGCGCTTCGAATCGGGGCGCTTGCCTTTGACGTTGGTGCGGCGATTCTTCTGCGTCTTGCCGTGGCGGTTCATGGTGTTCACCGAAACCACCTTGACACCCCAGATGAGCTCGACGGCGTCGTGGATCTCCGGCTTCGAGGCCTTCTTGTCGACGACAAAGGTGTACACACCCTGCTCGATCAACCCGTAGCTCTTCTCGGAGACCACCGGCGAAATGATGATGTCGCGTGGGTCTTTCATGACTCGTCTCCGTCTTCCTGTGCTGCCTGCGAGCCGGGCTTGGCGTCCTTCTGGGCGTCGTTCGACGACGGAAGGGTGTCCTTGGTGAAGACGATGAAGTCGTTGCACAGCACGTCATAGGCGTTCAGTTCGCCGACTTCGATGAGCTGGACCCATGGGATGTTGCGGAACGAACGGGCTGCTGCGACTTCGTCACGCTTGATGACGACGAGCACCTTGCCCTCCACACCGATCGCTGCGAGTGCGGCGATGGCGTCCTTGGTCTTCGGTGTCGACCAGTTCCAACCGTCGACGACGACGATCTTGTTGTCGTTGGCCCGGTCCGACAATGCAGAGCGAAGCGCCGCCTTGATCATCTTCTTCGGGGTCTTCTGGGCGTAGCTACGCGGCTTCGGCCCGAGAGCGACACCACCTCCGGAGTAGTGCGGTGCGCGGATGGAGCCCTGACGGGCGCCGCCTGTGCCCTTTTGACGGTGTGGCTTGCGCCCACCGCCACGCACCTCGGCGCGGGTCTTGGTGCTCTGTGTCCCTGCACGGCGCTTGGCGAGCTGCGCGGTGACGACCTGGTGGAGCAGCGGAACGTTCAGCTGCGCCCCGAAGGTGACCGCGTCGAGATCGACGGAGCCGGCTTCTGCACCGGCGGATGACTTGATGGTGACAGTCGCCATCACTTCCCCTTCACTGCGTTACGAACGATCACGACGCCGCCGTTGGGGCCCGGTACGGAACCCTTGACGAGCAGCAGGTTGCGCTCTGGATCAGCGGAGACGACTTCGAGGTTGAGCGTCGTGACCTGCTCGTGTCCCATGTGCCCCGACATGCGTACGCCCTTGAAGACGCGGCCTGGAAACGAACACGAGCCGACGGAACCTGGTGCACGGTGGTGCTTGTGGTTACCGTGGCTGGCGCCCTGGCCCTTGAAGTTGTGGCGCTTCATCGTGCCGGCGAATCCCTTGCCACGGCTGATGGCGGTCACATCGATCTTCTGACCGGCGACCAGGGTGTCGACGGTGATTTCCTGGCCGACCTCGTATCCGTCGACGTTGTCGAGACGCAGCTCGACGACGCGTCGGCCGGGGTTGACTCCTACTTTGGCGAAATGGCCTGCCTGAGGCTTGGTGAGCTTCTTGGCATCCTTGGACCCATACGTCACTTGAAGCGCGGTGTAGCCGTCGCGCTCGGTCGTCTTGACCTGCACGATGCGAGCCGGCTCGACCTTGAGAACCGTCACCGGGATGATCCGGTTGTCCTCGGCCCAGACCTGGGTCATTCCTACTTTTTCGCCGACGATCGCTTTCGTCGCCATAGCGGCTGCCTTTATGTGGTCGGCTCGGAATTTTCATGCCGAGAAGGTGTCCCTCACGCAAATGCTCCGCCTGGCACAGGCCAGCGGAGCATCACATTCGGTTGTGCCGTGTGGTTCCCCACTTGCTCGGGGCGCTCACGGACGTCGATTGGCGATTGCTACATTTCAGCCGGCCGGATCCTGTCCGACGAGCTGAGTCTGCGGCTTCCCCGCATGGGGACTTCGCACACGAATTGGAAATGCTATCGGACGCCCGAGCTGGTTCGCACACCGACGTTCAAAGAGCTGACGTCATCGGGCGGGTGCGGTCGCCGCTTCGCTTCGCTGTTCGGGTTTGGTGCCGGCGGTAGGTTGGGGCGATGGCTGAGTTTCGTGTGGTTTTGCACACCGACCGGATGCAGGAGTGTGCTCACTTCTATGGCGAGATGCTCGGCTTTCCCGTCGCCAAGCAGTTCCCCGGCGGTTTGATCTTCGGAATCGGTCCTGATGCGCGCATCGAACTGCTCGAGGTCGATGCGCCGGCGCCGACCCCGAACGGCGTCTTCGTGTCGATCGAATGTGACGAGATCGCCGGCTACCACGACCGGGCGGTCGCTGCCGGCTGGTCGATCTCGCAGCCGCCCACCACCCAGCCGTGGGGACATCACAACTTCTCGCTGATGGACCCGAACGGGTTCCTGCTCATCTTCTTCGAGGTGACCGGATGAGCGGTGAGCTGACCGGCGCCGACCGTCTGCGCGAATCAGATATCGACGACTTCCAGCGAGACGGTGCCGCTGTGATCCGCGGGTCGGTGGACCAGCGCTGGCTCGACCGGCTCGCAGAGGGCGTCGAACACAACCGCGCCAACCCGAGCGAGTGGGCCAGTTGGTATACCAAGCCTGACGAGTCCGTCGGATTCTGGAGCGACTACGTCACGTGGCAGGACGTCCCGGCGTACCGAGATGTCGTCGAGCATTCCGGACTCGCCGAACTCGCCGGCAGACTGATGCGCTCCGACAGCGTCCGCTTTTTCCACGAGCACGTGCTCGTCAAGGAGCCAGGCGCTCAGGAGCGGACCCCCTGGCATCACGACCAGCCGTACTACTGCGTCGACGGCGACCAGAACGTCAGCATGTGGATCGCCCTCGATCCGGTCCCGGCTGAGGCCGGTTTGCGATTCATCGCCGGCTCTCACCGCTGGAACCGTTCCTTCGTGCCGCGCAAGTTCGTCGACCACACGCCGTACGCGGCTGCGGAGTCGGGGTTCGAACTCGTCCCTGACCTGGATGCCGAGATCGATCAGCACCGGGTGCTCAATTTCGCCGTCGAGCCGGGTGATGTCATCGTCTTCCACTACCGCACGCTCCACGAGGCGCCGGGCAACACGAGCGCAGTGACGTCACGACGGGCCGTGAGCCTGCGATGGATCGGTGACGACGCAACCTTCGCTCTCAGGCCCTGGCTGCATTCACCACCGTTCGAGCAGCACGAACTCATCGTCGGTGGACCGCTCGACGATCCCCGATTCCCCCTCGTCGTGTGCGCTTGACCGCTCTCCTGCCGACGCTCGCGTTCCGACGATGAGAATCACCCTCATCGTCATCCGGCTCGTGCTGGCGACGATGTTCGTCGTCGCCGGTGCCGCCAAACTGCGTGACCGTCAGGGCGCGCGACAGGCAGTGGGTGATTTCGGCGTCCCGTCGGTTCTCGTCGGCTTCGGCGCAGTCGCGCTGCCACTCGTCGAACTGCTCGTCGCCGTCGCCATCGTGTTCGACCCGACATCACGACTGGGCGCAGCCGGCGCATCCGTCTTGCTCGCCGTCTTCATCGCCGCGATCGTCAGGGTGATCCGCCAGGGTCGCGTCGTCGCCTGCCACTGCTTCGGTTCGGTGCATTCAGCGACCGTCGGCCCGAAGACGATCATGCGCAACGGCGTCGCCGCAGCGCTCGCTGTCTACGTGGCGATCAGTCCCCTCGCCCGCTTCTGAACATCCCGGCAAGCGGAAGGATCTCTCAGCGGTGGGTGAAGTTGGCTGGGCGCTTTTCGACGAAGGCAGCCATGCCCTCTGACTGGTCGTCCGTGGCGAACGTCGAATGGAACAGGCGCCGCTCGAAACGGACGCCTTCAGACAGCGTCGTCTCGTAGCAGCGGTTCACCGCCTCCTTGACCATCATCGACGACGGCTTGGACATCGAGGCGATCGTGGTCGCCGTCTTGATGGCATCCCCGAGCAGTTCGTCGGCCGGGACGACCCGCGACACGAGGCCGCAGCGCTCGGCCTCCTCGGCACCCATCATCCGACCGGTCAGGCACATCTCCATCGCCTTGGCCTTGCCGATGAACCGTGCTAGGCGCTGCGAGCCGCCCATCCCCGGCATGATCCCGAGCTTGATCTCCGGCTGACCGAATTTGGCGGTATCGGCGGCGATGATCGTGTCGCAGATCATCGCCAGCTCACAACCACCTCCGAGGGCGAAACCGGCGACTGCGGCGATGACCGGCGTGCGCACCGCCGACAACTTGCCCCAGTCGGCGAACAGATCGATCGCGAAGGCATCCATGTAACCGAGCGGCTGCATCTCCTTGATATCTGCTCCAGCAGCGAACGCCCGAGACGAACCGGTGATGACGATGCACCCGATCCCGGGATCGTTGTCCATCTCGGCGCAGGCAGTGGTCAGCTCACCCATCAACTGCTGGTTCAGAGCGTTCAAAGCCTCCGGTCGATTGAGAGTGACAACCGCGACCCGATCAAGGCGCTCGACAAGAATGGTGACGTACTCGCTCATCTCCAGAGCGTAGATGGGCGAGTTCGAAGCGGCCGCACCCACCGATGTATCGCTCGGGCCGACAGCAGCCGCAGATGCGTTCGCGGCCGCTGCGCCCCTGCTGCGAGCGCTCAGAGGTTGGGCGGCAGCAGGCGGTTGACGTTCTCGAACCAGAAGTAGAGGAGCACGATGAACGGGGCGAAGGCAACTGCCCAGCCGATGAGGCGACGTGTCTTGCGGCTCAGTGCCCATGCGAGCAGGGCGACGGCGATCAGCCCGAGACCCCAGAGCACGACCGGCAGATAGGCGCCGCTGTCGCTGAACCAACCTTCGTTGAGGGCATCGAACGACGAATTGGCGGGTGCATCGACGGCGGGTGCAACAGCGACGGGTGCAGCAGTGGTTGCTGTGGTCGCAGCACTACCGGTAGCAGTGGCAGTGCCGGCGGTTGTTTCGCCAGTCGGCCTCGTATCACCTTCGTCCGGGCCGAGCGAACCGCTCGTGTCGTTGGTGTTGGCACCATTGGCGTACAGACCGGGGTTGCCGTATTGCTTCGTCGCCGTTTCCACGGGCGGTTCCCCCCCGACCTTCAATTCGGCGGTGACGATCAGGCGGGACTTGGCGGTGAACTTCGGCGTACATGTCGCCAGCGTCAGCATCACCTTGTCCGGGTGATCGGCGAGCACCTCGACCTGGTCCGGCTGCACGACCGTCGAGCCGGTGACGATGTACGTGTAGGTGACGTTGGTCAAGGTCGTGAAGTCGATTTCATCGCCGGCGACGAGTTGGTCGAGGTCGCCGAACACTCCGCCGTGGGTGGTGCGGTGCCCGGCGAGGGCGGCGTTGCCCTGCTGACCTGGCAGCGGCGTGTCGGGGAAGTGCCCGATGCCCTTGGCGATGTCCTGAGTGCGAACACCGGCGAGGACGATGGCGTCGACGCTGATCTTGGGGATCGTCAGCCTGCCGATGGCGTCACCGAGCTGGATCGCAGGACCGGGATACGGTGCCACCGCAGCCGTTGTGGCGGTGGCCGTCGTCGGGGCATCGGTCTGCGGAGTGGTGGTGCCGGCAGCAGCGGTGGAGACCGACGGATCTGCTGATGCCGCAGCGGATGCTGCAGCAGTCGCTGCAGCAGTCGCTGCAGCGGTCGGCGGAGCGGTCGCCGGACTCGTCGTCGGCGCAGGGGCGGAGGCGGTCGCTGCGGCGATTGCCGCCTGCCTGGCGGCGAACTGCTTGGCGAGATCGTCCTGTGCCGAGGCGTACTGGATCCCCGTGCCCCACAGTTGGTAGACGACGAACAACAGGATCAGCACGCCGGCGGCGATGAAACTCCAGCCGATCCCGCCGACGATCTTGCGCCAGTCGTTCGGGTACTTCTGGCGAGGCTTCGCCTTCCACCACGGCCGAGGTGGGTCGCTTCCCGGACGTGACGGGACGGTCGGCCTGGCAGCGGTGGCCGCCGCTTTTTGCCCGGTGGCAGCGCTGACCGGGGTTGTGGAGATGACCGTCGTCGGACGTGAGTCGGCCGTCGAATCTGTCTCGACGTCGGACATCGACTGCAGTCGAGCCAATGCCCGATCTGCGCGCGGATGGTCCCACTCCTCCTCGCCATCCGAACCGCCTGGCGCGTCGGGCGAAACCGCAACCGGCTCGCCGTGCCGGCTCGCGCCGGCTGATGAATTTTCCGTTGTCTCCGCTCCGCCGCCGTGATCGCTACCCGTGTCCCCGGGCTCGCACAGCCCGCCGTCTTGATCCTCGACGCCGCCATCGCCGCTGTCGCTCACCGAATCCACACTACGTGGCGACCAGCGCGAACCATGTTCACCGGTCGTGAGCTCTCCTTCAGCGTTGGGCGAACGGCTTCGCAGTCGATACCGTCGCTTTGCGTCCATGGAAACCATCGTCGACCTCCGTGATGTCGTCGCGGTGCTCGGGCAGTTCCCCGCCCTTGCCGGTGCCAGCCTGACGGTGCTGCGCGGCGAGATCGTGCTGCTCCAGGGCCCGAACGGTGCCGGCAAGACGTCACTGCTTCGGGTCTGTGCGGGCCTGCTGCCGGTCGTACGCGGTCACGCTGTCGTCCTCGGTCATGACCTGACGGTCGACCGTTCCGGCGTCCGCGCCAAGGTCGGACTGCTCGGGCATACGAATGGGTTGTATCCCGAGCTGAGCGTGCGCGACAACGTGCAGTTCTGGGGAACGACGGTCGGTGCGAGCAGTGGGGAGATCGACGCAGCGCTCGATCGCCTCGGACTGTCGTTGCGCCTCGCCGACGTGCAGGTGGGCCGCTTGTCTGCCGGCCAGAAACGCCGGACGGCACTTGCATGCCTGGTGGCCCGCAGAGCGGTTCTGTGGCTGCTCGACGAGCCCCATGCTGGGCTCGATGCCGAAGGCCGCGACGAGCTCGACGCCGTCTTGCGACAGGCGGCGGCCTCCGGTGCCACGGTGCTCGTTGCCTCCCACGAACTGGAGCGAGCTGGAGCGCTCGCCCACCGCACCGTGCAGGTCATCGCCGGCCAGGTGCACGAGGTCGAACAGTGAACACGTGGAATGTCGCCAAACTCGTCGCCGCCAAGGACCTGCGGATCGAGGCACGCAGTCGCGTGATCACCAACCAGGTGCTGCCGTTCGCGGCGATCGCCATGGTGATGTTCGCCTTCGCCCTCGACAACGAGAACGATGCACTGCTGGTGCAGGTCGCACCCGGCCTCATCTGGCTGGCGACGTTGTTCAGCCTGCTGATCCTCGTCCAGCGATCGTTCGCCATCGAGACCGCGGATGGGGCGATCGACGCGCTGCGCGTTGCCGGGATCGACCCCGGCGGCATCTTTCTCGGCAAGGCTGCAGCGCTCGCGGCGCAACTTGTCGCGCTCGAAACGATCCTCATCGGCGCTGCCGTACTGCTCTATCACACGGAGATTCGCCTGGGCGGCGTGGTGCTCTTGGTCACGACGGTGCTGGCCGCTACCTGCGGGCTGGCCTTCGTCGGTACTCTGTACGGTGGTCTCGCTGCAGGCATCAAGGGACGGGAGACACTGCTCCCACTCCTCTTACTGCCGGTGGTGGCACCGGTACTCATAGGTGCAACTCGAGCGTTGGAAGCGGCGTTCGGCACCGGGAAAGCCGTGCTCGCCGACGGCTGGCCATGGCTTGGCCTGCTGATCACGTTCGCGGCAGCCTTCGGTGTCGTCGGCGTGCTGGCATTTGGTCCACTGCTCGATGAGTAACGGATACTGAATGACGCAATGCTGAGTGACGAGACGTGATGAAACGAACCGACGTAGGAAGGTTGCAGGTGACACGATGAGCACCACTGCCAACACGGCCAGCACCGATGTGCCGCCCGCCGTGCCGACGTCGAACGCCGCAGACCTGACGCAGCCGAGCGGGGCGCCGCCGAGCGCGAAGAAAACTCGTCGCAGAACCAGCGGCACCGGCACGCGGGCGACACGCGTCCTCGGTATCTCCTCGCTGATCGGTCTCGTCTGGCTCGTCGCCTTCGGATTGGCCTTCTCCCCCGCCGACTACCTGCAGAAGCAGGCCGTCAGGATCATGTACATCCACGTGCCTGGTGCGTGGCTCGCATTCCTCGCCTTCGGTGTGACCGCGCTGTGTTCCGGGGTCTACCTGTCCAAGCCGGGTCGCTCACTGATCTGGGACCGCTTCGCCGGTGCATCGGCGGAGATCGGCGTGGTCTTCATGGCTGTCACCCTCGTCACCGGCTCGCTGTGGGGGCGCCTGACGTGGGGCGTCTACTGGCAGTGGGACGCGTTGTTGACGACAACGGCGTTCATGTTCGTGACCTACATCGGCTACATCGCCGTACGCAACCTCGGCGGCACACCGCAGGCACGGGCCAAGCGGTCAGCGGTGCTCGGACTCGTCGCTGCGTTGGAGATCCCGCTCGTCCACTTCAGCGTCAACTGGTGGCGGACGTTGCACCAGAAGGCGACGATCACACCGGGTGGCGACACGAAGATCGGCGGGCTGATGCTCTTCAGCCTGATGATCGGCGTCGTCGTCTTCACGATGATCTATGCGTGGTTGTTGATCCACCGTCAGCGGGTATTGGCGATGCGTGACGCCGTCGAGGCGCACGGTCTCGATCGTGCTCTGGAAGAACGCCGTCACGAAGGAGCACCCCGGTGACCACAGGATTCATCGCCGCCTGTTACTCGATCACGTTGCTGGCGATGGCTGCCTTCGCCTGGCGGACGATCCGCGCCGGCAGACAATTGGCCGAGCAGGTCGCCGACGAGGACAAACCATGGACCTGAGCCCCCGTGCCACCCTCGAAGCGGATGCTCCGGCACCTGTCGTTCCTCCGAAACGCAAGCGTTGGCCGATCTTCGTCCTGCTCGCCTGCGTACTGATCGGTGGCGGCGTGATCGTCACCAAGTTCCTGACGAATGCCCTGAACTACTACTGCAACGTCGACGAGGTCAACGTCAAAGCCAACTGCGACGCCAGCCACAACCTTCGAGTACAGGGAACGGTCGCCAAAGGCACCGTCCAGCATGACGGCCAGGCGACGAAGTTCACGATGGAGTTCAACGGCAAGCAGATGCCCGTCGTCTACGAAGGCGAACCCGGCGGGCTGTTCAAGGAATGCATCCCGGTGGTCGTCGACGGCACGTTGAAAGATGGCGTGTTCATCGGCGCGAACCTCGAGGTCAAGCATTCCAACACCTACGTCGCCGAGAACCAGACGCGTCTCAGCGAAGCCAACCAAGAGGCGAGCGTATGCTCCTTGCAACCCTGAACGCCCAGCTCGGAACGAGCGCGCTGATCATCGGCCTGACCGCTTCGATCTTCGGTGTCTGCGCCCAGGTCATCGGCGTGCGCCGTCACGACCCGAAGACGATCGCCCAGGGCACCCGCTTCGCCTTCTTCGTCTTCGGTGCCGCAGTCATGGCGTTCGCGGTGATGGAACGGGCACTGATCACCCGCGACTTCTCATTGTCCTACGTTCAGAAAGTCGGCGCGAGGACGACACCGGCGCTGTACAACGTCACCGCCATCTGGACGTCGCTCGAAGGCTCGATCCTGCTGTGGCTGGTGATCCTCGGCGGCTATACCGCCGCGGTCGCCTACCGATTCCGCACACGCCGAACCGACCCGCTCGTCGGCTGGGCGATGGCCGTGCTGTACATCATCAGCGCCTTCTTCTTCGTGCTCACGCTGTTCCCCGCCAACCCGTTCAAGCTCGCCGGCAGCATCAAGGACGGCGTCGGGCCCAACCCGCTGCTGCAGAACCACATTTTGGTGCTGTTCCACCCGCCGATGCTGTACCTCGGCTACGTCGGCATGAGCGTGCCGTTCGCCTTCGCCATCGCTGCATTGATCACCGGCCGCGTCGGCGAGGGCTGGTTGATGGAGACACGTCGGTGGACGCTGTTCGCCTGGGGTTTCCTGACGATCGGCATCCTCCTCGGCGGCTGGTGGAGCTACGAGGTCCTCGGCTGGGGTGGCGTCTGGGGTTGGGACCCTGTCGAGAATGCGAGCTTCCTGCCGTGGCTCACCGGCACCGCCTACATCCACTCGGTGATGGTCCAGGAGCGCCGCGGCATGCTGCGCGTCTGGAACCTCTCGTTGCTGGTGGCGACATTCAGCCTGACGATCCTCGGCACGTTCCTGACCCGCTCCGGCGTCCTCGCCAGCGTCCACTCCTTCAGCGAGAGCGGCATCGGGCCCTACCTGCTGGCGTTCTTCGGCCTCGTCGTCTTCGCCTCGCTGGCATTGATCGCCTGGCGCGGTGACCGCCTGCGTTCACCGGGTTCGATGGACTCGCCGATCTCCCGAGAGGGTGCCTTCCTGGCGAACAACGTGATCTTCGGGCTGTTCGCCTTCATCATCCTCCTCGGCACCGTCTATCCGTTGCTCGTCGAGGCGATCCAGAATCGCAAGATCGTCGTCGGTTCGCCGTACTTCGATCAACTCGGCAAGCCGATCGGCATCGCCTTGCTATTCATGATGGCGATCGCCCCGGCACTGCCGTGGCGCAAGGCGTCGAGCGAAGTACTGAGCAAACGCCTTTTCTGGCCGGCGTGGGGTGGCGTGGTGGCGATGGCCGTCGCACTGTTCGTCGGAGCTGACGGCATCACCCCGATCATCGCCTACGGGCTCGCCGGATTTGCCGCCGCTGCAGCGATCCGGCAACTGGTCCTCGCCAGCCGACGTCAAGGAATTCGCGGGTTCCTCGGCCGCGCCAACGGCGGCATGATCGTCCACCTCGGTGTCATCCTCGTTGCCGTCGGGCTGGTGTCGTCGAACAGCTATTCGCGCCAACAGACGTTCGACATCAAGGCGAACTCGACGGTGACGTTCTCCGGGCACACGTTCACCTATACCGGTATCGAGAAGTTCGACCAGGCCCAACGATTCGGCACGAAGGCGCTGATCTCCGTCGACGGCCATATCTATGCGCCGGCGACCACGACCTACAAGTCGGTCGGACAGACGGTGCCGACGCCATCGGTGAAAACCGGATTGACCGAGGACATCTATCTCGTGCTCGAGGACCCCAAGCCGGCGTCTGCAGCTGATCCGATCCGTCTGACGGTGGCGATCAAGCCGATGATCGCCTGGCTGTGGATCGGCGGCCTGACGATGGCCTTCGGTACGGTCCTCGCTGCGTTCCCCGGCAAGCGACGCCGCCGCGGTACCGAACCGGCCAGCGCCCCGATCGTCGAGCGCATTCCCGCCTCGCCGGCAGAACCGGCGAAACCGGCGAACCCGGTACCGCTCGAACCGGTCGGTGCAGATGTCTGACCTCGACGATCACTTCGATGTCGAGAGCCCGCACGACCTCGACCTCGACCTCGACGGAGCGTATTCATCCTCGGGGAACACTCCGTCGAAGCGCCGCCTTGCACCGTTCGTGGCGCTCGCCATTGCCGTCGTGATGATCGGGTTGTTCGTCCTGCTCGCCGGGTCGAAGACACGCCAGAACGCCGAAACTTCTCTCACCCCGCTGCTCGGCAAACCGGCGCCGCAGTTCCAGTCGCCGATGCTGGCAGGCGGTACGTTCGACCTCGCCGCCCAACGCGGCAACGTCGTGATCCTCAACTTCTTCACGTCCAATTGCGTGCCGTGTATCGCCGAGCAGCCGGAGCTCGTCAAGTTCGCCAATGCCGAGACGGTGAAAGTCGGTGGAGCGAAGCTCGTCAGTGTGATGTTCGACGATTCGCCGGACGCCGTCACGAAATTCTTCACGAGTACCGGCGGCGCGTGGCCTGTACTGAACGACAAGGGTCTGCCGAGCAACTACGGCGTCGCCCAGGTGCCGGAGACCTTCGTCATCGACGTCAACGGCATCGTCAAATACCACACGATCAGCCAGATGACCGCTGCCTGTCTTTCGAGCATGGCCGTCTCCGCACAGGATCTCAACAGCTTGCAGTTCGACCCCCTGCCAGGCTGCGGTCAGTGAAGAAGATCCTCACCGGCTGGCCCGGCTGGCTGCTGCTGTTCGCCGCTGTCGCTTCACTGCTGATCATCAGCTATCAGCGTTCGTCGAAACCGTTGACCGCCGACCAGCGGACACAGTCGATCGCCGAACGCATCGCCTGCCCGGTGTGCGACGGTGAGAGCGTTGCCGAGAGCCGTGCCCCTGCCGCCAGGGACATCCGCGCCGACATCGCCAAATACGTCAACGACGGCCAGTTGAGCGACGAGCAGATCATCACCAAGATCGACGACGCCTCCGTGCAGGATCTGCGGCTGACCCCCAACGGTTCGGGGATCGACCTGCTGGTGTGGTTCCTCCCTGCTGTGGCGTTCGCCGGGGCCGTCGCCGGGTTGACGATGGCGTTCCTCAAATGGCGCCGACCGATCCCCGATCACGGACCGACAGACGACGATCGTGAGGTCGTCGCTGCGGCGATGCGCAACGGTGACGGCGAGACCAACGACGGCTTCAGCGACGGACGCTGATGGCATCTCCGCCAGGTGATGACGTGGACACGGCAGAGCGGCCGCGCGTCCCGCCGAAGTCGCGTCGCCCCGTCGCTGCCACGCCTGGAGCGAACGCCGACCGTCTCGCCGAACTCGAGGACGAACGACGCTTCCTGCTGCGGTCGTTGGCCGACCTCGAACGTGAGCACGATGCCGGCGACGTCGACGAGCAGGACTACGCGACGCTCAGAGACGACTACACGATCCGCGCCGCAACCGTGCTGCGCTCGATCACCAGCAGGCGCACGGCGCTCCCAGCAAGACCGCCTCGCCGGCGCGGCCGGATGATCCGCACGGTCGTCATCACCCTCGCTGCCGGACTCACCCTCGGTTGGCTGCTCAGCCGCTACACCGGCGAACGCCGCGTGGGCGACACGATCACGGGCGGGGCGACGGCGCTCGACGACACCCAGTCGCTGCTCTCCCAGGCCCGCTCGCAACAGCTGACGAGCCCGCTGGATTCGTTGAAGTTGTACTCCGAGGTGCTCGCCAAGGAGCCGAACAACGTCGAGGCGATGACGTACCGCGGATGGACGGCGGCGATCCTCGCCTCGAACACACAGCCGGGCGATGCACAGACGCAGTTCCTCGACTTGGCGAGCAAGGATCTCGCCAGTGCGGTCGCCACCAACCCGGGCTACATCGACGCCCAATGCTTCTCGGCGATCGTCAAGTTCCGCCTGCAGAAAGACGCTGCGGGTGCCAAGCCGTTCTACGACAAATGTGCTTCGAGCTCGTTGCCGAGTTCGGTGGGTTCGCTCGTCTCCTCGCTCGGCGCCGACCTGGACGCCGCCCTCGGCATCGCCACGACCGTGCCCAGCTCCTCGACATCTCCGGCTGTTCCCGCTTCGACGGCGAGCACTACGAACGGGTGAGATCGCAACGATCAGGACGGTTGACGCGTTCGGACGGGCCGACCGAATAGTCTTTCGTAGCTATGAGCACTCCGCCACCCCCTCCGCCTCCGTACGGCAGCGACTCCAGCTATCCGGTCAGCGGACCCGTCGGTGGTTACCCGGCGGCGCCCCCTCCCGGCTACGCCGCCTACGGTCAGCCAGGTACCGGCGGCGCGTTCGTGCAGCAGAAGAACGCCGGCATGGCAATCGCCTCGTTGGTGCTCAGCCTCGTCGGCATCATCCCGTGTTTCTGGGGGCTGCAGGTGCCGGGTTTGCTCGGGGTGATCTTCGGTTTCGTCGGGCGCAACCAGATCAAGAAGTCGAACGGGACGAAGAAGGGCATGGGCATGGCCATCGCCGGCATCGTCATCGGTATCATCCTCGTCGCCATTGCCATCCCGGTCCTGATCTGGGCGCGGAACCACTGTTCACGCATCGGTGGCACGACGACCTGCAACAGTAGTAATTGACTCAAGCCACGCAGCGGCGGTGATCAGTCGGGTGGTGGCCACACCGCAGCCTGACTGATGATCACGTTGGGATCGTCGCTGCGCTGCAGCAGCCACACCGTCGCCTTGCGCCAGTCCGGCTTGCCGACGATCTGACAACCGCGACGTATCAGCGCAGCGATCGTGTCGGGAATCACGTCCCCGTGACTGCAGAGCACGGCGTCCTCCGGAACCGTGCGCAGCAGGTCGAGCACGACCTCGAAACTCGATCCCTCTGCGAGTTCCTCCATCGTCTTGACCGACGCACCGATCGATTCGGCGAGCGGCTCCAGCGTCTGCACGCACCGCACGAACGGGCTCGACAGCAGACTCGACGTCTTCATGGCGGCCAACCGGTCGGCAATGGCGATCGACTGCCGCCGTCCGGACTTCGAGAGTGGCCGCAACCGATCGTCACCGCGCCATGCATCCCTCGACCCGGCTTTGGCATGTCTGACGAAATACAGAACCATCAGCAGAGCATTTCGAACTGACCGGCCATGTCGCTATGAGGCGCACAGAGCGAAGTAACCATCTCGCTCACAATAGATCCCGTCAGAGTGCAACGTTTCGCACCAAACGACAGACTACAGGCCATGAGTTTCTTCGACCGCAACCGCAAAGCGCTGATCGAGAAGGGAATCGACCCGGCACGGCTACCACCGGGTCAGTATTCGACCGAGCGCTTCCCGGTACTCCACGTCGGCGATGTTCCGACGTTTGCGCCGGGCGAATGGGACCTGACGATCGGCGGACTCGTCGACAACCCGTTCACGATCACCCTCGATGAATTGAAGGCGATGCCACCGGTGACCTACACGGCGGACATCCATTGCGTGACGAAGTGGACGAAGTTCGACATGTCGTGGACCGGTGTACGTGTCCGTGACCTGTTCGACAGAGCCGGTGTTCAAGCGTCGGCGACGCATGTCATGGAAGTGGCCGAGTACGGGTACACGACCAACCTGCCCCTGTCCGACATCACCACGGATCAGGCGATCGTCGCCTACGCCTACGAGGGTGAGGACATCGAACCGATCCACGGTGGGCCTGTCCGCATCATCGTCCCGCACCTGTACTTCTGGAAGTCGGCGAAATGGGTCAGGCGACTGGAACTCCGGGACCGTGACGCACCGGGTTTCTGGGAACAGAACGGCTACAGCATGTACGGCGATCCGTTCCGCGAGCAGCGCTACACCAACGACCGATAGTCACACAGCGGCAACCCTCCAGCCGCAGTCTCCGACGTGATCCGGTGCGACCAGTTGTGAGCCGCGCGAGCCCTGTGAGCCGTTGTCCAAATGGACGTCAGCGTCCCGTCAGTGACGTCGTCGGCGAATCGGCCGAATCGCGACGTTGTCACGCTGACCAGCCACAGTCCGAAGATCAAGTCCGAAGATCAAGAAGGATGCGGGCTCGAGCATCGTCATGATGCCGGGGGCGATCAGGCATCCGCTCGTGCTTCGCCGAACCGGATAGCCGGAGTTGTACTGCACGTACCCTGGCGGTTGGAACGCCGGTGGAGTCCGACGTAACAAGTCTGCGTGGCCGCCGGGGACTGATCGGCGAACAGGAGCTGCACGAGACCGTCGGCGACGCCTGGCAGATGGTTGTCCCTCGAAAGGTCTCCGCGAGTACGAGGTCGTGCTGAACCAGGATCGTGCTGGTTTCGACGTGGAAGCGAGGCGTCAGACGGCGGTCGCGCAGAACCCGTCGCCGTGCGGCAGTGATTCCTGCGTCAACGGCTGCGTATCGCCGTACAGGGCGGTGAGCATGCCTTTGACCATGCCGCGATCGACGGCGCAGATGACCGGATTGTCGATCGCCACGTCGCCGAACGGGCAGTGGTTGCTGACGATCCGCAACTGGTCGTTGCGGCTCTCGGTGTGTGCTGCGAATCCATGAGCCGTCAGCGCATCGGCGACGGCATGCAACGCCGAGCGCAATGAGCGCTGGCCGGTGGCGACGTCGTCGGAGCCGCGCAGTCCAGACGCCATCGCCGTGCCGTATTCGACGCCGACTTCTTCGGCGAGCGCCTCGGCAACCGGCGTCGGCAATGCGGCGAGCGCCTTGCCGAGGAGTGCCAGCACCAGATCGTCTGCTCGGACATTGACGTCGAGACGGGTCTGCTCAGCCGTCGCCAGGTAGTGCTTGGACGGACGGCCGGCACCGCCACCCGCAGGGTGGGCTACAGCAACTTCGAGGTAACCGCCGGCCGCCAGTTTGTCGAGGTGGTGCCTGGCGACATTGGGGTGCAGTCCGAAACGCTCGGCGACATGCGCAGCGGTCACGCCGTGCTGAGCGTCGTGGGCGAACAGATAGATCTGGCGGCGGCTCGGATCGCCGAACGCCGAGGTGATCGCACTGACCGTCGCCGAGAACGCGCCGGGGCTCAATCCATTGGACGGTTGTTTGACGCTGGACGCCTTGGAGGCCACGGCCGATATTCTACCTATGGCCGTAGTGGTAATTCAGTGCTGGCCATTACCGTCGGCCTGACCGCCGTCCATTGGAGCAACGATGCCCGTCACCCACGATCAAGTAGTCGACGCCCTGCGCCCGGTCGAAGATCCTGAATTGCGCCGATCGATCGTCGACCTCGGCATGCTGCGCAACGTCGAGATCTCGCCGGATGGCACTGTCGGCATTCTCGTCGCCCTGACGGTTGCCGGCTGCCCGTTGCGTAACGAGATCACCAACAGGGTCAAGGGTGCCGTCCAGCCGCTGGCCGGTGTCGGCACGATCAATCTCGACTTCACCGTCATGACCGACCAGGAGCGCGAAGAGTTGCGTGTCAAGCTCAACGGTTCGGGCGGCGGACCCACAGCGCAGGCCCACGGTCACGCTGAAGGCAGGCCGATTCCGTTCGCGCAGACGGGTTCGAAGACTCGGCCGCTGCTGATTTCTTCCGGTAAGGGTGGCGTCGGCAAATCGACCGTCACGACGAACCTTGCTGTTGCGTTGGCCCAACAGGGCTATTCCGTCGGCGTCGTCGACGCTGACATCTACGGATTCTCGATCCCGCGGATGCTCGGGACGGACCGCGAGCCGGTGGCGCTCGACGGCATGCTGCTTCCGCCGGAACAGTGGGGCGTGCGCTGCATCTCGATCGGCTATTTCGTACCGGAAGGTCAAGCAGTGATCTGGCGCGGCCCGATGCTGCACAAGGCGCTCGAGCAGTTCCTGACCGACGTGTTCTGGGATGATCCCGACTTCCTGCTGATCGACATGCCCCCCGGTACCGGTGACATCGCCCTCAGCCTCAGCCAGTACCTCCCTCGCGGAGAGGTGTACATCGTGACCACACCACAGCCGGCTGCCCAAAAGGTCGCCAGGCTGTCGGCGGCGATGGCCGAAAAGGTCCATCTGACGGTCAAGGGTGTGATCGAGAACATGAGTTGGTTCATCGGCGACGACGGCACACGCTACGAATTGTTCGGTGCAGGTGGTGGGCAGGAATTGGCCGACGAACTCGGCGTGCCGCTCCTCGGTCAACTCCCGATCATCCAGGAATTGCGCGAAGGTGGCGACACCGGCAGGCCGATCACGGCCGTCGACCCCGACAGCGCGACGGCGAAGACCTTCTCGGCAATCGCCACCAGGATCGCCCGCGAACTGCGCCCGAAGAAGGTCTTCAATTCACAATTGACGATCCGCTAGCAGGATGCTGAAATACACCAGTCGGCTCGGCTGAGCGCGTCGATGACCTGGGCATTTGCGGCGATGTGCGCCTGCCGCGATAGACCAATTTCAGCGTCCTGCTCGTTCCGACATCCATCATCGAGCACACATTCGACGAGCAGCGTTCGTCGGGGCTGCCGGTTGGACGGCGCTAGCCATCGTCGCCAGTGCAGCTGACGCAGCGACGCCACAAGTGCCGAAATGTTCCGGCGAACCACTGGTTGTCGGCGGCATTCACGCCGATACCCCGTCGATCGGTGGCACCACGACCGTTCTGGCACCCGCTGGACCACCCAGATCGAGTGCCCGCCTACTCGTCTCCGGCCCCGGCGACACTTCCAGGAACCGACCGGCGGGGTTGGTGGTGATCACGAGTTGGTAGTGGCCGTTGGCGACGCTGCTGATATCCAACGCCTGGCCGCTCACCGCCTGGCTGTACGTGTCACCCCATCCGGTCAACAGGCTTTCGCGTAGGAACCGCGCCGATTCGGGGCCGCAGGCGGTGTTCAGCGCCGTCGAGCCGGGGCGCAGATTCGTACCGGGGGTCAACAGATCAACGGCCGTCGTATTCGCCAAGCACCACGCCTGTTTGCCACTCGTAGCGACGACCTGTCCGCTGTCGTTGACCAGGTCGTAGCGCACGAAGTCGAGGAAGTGCCAGTGATCGTGGCCGCCGCCGGCATGATACTCGAACGTTCCAATGGGTCGTGAGGCCACCAGCAGTCCGCCTCGGTAGAAGAGCTGAACAGCGTCCATCGTTTCGGCTGCGTCTCGCCGATACCCCTCGACGATGAATGGCGCCCCGGCGTTCCAGACGCTCGCAACGAAATTGAGCAGATCGGTCGAATTGTCCACGGCGGCCGAGATCCCGTACGCCGGCAATGGCCGCAGATCGGGAAGTGTGTCGACCGGTGGAGTGACCTGGCCGAGACCGGGATCGGGACGAGGATGGTCGGTCGCGCTCTCCAACGGCGAGGCGTTCGGCGTGTCGCTGACCGGCGTCGGAGTTGTCGTCGCGGTGGGATCCGTCCGCAGCGCAACGTCGAATGTTACGGTCCTGGCATCGTTGGCGAAGCCCAGCGCCTCGGCAACCGCCGACACCACGGTCACCGACACCCGGTAGGTCCCGTCCGGGCCGTCGAGATTGAATGCCAACGGCGCGACACTGGCCCAGCCCTGCTCGATCCCCCACACGACGGCGGATGCGAACGGGCTGGAATTGCAGGAGTCGGGATACGCGAGGTTCGATCTCCCCGGCCCGACCTGCGTGCGTGGGTTTGCCGGACACCATGAGAGGTCGGCATCGAGTACCTTCGTGTCGTTCGGACCAGTGACCGAATAGTGGGCGAACCGGTGGATGCCGCCGAAGTCGATGAGGCCTGCCGGCAACGGTGTGGACTTGCCGGTGCCAACGCCGTCCGGGCGACTGACGCTGAGCGCCGACGTCGCGTCCTTGCGCTTTAATTGCAACTCGACATCATGATCTGGCGACGAAACCGACACCGACGCCTGCACGAGCACCGGCGAGTTCTTCGTCCTGACGGCGTTCACCACGGATCCGGGGCCGAGCAGCCGGAGCGACGACGGCTCGGCGGTTGCTGTGCTCGTGGACGAGCATGATGCAATACCGGCGAGCAGCGCCAGCACGACCAGCAGGACGCCGCTGCGTCGATACCCAGTCGCGCGCCGGTTCCCGACGGTGCGCATCACCAACCCATCGTCCCCGGACCGCCTTTGAACGGACCCACGACGCGCGAGGTGATCCAGCCGCCGTAGAACGATCCGGGATTGGCGTCGACTCGTTCTTCGTCGACCCAGCATTCATCGATCAGCTGTGCGTAGAACGCAACGTGACCGGTGATCGAGGCGAACGCCGGCGTCGGCTGCTCGTAACTCCACGCTGCGTCCGATACGACCACGTCGCCTGCAGTGACGTCCCAGTACGTCGCCAGACCCTTCCATTCACACATGCTGCGCTGCGTCGATTTCCGCAGCCGACCCGGAAGGACGTCGACGGCCGGAATGTAGAACGCCGGCGGTTGGCTCGTCTCGAGCACCCTCACGGCGCTGCGGGTTTCGGCGATCATTTGGCCGCCGTGGATGACCACGACATGTGACGACGTCGGGCTCACGGCCGGCGGGCGTGGATAGTCCCAAACGCATTCCTGTCCCGGTTGGGGTTCGATCCGCTGGAGTTTCACGCTCTCACAGGATAGGGCCCGGGCCGGCACGGTTGGCTTCGAGGAGCAGGCGAAGACGTGCCTGTTCGAGCGCCGCACCAGCCGCAAGCACCCGCTTGAGAAGGTCGCCGATCAGCGCTGATCGACGCGAGTTGGCGATGTCGAGGTGGCTTGGGTCGAGTACACCGGCCTCGATGCGACTGGCATCGAGCGACGCCAGGAGTGATTCCCAGATCTGCCAGACCCGCTGGGGCGCTTTGACCGCCTTGACGTGTTCCAACTCGGCGCGGTGAGCGTCGACGGCCGATTGGGCGCGTCGCAGTTGGTCGCCCCCGACGACGACGTTGCTGATGCGCTCGCGATCTGTCCAGCGTTGCCACCTGCCGCCACGCCGTTCCTCGAGGCGCGCCGTGACGTCGGGGCCATGGGCACCGAGCAGGTTTCGCAGAAAGTCCTCCGCCACCTTGGCCGCGTCCTTCGCCAGGAACAGCACCCGGTCGATTTCTTGGAGTCGTCGCAGATCGTCATCGCTCGGCATCTGCGCTCGCCGCCTCTCATCGTCGACACTCGGAGTCTTTCACACCGTCGCTGCGTACGATGATGAAGGTATGGACGTACGCATCGGTGTAACCCAAGCTCCTCGTGAGCTCAATGTCGAATTGCCGGACGACACCGATCCGGTGGAACTGGCCAAACAGGTCGAAGCGGCGATGACGGGAGCACTCGACGTGTTGTGGCTGACCGACAAGAAGGGCCGCAAGGTCGGCGTGACGTCGGCCAAGCTCGCCTATATCGAGATCGGCACGGCCGAGGGTGCCCGCAAGCTCGGCTTCGGCAGCTGACTTTCAGCCGTTCGACGACCAGGAGCGGAGTGCTCCGATGAATCTGCTCGATCGTCGTTTGCTCTTCGTCACCGGTAAGGGTGGCGTCGGCAAGACGACCGTTGCTGCTGCGCTCGCCAGACTGGCGTCGCGTTCCGACAAGCGTGTGCTGGTCTGCGAAATGGACGCCAAGGGATCGCTTGCGGCTGCATTCGAGTCGTCACCGCTGACGTTCGCGCCGCGTGAGTTGAGTCCCGGGCTGTTCGCCATGTCGATGAACACCGAGGACTCACTTCGCGAGTATCTGCGGTTGTTCGTCCGCATCCCGCTGCTGGGCCGGATCGGACCGCTCGCCCGGACGTTCGACTTCGTCGCCGACGCCGCTCCGGGAGTCAAGGAAATCCTGGCCGTCGGCAAGTTGTGTTACGAGGTGCGCGAGCGTCACTACGACCTCGTCGTCGTCGATGCCGAGGCGACAGGGCACATCGTCAGCCAGATCACCGCGCCGCGTGCGATCAACGATCTCGTGCAGGTCGGTCTCGTGCGCGATCAGACGAACTGGATGCTCGACATCCTCGAGGATCAGCGCACCACGGGGGTGGTCGTCGTGACCACCCCGGAGGAGATGCCGGTCGTCGAGTCGATCGAACTGATCGAACGGCTGAACACGACGACCAAGGTCGCCGTCGCCGCAGTCGTCGCCAACCGGGTGCTTCCGGAGCCGTTCGGACGCGGCGAGCAGGAGATTTTCGAACGGATCGATTCGATCGGCCGTCAGCAGGTCATCGACGCTCTCGGGGACGCCGCCGGCGCAGTCCTCGATGCTGCCGAACTCGCCGTCTCCCTGCGGCGAAACGGGGCAACCCACTTGGCGACCCTACGTTCCAGACTGCCGCCGGACATGCTGACGATCTACGTGCCGGAGCTCTACTCCCGATCGGCCGGAGGCCGAGCAGCCGAGCTGGTCGCCACCGCCCTTGCGGAGGAACTGCTGTGACCGCAACACCGACACCTTCGCAGCGTTCTGCGGCGGCCGCACCGCCTGCTGGCCACTCGAGATCCTCGGAAGCCAAGCGCCGTGACACCTCCGATGCAGGCTCGCGCAATGATGTCGGGCTCGGCGGGCTGCTCGCCGCCAAGGAGGTCATCGTCGTCTGCGGCACCGGTGGGGTCGGCAAGACGACCACGGCAGCAGCGCTCGGGGCGATGGCAGCAGCCAGGCTCGGCGGCAGGGTCCTCGTACTGACGGTCGATCCCGCTCGCCGTCTGGCCACGGCGATGGGCCTCACCGAACTGTCGAACGCCGAGGTTCAGGTCCCGGCCAGCGCGTTTGCCGAAGCTGGTGTCACCCCTCGCGGCGAACTGTGGGCGGCGATGCTCGACACCAAGGCGTCGTGGGACGATCTGATACGTCGTCACGCCCCCGATGCAAAGGTCCGCGATACCGTCCTCAGCAACCCGCTGTACACCAACATCACCAGCCGCTTCGTCCACAGCCACGACTACATCGCCATGGAGCGTCTGCACGAGCTCCATTCCTCCGGCACCTACGACCTCGTGATCGTCGACACGCCGCCATCGCGGAATGCGCTGGATTTCCTCGACGCACCGGCGCGTATGGCCGACTTCTTCGGCAGCCGACTGCTGCGATGGCTCACGGTGCCGTACCGATCACGCCTGTTCACCGCTGCGTCCAAGCCGTTCTACAACATTGCCGACCGCATACTCGGGTCACGATTCCTGCAGGACATCGCTGAATTCTTTCTGCTCTTCCAGACGATGGAGAAGGGGTTCGTGACACGCGCCAAACAGGTCGAAGGCCTGCTCCGCGACCCGCGTACGTCGTTCGTCGTCGTGACGACGCTCGAGACCGCTCCGCTCGTGGAATCACGATATTTCATCGACGCCCTTGCCGAAAGGAAATTGTCCCTGGGCGCAGTCATCGCCAACAAGGTCATGCCTGCCAGCCTCAGCGACCCGTCCGCTGCGAAGGCGTCTGCGGCGATGAGGCTACGAGCCGGCGAACTCGCCGAGCTGCTGCAGCCCACCGTGGCGGCCACCGAGCCGGCGCTCCCGCTTGCCACGCAGACGCGGATTGCGGGCGTCTTCGGGGAGATCGCCGATCGCTTCGACGATCTCTCGGTCGTCGCCGCCAGACAGTCGGAGCGACTCCATGAATTGATGGCTGCCACGCCGACCGTGGCAACTGTGCCAACCTTGGAGGACGACATTCACAGCCTCGCAGGACTGCTCCAACTCGGGGGGTACGTCTGGCGGTCGCTCTGATCAGGCAGAATCGTTATCTGTATGGCATCGCTGGGCGAACTGACTCGACAACATTCCACGCTGACCGCTGACCAGTCGGCCCATCTGCAGCGACTCGTGTCGGATTGGGGCATGCTCGCGGACCTCTGTTTCGCCGACGTCCTGCTGTATCTACCGTCGCAGGACGGTCGCTGGCTCGTCATCGCCCACGTCCGGCCGGTCACCGGTCAGACGATCTATATCGCCGACTGGGTGGGGGAATGGGCGAGCACCACCGAAACCGAGGTACTGGGCGAGGCCTTCCGCAGCGGTTCGATCGTCGAGCACGATGTCAAGGTCGAATCGGTCCCGGAACCGGTCAGCGTGCTGGCGATACCCGTCTCGCACAAGGGTGTGCCGATAGCCGTCCTCACCCGCGAATCGAGCCCGCGGATCGGTCGCCTTCCAGGGGAATTGGAGACGACCTATCTGTCGATCTTCGACCGCTTCGCCACGATGATCCAGGAGGGTTCCTATCCGTTCGCCACACGGAGCATGATCAGCGCAGCACCGCGCGTCGGTGACGGGGCGATGGTACTGGACGAGGACGCGCGTGTGCGCTACGCATCTCCGAACGCCGTCTCGGTCCTGCACCGGCTGGGGATCACCTCGAACCTCGTCGGGATGCACCTCGCCGAACTCGGGTTCAACGACGGCTCGGTGGCCAGCAGCTACGAACGCCGTGAGCCGGTGCTCGAAGAATTCGACCGCATCAACAGTGACGACGTCAGCGTGCTGACCTACTCGATCCCGTTGCTGAGCGCTGGTGAGGTGACGGGCGGCGTCCTGCTGCTGCGGGACGTCACCGAACTGCGTCGGCGGGATCGACTACTGCTGTCGAAAGACGCGACGATCCGCGAGATCCATCACCGCGTCAAGAACAACCTGCAGACCATCTCGTCGTTGCTGCGCTTGCAGTCGCGCCGATTGACGAACACCGAAGCGAAGGCCGCCGTCAACGAATCCGTCCGTCGTATCCGCACGATTGCCCTCGTCCACGAGACGCTGTCACGTGAAGCCGGTGACGACGTTGCCTTCATCGAAATCGTCCGGCCGCTGATGCGCCTTGCGGAAGAAGGGTTGCAGTCGCCGGACCGTCCGGTCCGTTTCGTGGTGCGTGGCGACGGCGGCAAGTTGCCGGCGACCGTCGCAACGCCGCTTTCGGTCGTGCTGACCGAACTCCTGCAGAATGCCGTCGACCATGGCTTTCCGGAGGGAAGCAGTGGTGGCACCGTCGTCGTCGTGCTGGCCAACGATGGAAAACAGTTGAAGATCGAGGTGTTCGATGATGGCCTCGGCGTCGCTCCCGACTTCCATATCGAGAATGCCACCGGCCTCGGTCTGGTGATCGTGCGCACGCTCGTCACCACCGAATTGGCCGGCAAGATCGCCATGCGCCAGGCGACGTCCACCGAACTGCAAGAAGCCGGTCTGACCGTGCCGAACCGCGGTGCCGGGACCGTCGTCGAGTTGACCGTCCCGCTGTAATTGCCAGCGCTGAATCAGCGCGAGCAGTGCTGAACAGTGCTGAATCAGAGCGAGACGATGCGATTCCTGGCCGCCGCCTGGCGGCGCATCACACGGCGCTCTTCCTCGCTGGTGCCGCCCCAGATGCCGGAATCCTGGTTGGTCTCGAGGGCGAATTCGAGACATTCCCGAGCAACGGGACATTCTCCGCAGACGTGCTTGGCTCGGTCGATCTGGGTGAGGGCGATGCCGGTGGTGCCGACCGGAAAGAACAATTCGGGATCGGTGTCACGACAGATCGCATCTCGGCGCCAGCCATATTGAGCATTGGCCAGTGCAAGACTTGAAGCAAGGATGGTCACGGTGACTCCTACGTTTGTGATTACATTCACATGAGGTGTCATGGCTGCTGGAGAAGGGCTGCGACGACGATGAAACGCTAGGCGTTCGTTTCCCACTTGACAAGAGGTCAAGATGGAACTGTCGCAAAATCGACACATACGGAGAGTGACAGTTGACACACGCACTGCAAATCATGGCGCATCGGGGTGCATCCAAGGCGTCACCGGAGAACACCGTCGCCGCCTTCGAACTGGCGGCTCGATTGGGTGCCGATGCCGTTGAGCTGGACGTTCGTCGCTGCGCCGACGGCCGGCTGCTCGTCAGTCACGATCCGTTGCCGGCCGAGATTCCTCATGATGTTCCAACACTGTCCGCGGCGCTCGACGCGTGCGCAGGGATGTGGGTCAACGTCGAGATCAAGAACGAGCCGGATGAGCCGGACTTCGACCCGTTCGAGACGATCGCCGACGACACCGTTGCGCTGCTGCTCGCTCGTCGCCAGCATTGGCGTTGGCTGATCTCGTGTTTCCGAATGGAAACGATCGACCGCTGCAGGGCGCTGGCACCGGAGATCTCCACCGCCTTCCTGACGGTGGAGATACCGGACGGCATCGTCGATTCGCTCGTGCGCAAAGGCCACAGGGCGCTGCACCCATGGTACGGGGCGGCGACCGCCGAACTCATCGACGCCGCTCATCGAGCCGGCGTGCAGGTCAACGTCTGGACGTGCGACGATCCAGCTGCGATGGAGCGGTTGGCCGGGTGGGGCGTCGACGGCATCTGCACGAACGTGCCCGACATCGCCATCACCACCCTCCGTCCAAACTGAGTCCACCTGGCCGCCACATGTGGCGGCAAATGGGCCGAAGAACTGAGGACCGACCCCCCTCAGGGCAGCGAGGACAGACCACTCGGATCGACGAGGCGGACTGCGCCCGGGACATGGACGAACTCCAACCGATTGGTCTCGCCGAGATAGTCGCCGTCGAGTTGGTACGGGAACGGCGTCTCGTGTGCGACGACGGCCCTCGTCACACCTTCGTGCAGATCGAGGTACTTCGACGGCTCGACCCCTCCACCGCGCAGCGCTCCTGCCAGCGATCGCAGGATCGGTCCGACCTTCATCGTCTTGAAGGTGACAGCGACAAGTGGGCGGTCGAGACGCGCATGCGGTGACAGATCGAGTGGCCGATTCCCGAGGTACGTATACGGGTTGGTGTTCAACATGATCGTGAAATATCCGTCCGGGACGACGTCAGCCTGCGGCGCAACCCCGCTGTTCACGTCCTCCTCGCCGGCACCGCCGGCGAAACTGAGCCGGAAGTGCGGCTGACGACGGTCATAGCCGCGGGCCCACGTAGCGACAGCGGCTGAGATGAACACGGGGTGGCCGAGCCAGCGCTTCAGGGAAGCCCGATGTTCGACAGCGCGGACGACCGCAGCGTCGTAGCCGATGCCTGCGTGGAAGCAGAAGTAACGGCCGTTGACCTTGCCGAGGCCGATCGGATGGAGGTGCGCATCAGGGTCCGCCAACGCCATGCGCAGCAACTTCACCGCACCGACCGGATCGTTCGGCATCCCCAGCGTTCTGGCGAAAACATTCGTCGAGCCGCCAGGCAGCACTCCGAGCGCTGTCTGCGTGCCGGCGATTCCCGTCGCCACTTCGTTCAGCGTTCCATCGCCCCCGAAAGCGACGACAACCTCGACGCCGCGGTTAGCGGCATCCTGGGCGAACCGGGTGGCGTGACCCCGGCGGTTGGTCTCGACGATCGTCACGTCGTGCAGGCGGGAGAGTTCCTGGTGCACCACGACGGTGTTGCGCGCCGTCACCGACGATGCGAACGAGTTGACGACGAGCAGGATCTGCAAGCTCCGAACTGTACCGAGCCGATCATGCCATGACATTCGGCACGTCAGACGATTGATCGTTACGATTGATGCTCGGCAGAACCCGCCGGTAACAATGGGCCTCCATGAATGTAATCGTTTGTGTGAAGCAGATACCGGACCCCGCATTGCCCGGCGCGTTGGACTCTTCTTCCAACACGCTGAAGCGTGACGGCAAGCTCATTCTCGATGAGTCGGACAGCTACGGCGTCGAAATGGCGCTGCAGCTCGTGACAGCAGCCGGGGGCGGCGAGGTCAGCCTCGTGTCGATGGCCCCGAACGGCGAAGTGTCGGGTCTGCGTACGGCGTTGGCGATGGGTGCGGCGAAGGCGATCCTCGTGTCCGATCCTGCTCTCAAGGGTTCCGACGCACTGACGACGGCGAAGGTCTTGGCGGCTGCGGTGCAACGCCTCGGCGGTGCCGACCTGATCATCGGGGCGACGGAGTCCTCCGACGGCTACACGGGCACCGTGCCGGAGCAGATCGCCGAAATCCTCGGTCTGCCGTCGGTCACGTTCGCCAAGAAGGTCACCATCGACGGATCGACGATGCACATCGAGCGTCAGACCGAGCAGGGCTACGACGAAGTCACCAGCCCGCTGCCGGCACTGATCAGCGTGACCGCCGGCGTCGTCGAGCCGCGCTACCCGAGCTTCAAGGGCATCATGGCCGCCAAGTCGAAGCCGCTCGAAACCGTCACGGCCGCCGACCTCGGCATCACGCCGGTCGGTTGGGACGGTGCCGGCCAGACGATCGTCAACGTTTCCCAGGCCGAGGCCCGCAAGGCCGGCGAAGTCATCGAAGACGACGGTGAGACCTTCACCAAGGTCGTGTCCTACCTCGAAAACTTGAAACTGATCTGAGGAACCTGCGATGACCATTTCCACTATCTGGGTGTTTGCCCAGGCTCAAGACGGCGTTCCGACCACCGGCACGCTCGAACTGCTGACGAAGGCCCGCTCCCTCGGCGGAGCCGTGTCGGCGTTCTTCCTCGGTGACGCCGCGCCGGTCGCCGCTGCCCTCGGTGCTGCCGGCGCAGCCAAGGTCTATTCGACCGGCGACCTCGCCGGCCAGTTGCCAGGGCCCGCAGGCGCTGCCGCCATCAAGGCACTG
This sequence comes from Actinomycetes bacterium, assembly GCA_025356335.1. Classification (GTDB taxonomy): domain Bacteria; phylum Actinomycetota; class Acidimicrobiia; order Acidimicrobiales; family Ilumatobacteraceae; genus JANXUF01. The sequence goes on from JANXUF010000040.1 coordinate 86,285, forward strand.
ATCGACGGTGGCGACGCCCCCGACTTGTTCCTGTTCCCACAGAACTACGAAGGCCGCGACACCGTCGCCCGCCTGTCGGTGCAACTCGATCGAACCGTGCTGACGAACAACACCGACATCGCCATCGACGGTGATGCGGTCACCGTGACGACGCCGATCTTCGGTGGCAATACGTTGGTCACGACACGGTTCGCAGGATCGGCCCCCTACCTGGCGACATTCCGTCCGAAGTCGTTCGCTGCCGAAGAAGGTGCCGCTGCGGCAGGAGAAATCGTCACGGCGGCGATCCCGGAGCACGGTGCGACAGGCGCTGCCCGCATCACGGCAGTTCATGTCGAGGAATCATCCGGACCGAAGCTCGACGAAGCCCGCGTGGTCGTCTCAGGTGGTCGTGGTCTCGGCGATGCCGGTGCCTACTCGATGATCGAGACGCTCGCCAAGCTGCTCAAGGCGGCCCCCGGCGCATCCAGAGCGATCGTCGATGCCGGCTGGGTGCCCTACAGCTACCAGGTCGGCCAGACCGGCAAAGTGGTCAAGCCCGAGGTCTACATCGCCGCCGGCATCTCCGGTGCGACGCAGCACATGGTCGGCATGAAGGGCTCCAAGCACATCATTGCGATCAACAAGGACAAGGAAGCGCCGATCTTCAGTATCGCCGACCTCGGCATCGTCGGCGACGTCCACAAGGTCCTCCCGAAGCTGATCGAAGCGCTGCAAGCCCGCTGATCACAGGCGCAGCCTGTCAGCGAGCCGGAGGTCGGGCCGCTGACGGCCTCTGGCACGACCAGGTCTGGCCCCGGCGTGATCAGGAGAGGTGGTCAGCGAACGACGTGGCGCTGCCTGCCGGACAGCAGACGGGCGACGATCCCGATCGCCACCACCGCTCCGACGGCGATGGCAAGCGAACGCTTCCACGTTGTGTCCGGTGCCGGCGGTAACTCGAGGGTGACCGGCGCGAGCGTGTTGCCCGTCGCCGCCGTCACCGGGGGCGCGGCGTTCCCGAGGTAGTCGGGCGCAGCAGCGCCGGCGGCGAGCATCTGTGTGCCGTCGCACGTCGTCGACATCAATTTACCCTCCGGAGCTCCTGTCGGATGGAACGAGTCGGAACGAACGAGCGTGGCGAAGACGACGTAGCGGATTCCTGTCTCCATCGAGACCAGCCCGCACGATCCCGGGTCAGCGAACGAGAAGACGACGGCCGTACTCGGGACTGTTCCCTTGAAGACTGACTCGACGGCAAACGTGTACGTCGCTGGCTCATTCACCCCGTTGGCCAGCGGCGTCACCGTATACGAGCTCAACGTACCGATGAAGGCAGCGTCGGCGCTGCCGAGCGCTGCGGCATCCGCTGTGCCGAGACAACCGCACGTGCCGGCAGCGACGGTCGGCCTGCCCGCCGGCCACAACGAGCAGACCAACGCGATCAGCACGGTGGTGATCAAACGCAGAAATATTCTCATGCCACATGGTGAGCGCCGAGACCGACCGGAGGGCACGACGCTGCTCGATGGTGAGGTCTCGAGCACATTCATCCGACACATTCTGCCAACGCCAAGGCCGCCGCCGGGTGACCATCGAACCAATAGCCTCCAACTGATGGTGACGAGCTGATGGTGACGAGCTGGCACAACTGGGCGGGCAACCAGGTTGCCCACCCATTGGGAATCGAGCATCCGTCGACAGAGGACGAACTCGCAGCAATCGTCAGGCGAGCAGGTGAGCGCGGTGTCCGCGTCAAGGTCGTCGGCAACGGACACAGTTTCACCGCCGCTGCTGTCACCGATGGCGTCCTCGTGCAACTCGACCGGTACCAGCGGTTGTTGAACATCGACATCGTCAAACGGCAGATCACCGTCGAAGCGGGCATGCCGCTGACCGTAGTCAACGAGATGCTGGCCGCTCGCGGCCTGGCGATGGCCAACCTCGGTGATATTGCCGATCAGACGATTTCCGGGGCGATCTCCACGTCGACGCACGGCACCGGCATCCGGCTCACCGGTATCGCCGGACAGGTTGCCGGTCTGCGGATCGTCACGTCCACAGGTGACGTGCTGACGTGCAATGCCGCAGAGAACGCCGACCTCTTCCACGCAGCACGCGTCGGCGTCGGTGTGCTCGGAGCAGTGTCCACGGTGACGATCGACGTCGCCCGGCGTTCGGTTTGCACGTCGTCGAGGAGCCGATGCAGGTCGACAACGTGCTCGCCGAACTCGACGAACTCGTCGAGAACAACGACCACTTCGAATTCTACTGGGTGCCGCACACCGCCTTGGCGCTGACGAAACGCAACAACCGCACCACTGACCCGCTCGAGCCGCAGAGCAGGTTCAGGCACTACGCGAACAAGATCGCGCTCGAGAACTATGCCTTCGGAGCGCTGTGCCGGGTCGGGCGCCGTCGACCGTCGATGATTCCGAAGCTTGCCAAGGCGCTGGCGGCATCCGGCAGGACAGAGTTCGTCGACCAAAGCGACAAGGTCTTCGCCAGCACACGTCTCGTCAAGTTCTACGAAATGGAATACAGCATCGAGCGCGCCGCGTGTGTCGAAGCCCTCGATCGGCTGCGTTCATTCATCAACCGCGAGGGATTGCTGCTGAACTTCCCGGTCGAGGTCCGCTTCACCGCTCCGGATGACATTCCCCTGTCCACGGGGACCGGCCGGGAGAGCGCCTATATCGCCGTGCACGTGTTCAAGAAGATGGAGTACGAGCGCTACTTCCGTGGTGTCGAGGCGATCATGGACGACTACGGCGGCCGTCCGCACTGGGGCAAGTTGCATTTCCAGACCGCCGACACGCTCGCACCGAAGTACCCGCAGTGGGACGCGTTCATCGCCGCCAGGGACCGACTCGACCCCGAGGGCAGCTTCACCAACGACTACGCCAGACGGGTGTTCGGACGGTAGCTGGCGCTAGCGGAGCCGTATCTGATCGACCGACGGTGTGACGTCCGCGTAGGAGCACTGCACCGCAAGTATCGAGCCGGCGACCGCGCCCGAGACGATCGACCACCAGCCGGAGTACGAGCCGAGCGGCAGGCCACCGTGGCGGTAGTTGGCCAGTGCATACGCAGCGAGCGCCGTCGCCGCGTAGGCGACCACCGTGATCGTCGTGCTGACGGCTCGCTGTGCAGGCACCATCCACGACGTCGCCAGTGCAGTGATCACCGCCGCCCCGACGATCACCATCACCGGAGTCGTGCGAATGCCGGTTGCATCGAGGGCGATACCGACGGGAGCACACAGCGCGCCCAGCAACCGCCAGCGTTGATTGCCGGGTCGTCCGGGGAGCTTGCGCCAATGTATGAATCGGGTGAACGCATAGGCCGACAAGCCGATGAGTACGACGATCGCCAGCAGATGAAGTGCATTCCAGGCGAACGGCGTGTGGCGAGGCAGTTCGAACGGTTTCCACCACGAGAACCCACGCCAGGTCCGGTAACGCCATGGTCCGATCAGAAGACCGGCGAGAGCGAAACACACGAGGAAAAGCGCCCGAGGCAGCGACAGCGCAGCGAAGGCGGCATAGAGATAGACGGGTTTGGTCAGTCGCATCGCGCCGCGCGCCGCCCGTGTCCGCAGGCGGTTGCCGTCCGGCTGGACCGCCTTGAACCCGACCATCGCCAGACGCATCCCGATCTGAGTGCGCCGCCGCGGATTCAGCGAGGCGATCGTTTGGTCGCCGACTCGATAGGTCGCCAGTCTGGCAATCGGGTCACCATCGGGTTGTCGGTCAGCGCGTTCGTTCGTCGCCGATTCGCCGAGTGTCAGCACGCGGTCCAGGAGTTCGTCGATGATCTGACGCTGTAACGCCTCGACGATGACCGACTTCGTCTGCACCAGCGCACCCTGCCCGGGAAGGGTCCTGTCCTGCATCGCAGCTCCGACTTCGTCGTGGATCTGCTGCACAACGTCGGCGGTCATCGGGACGTCGGCAGCGGTGGCCATCCGGACGAGTCTGTCGGAGACCTCTGATGCTGCCAGTCCGGCGCTGTGCAGCCGTTCGGGTCGCAACAACAGGTCGACAATGCTCTTCGATGCGTCCAGGCGCCCCCACATCCAGTCGTTGCCACGCCACTGCGCCGAGAAGAAGGCGGCGAAGTTCGACAGATCGTTGCCGCACAGTTTCGACTTGGCGTCGAGCTTGCGGCCGAAGTATTTCTCCAACGGCGAGGTGTTGTTGCCGGACACCTCCAGAAAGCGCAGTTGGGTTTCCATCTGCGTCGTTCTTGCCTGGAGCGCCGTCGTCAGTACGGCCAGTGCTGCCAGTACCTGGTCCATCCGCAGCCCGGCCGAGTCGAGCACATCGAACGAGCGGGAGCGACCGAGGAATTCGACGGCCAGCGTCTTCGACGTCGTCGGCGTCGGTATCAACGAACCAGACGACGCGCTGGCACCGACACCGGCAGCGACGCTGACGAGCCGCTTCCACAGCTCGTCGGCGAACGGCACACCGGTCACCGGCGCGGTGCTGGCGAGTGCGGAGCTGTCGACCTCCCTGTCCCAACCGTCGAGCGCCTGGTCGACGACAAACAGTGCAGCGTGGCTGTCGAGTGCGGCCAGCACCTCGTCCGCTTGCGCCACCGAGGCGTCCGCCAGCGAACGGGCGATCCGTGCCGATGTCGTCGCCCACGCCTGATCCCGCCCGTCGAGCGCGGCACGCACGACCCACACGCGATCAGACGCCAGACGGAGCCGGTCGGCGACGAGCCGCAGCGAATACAGCGCCTGCTTCTCGCTCGACACATCGAGAACGCAGCGCGACTCGAGGTCACGGACCCACCGAATCAACTCATCGATGAGCGACAGCATCGAGATGCCGTCGCGATGGACGGTACCGTCAGCTTCTGTATGTCGCAGGGCAACGGCGATCAACGATTCGAGGGCGTCACGGTCGGGCCGCGACCATTGCGCCGTCGGGTTGCGTGGCAGTTCGTCGCCGAGTGAACTGGTGTCGATCTGACCGGTCAGCACGTCGTGGAGACGCTGTGTGTCGAGGTCGATCCGCAGTCGCCCGGCGGACGATGCCTCATTCGTTCCGGCGGCGATCACGGCGTCAGCCAACGCCGGCCCGTCGACACCATCGAAGCGGATGAACAGCCCGGCGCGACGGAGCCGTTGACGTTCAGCTTCTTCATTGAACAGTCGCAACTGCTCGAGATCCTGCAGCAGGTTCTCCTGGCCGAACGCTGTGCCCAACGCCCCGAGCGCCGTATGCACAGCACGCGGCGCGGGGCCCTGTACAACCGTTTCGACGACGGCCGGGAGGGTTCCGACGCCTGGAGGACTGGGGTGCAGGTACAGCAGCCAGCGTTCGGTCTTCGATGCTGCCGGGGAGGCGGCAATTGCATCGATCGCCTTGCCGACGGGGATGTTGTCGAGGACTCCGCCGTCGATCACCCAGACAGCCCCGACGGGTGGGGCATCGCTGAACACCGTCGCCATCGAAGGACCGATCCTCGCCGGCTCGAAGGCGAACGGGAACGACGATGTCGCCCGACCTGCGAGTGCCAGGCGAGCAGCGGTCGACACCGGGAGCGCTCTGCCGGTGGCGTCGGTGGCGACGGCGGTCTGACGGCTCTGGAAGTCGCCGTCGTCGTCAGGACGCCCGAGATACTGGAACCGGAACAGTGCCGAGTTGCGCGATTCGACGATGTTGGTGAACGGGTCGTCATCGCGTTCGACCTCGGCCGGACGGGCCAACGTCGCCGTCAGGATCAGTTCCAACGGATCGGCACGGGTCGCCACCTGGGAGCCGGCGATCGATTTCATCAGTTGGGCTTCGAGTTGGCGCTGGAAGTACTCGTCACCGCGCAGCAGCGACGGCGGACGCCCGATTTTCGGGCCGTTCGGATGATTTGGATCGATGTAGCGGCCGACGGGCGGCCGCGTCAGTTTCTCGATGTCACCGAGTTCGATCCAGACGTCGAGCATCGTGTCGAAGGCGAACCCGTAGATCTGGCTGGCGGCGTAGATCACGCCGTTGAGCCCGCCAGCACTGGCGCCGGTGATGACATCGATGAGCACCCGGTCGAAGCCGGCGAGATCGAGCAACTGGTCGTAGATCGACGACGTCGGTGCCACCAGCCGTTGTGCGACCGCATCCTTGGCATGGGCGAGATGATCGAGTTCGGCAAGCGCTCCGCCGATCCACACGGCGAGTGATACGCCGCCGCGCAGGCTCAGCGCGAGCCGCAGTTCTTCCCCGGCATGCGGGCGTTGCGTTGTCACATCGGCGTCCATCGTGATCCCCTCCCCCAGTGAGGAGACCGTAGTCGCCCCGCCTGATACACCGTGCCCGAATGCAGTCCTCGAACGTCAGGCGGGCGTCGAGGCGTAGGTGAGAGCGTCGTCCCAAGAGATGCGGTCTGTCAGCAACTGTCGGTAGGGCATCAACAGTTTCGGCATGCTCATCGCCAAGACGCCGCGCAGTCGACCGCCGTGGCCGTAGAGGGCGACGAACTTGTCGTCGAGCGAACCGGCAACCACACGGACTTCGTCATCGCCATGAGCCCTGCCGAGGAACTGGATTCGCCTGTCGTACTGGTCGCTCCAGAAGAACGGAACCGTCTCGTACGGCGACGGCTCACGCCCGGCAGCCACGGCGAGCATGTTCCTGGCAGCGTGTGCTCCCTGTTCTGCGGCGTTGGTCCAGTGCTCGACACGCATTTCCTCACCGGAACCGGCGTCGCCGAACAACGGATTCGTCCATCGGGCGCAGTCTCCAGCCGCATAGACCCCAGACTGACCGGCCCACAGCGTCTGATCGCACACGATGCCGTCGGTCACTCTCAGACCGCTGTCGTGCAGCCATTGAACAGCCGGCGACACCCCGATTCCGACGAGGACGACGTCGGCGGGAACGATCGAACCATCGCCGAGCCGCACACCGGTGACGTGGTTCGTCGACTCGTCCACCTCGATACCGGCAACATCGACGCCGCACCGAACGTCGACGCCGTTGCGGCCATGGATGGCGACAACAGCCAGGCCCATTTCGGCACCCAGCCCGCGCATCAGCGGTGCGTCAGCACCTTCGAGGACGACGACATCGCACTGGCGTTGACGCGCCGTTGCTGCGACTTCGAGGCCGATGAACCCTGCGCCGATGACGACGACATTCACCCGCGGGACGAGTGCCGCTCGCAACGACAGCGCGTCAGCGAGCGTTCGCAGTTCGAAGATGCCATCCGCAACCGGTTGACCGGGGAGACGGCGGCATGCCGCCCCAGTGGCGACAACGACTCCGTCGTAGCCGAGTTCCTCCCTGTCGTCCGTAGGCCCGACGATCGAGACATGCTGTGTCTCGGTGTCGAGCGCGGTCGCCCGGAAGCCGAGGCGCAGATCCAGGTCCAGTGACTCGAAATCATCCGCCCTGCGCAAGCGGATGCGGTCGGCTTCCCAATCGCCTTTCAACAGTTTCTTCGACAGCGGAGGACGATCGTAGGGAAACTCCGGCTCGGCACCGACCAGCGTGACACGCCCGGTGAAGCCTTCGCCCCGCAGCGTTTCGCAGGCGCGCAGTCCAGCGAGCGAAGCACCGACGACCACCACATGTTTCATCGCGTCAGCTTGCCATACGAGGTCGGTGCACCGACGGTGCTCAGGTGTCGAGGATCACCGTCACCGGGCCGTCGTTGACGAGATCGACCAGCATCTCCGTACGGAATCGACCAGTCTGAACCGTTGCCCCGAGACGGCGCAGTTCTGCCACGAGCGCATCGATCACCGGTTCGGCGAGCTCCGGTTTCGCCGCCTTCGCCCAACTCGGCCGCCGCCCCCGCTTGGTGTCGCCGTACAGGGTGAACTGGCTGACGATGAGCACGGTCCTGGTCGTCTCGGCGATCGACAGGTTCATGAATCCTGCATCGTCGTCCATCACTCGGAGATTCCAGATCTTCTCCGCCATCCGGTGCACGTCGATACTGCCGTCACTGTGGGTGACACCGACGAAGACGCACAGACCCTGCCCGATCTCGCCGACGATCTCACCTCCGACTTCACCTCCGACTTCTCCTCCGACCGAGACGCTTGCCCGAAGAACCCGTTGCACCAGACCACGCATTCGTGCATCATGTCAGCGTGGTCGCCATCAGAGACACATCACATCCGCGTGTCGTCGTCGATGACGCCCGTGGCAACGACCAGTCAGTACGGATGACCTGGCACGCCGAACGTCAGATGGTCACCATCTCACTGTGGAGGGGTGGGCTCTGTGTGGCCTCGTCCTGCGTCGCCGCTGCCGACGTCGCCGCACTCGTCGAGGTGCTCGGAGCGGCATTGCCTGAACCGCTGACAGACCGCCAGTCCGCGTAGGTACATTACTCGGCGTGCTCGAACTGATCAACGGCGTTGCTCGGTTACTGGTGGACGCCGACCACGGTGGCCGGATCGCCAGTCTGATGATCGACGGATTCGACGTACTCGTCGCGGATCGGCCGACGTGTTCGCCGCTGATGTGGGGTTCGTATCCGATGGCACCGTGGGCGGGCCGGATCCGCCATGGCGAGTTCTCCTACGGGGGGCGCTCGTTTGCGCTTGCACCCAACAGCCCGCCGCACGCCATTCACGGCACGGTCTTCGAGCGTCCGTGGACGATCGCCGGTCCGCGCGAGATCTCCTGCGATCTCGGCGACACCTGGCCCTTCGGCGGCCGGGTGCTGCAGCGCTTCGCGCTGACCCCCACCCGATTGCACTGCACGATGGAGGTCCACGCCGGCGACGTGACGATGCCCGCCTACCTCGGGTGGCACCCCGTGTTCGTCAAACCGGACAGCATGGACTTCCGGGCAACATCGATGTACCAGCGTGATCACGAAGGAATCCCGGACGGAACGCTCATCAGTCCACCTCCGCCGGGTCCATGGGACGACTGCTTCTGCGGCGTGGACGAGCCGATCAGCCTGCATTGGGGCGAACTGGTGTTGCGCCTGTCATCGGACTGCGACTACTGGGTCGTCTACGATCGCGAGCCCCACGCAACGTGTGTCGAACCACAGAGCGGACCACCTGACGGTTTGAACCTTGCGCCGTCCACCGTCGAACCGAGCAAGCCGCTGATCAAGCGGATGACATGGGATTGGGCGCCGCTCGGGAAGTGAGCCGGTCAGTTCACGTTGCGGCACCGAGGGAGGTGACGACACGTACCGCCTGGTCGAAGCGGGTCAGTGACAGCCGCTGGATCAGATGCTGCGCCGAGGCGACGACGATGAGATCGCCACCGTGTTGACGGGCCCGCCCTGCTGCACCGATGATGATGCCGAGGCCCGTATCGTCGAGCGCGATCACACCGTCAAGGTCGACGGCGATCGAGCGACCACGCTCGTCATTGATCAGACGATTGATCGCGTCGCTGAGTCTCGGGACCGAAGCGATGTCGATCTCACCATCCAATTCGAGCACCGGGAGGTCCCCCACCATCGTTCGCCGCGTTCGGAGGTCCACGACACCACAAGCTACCCAGCGGGGCCGACATCACGGCTCGACCCGCATCGTCGCCGACGCGACTTCGTCGATGTCTGGCAGCAACAGGCCGACCAACGGAATGTCGGTGTGCGTCCGATGCGTGACCACGACCGTGACCGACAGGCCATCCGAGGACACGCTGACCTGCATCCCCTCGAGCGATACCGTTTGCTGCGCGGCGGCAGATCCGTCGCCTGCCTGGTCGGTCGAGACTGCCGCCGCCCGAGCACCTTCACGCGCTGCGCTGATCACGGCCAATTGGTCGCGGATGACGACCGCAAGCTGCACCCCGGCGAGCAGCAAGAGCATCAACAGTGGCAGTGCGAGCGCGAGTTCCACCGTTGCCTGCCCGCTATCGCCGCTGCGTTCAGACCTTGTCGGTGATCGCATCGAGCACCCGGTCGAGCAGGTGCCCGATCTTGCCGGCTCCTCCGCCGGCCGTTGCCCACCCGATCAGTAGGAGGGCCACGAGCGCCGCGCCGAGCAGCACGAGGGCGTATTCTGCCGTCGCCTGGCCGCGGTCGTCTGCTGTGTTGAACCGAACCCAGAGATAGGCGCGGGCGAAGAGAGTGCGCATCGGCGTACCCCTTTCAAGAACATGCGGCTATGGAACGTTGCCGCGGATCGATGTGAAGGTCCCCGCAAGGAGTGGGACGATGGTGAGCAGAACGAATGCCGGCAACGTGCAGCACGCCAGCGGGAAACACATTCGGACGGGAAGCTGGCGAGCGCTCGTCTCTGCCTGACGGCGACGAGTTCTGCGTGACTCGTCAGCGAGCCGATCGAGGACGGGCGCCAACGGCTCCCCGTAGCGCTCCGCCCGTGCGAGCGCCGTTGCCAGTGGACGGAGCATGTCGTCTGGTGCCTCGTGCAAGGCATCGAGGGCGTCTGCGAATCGTTCGCCATGCTGGTGGCGCATGGTGACGGCGGCGAAATGAGCGGCGAGCGGGGGCGGCAATGTTGGGCCCAGCTCGGCGAAGGCGTGGACCGGTGTCAGACCGGCGCGGATACCGAGAACGATCACATCGACGGCGTCTGGCAACTGGCGGCGGGTCGCCGCAATCGTTGATCGCTCCGACCGCAGCCGTTTCCAAGCGCGCATCGTCACGATGATCACTGCCAATGCAAGCGTCCCGAGCGGCCCCAGGACGAAGACGCTGCAGAGACCTCCGAGCAGCAACAGAATATGCCGCATCCGGCTGGGTCGACAGCGCGACCGATGAGGTTGCACGAGCCGCGTCGGCCACAGCCGCACCGCTTGCCAGTACCGGCTGTGCCGTCTTCCATACGAACGCTGCATCATCGCTGCACAGAAGAGGACCACGAGCGAGGCACCGGCTCCTACGGAAGCAGCACTCCCGCCGATGTCGCTCACCCGGCAGCCCCTGTGAGTCGCCTCATCCACCACCAGCCGGACAGGTTCAACAGTGCGCCGCCGCCGAGACACAGAGCGCCGATCGAACTACCGAGGAGGAACGTTCGCACTCTGACGTCGGTGCTCATGCTCCAGAGCGCAAAGACCGGCGGAAGCGCACTGAGCACCATCGCCGACAGGCGCGCCTGTGCGGATTGCGCCTTGCGTTCGGCGAGCGCCTCGCGACGCTCACGGATCGTCTCTGCGGTCCGTTCGATCGCCGCTCCACCGCTCCCGCCGACTGTTGCGACGGCGATCAACGTGCCGATGGCGAGACGGCGATCTCCGTGCTGTCCGTCGTGCCTGGCGGGCGAACCGTTCAACCGTTGGAGCATCGCCATCAACGTCTCCCCCGAATCGGAGAATCGTTGGAACTGTTCGACCGAAGCACACGAGTCGATCGCCCCTGGCAAGGAGGACCCGGTGCGGAGGTCGGTGGCAATGTCGTCCAGGGCTGCAGCCCAATCGATGTCGACTGCTCGCCGGCGCCAGGTGAGGCGTCGGCGCAGCGACGGTCCGGGCCCAGACCCGGATCCAGTCGATCGCACGACCCGCCGGCGTTGCGAGCGGTGCAACGTCGTGAGCAGTCGGCGCACGGCGACAACGGAGACAATCGCGCAGTAGATGCCGAACATCTGGCCGCTCATGCGGCACGCCGTCTCGATGGTGCTCCGACGGCTGTGTGGCGATCGGCAAGCAGCGTCACCCTGCGCGGGTCCACGGGGTCAGCGAGCAACTCGGCGACAGCCGTGACGCGCCGTACGTTTCCGATTCGTTCGACATGGACGATTGCGTCGATCGCCGAATGAACTTGCTCGCGTATCGCCGATAGCGGCCAATTCGATGCGCCCTGCAGCACCATCGATTCGATTCGTCGAACTGCATCGGCCGGTCCGTTGGCATGCACGGTTGCCAGCGAGCCGTCATGGCCGGTATTCATCGCCCCGACCAGCGACACTGCCTCAGCGCCACGGACCTCGCCGACGACCAACCGGTCGGGCCGCAGACGAAGGGCGGTACGCAGCAGTTTGGCGATCCCGATCTCGCCAAGCCCATCAGCCGTGGCCTGCCTCGCTTCGAGCCTTACGACATGGCGGGCGTCGAGGCGAAGTTCTGCGGTGTCCTCGATCGTGACGATCCGAGTTTGCGGGTCGATCTCGGCGGCCATCGCATTCAGCAGTGTCGTCTTGCCTGCGGAGGTCGCTCCACTGACCACGACGTTCCAGCGGTCACGGATCAAACAGCGGATCACATCGACGACCGCCTTCGGAGCGAAGTCCGTCAACGCCACCGTCCGGGCACGAAAGCGTCGGATCGACAGACAGGTCCCGTCGACCGCCAGCGGTGCCCGTACCGCGCACACCCTGCTTCCATCCTGCAGCCGAGCGTCGACGATCGGACTCGTGCGGTCGAGTCGCAGGCCGAGCGGCGAGATGATCCGCTCGATGATCGCCTCGAGCTGTCCCGGCTCGAGCTGACCGGCCCGCATCGGATGCCCCGAACGGTCGACCCAGATGTCGGTGCCATTGTTGACCATCACTTCGGTGACATCGACGTCTCTGAGCAGCACCTCGAGTGGTCCGAGCCCGACCAGGTCGTCGATTGTCTGTCGCGTCAGAATCGAACGTGCTCGTTCGCTGAGCAACGGCCGCAGTTCGTCGACCCGAGCGCCGACAACCGCTGCGACATCACCATGACGATCAGCGATGACGTGCTCGCGGACGAGCGCCACGAGCCCTCCGGCCTGCGAACGGTTCACATGGCGATCGGTCGACGTCGTGAGGTCTGTCGTGTCACTCATGCCACTCGTGCCGCTCATGCCACTCATGCCACCCGCCCGAGCGGCCGGCTGAGTGTCATCGGCAATCTGGCAGCGAGCAGGCCGGCATCGACGGCACGGGCGATCGACGGATCCAACGGTATTTCGGCGATGACGACCACACCGACCGCGCTCTCGATCTGACGTCGGCCCAATGCCCGACCAGGCTCTGTCACCAGCACGATGCCCGTTGCGGGGACAGGCTGCAGCCGAGCGGCCTTGCGCGCCGCCAGATAGCACGGCCTGATCACCAACAACGACGTGGTAGCCACAGCGACCAGTGCGGGATCTGGAGGTGCGCCGGTATCGACGATGACCGTCCCGTGTCTGGCGGCGAGCCATCCCGCCATTTCCGTCCATCGGCCGGCGGTGACGTCGCCGTGGGTGATCGAGCCGATCGGTATCAACTCGAGACCGTCGACGACGGGGACACAGAGGCGCTCCAATGCCTGTGCAGCGACGTCGGCATCCGCAGCGAGCCAATCCGTCGCGCCGGGGCCTTCCGGCTCGGGCAACGCCAGCACCGCCGGCAGGTCTCCTGCGAGATCGACGAGCAGTACCGGCGCAGCGCCACGACGGGCATATGTGAGTGCGAGCGAAGCGGCGACCACGGTCGTCCCCGAACCACCTTTGACTGACCAGCAGACGATGACCATCAGCCCACCTCCGGAAATCGACGCGACCGACCAGAGGGTCACGGAATGATTGTCGAACTTCGGGGGAAGTGATTCGCAAAGTATCGAGCACATCTGACGATACCAACCCCCACGAGCAAACTTTCATCGTCGCTCCGGTCCCGAGTCACCAGAAATCGCCGTTGCTGCGATATTTCGCGACTCGGGGACATGCTCGTCTTCGCCGGCGAGTAGCGTCGGGAAGGGAGGTGTCAGAGCACCTGGTGGACTCCACCGCCTTCAAAGCGGCCGAAACGGGCGATCCCCGTTTGGCGGGTTCGATTCCCGTCCACCTCCGCCACAAAAGACCAGCTCAGAGGCTATTTTCTCAACGAGAAATGGCCCCGTGATCACAGAATGATCACGGGAGGTCGCGTCGCCGTTTTCAACAGCCCAAAAATCGGCCCCGCGAGAGCGTCCTCCGAGGATGCTTCTGCTGCTCGTCGCACCGTTCGCTCACTTCGCCCGAAGTGCTACGATCATTTCGTTGGATTCGTTCATTTCGTTCATCGGGAGGTGTAATCGTGAAATCGATGGAAGCTCAGCAGGCCGCCACCGCCGCTGATGCGCTGATGCGCGGGCGTGCAGTGGTCGTCTCGGCGAACGCTGCAGCCCCGGTCGAGTTGCCAGAGGCGGCTGTCGCCGTACTGACGGACGCCCTCGAACACCTTCGCCGGGGCCACCCGGTCAGGGTGATCGCCGACGACGAAGAAGTAACCACGCAGGACGCCGCCAATCTCCTCAACGTGTCGCGCCCGTATGTGGTCTCGTTGATCGAGCGGCAGGAGTTGCCGTGCCGGAAGGTTGGATCGCGACGTCGGCTGCGTCTCGCCGACGTATTGACATACCGTGAGATCCAGCAGGCGCGTCAGCGCGACGCCGCTGACGCTTTGGCGAGTGAAGCCCAGGAACTTGGCATCTACTGACCCTCCACGCCGGGTCGTCATGCTCGATGCCAACGTGCTGTTTCCGGCACGGCTGCGCGATCTGTTCATCCGGCTCGCAGGCGCCGGCACGTATCGGGCGCGGTGGAGCGACCTCGTCCTCGACGAGTGCTTCCGAAATATCCTGGCGCAGCGGCCTGACATCACTGAAGCCCGATTGCAACGCACACGCGAACTGATGAACGCAGCGATCGCCGACGCAACCGTGACCGGGTTCGACGAACTGATCGAACGGTTCGACCTTCCGGATCCGGACGACCGTCACGTCGCCGCTGCCGCCGTGGCTGGTGGAGCGACGATCATCGTCACCTCGAACCTTCGAGATTTTCCCGCCGCCGCGCTGGCGCCTTACGACCTCGTCGCCATCTCGCCTGACGACTTCGCCCAACTGTTGTTCGGTGACGACCCTGACGCCGTTCTGGCAGTGCTGATCGAACAGGCGGCGGGTCTACGAAATCCGCCAACCACGCTCGACGAATTACTCGATGGTCTCCAGCAAACCGGCTTGTCATCGTTTGTCCGCTCCGTGCGCGCTGCTGGCGCGTAGCTGACCGTCAGCCGAGCAGGGCGTCGGCGCGCGTCGCTGCGTCGGCGTCGTCGCCGGGCATCACATGTGCGTAGACCTTCAGCGTGACCCCGACGTCGGCGTGGCCGATCCGCTGCGAGACGACCTTCACCGGTACTCCGCTTGCCAATGCCGCAGTCGCATAACTATGACGAAAATCGTGCAGCCTGATCGACGGCAGCCCCGCCCGTTTCACAAGATCGGCGAACAGGTTCGAGAAGGCCTCCGGGTTCGGCGCCGAACCGTCAGGAAGCGTTGCCAGGAGATCCCCCGCGTTGCTCCAGCCTCCGCCGATGAGCAGCCGATCGGCGAACTGCTGTTTGCGCCACGCGCGCAGGACGGCGACCGTCACCGCTCCGATGGCGATGGTTCGATTCCCTCGTGCCGTCTTCGGTGTCGATGCTGCGACCGTCTTGCCGTAGCGGATTCGAGTCGAGACAATCGTTACGCTGCCGGCGTCGAGGTCGACGTCCGACCAACGAAGACCGAGGATCTCGCCGCGACGCATTCCTGTGGTGGCCATCAACGTCCATACTGCGACCCAGCGATGAGTCTGCACCGACCGGACGAACGTGCGCATTTCGTCCGCTGTCCAGGCCTTCATCTCGGGACTGGTGCCCTTCGGTGGATCGGCGGCATCGCACGGGTTGCGCTGGAGCCGACCCCATCGGATCGCGTCACGAAAGGCCTTCGTCAACACGCCGTGCAGGTTCCGCACGGTCTTCGGCGACAGGCCTGCACCGTTCGCCGTTTTGCGCAGGTCTATCCGACCGGACTCGAGCAGTTCGACGTAGAGCCGGTTGAGCATCGGGCCGTCGACTGCCTGCAACCGAACGCCGCCGATCCTTGGCAGCAGGTAATTCCTGATCAACTGCTCGTAACTGACGACCGTCGACGGTCGTAGCGAGGCCCGACGCGCCGGCAACCATTCCTCCGTCAGGAATGAGCCGAGGGTGAGTTTCGTTGGCTCGACAAACACCCCTCGCTGCTGGTCGCCCAGCAGCCGGGTCAGTCCTTCCTGAGCCTTGGTCTTGGTCGAGAACCCCCGCCGAAACAGCTGTTTCCGGCGACCGTCCGGCCCCGGCATGTCGACGACGAAGTACCACGACTTGCGACTCTCGTCTCGTTTGATACTGCCGGTCGTGCTCATCGGGCACCTCCTTCGCCGCCAGCTTCCTCTCTTTTCGGTCGGTCGTCCAGTAGCTGTTGCCATTGCCGCAACGCCCCTACCCAGGACAGGCGAGGTCACCTGGTCCACCGCCCGCCAGCTCGGCGTGTCACGCAGGCTCCTGTGCCGCCCGTGTCACAAATATGCGACAAGCGATCCCATGTGAATTACGTCATAGCTGATTGTCCGTCGTGAACCACGATGAACCGTGGTGTACCGCCACGTATCATTTGGTCCACCTGCATCCGAAACCCTTGATTTCTATGGGTTGTAGGTGGAACGACAGGGGTGTAATTAGTACAGGGTGATGCACCCGCTCGTGTCGTTCGATGAGGCAGAGGATGGCTTCCTGCTACTGACGATCGAGCAGGCGGCGCGCATTTTGCAGATCGGTCGTTCGCGTGCGTACGCGATGGCGCACGAGTACCTCGAGTCCGGCGGGACGGCAGGAATGCCCGTCATTCGCTTCGGGCCGGGATGCCTCCGTGTGCCGAGATGGGCGTTGATGGTGCTGGCGACGACGGGCCGGGTTGTGAGGCTCTGCGATTCGGAGGTCCAGACGTCTGGGGCTCCTCGTGTTCGTTAGCTCGGCTCATCGTTCGATCGTCATCGAGCCCGCGGTCAGCGGTCTCAGGCGCGAGTTGGGTCCGACTGCGTGGGTTGTGCTCGAAGAGATGCTGCTGTGCTCGACCGGCGATGCAGCTTGCTGCACGACGGCGGTCTCGATCCGCACTCTCGGCGCGTCGTTGGGTTTGGCGAAGGACACTGTCGCTCGGGCGATCCGCCGGCTGCAGGCCGCTGGGATCGTCACGGCTGTGCCATCGAGGACGCCGGCGGGAACGTTCGCTGCAGGCGCCTACCGCATCACGATTCCTCGCGCCATCGCCTTTGAGCTGACGCACACCTCCGAACCAGGTGACGTCGAGACGCACACCTCCGTCACGAACACCCCTATGGCACCGCCTCGCGGCCGAGTCGTACGACTCGATCCTGCGCAGCTCTCGTTCGCGGCCTGGGACTGAGGACCACCCAGCATGAGCGTTCGAATGAGCTACCCCTTCATTGACAGACAGGTGCCCGTTTCCAGCTGTGTGTGGTCATGATCCGAGTGACGACGCTCTACGCCGGGTCCGCCGGGGCGACCGCTGCGTATTACACGAAGTACCTCACCCAAGCCGATGGTGAGGAACCGGGTGTGTGGGTCGGCGCAGGTCAGGCGGAGAGATTCCGGATCGCCGGCACGGTGGTGTCGACAGAGGCGTTGGAGTTGTTGCTGTCCGGCCGTGACCCAACATCGGGGACAACACTCGGGCTCCCGTTGAAGGACCGCACCCTCGCCAACGGGAAAGTGATCCGTGCGGTCGCCGGGTTCGACGCAACAGTGTCCGCTCCGAAGTCGTTGTCGGTGTGGTGGGCGCTCACCGGCGACACCCGCCTCCTCGCCGCGCACGATGTCGCCGTCCGCTCGGTTGTGGAGACGTTGGAGCGTTTTGGTGCGACGACACGGGTCCGGTCGAATGGTGGGCGGTTGCATCCGGAGACTGGCGGGTTGACGATCGGGTCGTTTCGTCAGACGACGTCACGGTTGGATGACCCGCAGCTGCATACGCATCTGGTGATCTCGTCGAAGGTGCAGACGGCTGATGGGAGTTGGTTGGCGCTCGACGCCCGGTTGTTGAAGAAGCATCAACGCGCCCTCGGCGGCCTCTACCAGTCGGTTCTGCGTGCCGAGTTGACGGAACGGTTCGGTGTCGGGTTCGGGGAGATCGTCAAGGGTCAGGCGGAAATCACCGGTGTCGCGCCGGAGTTGCTCGCACGGTTCTCGAAACGGACCGCCGAGATCGATATCGCGATGGCAGCGAAGGTCACCGAGTTCATCGACCGTGAAGGGCGTGACCCGAACCGGTTCGAGCGTGCCGCCCTCGGCCGTGAAGCCGCGCTGGACACCCGGACACACAAGAGCGGACATGACGCCGAACACCTGCGTGAGCGATGGCTCGACGAGGCTGGCGCCGTCGGCGTCACACCCGAAACACTCGCGGCCTCGATCGTCGACGCCGGCCGTGACCGCCAAGCCGGTGTGCGGGTAGCTATCGATGAGGTGATCGATGCCGTGTCCGAGCGGCAGTCAGCATGGCACCGAATGGACCTCGTGCGGACGCTGTGCGACCTGCAGAATCCAATCGAGGCTGCGGACGGACGGCAGTGGGCGAAGATCCTCGACGCGGCGGTGGAGCGGATCCTCGAGCGATGTGTCGATCTCGACCCGGCACGCCCAGAGGATGCGCCGACGAGGCGGGCGGATGGCCGTTCGATCTGGATCGAACCCGTCGCCGCACACGTCACCAGCCAAGCCGTCCTCGTCGAAGAGGAGCATGTCTTGTCGTGGGCGATCGACCAGCAACTCGACGACCCGACCCCGTCCACCAGCGTCGTGCGGCACGGTCTCGATGTGTTGCAGGGGGACGCCGCCGCATCCGTCGCCGGCGACGACGGGTTGGTGTTGATCGTCGGACCGGCAGGTACCGGGAAGCCGACGATGCTTCGTGCCGCTGTCACCGACCTGCATGCGCATCATCGGCCGGTGTTCGGTGTCGCTCCGACCGCCAAAGCTGCCCAAGTCCTCGAAACCGAGACAGGGATGGTCGCCGACACCGTCGCCAAACTCTTGTACGAATGGTCCCAACCCGACCGGCCACCCGGCTACCCGTGGGACATCGGCGCCGGCACCACCCTCATCGTCGACGAAGCCGGAATGCTCGGCACCCACGACCTGTACACGCTGACACGGATCGCCGACGCACACGACTGGCGCCTCGTGCTCGTCGGTGATCCTCGACAGTTGCAAGGTGTCGCTCGTGGCGGGCTGTTCAACGAACTGTGCATGACCGGCAGAACGGTGGCGTTGGAGACGGTGCACCGCTTCACGCACGACTGGGAAGCCACCGCCTCCCTGCACATCCGCAACGGCGACCCACGAGGCCTCGACGCCTACGAAGCGCACGGGCGGATCATCCCCGGGACGTTCGCTGAACACCTCGAGCGAACCGCCGACACCTGGATCCACAACCACGCCGCCGGCAAGACAGTCGCGGTGACGACGACAACGAACTCGCACGTCGAAGCAATCAACGAACTCATCCAACACCACCGGCTCCAGCGCGGCGACCTCAACCCGAGCAGGTGTGCGGAGATCGCCGACGGGGCTGTCGCCTATGAGGGTGATGT
>JANXUF010000075.1 GCA_025356335.1 Actinomycetes bacterium
GAGATCAGCGAACTGGCGAACGAATGGCGCAGCCAGTGGAACCGCAGCGCGCCGGCTTTCAAGCCGATGCCGACCTGCGCGGCTCGCCATTGTTGCGTAAAGCGATTGTCGGACAGATACTCACCACCGTTGTGCAGAAGCACGTCGTCACGCCCCGGCCCATGGCGTTCGACGTGCAACGCCAGGGCGTCGAGCAGCGGTCGCGGCACCGGAATCGAGCGAGTACTGGCGGCTGTCTTTGTCGGGCCGAGAAGGAGCGCCGTCGAGCGACCGTCGAGCTGCCGGCGCACGTTGATCGTCCGCCTCAAGAAGTCGATGTCGGACACTGCGAGCCCCTGCGCCTCACCGACACGTAGGCCGACCTGCGCGCCCAACAGGACCGCGGTGCCGAACATCTCCGACGCCGCTTCGATGAGTCCGCCGACTTGCTCCGGTGACGGCACGACGAGCGTGTCCGGAGCGCTCGCTGGCATCTTGATCTTCATCGTCGGATCGCCAGCGATGATGCCATCGGCCAACGCCGAACGCATCAGCGTGCGGAAGTGCTGGAACTGCACCCGGACCGTGCTCGGCGCCAGATCCTTCGACAGCTTCACGACGTACGACTCGACGTCGCTGCGCCGGATCGCCGACAGAGGCCGCGACGACCCGAAGTGCGCCTCGGCACGCCCGAGCGCATTCCTGGCGAGGTCGACCGTGCGCTCGCGCCACATCTGCCGCGCTAGATGTGCAGCCACGTACTGCCCGAGCGTGATACGCAGTTGGTCTGCGGTCAGGTACGTCCCTCGAGCGATCGCCGTTCGCTGCTCAGCCTCCCAACGGTCGGCGTCGACCTTCCGCTTGAAGTGCTTCGTAGCCTCCGGGCCACCTGCGTATTGACGGACGCGGGCTCGGTACTTGCCATCTGGGCGCTTGTCGACGCTCATGGGGCGCTCCATTCGGTGATCTCGTTGAGGAATCGTGGATCGAGGATGTACTCGGGTTCGTTGTCTCGTTGGTCTCGGAGGATGGCGCAAATCGAACCCGGCGGCGCCTCAGTCATGTACACGACGCCTGCGCCGAACTGCAGCGTCGAACCGTTCGGCGAGATGTCGTTGCCCCTCGGCTACCGCCTCCGCCAACTCCTGGGGATTCATCGCAGCTCGGCGCTCGCACATTGCCACGTAGGCGAGATACTGCTCATCGGCGCTCATCCCTTACTCCCCCGTCGTCCCGGCCCGAGAAACTGCCGCTCGCGTGCCACCCGTACCCACTTCTGGGCCTGACTGAGTTTGACGTGGTTCGCGTCGGCGATGCGGCCAACGGGGTCTCTGACGAGCTTTGCGAGATCCGTGTAGACGACAGCGACGCTCCGGTAGAAATCGTCGCCGTAGGGCCTCGACGGTGGCACCTCGAGCGTGGCGTTGGGAAGGCTCGGCGCCTCCACCCTCGAGGGTTGCGACAACGGCTTTCCGGCTGTCGGAACCGATGGATCCCATTGACTCTGCATCATGTCCCTCGCCCACGTCGCAGGCGCTCGCGGACCGAACGTCGTCGCAAAATGTTCCGCGGCCGTAGCGAGAAGCGGGCCAGCGATGCTCAGTCTGCGCACGACCCCGTCGCGAATGTCCGGATCGTTCACCCACGCTTCGACATCCGTCAGCGGGAAGGTGCGGAGCGTTGTCGCCGATCGACAGTTGGGAATGAACACGTCCGCCGACACCAGCCGCCCCTCGTCGAGTTCGAACCTGACGTATCCGGCGATGGGGCGTTCGTTCTCGAACCGCACCCACCCCCCATTACCGATCTCAATGTGACTCACCCCGCCATGGTATTACTTTTAGACGTGTGTTGCAAGCTGTTCGGCCTGTCTAGAGACTGATTTTTACAAGTCATACCGTGAGGAGATCAGATGTCGGCCCGTGGACTCCTCGAAGCCGGCGAACCGACATCGCGCTATCTGTTCGATTGGCGTTCAGCACCGGCAGTCGATTTCACTGATGCCGACTCGGTGGAGGCGGCTTTGCGGATGATGCGCGGCGCCGACGTCACCTGGTCCGTCAAGGTCTGGTTGCGCGAAATCATGTCGCGCAAGATCTCTCAACGTCAGGCGCAGCGCCTCTATTTGTGTCAGTGGCCGGCGAAATCGGCTGATTCGTGGCTGCGTGAAACCCCGGCGGCGTGGGCTGAACTGTACGACGCCAACGCCACACCCGTCGATGGTTCCGATGTTGTCGTCGGGGTCGACATGGCCCTCCACGGTGATCATGTCGGCGTGATCGTCGCCGGGAAACTCTCCGACGGCAGGGTTGGTTGGTGGCCGCGTTCGTGGGCGCCCGACGCCAACGGCCGAGTCGACCACGCAGACGTCTTCGCGTCGATCGCCGGTGTCATCGCTCACCGCTGGAAAGTCACCTCGGTGACGATGACCCGCAGTTCTTTGAGCTTCCCGCTCGTTACCTTGAAGACCAAGGGTTCAAGGTCGTGGAGTTCCCGCAGTCACCAGAACGGCTCATCCCGGCTGACGGCTTGTTGCACCAAATGGTCCTCGACCACCGCCTCGCCGTGCCGGACGACCCGACATTGAACGCCCACTCAGACGCAGCCGCCTGGCGTGACTCGGAACGGGGCAGGTTCCTCTCAAAGGGCCGCACCGCCGGCAAAATGGATCTCATTCGCGCCGGGTCAATGGCGACATGGGAGCTCGTCTCCGCCCCTCCGCCGAAACCACCCGCCCGCAAAGCCGAAATCTTCTCGTTCTGAGATGGCTGATCCGTGAACATTCCGGGCCCCGGCGTCTACCTGACCGCAGCCGAGTGCGCTGTGCTGCTGCGCGACCTGCGATGGCGTGGGGTGAACCTCGAGGCGATGCGCAGCGAGGCCAGGTTACGCGATCCTGGCTATGCGAAGGTCCTGATGGATCTGCACTCGGCTGCGTTGGCGTACGAAGAACGCGTGCGTGCCGCCGGTTCCAACCAGCCCGGAACCAACCCGGTTCCACCCCTGGAACGTGGCGCATCATTGAATGTGGAGAAGGTGACAGCCACCTCCGCCGCCGTCCTTTCCGGCTGTTCGTCGAGAGCAGTTCGCAAGGCGGCGGCGGAGAGACGCCTCGCCGGCGAACTCGTCGACGGGACGTGGTGGTTCGATCCCGTCGACGTGCAGTTGTGGTGCAGCCGCAGGGCTGCCTGAGCGAAGTGGAGAACGAAGTGGATGACATCGATACCGAACAGGTGCGGTCGCAGTATCTGGAGTCGAAGGCGCGAATCCAGGGTGATGCGCGCTTGACGCAGGAAGGGCGAGCCGAGCACCTTGGTGCGTTGAAGGCACAGGCGAACGCTCAAATCGCGGCTGCGGAAGCTGCATCGCAGACGGCTGCTGCTTCGGAGCGAAGCCGCCTGGAGGAGCGCCTGATGCGCCCGCCGGTTGGGTTCACGGCGTCGTCGGAGGCGAAGATCGCAGCGTCGGCAACGTTCAGGGACGCGATGCAACGCGCCTCGGCGACGTCTCCGCTGGACAACTCGCTCCGAGAGTTGCATGACCTCGCGCAGTTGACCGGGGACGAGAGCATGGCCCGAGCAGCGATGGTCGTCGGGATGCGCCGAGGCGACCCGGACGTCGTGAACGCGTGGAGCCGGCACAACCCGACCCACGAGGCGTCGGTCGACCGCCTGTTCGAGTTGATGCACCAGCCCCCCTCGGTTCAGCAGCGTTTCCTTGGGGCCACTCAGTTCGCGAAGGTGCACTGATCATGGCCACTCATGAAGCCACGCTGGATCCCGAGTCTCCCGAAGGCATCATCGCCATTCAGGGTCCGCAGTTCGATGAGTTGTGCACAGAACGCAACGCGCTTTCCGCTCGGGCCGAGAGCCTGAGAGCGGAGATCTTGGTGATCAACACTGAGGTTATGCGCACGATGATCAAAAATCCTCACGTTCACGAGGTCGGGGCCGAACTACGGGCAACGGAGGATCGTTTGCTGTTCGTTTCCGGCTGCCTGGAGAACTTGGCGCCGCGTGTTCGCGCTGCTCGTGGGGCGGTAGCGGTCGGAGGGGATGAGGTCACGCGCAGCAACATGGCAATCGAGGAGACCTCTACGGTCCTCGCTCATCTTGTCGATGAGCAGCAGGCCGCCCAGCAGGCCCGTGATACCGCCATGGAGACCGGCACGGCCGAAGAACTGCACGTCGCCGAGCGCCGCCTCCGTCAGATCGTCGGCGGACTAGTCGATGCCCAACGCGAGTACCTCGGCGCACGGGTACAAGCGGCACACGTCGCCCACGCTCAGATCGGTCGCGAGCAGTGGAACGCCAACCGTCGTATCGCTGACGCAGTGGCCGGCATGGAACGGGCACGCGAGGAGCACGCGTTGGCGCAATCCGATGAACGCGCGATCGCCCTCCGGCGAGCCGAGCTCGAGGTCGAACTGCAGGAGCGCCGCAGGGAACTGGCGAGTCTCCGCTGATGCCCTCGTACACCAACCTCGAGGTCGCCAAGATGATGATCACCGCAGCCGTGCTCGACGATTGGGATGATGTCCGGTCATGTGCCCGACGTGTTGCTGATGCCGATGCCGATGTGATCGTCTCGGTCTTCGAGGTGCTCACATTGTTCACCGTCGGGTTCGTCAAGGCGATCGCTGCCCAGGTCGATCAGGACCCGCAGGAATATCTTCAGGGCGCGCTCGCAAGCGTCGACGCCATCCTCGTTCCGGGCGCGGTCTGAAGACGGTCTGCCGAGAACAGCGCCCGCAAGAATCGAAGTCGCCGCCGGATGGACCGGGGCGACAATCACCATCACCGACCTCTCCACACCTGGGAGCGATGCGTTACCAGCGGGCGATTAGAGGCATAGAGGCGCACTGACGCCCTAGCTATTTACACGTAGGGGGTCTAGGCTCTGCCGAAGGTGGCGAGGACCGCAATTCGGGAGAACGAAATGCAACGCGCTGCTACCTCCGAGCCGGCCACTGTGTCGCCTCGTCCGCTGCCGATCCTGGCCTATGCAAAGAGTGACGATGAGTCGCCGACCGAGTTCGAGATCGAATGGTCGGGATTCCTCGAGCGATGGATAGTCGTCCACGCCTACACCGACGCCCTCATCGACCTGCATCAGCGCTCCGCAATCGCGGATGCGAGTCGTCGTTCGTGAGGCCTGGGTCACCGATGCATCTTGGTGACGATCGTCGCAACAAACAAGACGGCCCCGACGAGCAAAAACAAAGCGACGCCGAAACCGCCCCCGAGGTACAACGCACGGCCTAGAAGTAATGGCTCCGGCCGCCGACACGGCGACCACTGCGGCCGAGCAGCAAGAGCACGAGGCCAACGAGAGCGACGACAATCCCTACCGACCACAGAATCGGAATCCCGGCAACGAAACCGATGAGCATGAGAATGAGCCCGACAATGATCATGCGTCACCCGTTGCCCGGTCACGCCCTTCTCCAAACACGCAACAGCCCCCGCCGTGGCGCAGGGTTGCTGGCCCGTTGCGCAAAGCCGTCAGCTTCACGACCCATTTGCCCCCGTCCTCGTCGTCGATATGAAGGCTTACCTCTCGCCATCGTCGTCGTCACGGTCGAGAAGAACTACCCCGTCGGCGGCGGCAAAAACCGTCCACGCCGCTGCCGAGGCCGTGCAGACGTGTCGTTCTTCGCGGGGGTGAACCCACCGCGCCAGCCAAGGCCGTCTGCACGACCTGCCCAGTACGCCTACAGTGGGCGTCCAGGCCGGCGACAGCGAAGGCGGCACGGCACCGAGGAAACGCCGAATCAGCCGCAAGATTGCGTGTTGACCGCCACCCATCACTCGATGTACCGTACGACCACTTGGCTCCCGAATCCCCCCGATTGCATGGAGGAATTGATGGATTCGTACCCGCAGTTTGGCGCATGGCTCGAGTCGCTCGACGACCAGCACCGAGCCGAGATCCTCGCCATGAAACGTGGCGATGACCTCCCCGATTGGGTGGCCCCCAGTCTCCGCGACCACGGCCTGCTCGTTATCGACGCTCACATCACCGACGGCACACAGCGAACCGTACGACTCTTCACCGCCCACGAAGAAGACCACCTCGAGAGTCTCCGCTCGAACCTCACGAGCACTCGCGCGATGTGACGCTACGAAGATGGTCAGGTCAGTCGGACCACGCAGCCACCGTAGAAGGGACAGTGGCGGCGCAGTCAACGACCAGCATGGAGAACGCTATGCCCTCGCCGCCAACGGGTCAATGGCCACCGGCAACGACGTTTGAATCAACGTCGCCGTTCGAGTTGGATACCGTCGCCACTCTGCAGTTACGCGCTGGGCGGTTGCACGCCTGACCACCAGATCGGAACGGGAATGGGTTGGGGCGGTGGCTGGCTGCGCGCGTGTGCACGGCGAAGGTCGCGCAGCACTCCGATTTCGGCGATGTGATGGACATGCTCTGTCAACATCGTCGTGACGAGACGCACGAGCGGCACCGACTCTCCCCAATGCGCGGGTCGCGGCTCAAACACTGACTCGTCGCTCAGCCCGGCGACGCACGCGATGAATTCGTCCTGCGCGCGGTACAGCCACGTCATTCCAGCGCTGAAGTCGCCTGGCACGTCGGCGTCGTTGAGGTCTGGGCGCATGTCGCCGAAGGCGAACACGCGATAGATGTCCGTCCAGGCAGCGAGATGAACGACGCGCCACGCGATCGTCGTAGTCGGAAGTGGATCTGGCGGCGGCCACGCGTCCTCACAAACGAACTCCCCGGAACCCCAGCCCCGAACCGTTGAGCTGCGTTTGCGAACCGACCAACACGGTGAGGCCGGTTCCCACGCATACTCATCTTCAGTGACGTCCTCGAGCACCCGACGCGAATCGAGCCACGCGTACCGCAACTGCACCTTGAGCAAGTCGGCAGCCGACGGCACTGACATAACGTCCGACACTAGATCGACTCCGATGCTGCCCGAGACGCGTGCCTTGCCGCTGCGCCGAATGCCCGAATGGAAACGCCAAGGTCCTCGTCTACATCGTGTGGTAGGAACCGGGTGAGACGAGGACCGTGCGCCGCCCTACCTACTACGACGGAGGCAGCGCCCAACCATGACGCAGAAACCGAGGCTACTTCACTACCAGTGAGTCACCCGTTGTAGTTGACGGTGTTGTGGGCGCAGAGCTCCCCGCTCTCCGCAGTTGCCGTGCCGTCGATGAGCCCTTGCAGCAAGGCGAGTCCAGCGGTCGTCTCGTCAGCGTTCGTCGCGGTCGGCTCGTCGGTACTCGGTTCAGGTTCTGGGTTGCTCATAGGAGAACCGTAGCTGTCCAGCGCGCCTACAGCGGACGCCAGAGCAGCCGGCTGAGTTCGTTCATCGACGAGCGGACCTCCACCCAACGACTTCGGCAGGTTGGCGACCTGGGAAGCGATCGCCCCTTGCTCCTTGACGAGCCCGATCCAGCTCCTCGAGTATGCGCTCCGTCTCGGCCTTCGACGGCGGGGCCATCGCCGCGCTTGGTCGAATGTTGGTCACGGGGCGTTCGCCCATCGTCAAGAGCTACCCATCGGACGGGAAATGCTACGTTCGGCCAAATGGCAGAATCACGGGGTCGGATTCGATTCGCGCTCTTGGCCCAGAGCGCCATCCAACACGACAGCGTCTTTTCGATGCTCGGCGCCGGGTGGACACGGCTGCAGACTCCGTTGCTTCCCCAGATTATTGGACTCACCGCCGTCGCTCAGGCCGACGACGTCCCGGACGGCGGACTGATAGTCGTTGACGTGCTCGCGCCGGACGGTGAGAAGTTGGCCACCTCTGAAACTCTGGTGATAGTCACCCCCGGGCCGGCCAATGTGACTGCACTCCTTATTCAGCTACCCATCGAGATCAGGGATGAAGGGCGCTATAAGGTTCGGTTTTCCGGGTCGGTCGAGGACTGGCAGATCGACTTCACTATCGGTCTGGTCACAAGTGGACGTCAGTAGACATGCTCGCGAGCGGGCCCTGGAGGGGGGTTCGACCTTGACCATGTCGAACGCTTCATCAGATCTAGCCAGCCGACGGACGCCGGTGACAACAGCAACCTAGTCTTCGAGGGCTACATCTCGGGGAAGTTGGCTAAAGTTGTTACCAATCACGATCGAACGTTTCTGGTGACGTTGTACTGGAGGAGGGAGTCGAAATGAGAAGTTGGGCATACGGCTCACGTTCGGTTGCACTCTATGTCCGGATGGTTAAAGGCCAGGTTATTTCCGGAACGAGATGGCACCGTATTTACTGGTCGACGTATCCGCAGAGGGCTCGATCGTAGGCGTCGAGATTCTCGGTGTGACACGCCGCGGGGTGCACGATCTTGACGAGCTTGGTGGGTCGATAAGTGCATCTGAGCTCGATTTGCTGCGTAGCGTCGTGCTCAGCGTCACATCCGGGCGCTTCGCTCAAACGGGCGCGGCGGCGATCGAACTTAAGGTTCAAACGTGGAAGATCACCGAGCGACAGACTTCGACGGAGATGGCTTACGCCTAGTCCGCAGCCAGTCCGCAATTTCGCAAGAATGAGCGGGAAGTAGCGGGAAGTAGCGGAAAGCGTTTCCCCAGGTCAGAGGGTAGATCCGCTACGTTTCCGCAGGCACAGCCTTGCATTACGTGTTCTGTTTCAAGTCGTGATACAGGCTTGTTCCCGTGCCCGTAGCGATTCGCCCGTCTCCGTGGCTTGGCCGCCGTTGACAACCTCGTCACGCAACTGTCGACATCACGGCATCGAGGGAGGAAGGGCGCCAAGCAAACGATTGGGAGCCCCCATCACGGCGGCTCGAGCCGCCGGTGTCATCTCCTGAGAACCAGGATGACGATGATGATGACGAGAAGTAGGCCGATACCTCCACCGATATACATGTGCCACCCGTTACCCCGCCGACGCTGCCTGCAAACGTTCGGAACAGGAAAAAACGCAGAGCGCCAGTCGGCCTGCGCCTCCATCTCGTCGACCCTGGGTCGCTTCGTGCTGACGGGAGGAGCCGTACCCCATCGTGTTGCTCCCGTGTCGTCGAGCGAGAACGGTGCGTGCCCTGGCTGCGCTCACACGTCGAAGCATGGGCCCACGCGCGGCTTTCGTAGCGGGTATATCGTCGGCCAGATGGACCCCGACGACGCATCCCCCGATACCGCAGCCGATCCGGTCGACACGTCGGCGCACGACCCCGTCATCTTCAGCGACGACGTCGTTCAGGCCGTGCCGTTCCCTCAGACGAATATCGGCTGACGAACCAGAGCCGTCGCCGAGCGCCGACGAACGAGCCGACCGGAGAAACGCCGACGTGCTCGTCGCCACCGGCCTGGTTCGAACCCGCCAAGCGCTCAGTTGCGTCGAACGGCGCCCCCAACGCATTCGTGCGGTCGTCGATCTGCAGGAACAACGGTCAGTAGGTGTCGGGGGAGCCGTCTTCGTGTTCGTCCGGAAGTACTAGGTCCCAGCGATCGAGGCAGTCCCGGCAGCGATAGCTGACGATGTCACCGGGATACCAGACGTCATCCTCCCGCGGATGGGTCAGCAGCGAGCATGGTCCACCGCAGTCGACGCAGACGATCGTTGGTTCCGGCTCGAGCACCCCCTTAGTCTGCCGGGGATGGAAGTCGTTCGGGGATGAGGGTGATTGCCGGCGAGTTCAGAGGCAGGCGATTGGCCGCTCCTCCGGGAAACGCCACACGGCCGACGACCGACATGGTTCGCGAAGCGGTGTTCAATTCGCTGCGGGCGATGGACATCCTCGACGGCGCTGTGGTGGTCGATCTGTATGCGGGAACCGGCGCCCTCGGTATCGAAGCGCTGTCACGTGGCGCCGCCCGTTGCACGTTCATCGAGAAGGATCCAAAGGCGCTACGCGTCCTCCGGGAGAATGTGGCGGCCCTGAAGATCGAGGACCGCTGCGCTGTCGTACCGGCCGACGTGACGGCGATGCTCAGCTCCATCGGCTCGGTCGATCTCGTGTTCGCCGACCCTCCGTACGAGTTCGAAGGCTGGGCGGCGCTGCTCGAACAGCTCGATGCGGAGTTCGTCGTGGCCGAGTCGGCGCGGCCGATCCCAGCTCAGCCGGCATGGGACATCCTCCGTGAACGGAACTACGGCAGAACCCGCGTGACGGTGTTCGCTGCGGCGGACGGGATACGGTGAGGCACCCATGTCGACCAAGGCCTTTTTCCCCGGCAGTTTCGATCCTCTCCATCTGGGACACCTCGACGTCATCGTGACCGCTGTGGATCTGTTCGGCGACGTCGTCGTCGGCACGATGTACAACCCGTCGAAAACGTCGGGCCTGTTCAACCTCGAAGAGCGTCAGTCGATGATCATCGAATCGACGTCGCACCTCGCAGGTGTCGAGGTACGGTCCTTCGAGGGGCTCGTCGTCGATGCCGCCAAAGCCGTCGGTGCCGACTTCATCGTCAAGGGCGTGCGGACAGGGGGCGACTTCGAGATCGAGATGCAGATGGCACACACCAACCTCTTCGTCGGAGGGATGAAGACGGTCCTGCTCCCGACGAGTTCGACATGGTCGTTCGTGTCCTCACGTTTCGTCCGTGAGATATCGCACTACCGTGGTGATGTCAGCCATCTCGTACCGCCTGCGGTCGCCTCCCGCCTCGCCGCTCTGGCACAAGGAAAATAGTAATGAGCAACGACCGATACGGTCCGCCAGACGACCAATTCGACTACGACGAAGAGTATGAGGACGACCCGCAGTTCGACCCTCAACTCGGCCGCAACCAGTTGCCGCCGCAGGAGCGCGCCGGGCGTGCCTACGACTCCGAAACCCTGCTACGCCGGGCGATCGACATCATTTCGACAGCGCGGACCATTCCATTGTCTGCGTCGCCGATGATCAACCGAGACGAGATCATCGAACTGCTCGAGGAAGCCGTCAACAGGCTGCCGGACGAACTTCGTCAGGCCCGCTGGATGCTCAAGGAGAAGGCCGACTTCGTCGCCAGGACCCGTCGGGAAGCGGACGAGATCCTCGATCAGGCACGCGGCGAAGCGGAACGGATGGTGCAGCGAACCGAAGTCGTCCGCGCCGCCGAGCATCGAGCACGACAGGTCCGTGAAGCCGCCGAATCCGAATCACGTCATATGAAGAATGTGACAGAGGACTTCCTCGATCAGCGCCTCGGCAGTTTCGAAGTGCTCGTCGATCGCATCCAGCGCCAGATCCACCAGGGGCGGGAGAAGTTGAGTATCGGTGCTCAGCAGGTCGAAGCCGAACAGACCGGTTCGCACCGTATTGCGCAGGACGAACTGGCCAGAGGATTCTTCGACCAGGACCGCGGCTGAACCGGGCAGGGCTGAACCCGACCGGGACAGCTGCACCCGCCGATCGTCCCTCCCGATCCCAGTCGATAGCGTCGATGGCATGAATCCGCTGTTGGTCAATGTTTCCGAACTCCTCAGGCGGCCGGGAAACGACAAAGATCTGAAGCTGGCGTTGTTGCCGATCGACCTCGATATCGATGAGCCGCGCATCAACGCAATCGACAGCCTGCAGGCGGCGCTGCACATCCAGAGCCTCACCGACGGGGTGGTCGTCACCGGCACCTTGTCGGTGCCGTGGCACGACACCTGCCGCCGCTGTCTCGAAGACATCGACACCACCACCGTCGCCGTCATCCACGAGCTGTACCAGGAGCATGTCACCAACGAGGAGGCATTCCCGATCGTCGGCTACCAGCTCGATCTGCAGACGATGCTGCGCCAACTGGCGCTGCTCGAGTTGCCGCTCGCCGCACTGTGCCGCCCCGACTGTGCCGGCTTGTGTCCGACGTGCGGCATCGACCGCAACCTCGAGTCGTGCACGTGCGACAACACGGTCCGCGACGCCAGATTCTCTGTTCTCGACGAGTTGAAGGACCGCCTCAACTGAGCGAGTCGGTAACGAGCGGTTTCGGCGATACCATGCCACGGCTCGTATAGCGGAGCCCGAGAATTCGGGTGCCATGACCCGGAGGCCGACGTGGCTGTTCCCAAGAAAAAGAAATCGAAGTCGAAGTCGCGCAGCCACCGTGCCGGCGCGTGGAAGCTCGGTAGCCCGTCCCGCAGCATGTGCCCGCGCTGCGGCAAGGCCAAGACCCCGCACACGGTGTGTGGCGCCTGCGGTTGGTACAAGAACCGCGTCGTCATCGACGTCGAGTGACCCAGTCCGGCGACATGTTGCCGATTGCGATCGACGCCATGGGCGGCGATCGTGCCCCCAGTGAAATCGTCGCCGGAGCCCGTCTCGCGTTCGAAGCCGGTATTCCCGTCGTACTCGTCGGCCCGGCCGGACTCGAAGGCTGCGGAGACATCCCGCTGATCGAGGCCGGCGAAGTCATCGCCATGGACGAAGATCCCGCAGCCGGAGTTCGCCGCAAGAAGGATTCGACGCTCGTGCGCGCCGCGGAGGCCGTTCGCGATGGCAAAGCCAGCGCGATGATCTCGGCGGGAAACACCGGCGCCACGATGGCGTCGGCGCTGTTCAGGATGGGCCGCATCAAAGGGGTCAGCCGCCCGGCGATCGTCACGACGGTGCCGGTGCCCGGTTCGACCCCGACGGTCTTGCTCGACTCCGGTGCCAACGCCGAGGTACAGGCAGAATGGCTCGTGCAGTTCGCCCAGATGGGCTCGGTATTTTCGACGCGACGCTTCGGCATCGTCTCCCCGCGCGTCGGCCTGTTGTCGATCGGCGAGGAGCCTCACAAGGGTGATTCGCTGCGCAAGGAGGCCTATGACCTGCTGGCGACTGCGACGGGGGTCAACTTCATCGGCAATGTCGAAGGCCGAGATCTGATGACGACAGAAGTCGACGTCGTCGTCACCGACGGTTTCACCGGCAATGTCGTGCTGAAGACGCTCGAGGGAGCGCTGCGCACGATCGTCAAAGCAATGCTCGACGCTTTCGCATCGAAACCCGAATACAAGCAGGCGACCGACACGTTGTTGCCGGCGCTCATCCCGCTGTACACGTCGATCGACCCGGAAGCCTACGGAGGGGCGTTGCTGCTCGGGGTCGACGGGGTCTGCATCATCAGCCACGGGTCGTCGTCGGCAAAGGCGATTTTCAACGCCGTGAACGTCGCCAAAGAGATGGTCGAAGCCGACCTCGTGGGGTCGCTCCGCTCCGCCGTGGCACCTGCATAGCCGAACGAATCCGGCAGGACCGCTGGCAATCGTCGCAAACGGCAAGATCATCGAAGCGCTCTGCGAGCCACCTGGTGAATTGCAGCACCCTGTTAGATTTCTGAGCCGTCACCCATGTCACCGGAGGAACGTTCGTGTCAGCCGAAACCCCAGCAAATCAAGCCCCACTCGACCGGGACGGCGTCTTCGCCATCGTCCGCGATCAACTCGCCGACATCCTGGAAATCGATCCGGCGACGATCAGCGAGGGTCAGTCGTTCGTCGATGACCTCGACGCCGACTCGTTGGCACTGATCGAACTCGTCGAGGGACTCGAAGAGGAATTCGCCGAGCGTTCGATCGGGTTCAGGATCGAGGACGAAGACCTCGTCGACATGAAGACCGTCCGCGACGCCGTCGACTACGTCTACACCCGAGTCAAAGGCGCCTGAACTGGCGGACCGCACCGCCGACCTCGACGAACTCCAGCAGACCCTCGGCTATACGTTTGTCGACGGTTCGCTGCTGTTGACGGCGCTGGCTCATCGATCGTGGTGTGCCGAGGTGCCCGGCGGCCACGACAGCAACGAGCGTCTCGAATTCCTCGGTGACGCCGTGCTCGGTTGGGTCGTCGCCGAGCACGTCTTTCGGACGCAACTCGGTTCCAACGAAGGCCGTCTCACGGACCTGCGCAAGAGCGTCGTCAACGCCACGGCGCTGGCGAACGTCGCCCGCGACATCGAACTCGGTCGCTTCGTGCTGCTCGGCAAGGGGGAGACCGCCGGCGGAGGGCGCGACAAGACGTCGATCCTGTCGGATGCTCTAGAAGCGGTATTCGGAGCTGTCTATCTTGACGGCGGATCGGTCGCTGTCGGGCCGCTGATACTGCGCCTGTTGGACGGCGTGCTCGACACGGCGGTCAACGCAATCGATCATTTCGACCACAAGACCGCACTCCAGGAGTTGCTCGCGCAACGCGGCGACCCGGCACCGACATACGCGATCGAGGAAGCAGGTCCAGACCACGAGAAGCATTTCTTCGCCAGGACCGTGGTCGGCATGCAGACCGTTGGAACCGGCGAGGGCAGGTCGAAGAAGCAGGCAGAACAACAGGCCGCGCGTGCTGCCTACGAATCGCTCCAACGAAATGGGTGAGCAGCACCGATGCCAGAGTTACCCGAAGTAGAGACGGTCCGTCGCGGGCTCGATCAGCACCTGATCGGTCGTCAGGTCGAACGGGTCGAAGTCGGTCGGCTGCGGACCGTGAGGCGGACCTCTGCCGCAGCCTTGATCGACGGTCTCAGCGGGGTGACGTTCACCGGGACGAGTCGCCGCGGAAAATACCTACTCGTGTATCTCGACTCCGGCGATCAGCTGATGATCCATCTCCGCATGAGTGGGCGAGTACTGCTTTCCGAGCCGGGCGCTGTGCGCCCGCCGCATACCCACGTCGTTCTGCATCTCTCCGGCGAGCCTGCCAAGGAATTGTGGTTCGTCGATCCGCGGACGTTCGGCGAGATGGTCGTCTTCGACCCGGACAACGTTGCCGTCGAGTTGCCGGAACTGTCGAAACTCGGCATCGATCCGATCACCGACGGCATCAGCCGAGCTCGGTTGGCGGCTCTGTTGGCCGGTCGCGGCCGTCAGATCAAGGCGCTGCTCCTCGATCAGCACGTCATCGCCGGCATCGGCAACATCTACGCGGACGAGATCCTCCACCGCAGCAGGATCAGTCCGTTCCGCCCCGGCTCCAGCCTGACGAGGCCGGAGATCACCCGATTGCACGCAGCGATTCTGTCGATTCTGACCGAGGCGATCGAGGCCGGCGGCAGCACGCTGAGCGACACACAATACGTCGACGTGATGGGCGACGGTGGCTCCTTCCAACTCGACCATCGGGTCTACGACCGCGCCGGCCAGCGGTGCGCCACCTGCGCCAAAGCGGACATCGTCCGTTCGATGATCGGTGGCCGCTCGACCAGCTACTGCCCCCGCTGCCAGCAGTAGATATCTCCGTCGCGTGTACCGAATCCTGGCCGATTCGTACGGGATTCGTGCCAGCGACGTGTGCTGCGCTGGACGAATAACGGGTCACGCTGCTCGACTCAGCGCTCGCCGGATCTGAGCGACCACCCAGCAGGGACGGCCGGAGACATCCTCGTAGGTGAAGGTGACCACTCGGTTGCCGAGGAGAGTCAGTTCCGTCTGTCGTTGGGCGTCGAGCTTGCGCTGCCAGCGGGTGGCATGCGTTCCGTGGCCGGCGACCTCGACGACGAGATTGCCCGGGAAGTAGGCGTCGACCCTGGCGATGAATCGAGTTCCCTGCCGGAAAACTTTCTGCGTCATCGGCCTCGGGATCCCGGCTTCTCGCAGCAACGCCAGAAATCGCCGTTCGAGCCGGCTCTCGCCGCCGCTGTCCACCAGCGCATCGAGCAGGATTCGGCTGCCGTTGATGGCGGGCTGGTGCCGAGCAATGACCTGAGTCCTCAGTCGTTGCTCGCTCACGAGTCTCAGTCGAATCGCCGAGTCGATGGCGTTCTCGGTTTCCGACTTGGAGAAGTGGAACAGCGCGCTGTCGAGGATTGTCCTGGTTGCGCTGGTTGTTCGAAAACCTTGGATGATCACGATATCGCCACTGCTCATCGGGCGCCCGGTCGACACAACGGTTGCCGATGTCGCTCGTCTTCGAAGTGCTCTCGGTGCCAGCAATTCAACAGTCCGATCGCAGAACCAGTCAAGTCCGAGTAGGCGAGACGAAGTTCGCCCGGCGACCAGGCCGGCACCGTTCAGATCAGCGACACCGGCGGCGACTTCGGTGAGCCATGTGGTTTCGGCGCCGGCGAAACTGAACGAACGTGTCCCAACTCGGTGGAGGCGTCCCTGGTCGACCCACTTTCGGCGGGCCGAGGCGTCGATGCCGAGCTTGTCGAGTTCGGTCATCGAGATGATGTTGTGATTGGCCTCGGCGAGGCGAGTGGCGACGATGAAACGAGTGTTCATCTCGACAGCATGAACGAAGGGTGCGACACAGTTGTGGATCTGGGACGCTGGCACGAATGTGGGCGGATTCGCACCGGATCCGTACCTGCGTGCTGCATCAGGTATCCGGCGGATCCGATCTGGGACGCAGGCACGGTTGTGGGCGGATTCGCACCGGATCGGTGCCAGCGCTGGAGGTGCGAGGGGCACGGGCGAGCGGGAGTGCCCCACTGGCGGGCTGGCTGAGGCCATAGACTCCTGCACCACCGTGTTCCTCAAAGCTCTGACCCTCAAAGGCTTCAAGTCCTTCGCCGAAGCCACCACGATGCACCTCGAACCTGGGGTCACGGTCGTGGTCGGCCCCAACGGGTCCGGGAAGTCGAACGTCGTCGATGCCATTGCATGGGTGCTCGGTGCGCAGGCACCGAGTGCGGTGCGTAGCCAGAAGATGGACGACGTCATCTTCGCGGGTACATCGAAGCGGGCGGCGCTCGGTCGTGCCGAGGTCGGGCTGACGATCGACAACTCCAGCGGCATCCTGCCGATCGAGTTCAGCGAGGTGACGATCACCCGCACACTGTTCAGAACGGGCGACTCCGAATACGCGATCAACGGCGCCCCATGCCGCCTGCTCGATATCCAGGAACTGCTGTCCGATGCGGGTGTCGGCCGCCAACAGCACGTCATCGTCAGCCAGGGGCAGATCGACGCCGTCCTCAACGCGCGCCCGGAGGATCGGCGTTCGATCATCGAGGAAGCCGCCGGTGTGCTGAAATTCCGCCGCCGCAAGGAGAAGGCGGAGCGCCGGCTCGATTCGACGGAAGCCAACCTCACCAGAGTCCAGGACCTGCTCAGAGAGGTGCGCCGCCAGCTGCGCCCGCTCGAGCGACAGGCCGAAGCCGCACGGCGCCACGGTGATCTCGTTGCCGAACTCGGTTCGCTGCGGCTGTACCTCGCAGGCCGTGAGATCGCCGGACTGCGGACCCGGCTCGGCATACTCGCCAACCAGCACGGTGTCACCGAAGCCGAAGAGGGCCGGTTGCGAGCCGAGTTGGCTCGACTGGACACCGAGGTGATGGCCTGCGAGGCCGAACTCAGCGCCCGCGGTCATACCGACGTCGGAGACTCATTGGTTCGCGTCGAGCAGCTCCGCGAGCGCGCACGCGGACTCGCCAATGTGATCGTCGAACGGCGGCGTTCCGTCGAGCGCGATCGTGGCGCATTGATGAACGAAGGCGTCGTTGCCAACCTCGAAGCTGAAGCCGCATCGGCGCATTCGCAACTCGCCGAGGTGACCGCTTCGATCGTGGCCAGTGCGCCACTGGCGGAACAGTTGGCAGAGGACGAAGAAGCGTTCGCAGCGGACCGCGACGGCTCGCAGCCGACGACGCCAGTCGCCACACGAGACGGCAGCGCCAATGCTGCGGCGGAGGTACGCGGTGAACTGCGCTCGCTGAGCAACGGTGTCGATAGCGACGATGCCGAACAGCGAAGGGTGTCGAGCCGGGCGGAATCGTTGCGCCGGCGGGCAGAACAGCTGAGCGAGGACATCGACAAGCTCAAGATCGAATGCCAGCAGGCAGAAGGTGCTGAGGCGCCCATCGTTGCCGAGCTGGAGATTGCCGAGGTACGACGTCAGCGTGCCGAGGCAGGTCTGGCAGCGATCGAAGAAACCCGCCAGACGGCGGCCTCTGACTCGGCAGGCTGGCGCGCCCGCGCCGACGCGCTGGGAATGGCGCTCGACTCAGCGCGCGCCCGTGCGGGGGCAGAGCGCGTCGCCGGACTCGATGGCGTCCTCGGGACACTGCTCGATCTCGTCGAGGTCGACGAGGACTGGGGTCAGGCATTCGAAGCCGCCGCCGGCGAGGCACTGCTGGCGGTGGTCGTCGATGATCCCGATGCCGGTCGGCGGGCACTCGCCCACCTGCGCCAGGCAGATGCTGTCGGCGCGGTCCTCGCTCTCGGCGTGGTTCGCGCCCACCAACAGGAACTGCTGGCCGACGATTGCGTTCGTCATCATGTCCGCTCCAGCGACCAGCGTGTCAGCGCACTACTCGACAGTCTGCTCGGCGACGCGATTCGCGTCGGTTCGTGGGAGTCCGCCGTCGACGCCGTCGTCCTCAGTCCGCTCCGAATCGCCGTGACGCCTGACGGACATCGGTTCGGTCCGTCCGGCTGGCGGCTCGGAGCGGCCGGCGGGGGAGCGACGGCCGCAGCGCTCGACGACGCGCGCCAACGTGCCGACGAGGCTGCGGAGGAACTCGCCCGCCGTTCCACAGCGCTCAGCGCGGCAAAGGCGGAGCTACTCGAAGCCCAGGCCGATGAGCAGGAACTGCTGCGCCGCCTCGAAGCGCACGATACGCGTTTCTCTGCAGCATCGGATCAGCTGACCCGTTCCCTCAACGAGCGCGGCCAGGTCGCTGCCGATCTCGAGAGCCTCGAACTCGTGCAGACCGGGATCACCGACCGGGCGACACTCCGCAAACACCGCATCGAAGCATTGACGAAGCTGCTGCCGGCACTCGAAGCTGACGAGGCAGCAGAAGCCGATGCCGCCAGACTACGCGGACAACGGCGCGCCCAGATGGAATTCAGAGCCCGTGAACTGGCGACTCGGCGCAAGGATCTCGAAGTCCGCAACGCCGGCCTGAACGAACGCAAGCAGTATCTCGAGCGGCGGATCCTCGATGTCGAGCGTCGTCTTGAGGCCGACGTCGTGGCTCGCGCCGCTGCGGCCGAACGGCGGGTTCACGTCGAGCGGGTACTCATCGCTCTCGATCGCATCGGCGCGCTCGTGCAGTCACACCGCAGTGTGCTCGACAGCGAACACCAGCGGCTGAACGAATTGCGCCGCCGTCAGAGCGACGAGGTCCGCGCCATCGCCCAACGCCTCGACGCCTCGCGGAAAAGTCGAACCGCTGCGGAGAAGCAGATGGAGGAACTGCGAGAGCGCGAACGTCGCAACGAGATCGAACATGCCGAAGTCCGCACTCGCCTCGAAGCGGCAATCGACGGGCTGCGTCGTGACCTCGACGTCGAACCCGATGTGGCGATGGCAGCGGCGGCACCGTCGGGTGCAGGGAGCGCCAACCCGTCTGAACGGGCCCGCGAACTCGAACGCGAACTGAGGCTGCTCGGCCCGATCAACCCGTTGGCACTCGAGGAGTTCACGGCGCTGCAGGAACGCCACGCCTTCCTCGAGGCGCAACTCGAGGACGTCAAGTCGACTCGTCGCGACCTGATGCGCGTGATCAAGGCAGTCGACCAGGAGATCCAATCGGTGTTCGCGACCGCCTTTGCCGACGTCAGCGAGAACTTCACCGGCTTGTTCTCGATGCTCTTCCCCGGCGGTGCCGGGAAACTTATCCTGACGAATCCGGACGACATGTTGAACACCGGCATCGAGGTCGAAGCGAAGCCGAGTGGCAAGAACGTCAAGAAGCTGTCGCTGCTGTCCGGTGGCGAACGGAGCCTGACGGCGCTCGCCTTCCTGTTCGCCGTCTTCCGAAGCCGGCCGTCGCCGTTCTACGTGATGGACGAGGTCGAAGCGGCGCTCGACGACGTCAACCTGCACCGCTTCCTCGGCCTCATCGCCGAGTTCCGTGACGAGGCCCAGTTGCTGATCGTCAGTCACCAGAAGCGCACGATGGAAGCTGCCGACTGCCTGCTCGGAGTGACGATGCAACCAGGCGGTTCGAGCAAGGTGATCGTCGAAAAGGCCGCAGCGTTGCGCGACTGAGGTTTCCAGTGGTTTCCTGAGGGAGTCGTTTGGATCGACTATCGTTGCCGAATTGTCTTTGTCCGACTGATTCCCGAGCAGGAGTGCGACCAACGTGAGTGAATCCGTCGTCAGCGACATGAACTTCGCTGATGCGTCGGCGTCCGCCGACGTGGTGCCCGCCGTTCAACTCGTCGGATTGCGCAAGCAGTTCGGTGAGGTCAAGGCGGTCGACGGCGTCGACCTGTCGATCGCCGACGGAGAATTCTTCGCATTGCTCGGCCCGTCCGGCTCCGGAAAGACGACCGTACTGCGCATGATTGCCGGCTTCGAGTTGCCGACCGCCGGGGCCGTGCTGCTTCACGGACAGAACGTCAGCAGCGTCCCCGCATACGATCGCGACGTCAACACCGTCTTCCAGGACTACGCGCTGTTTCCACACATGACCGTGTTGCAGAACATCGAATACGGACTGAGAGTCAAGAAGGTCGCCAAGGCTGAGCGTCGGCGACGGGCGACGGAGATGCTCGAAACCGTGCGACTCGGTCAACTCGGCGGTCGTCGGCCGAGCCAACTCTCCGGCGGTCAGCGTCAGCGCATCGCCCTCGCCAGGGCACTCGTCAACAGGCCGAGGGTCCTGCTGCTCGACGAACCGCTCGGGGCGCTCGACCTCAAGCTGAGGGAGGAGATGCAGGTCGAACTGAAGACGATCCAGCACGATGTCGGCATCACCTTCATCTTCGTCACCCACGACCAGGGCGAGGCGCTGAGCATGAGCGACCGTATCGCCGTGTTCAACGACGGCCGTATCGAGCAGGTCGGAACGCCGCAGCAGATCTACGAACGTCCGAGCACGCCGTTCGTCGCCAACTTCGTCGGTACTTCCAATGTCATCGCCGCCGAGATGACGATGCACGGCAGCGGTTCGGCGGGCACGTCAGGCGGCCACTACACAGTGCGGCCGGAGCGCATCACCATCAACGCCTCGGCGATCGACCCGGTCACCGATGTTTCGGTCACCGGTTCCGTCGAGGACATCCAGTATCTCGGTGCCGAGTCCCGGGTACGCGTGCGCCTCGTCGACGGGTCATCCGTCGTCGCCGGGGTGCGGAGCGACGGTCTTGCGGCGATCGCTGTCGGCAGCACCGCCGTGCTGTCCTGGCGGCGTGATGCCGCCCTCCTGTCGGACAGTGTTTTCAGTGAAGTGTCATCAGCGATGAATCCGGGTCCGCCCGGGGGGAGAGAGCCATGAAATCCACGAAGAGATCGGTCGCCTTCGCAACAGTGGGCGTACTTGCCCTGGCTGCCTGCGGCAGTTCGGCGAAGTCGACGACCGCAGGAACCACAGCCGCCGGAACTGCCGGCGCCGGCACGCCGACATTCAACATCCCGAAGGTACCGATGCTCGACCAGCTCGGTGCGGGCGAGGGTGCGCTCGACATCGTCGTCTGGGCGGGGTACACCGAGGACGGCACGAATGACCCGAAGGTCGACTGGGTCAAGCCGTTCGAGAAGAAGACCGGATGTGTGGTCGCTGCGAAGACCGCAGGCACGTCAGACGAGATGGTGTCATTGATCCAGTCCGGCGGCTACGACGGTCTGTCGGCGTCCGGTGACGCCAGCCTCCGGTTAATCGTCGGCGGAGATGTCGCTCCGGTGAACACCACACTCGTGCCGAGCTACACCAACATCCAGGACTTCTTGAAGAACCGCCCGTGGAACTCGGCGAACGGTCAGATGTACGGCATCCCCCACGGTTGGGGTGCCAACGTCCTGATGTACAACAAGTCGGTCGTCACCACCGCCCCCGACTCGTGGAGCGTGGTCTTCGATCCGGCCTCGCCCTACAAGGGCAAGATCACGGCCTACGACAGCCCGATCTACATTGCCGATGCCGCGCTGTACCTCTCGAAGACGAAGCCCGAGTTGAAGATCACCAATCCCTACGCACTCGACCAGGCGCAGTTCGACGCCAGCGTTGCGCTGTTGAAGGCGCAGAAGCCGCTGATCGGCGAATACTGGAGCGACTACACGAAATACCAGCAGGCGGTCACCAGCGGCAGCATCGTGCTCGGCACCAGCTGGCAGGTCATCCAGAACGCGCTCACCGCGCAGAAACCGCCTGTCGGGGTCGCCTCGGTGATCCCCAAAGAGGGCGCGACAGGCTGGTCAGACACCTGGATGGTCGCCTCCAAGGCGAAGCACCCCAACTGCATGTACATGTGGATGGACTGGATCGCCTCCGGCCCGATCAACGAGCAGGTCGCCAGCTACTTCGGTGAGGCACCGGCGAGCAAGGGCGCATGCACCGACGCCGATGGTAAGACGCTGTGCGCGGACTACCACGCTGACGACAAGGCCTATTCGGACACGATCCACTATTGGACCACACCGACGAAAACCTGCCTCGATGGCCGTGGTGACATCTGCGTGCCGTACGCAAGTTGGGTTCAGGCCTGGGACGCGATCAAGGGGTGAGGCCGGCCGACGCCAACATCGTGGACGCGGCCATTCCGATGATGCCACAGGACGGCGGGGGCGTGGAACATGGATCTGTCGCCAGGCTCGCCCGCTTCTTCGATCGGCATCCGCGTCTGCGATTGGCGTCGTTTCTCTGTGGGCCAGGAGCGTGGTTGATCGTCGCCTATCTCGGCTCGCTGGTGTTGATGCTGTTGACGTCGTTGTACGGCCTCAACGATTTCACCGGGAAGGTCGACCGTAGCCGTACGACGTTGGAGAACTACCGCCAGGTCTTCTCGTCGAACGGTCCCTACCTCGCGAAGATCGTCCGCACCATCGGCATCGCCGCTGCGGTCACGGTCATCGACATCGTCATGGCCTTGCCGCTGGCGTTCTTCATCGCCAAGGTGCTGTCGCACCGGTGGCGGCGCTTCGGCATCGTTGCCGTGCTGATGCCATTGTGGGCGAGTTACATCGTCAAGGGCTATGCATGGCGCACATTGCTCGACCCTGCCGGCGGCGTCTTCCGCAAGACGTTCCATGTTTCGCCGGGATTCGGCCAGACGGGTTTGATCATGCTGTTGGCGTATCTGTGGTTGCCGTACATGGTGCTGCCGATCGTCGCCGGGCTCGAGCGCCTCCCTGATTCGCTGCTTGCGGCGTCAGCCGATCTGGGCGGCCGGAACACACGGACGTTGCGGTCGATCGTCCTGCCGCTACTCGTCCCGGCGATCGCCGCCGGGTCGATCTTCACCTTCTCGTTGTCGCTCGGTGACTACATCGCCGTCGGTCTGGTGGGTGGCACGACATCGGTGATCGGATCCGTCGTCAACTCGAACATCTCGACGAACCTTCCTTTTGCCGCAGCAATGGCCGCCGCATCGATCGTCGTCGTCGGCGCCTACCTCACCGGAGCGCGCCGCCTCGGCGCCTTCGACAACCTCTGAGCCCGTGCCATGACCCTGACCACTCGCGCCAAGCTGCTACTCGCAACCCTCTCCGGTCTGGTGTTGATCGTCCTCTACGGACCGCTGCTCGTCATCGCCGTTCAGTCGCTGAACAGTTCCGCCGCCGGCGCCTGGCCGCCGACCGGGTTGACGTTCAAATGGTGGACGAAGGCGTGGGGCAACGGTGGGTGGACGGACGCCTTGCGCTATTCGCTCCTGGTCGCTCTTGTGGCAACCGTCGTCGCGCTGGCGCTCGGCACACTCGCTTCGTTCGCCGTCTACCGATTCAAGTTCTTCGGCCGCAATGTCATCAGCTTCCTGATCGTCCTCCCGATTGCACTGCCGGGCATCGTCACCGGCATCGCCCTGCACTCGGCATTCGACCGGCTCGACATCTCGCTCGGGTTCCTGACGATCGTCGTCGGCCACGCCACGTTCTGCATCGTCGTCGTCTACAACAACGTCATCGCCCGCCTCCGGCGCAGCTCTCCGAACATCGAGGAAGCCTCGGCGGACCTCGGCGCCAACCCCTTCCAGACGTTCGCCCACATCACCTTTCCGGCGCTTCGGACGGCGATGCTCGCCGGAGCGATGCTGGCGTTTGCGCTGTCCTTCGACGAGGTCGTCGTCACGACGTTCACGAGCGGAGCACGCCAGACGCTGCCCAGGTGGATCCTCGACAACGTCTTCCGGGGTAAACAGATCACCGTCGTCAACGTCGTCGCAACTGCCGTCGTCCTGCTGTCCATCATTCCGGTCTGGGTCGTGCAGCGCCTGACCGACGGAGGTTCTGCCGGCCGCTGACAAAATGGCCGGCCGGTTCCGGCGGTTATTTCGGCGGGAATGAGGCACCTGAGAGGATGAGCTTCTTGCCGCGCTCCTGGTCGTCGTCGTGGCGATGGGTGAGGAGCCCGACGATTGTTCCGTTCTTCCCGTACCACACGCTGATCCCCGAATCCGAACGGCGGGCTGTGACCTCGTCCCACCCGTCGCCCCAGGCGACGTACTGCAATGTCTCGCCAGTGATGGTCGACCAGAATCCCGGCACACCGTCCCACTCGGCCCTCTTGCCCGCCATGACCTTTCCCGCGATCACCCCCATCGACTGCGCGTCGTCCCAGTGTTCGACACGGAGCGGCCGGCCTGCTGCGACGTTGTCGGCGAAGGCCAGGTCGCCGACGACGAACACGCCGTCCGCCGTCGATCGCATCGAGCTGTCCACGTGGATTCCACCGTTCGTCACCCGGAGACCGGCCGACGCCGCCAATTCGGTAGTGGTGCGCGCTCCGGCGGCGACGAGAATGTGGGCTGCCTCGACTCGTTCACCGTTGGCAAGCAGAACCGCTGCACCGTCGTCGGTGAACTCGATGCCCTCCACGGACCTACTCCCGCGGAAGTCGATGCCTGCATCTGCCAACCA
Organism: Actinomycetes bacterium; assembly: GCA_025356335.1. Classification (GTDB taxonomy): domain Bacteria; phylum Actinomycetota; class Acidimicrobiia; order Acidimicrobiales; family Ilumatobacteraceae; genus JANXUF01. The sequence goes on from JANXUF010000075.1 coordinate 24,615, forward strand.
GCCGGCGATCATCGCGCTGACGAACTCTGACAACCGGTCCCGCTGGGGCTGGATCTCCAGGCTGACCATCGTCACGTCGATGCCGCGTGCGCGCAGCGAGCTGGCCGCTTCGCAGCCGATGAAGCCGGAGCCGACGACGGCCACCGGCCCCGTTCCGTTCACCTGAGCGATGATCCGTTCGACGTCGGCAGCCGACCGAATCGTCAGCAGCCGTGGGTCGTCGCCGCCTGGAACAGGCAGTCTCGCCGCTGACGATCCTGTGGCGAGGACGCACCGGGACCACTGCACCGTCTGTTCATCTGCCCCTGCACCGGCGGTAATCGTGTGCGCCTCCGCGTCCAAACGTGACGCACGGCTCTGGAGCCGGAGGTCGACGTCGTTGTCGGCGAACCAGTCGTCGTCTGCGAGTTCGTCGGCGGCGGGTTTGTCACCTGCGAGCAACTCCTTGCTGAGATCCGGTCTGAAGTACGGCGCGCGGTCATCGGCGGAGATGATGATCAGCGGATCGGTTCCACCGGCCTCGCGGAACGCTTCGGCGCATGCGAACCCGGCGGCACCACCGCCGACGATCACGATCGGAGCTGACGCTTCGGAACTCATCGCCGGCCCGGGATCGTGACGTCGATGAGTCTCGCTGTGTTGCCGGACGTCGTGTTGCGGAGCATGGTCATCGCCTACCCATCGTCCGCGGCGCACAAACGTCGGGCCGTGGCGCTGACGACGTACAGATAGCGTCGGCGCCAATGACTGCACTGATTGCCGCCCTGCTCTTCGCCTCGTTCCCGATCATCCCGCTGGTACTCGTCTTCGTCGTGCTTGTGTTCGGTATCGGAGTACTGCTCTATTCGCGTGCCGCTGCTCGCCGAACCACCACCGAACAACGTCCGCTTCCGAAGCCGCCGACGAAGCCGCCATCGCGGTCCGGCGCGCTCGTCGAATCGCGCCCTGTCGAGGTTCCGGACTCTGCTGACACGACCGATGAGGCGATCGTCGAGCGGGAGAGCGTTGCCGAACAGGAGAGCGTTGCAGCACCGACCGCAGAGGAGGTCTATGAGCGCCCACGATTCCGCGACCGCCTCGCCAGGGCCAGGGCGACGCTCGCCGGCGCGATCACCGGCATTCGCGGCAGGGCGGGAATCACGGACGAGACGTGGGACGATCTCGAGGAGGCGCTGCTGCGTGCCGATGTCGGAGTCAAAGTGACCGACGCATTGCTCGCCGATCTTCGGGCGAGGGTGAAGTCGAAAGAGATCACCAAACCGGACGAATTGCTGACAGCGTTGCAGGCAGACATGAAATCGCGGCTCGATGGTGCTGACCGCTCGCTGCGTCTCGAGGAGGGACCTGACGGCTCGCCGAACGTCTGGCTCTTCGTCGGAGTGAACGGAGTCGGCAAGACGACGACGATCGGCAAGGTCGGCGCGATGCAGGGTCGCGCCGGGCACAAGGTGTTGATGGCTGCTGGAGACACGTTCCGAGCAGCTGCGGCCGAGCAGCTGGAGACGTGGGCCCACCGCGCCGGCGCGGAGTTCGTGCGAGGAGCGGAGGGTGGCGATCCGAGCAGCGTGATCTTCGACGGCGTGCAGGCGGCATCGGCGCGTGGCTGCGATCTCGTCCTCGGGGACACTGCAGGCCGTCTGCACAACAAGGCCAACCTGATGGAGGAATTGAAAAAGGTCCGCCGGGTGGCATCACGCGAACCCGGACGGGTCACCGAAGTGCTGCTGGTGATCGACGCGACCACCGGTCAGAACGGACTGACGCAGGCCCGCGAGTTCGCAGTGGCGACAGCAGTCACTGGTGTTGTACTGACCAAACTCGACGGATCCGCCAAAGGGGGCATCGTCTTCGCCATCGAAACCGAACTCGGTATCCCCGTCAAACTCGTCGGTCTCGGCGAGACGATCGGTGACCTCGTCGACTTCGATCCCGACGAATTCGTCGACGCCCTCTTCGGCTGACGCTGTGGCCAAGAGTGTTGGCGTGGTCGCTGTGCGGGTGATTCCGACCCACCAGCGCCGCGCATGGATCCCCCGATCAAGTGTCGTGACACCCGTAGCCGACGGCACCGCACCCCGATACGGCCAGCACCGCGGCGGACCGCAGCTACGGGGCGTCGCCGAATTCCGGTGACACCGTGCGAGTTCGCTTCAGTTCCCAAAACGTGTCGAGCGAGGTCAGCGTCACGAACGCATCCCACAGCGCTAAGCCGTCGGCGTGCTCCGGCGCCTTGGTGATCACCGGGCCGAAGGTGGCAACCTCACGACCGTCCGGGCGCTGGAAGGAGATGATCGGCGTACCGACGTCCTTGCCCACGAGCGCAAGACCCTCGTTCATCCGCTGCAACAGCGGGACGTCCCATGCATCGTCCGACGCCGCCCCGGCGTGAGCGATGTCGAGTCCGACAGCTTCGAGCGCCAATGACGGATCCCAGTTCCGTTCGGCCTGGTGGTGGATACGGCGTCCGTATTCGGTGTACAGGTCACCGAGACGATCCCCACCACCTGCAGCGCGAACGGATTCCATGACCCGCAGCAATCCTCTGGTCCAGCGAACCGCTTCGAAGAACGGGCTGTCAGGCTGCGTGTCGTTCTTGACGAGCAGGCTGATCGGCTCCCAGGTGATGTCGAGTTCTTTGTCGTCGGCAATCCGACGGATCCACTGCGACGTGGTCCAGCACCATGGGCAGATCGGGTCGACCCAGAAACGAACGGACAGGGGCATTGGCATCCTCCTCAGCAGTTGCCTGTTGCAACGGTTCGGTGCGCGGCGTCATTCCGCGTCACGCGGCACAGAGCCGTTCGGCCCTCAGCGTCGGCGAGACAGGCGAGCAGGCCGGTGCGACGATGTCAGGAGAGCGTTCCGATCGTGACGGGCGTCTGCGTGGTCACCGACACACCGCCGGCCGGTTCGTTGGTCAGCATCACGGTGGTCAGTCTCGAATCGGCCGGAAAGACGACGACCTTCGGGTTGTCGCCGATGACGCCGAGGCTGATGACCTTGTCGTCGATCAGCCCCCACAGCTGGTAGGTACGATCGGCCGACAGCGACGGCAGATGATCGGTGACGAGATAGCCATTGGCGCCATCGATGGCGACGTTGGCGGCGGTGGTTCCATCCTTGCTCAGCAGCACCGTCTTGCGTGTCGCCGTTGTCATCGCCGTCGACGCAGCGGTCTCCAGACGTGCAGAGGCCGATTGCGAATGGGCGTTGTTCAATTCGTTGGTGCGGTTGTTCAGCTTGACCCCGAGGATGCCGAGCGCTGCGCAGGCTGCTACGGCGAGCGCTCCGACGACGAACCATGCGGTTCGCTGCGAACGCTGGTGGCGGCGCTGGCGTTGAGTGTCGAGGCGCATCAGCGGCGCTAGCAACGTGCCAGGCTCCGGAGCGCGCTCGTCGAGGGAAGCGGCGATCTTGTCCCACAGCCCGCTGGGTGCCGCCGCGCCCGTCGAGGAGAGCATCGTGGCGACCTCTCGGTGTTCGGCAACCTCCGCTCGTGCACGGGGGTTCTTCGCCACGTACGTCTCGATCTCGCGACGCTCGGACTCGTCGACAGCGTCGAGCGCATACGCACCCAGCAGCTCGTCCATCTGATCGTCGGTCATGTCAATTCCCCCATGCCGATACCGGCTGCTTGAAGTTCCCCCCGCAATTTTCGCAATCCCAACCGGATCCGGCTCTTGATCGTTCCCTCTGGTTCGTTCAACATCGTCGCCACGTCTCGATAGGTGTGCCCGCCGAAGTAGGCGAGCTCGATTGCCTGCCGCTCGCCAACCGCAAGCGTGCCCAGCGCTGTCTTGACACTGTCGGTCAAGGCCATGTCCCACACCTCGTGCTCGAGGTCATAGCCAGACTCTGCGGTCGTCCTGGCGTCGCGGTCTTCTCGATTGCGTCGTGAGGTTTCGCTTCGCAGCATGTCGACGGCACGTCCGTGCGTGTTGGTCAACAGGAACGAGCGCAGCGAGCCACGATCCGGATCGAAACGGTCCGCGTCGTTCCACAACCGCAGGAAGACCTCCTGCACGACTTCCTCAGCGAGAGCCTTCCCGCCGAGCAGGCGCTTGGCCAATCCGAAGACCGCGCCAGCGTGGCGACGGTATGCCTCTGCCAGCGCTTCTGACTGGTATCGGGCGATGCCCATGACCAGCGCGGCATCGGAGCAGTCCGGCCATGGTTGTTCTCTCACATCTTCCATACGTTGCAGCCATCATTCTGGATCACGGGAGCGCTGGCCAGCGAGACAGCCGAGGCTGATGCTCTACCATCACCCTATGAGTCTCAACACGGTAGTCACGGGCGCGAACAGCGGAATCGGCCGAGCAACCGCCATCCACCTCGCCGACCAGGGACACAGAGTGTTTGCCACTGTGCGGAGCGTCAACAAGGCTGACAAGCTGATGTCGATGGCGGCTGCGAAAGGCGTCACGGTGCAACTGGTCGAGCTCGACATTGCCGACGACGACTCGGTCGAGAGAGGTTTCACCGACATCCTCGAACAGGCCGGCCACGTCGACGTGCTCGTCAACAACGCCGGTATCAGCGGCAACGGAACGGTCGAAGAGGCCGCCACAGCCGACTATCTCGACGTCTTCAACGTCAATGTCTGCGGTGCAGTGCGTTGCGTCAAAGCAGTGATGCCGGGGATGCGTTCGCGTCGTGCGGGCACCATCATCAACGTGACCTCGGTTGCCGGGCGCGTCGCCTCGCTGGCGCAGGCACCGTATGTCGCCTCGAAATGGGCGTTCGAGGCGATCAGCGAAGAACTCGCTCAGGAGGCCGCGGCATTCGGAATCCGGGTGGCGATCATCGAGCCGGGCGTGACGAAAACATCGATCTTCGTCAAGAGCATCCCCAATCCGAACGAGACGGGAGCCTACGAGGCGCACAACCGGCGGATGCTGCAGATGTACTCCGCCGGAATCCGCAACGCCACGGACCCGATGGAGGTCGCCGCTGTGATCGACCATGCGATCACGACAGCGTCCCCGAAGCTGCGCTACGCGATGAGCTGGGGCGGCCCGGAGATGGCAGCGGGCCGAGCGGCGATGACAGACGAGGAATGGGTCGCGCTCGGCCGCCACGAACTCGACGACGACTACTACGACGAGTTCGCCGCAGCCTTCGGCCTCGACCTCCGTCGGTGAGCTGCACTTCTCGGTGAGCTGCACTGCGGAACCAAGCTGATGCTCGTGGCGTCCAAGAACGCAATGAAGCTTTCACGGATCACCATTGTCCTCGGCGCATCTGCAGCGATGGCGTTTTCTGCCTGCGGATCTGCTGCCTCGACGGGCACCACAGCGCAGTCCTCGGTTACGGGGGGCAGCACGCCTGCTTCGGCTGTTTCGTCAGCTGGCACGAGTGCAGCACCGGGTTCGCCACCGGTCATCCATGTCGGAGGTCACCCGAGCGCTGCAACGCCGGCGGTCGCAGCAGCACTGCCAGTCGATTCGAAGATGCGGGTCGCCCCAGGCTCGATCGTCTACCGCTTTGCCGGTCAGCTTCCGGCGTTCGGGAGCAGCGGACCTTCGTGGTCGATGGCGGCCAACCAGACCGTGGCGGCAGCTCGTGTGTCGCAGATCGCAGCAGCCTTCGGGACCACGGGTGAGGTGAAGCAGTTGCCGGCTGATCAGGGCGGCGGTTGGCAGGTCGGTTCGCAGGACGGAACGACGCCGAACCTCACGGTTGTCGCCGACGGCCCGCTGTCGTGGTACTACAACCCGGTGATGGCTTCTGCGGGCGCCGGCGCAACCTGCGGGTCGAACGAGCGGGGATATCCGTCCGTCCCGAGCGACTCGGCTGTGGAGCCGTGCCCCCCGGTCTCACCGCCGGCCGGCGTCCCGACGAAGGACGCTGCACTCGCTGCGGCGACCGCCCTGTTCGCCAAGGCCGGCATCGACATCAGCGAACAGACGCTGGTCGTAACGGCTGATGAATGGACGGCAACGGTGACGGCATCGATGCAACTCGACGGGCACCGCACGCAGTTGGCGAACCAGATCAGCTTCGGTGCTGAAGGCGCTGTGTCAGCCGCCAGTGGATTCCTGGCAGTGCCACAGCCGAATGCCACGTTTCCGATCGTCGACACCGCTGCCGCGTTGCAACGGCTAAACGACCAGAGCGAGCGTTGGATGACCGCCTTCGGTACGCTCGGCAACATCACCGCCCGAGATGGTGCGCCCGCCGTCGCTGCGTTGCTGCCCGCCCCCGTTGCGGTGACAGCGGTTGCGCCAGCGACCTGCACGCCGATGGTGGACGGGGTCGGCCAGTCGGACGCCGTTCCCGCCGACAGCGTCGACTCGATGATCTGCCCGCTGTTGCCGGGCATCGCCGCCACGGTGCCACCGGGGACTCCTTCCGGAGTCATCCCGTCCGACGCCACCGTTGCTCCCATCGAGATCACGCTCACCGGTGTGCGGATCGATATGAACTCGATCTACGACGCAGATGGCACCGTCTGGCTACTTCCCAGCTATGTGTTCACGTCGGACGACGGTGGCGAATACAGCGTCGTCGGGATTGCGGATCAGTACCTGCAGAACGACGGATCGACCCAGAAACCGGGGCCGATCCCGGCAGTCGGGCCGATCCCGGCAGTCGGGACGATCCCGGCAGTCGGGACCGCCGTCGTGGGGTCCGCTGCAGTGAGTCCGTCGCCCGTCAGTTCGTCGACCGTCACTTCATGACTCAGAGTTCGCAGCGGTGATCCGCTGCCGACTGCCGTCAACGGGTACCGCTGGGCGGTAACCTCCGACACCGCATGTTCGACACACTTTCCGACCGTTTCGAGGGAATTCTCAAGCGCCTCCGCGGCAAGGGGCGCCTCACCGAGGCCGATGTCGACGAGGTCATGCAGGAGATTCGGACGGCGCTGCTCGATGCCGACGTCAACGTTCGCGTCACCCGCCAGGTCGTTGCCCGTATTCGTGAGCAATGCGTCGGTCTCGAACTCTCGAAAGCGTTGAGCCCCGCCCAACAGGTCATCAAGATCGTCAACCAGGAACTCACCAACCTGCTGGGTGGCGAGACGCTCAAGATCACCTACGCGAGCAGGCCGCCGACGGTCATCTTGATGGCCGGCCTGCAGGGTTCTGGCAAAACGACGAACTCCGGCAAGCTGGCCAAGTGGTTCAAGGCTCAGGGCCGCAATCCGATGCTCGTCGGCGCCGACCTGCAGCGCCCTGCTGCTGTCGAGCAGCTGCGCACTCTCGGCCGCCAGGTCGACGTCCCGGTGTACTCCGATGACGAAGCAGCCAAGGCGGGAACCGGCGATCCGGTGGCAGTGGCGACACGCGGTCTCGCCGAAGCCCGCAGGCTCGGTAAGGACGTGTTGATCGTCGACACCGCTGGTCGCCTGGCGATCGATGAGGAGATGATGGACCAGGTCAAGCGCATTTCGGCTGCGTTGAACCCGAACTACACCTTCCTCGTCATCGACGCAATGATCGGCCAGGACGCCGTCGAGGTCGCCCAACGTTTCCATGAGACATTGGCCATCGACGGTGTGATCCTGTCGAAGCTCGACGGCGATGCGCGCGGCGGTGCAGCGCTGTCCGTCAAGGAGGTCATCGGTCGCCCGATCGCCTTCGCGTCCACGGGCGAGAAGCTCGACGCGTTCGAGCAGTTCCACCCTGATCGGATGGCTGGGCGAATCCTCGGCATGGGCGACATGCTCACGTTGATCGAGCAGGCAGAGCAGCATTTCGAGAAGGATCAGGCCGAAGAAGCCGCTCAGCGGCTGATGGACGGAGCGTTCACGCTCGACGACTTCCTCCAACAAATGCAGCAACTCAAGAAGATGGGTCCCTTGAGCAACGTTCTCGGTATGCTGCCAGGCGTTCCAAAAGAACTCAAAGGCGCCCAGATCGGTGACGACGAGCTCAAACGGGTCGAAGCAATCATCCGGTCGATGACACCGGGGGAGCGTCGCAAGCCAGAAGTCATCAACGGAAGCCGTCGTCTGCGCATCGCCAACGGCAGCGGAACCACCACCGGTGAAGTCAACCGACTCGTCAAACAATTCAGCGAAATGCAGAAGATGATGAAGAAGTTCGGCGGAGGCATGGGTGGGGGTAAGAAAGGCAAGCGCCGGATGATGCCGGCAATGCCGGGGATGCCCGGTTTCAATTGATTCGAAGAAAGAGAAACACAACATGGCAGTGAAGCTGCGCCTTACTCGTATCGGCAAGACCAAGCAGCCGCAGTACCGGCTGATCGCCGCTGACGCCCGGTCGCCACGCGACGGTCGTTTCATCGAAATCATCGGGCACTACAACCCCCGCCACGAGCCGTCGGAACTGACTGTCGACAACGAAAAGGCCGTGAAGTGGCTGTCGGAAGGCGCCCAGCCGACCGAGCGCGTCAAGAAGCTCCTCGAGATCTCCGGCGCCTATGGCGAGTACACCGCCAGCAGGCCCGCCAAGGCTGCCAAGCCGGCCAAGAAGGTTGCCGCAAAGGCTTCAGCGTGAGTTCGGTGAGCGAGTCGACCGATACCGCTGGTATCAGCCCGGTCCCGACAGCGTCCGCTGTGCTGTTGCACATCGTGCAGTCCATCGTCGACGACCCAGATGCGGTACGCATCAGCGCGGTCGCCGGTCGTCACGGTAAGACAGCGCTGGAAGTGCGTGTCGGCGAAGGCGACCTCGGTCGCGTCATCGGCCGTCGTGGTCGCACTGCTGCCAGCATTCGTGCTGTCGTGCGTGCCGCCGCCAGCCGCGACAACGCCGACATCGACATCGAGTTCGAGGACTAGCCAATCTCCTCGCACGCCATCTCCGGTCGCAGGCGACCTGTGATGGCGGCTCAGGAGGCTCTCCACTTCGGTCGGGCAAGCCCTCTCTCGCTCCCTCTACTGACGGGTGACACGATGTCAACGGAAATGCCGCAACTCCTCGAGGTCGGGTATATCGGGAAGGCTCATGGGCTCAAGGGTGAGGTCGTCGTTCATTTGACGACGGATCGCACCGAGCGCGTCGACGTCGGATCGAGTTTGCAGGCACGGGGCCGGTGGCTGACCGTACTCGCCTCGCGTCGCCACGCAGATCGTTGGATCGTCAGTTTCGACGGCATCGACGATCGCACTGCGGCAGAAGCCGTATCGAGCACAGCGCTGCTCGCAGCGCCGATCGCCGACAGCGATGCGCACTGGGTACACGATCTCATCGGTTCGCGGGTCGTCGAGGTCTCGGGTGTCGAACGCGGCATCTGTATCGGGGTGCTCGCCAACCCTGCTCACGACATCCTCGAACTCGACACCGGTGCCCTCGTTCCCGCCCCGTTCGTCGTCGAGGCGGCAGATGGTGTCGTCGTCATCAATCCTCCGGACGGCCTCTTCGAGGTGTACGAAGTCTGACTCGCAGTGCCAGCACCACCCTCAATCGCTGCACTGTCTCTACGATGACGGGGATATGCGGATCGACGTCTTCACCATCTTCCCGGCGCTCGTCGATCAGTTCTGCGGCGAGAGCCTGCTCGGCAAGACACGGCTGCACGGCTTACTCGACCTCCGGTGCCACGACCTGCGCGAGCACGCCCCACGCGTCCATCGAAGCGTCGACGACCCGCCCTTCGGCGGGGGAGCGGGCATGGTCATGCGCCCGGAACCGATCTTCGCGTCGGTCGAGGCGGCAGATCCGCCTCGCCCACTGTTCCTGCTCGGACCCGGTGGCCGACATTTCGACCAATCGATTGCCGACGAATTGGCGTCGAACGACTCCGGCTTCAGCCTGCTGTGCGGGCGCTACGAAGGAGTCGATCATCGTGTTCGTGAACACCTCTGCGACGGGGAATTGAGCATCGGCGACGTCGTCCTCAGCGGCGGGGAAGTTGCAGCATGCGTGGTGATCGAGGCCGTCGCCCGTCTGCTTCCCGGAGCGATGGGGAACAATGTCTCGCCGATCACCGAGAGTTTCGGCGCATCAGGATTGCTCGAAGAGCCGCAATTCACGCGGCCGGCCGTCTTTCGCGGGTGGCCGGTACCGGAGATCGTTCGCGGTGGCGATCATGCCAAAATCGCTCGTTGGCGCAGGTCGCAGGCGTTGTATCGAACGCTGCGCTATCGCCCCGAGCTGATCGAAGCCCGCGGAGGACTCTCAGAAGCTGACCGTCGACTGTTGGAAGAGTTCCCCTCGCTGACCTATCCTTGACCGTCCCTCTTTGACATGACAAAGGCCCGCGCCATGAAGAACACCGATCTTGTTGACCAGCAGTACCTCCGTGACGATGTCCCCGACTTCGGGCCCGGCGACGAGTTGAAGGTGCATGTTCGGGTGGTCGAGGGCAACCGTGAGCGCGTCCAGGTTTTTCAGGGCAACGTCATCGGCCGCTCCGGCAGCGGCGTACAGGAGAGCTTCAAGGTCCGCAAAATCAGCTTCTCCGTCGGTGTCGAGCGCACGTTCCCGGTACATTCGCCGACGATCCAGAAAATCGAGGTCATCCGCCGTGGTGACGTGCGTCGAGCCAAGCTGTACTATCTGCGCGATCGCGTCGGTAAGTCCGCAAAGATCAAGGAGAAGCGCCAGGCCTGACCCAGGCCACGGCGCACGCTGCTCTTGAGCGCTGACGATCTCGAGAACTTCGAGGCTGAACGAGAACTGCAACTCGCGCAGGAGTACCAGGACGTCGCCTCGATGTTCAAGTTCGCCGTCGAAACCGAACGGCGGTTCTATCTGTGCAACCATGTCGACGTGCAGGTCAAATCCGATTCGCCGCGTCCGCTCGTCGAGGTTCGCCTGACCGACGCGTGGGTCTGGGACATGTATCGAAAATCGCGCTTCGTTCCGAACGTGCGTGTGTTGACGTTCAAGGACGTCAACGTCGAGGAGCTTCCGGCGCCGGAGATCTGAACGCCGGTGGCTGTCGGCGAACCGAATTACTCCCGTCAGGCGCGCGGTGCGTATGGCGAACGTCGCGCTGCTGAGTGGTATCTGGCGAACGGTTACGAAGTGCTCGACCGCAATTGGCGCGACGGCCGATCGGGTGAACTGGACCTCGTCGTCAGGCGGGACGGCTGCGTGGTGTTCAGCGAGGTCAAAGCGCGAAAGAACGCCGACTACGGGTTGCCGGCCGAGGCCGTGACAGCGGTCAAACAAGCCCGGTTGCACCGACTCGGCGCAGCATGGCTGAAGGCGCACGATGTCCGGGCGACGTCGATTCGCTTCGACGTGGTTGCCGTGCTCGGCACCGATGTGCTGGTCTACGAATCCGCGTTCTAGAACCGATCGAGCGGGCGTCGTTCCCAGCAGGCATAGTGCCAATGGCGGCGGAGGTCCGGTGCATCGCTCGGAACGGTGACGTAGTGGCCGAGGCCGATCGGGATGTCCCGATTGCATCCAGGGCAGACGTACAGCTTGAGAGCCTCGAACGGCTGGATTCGTTTGACTTCGATCTCGCCGTAGATCCCATCCCACATACTCATAGTCACCTCAGGCTAGAAGAACCCAGAGTACTAAACCGATGACCACGACGAACGACAGCGCCACGACCACGTAGTCGAACGGTTTGGCGGTGAACTTGCGGTTCGGGTTATAGCCCATGGTTTCATTATCGTCCGTCCGTATGGAAACCATCGACGTCACCGTTTCTGACCACATCGTGACGGTCACGCTCAACCGTCCTGCCAAGAAGAACGCGGCCAACGAAACGATGTGGGAGGAGTTGCGCGAAGCCTTTCGCAGCATCAGCGAGGACTCGTCGACCCGAGCGGTGGTGATCACCGGTGCCGCCGGATCGTTCTGCAGTGGCGCCGATCTGTCAGCACGAAACGACGGGGCGCCGGCCCGTGACCAGCGTGGCACGATGCGGTTGGTCGGCGATGTCGCCCTTGCGCTTCACCGCCTGCCGCAGCCGACGATTGCCAAGGTCCGCGGTGTCGCTGTCGGTGCGGGTTGCAACCTTGCACTCGGCTGTGACCTCGTCGTCGCCGCCGACAATGCACGCTTCAGCGAGATCTTCGCCAAGCGTTCGCTTTCGCTCGACTTCGGTGGATCGTGGCTGCTTCCGAGGCTCGTCGGGATGCATCGCGCCAAGGAGCTGGCGTTCTTCGCTGACATCCTTTCGGCTGCAGACGCACTCGACTACGGCCTCGTCAATCGGGTCGTGCCGGACGCCGAGTTGGATTCGTTCGTCGACGGCTGGGCTCGGAGACTGGCTGCAGCACCCCCGATCGCCGTAGCGCAGTCGAAACGCCTCCTCAACAACGCCTTCGCCGTCACGCTCGAAGAAGCGCTCGACGACGAAGGAGTCGCCCAGACCGTCAATTTCTCCACCAACGACACGGCCGAGGCGATGCGGGCATTTCTCGACAAGCGCGATCCGGTGTTCACAGGACGATGACTGACGTCGACGACCTCCGCGCACTAGCGTTCGGGAGGTGCGCCGAATTCTGTCTGTCATGCTGCTCAGCGCAGTGCTGCTGGCGAGCGGACCGGGGAGGGCCAGCGCTCAGGACTCCGGCTCGTCGAACTCGACCCCGTCGACTGGCGATGTCAACGGCGAGAACGGGGATCCGACCGATTCGACGCCGGTGAATCTCGACGTTCCGACGGTGCCGGCCACCGTCACCCCGACGATTCCGGTCGGCTGTGACCCGCTGATCGTGCCGCAGGCCGTCGTCATCGTCACCTTTGCGTTGATGGATGGTCCGATCAGGAACGGCAAGGCGAATACCGACCCGCGCCTGGCCACGACGACCCGATTCAATGTCGACAGTGTGCGATCCGGCTCGATCGACGGGTTCGGCAACGGCAGACAGATCGACATCGACTTCGGCGCCGACAAGCAATTCCTGCTGTTGAACCACACCTATGTTGCTGCGGTCGCCGCCGACCCGGTGACAGGCAAACTCGTCTCCAAGCTGAAGATCCAGCCGGCGATGTTCGGCGGCAACCAAGTGATCGGTGTCGATGACAAACCGAACAATTGCCCGAAGGTCGTCGACACGATCATCACGACGGAAGTGGATGGCAAGCCTGTCGACACAGGCATGCTGTCGCGGTTCAAGGCTGACAAGAAAGACATCGCGCTGGCATTTGCCAAGCCGACGGCTGCGATCTTTGCGGTCCTGCTGGCACTTGTTCTGCTCAAGCACTTCGGTGTGGTGATGTGGCAGTGGGTGCGGCGGTTCCGCTACAGCCTGCAGAAGTCCCGTGCCCGCAGCAAGCGGCTGAAGGCGGCCAGGCGTGCACAGAACGCAGCGTTCGCCAAGCCCGGTTCGCCTGCTGCACTGAATGCGCCAGCTGCGACGAATCCCGACGACGAGCTGGTCTCGCACTCCTGATCAGCGGTGAGCCTCGGCGATCGAGCGCAGTTCGCTCGTCGCGGCGCGCAGGCCCGCGGCATGTTTGAACAATGCCGAGCCGGCGACGAAAACGTTGGCGCCGGCCGCGGCGGCGCCGGCGATCGTCTTCGACGACACGCCCCCGTCGATCTCCAGGTCGATGTCGTCACGTCGTCCTGTGGCCTCGAGCAACGCCGCCATCTGACGGATCTTCGGTTCCATCGTGGCGATGTACTGCTGCCCGCCGAACCCAGGATTGACCGTCATCACGAGGATCAGGTCGACGAGGTCGAGTACGTGCTCGACGGCGCTGATCGGCGTTGCCGGATTGAGCGCGACGCCCGCTGTGGCACCGAGTTCGCGTATGACCCCGAGCGTGCGATGCAGATGCGTGCACGCTTCAGCATGCACGATCAGGCGGGTGCAGCCGGCGGCGATGAACTCCTTCGCCAGCGTCTCCGGTCGATAGATCATCAGATGAGCCTCGAATGGAAGCGAGGTGTAGCTGCGGCACGAGGCAACGGTGTCCGGTCCGACGGTGATGTTCGGTACGAACTGGCCGTCCATGATATCCCATTGGATACGGTCGGTCCCTGCCGCCGCGAGCGCAGCGATCCCGTCGCCGAGACGGGCGAAGTCTGCCGGTAACACGGACGGGGCGATCTCGATCGGTCGGGTCACGGTGGCGACGCTAACGGTTTCGGATGGCAGCCACGGACGCAGCCGGGTGACTCGTCGGTCGCCGCCCGGTAACGTCGCACGTCGTGGTCAGCCTCGTTGCGTCTCCAGCGTCCGGCGACCGAATCGAGTTGCGGCCCGACCGGATCGTTGCCGGCGGAGCGGCGATGGCTCGTGGTGACGACGGGCGGGTCGTGTTCGTCGAAGGCGCGCTGCCCGGCGAGACGGTGCTGGCAGAAGTCGTCTCGATGAAGAAGGACTTCGTCAAGGCACGAACCATCGAGGTGATCGACGCATCGGTTGACCGGATCGAGCCTCCGTGCCCGTATGTCGCGGCCGGGTGTGGCGGGTGCAGCTGGCAGCACATCGATCCCGCCGCGCAACACGAACTCAAACGTCTGATCGTCGTCGATGCTCTGCGGCGCACAGCGGGCCTCAAGCATGCAGAGGTCTACCTCGGCGTCGAATTGCCGGCGGAGCGCTTCAGGACGACGTTGCGACTCGGCGTCGGCGTAGACGGCAGGATCGGTTTCCGGGCGGCGCGCTCCAACGCCATCGTCACCGTCGACGGCTGTCTCGTCGCCCATCCGTCGATCGACGAGCTGCTCGGCACGCTGAGATTCAAGCCCGCAGCGGCGGTGCCGCCGGCATTCGGGCGGGCGGAGCGGGGCCGATCGGCGGAGGTCTCGTTGCGCGTCGGGGCGCGCACGGGTGAGCGGATGATCTGGTGGCGCAACACCGAGTTGCTCGGTGACGTCCGTCTTCCCGATGATCTGCTCGTCGGTGAAGACGCAAGTATTTCCGAGGTCATCCACGGTCATCGACTGCGCGTCTCTGCCCGCTCGTTCTTCCAGTCGTCACCCGAGTCCGCCGAGGCGATCATCGATGCGGTGGCCGACGCCGGGGGGGAGTTCCTGAACGCGGGGGAGGGGCCGATCATCGACCTGTATGGCGGTGTCGGGCTGTTCGCCATGACGGTTGCTCCGCAAGACCGTGCGGTGGTCGTCGTCGAATCATCGGCTTCGTCGTGCGCCGACGCTCGGTTCAACCTCACCGATCGCCAAGCGACCGTCGTCGAAGACCGTGTCGAGCAGTGGTCACCGACGAAGGCCTCGCTCGTGATCGCCGACCCATCCAGGCCGGGACTCGACAAGTTGGGTGTCGCTGCGGTTGCGGCGACGGCCTGCGACCGGCTGGTGCTCGTCAGCTGCGATCCGGTCTCGCTCGCGCGAGATTCCCGGCTCCTCGGTGCGGCCGGTTACCAGCACCGCGGCTCGCTGGTGCTCGACCCGTTCCCGCAGACGCCGCATATCGAGGTCGTGTCGCGCTTCGACCGCGCCTGAATGAGGCGCGGGTCAAATGTCTCACGGCGCGGTGCGTGCGTATCGGGCGCTTCACTGGCATCCTCAATGCCGTGTTGCAGCCGTTCCTCAGCCCTGAAGTCGCAGATGCCCTTGCTCACCGGCGACCGATTGTCGCCTTGGAGACAACCATCTTTTCCAACCTCGGGTTGCCGTCACCGGCCAATCGGGAGGCGCTCGACCGCTGCCTGTCGACGATTCGTGACGGCGGAGCGGTTCCGGCGATCACCGCGGTGTTGGACGGGGTTGCCAGGGTTGGCCTCCTCTCGTCGGAGCACGAGCGCATCCTCGGTACGGCGCGGAAGGCAGCGGAGCGCGACGTGCCGGTCGCCATCGCCCAGCGGTGGGACTTCGCGGCGACGACGGTGTCGGCATCATGTGCGCTGGCGCACGCAGCGGGCATCAGCGTCTTCGCCACCGGCGGGATCGGCGGGGTTCATCGGGGATCAGAACTGACCGGCGACATCTCCGCAGACCTCGACGCCATTGCCAATCATCCTGTGGTCACGGTATGCGCTGGGGCGAAGGCATTTCTCGACCTTCCGAGGACGCTGGAATACCTCGAGACTGCCGGCGTCGCCGTGCTGGGGTGGCAGCACGATTGGTTTCCGGCGTTCTATACACGGTCGTCCGGGGTTCTCGTCCCGCATCGAGTCGACGACGCTGCAACGGTGGCTGCGATCCTCGCCAACCGCAGCCGTGCGGAAACCGGCGTTCTGGTGACGGTGCCGATCCCGGTCGCCGACGAACTGCCGTCCGATGAACTCGCTTCGGTGCTCGATGGTGCAATCGGCGATGCCGCTCGTTCGAATATCATCGGTGCCGCCGTGACGCCGTTCGTCCTCGGGCGGATCGCCGCTGTGACGCACGGCCGCAGCATCCCGGCGAACCTGGCGCTGGCGACGAACAACGCTGCGGTCGCCGCGCAGATCGCCGTCGCTATCGCTCGGGGCTGATCCGCCCCGCCGTCACCGCTCCGAGCAATGCGAGCACGATGGCCACAGTGAACAGGCCGGTCAGTGCGGGAGCAAGGTGCAGTGACGTATGTTCGGTGATGGCGACGATGGCACCGCCGAGCGTCGAAATGGCGGCGAAGCCGAGCGAATCGGCGATGTTGACCTGGCTGCTCACGAGACCCTCCTCGCCGGCAGCTGCCGATGACATCGCCACGACGGTCGTCGGGTTGAAGAGCATGCCCATCCCGAAGCCGCCGACCGCCCACGAGAAGAACGTCGCCCACAACGGCCAGCTCTGATGGACGACGGGAATCACGAGCAGTGCGCCGGTGGCGAGAAACAGAAACCCCGCGCGTGTCAGTCTTGACGGTGAGATCCTGCCGTTGAGACGGGCAGAGATGGCCTGGGCTGCCGTCCAAGTGAGTGCCGAACCGACGATGACGAACCCCTGGATCGTCGGTGTCGCGTGATGGATGCGATCAGCAGCCAGTGGAATGAAGCTGTCGACGCCGAGGAACGCCATCGTCGCCAGCAGGCGACAGGCGACGACGGAAGGCAGGCCGCGTCGAGCCCGGAACGTGCCGGCCGGCATCAGCATGCGGAGCGGTCTGGTGGCAACGGCAATGCCGACGCCGGCAACCACAGCGCCGAGGACCACGGGACGTATCTGTACGCCGGCAAGTACCGCGCCGGCGCCGATCGTCAGGACGATGGCCAGAGGCAGCCGGGTCGGTCGACGTGTCGTTTGTGGTTCGGGCGGCAGCGCTCGCAATTTCGGGACGACGACGAGACCGGCGATGATCGGAACCGGGATCATCGTCAGGAAGACCCACTCCCATCCGAAGCGCTCGGTGATCCAGCCGGCAAGCAGCGGGGCGACGAGACTCGGCAACACCCAACCTGCAGACAGCACGGCATACATCGTCGGTCGTCGTTCCGCAGGAAACCCTCGGCTGACGGTCACATAGGCGAGCGAGCTGAAGCCGCCGATGCCGAGCCCCTGCAGGAAGCGCCCCCCGACGACCTGGATCATCGTGTTGGCGGTGGCGGCGACGATCAGGCCACTGACGAAGAGGACGGCGGCGGCGACGAATGGCGTTGCCGGGCCCTTGCGGTCCGCGTATTCTCCGGCGGTCACGATGGCCACCAGTGTGGCCAACAGGCTGACGGCGAACACGGTTCCGTACAACGACCGCCCATGCAGTTCGTCGGCGATCGTCGGCAGTGCGGTGATCACTGCGGTCGATTCGAATGCGCTGATGAAGACCGTCAACACGAGCCCCGCAGCGAGCAGCCGCTGCTGCGGGCTCACAGCCGCGAGTGCTGCCCCCTGATCTTGCGCGCTCACCACCATCCGTTTCAGGCTAGGTCGCTGGCTCGAATTAGACAAGCTAACTCTTATGAAACTAGTGTATGGAGCGCGTTGTCACGAGGTACGAGCGCCATGCGACGGTGCGACCAACGGCCACGGACGATTCCGCTCCGCCAGCAGGGCCAGGTCGAGCAGCAGCGGCTCGGAGAAGTGGCGCCCGATGACCTGCAGCCCGATGGGCAGTCCATCGACCTCGCCGGCCGGGATCGAGGCACCGGGATTGCCGTGGAGATTGCAGGGGAACGTCAGGCGTCCGTTGTTGGCTCCGCCTGCTTTGATCCCGCCGAAGACGCTCGGCAGTGGACCCTCTGCGGCAAAGGCGACGTCGGGGTTGCTGGCGGTGACGACGAAATCGACTCCGCCTTGAGCGACGTCGAAGATCCGGGCCATCGCCTCGTTGAGTTCGACACGACGCCGCTCGATCTTGGCGCGGGCCTCGACGCCATACTGTCCCCTCGTGAGTTCGAGCCCTGCTCGAATCTCCGGGGTCAATTGGTCGGCACAATCCGGCCAGTACTCGCCAAGTGCTGCCTCGATGGCGATGGTTCCGGAGATCGACCATGCGGCACCCATGCGCGGCAGGTTGGTATCGACACCATCGACGCGAACGAGCCCGGCGTCGACGATGAGGTCCTCGGCCGCTGCCTCGAGCAACTCCCACATGATCGGCGACACGGTGGCGCCGCCCCAGTTGGGGACGACGGCAACCCGTTTGCCGGTGAGTTCGCCGAGATGTGTCCCGAGGTCGCGTTCCCAGCCGTCGACTCGCATCAGGCTCAGCGGATCCTGGGCGTCGAACCCGTTGCAGACGTCGAACCACCTTGCCGTGTCACGAACCGATCGCGAGAGCGGCCCGACGGTCACCGTCATATTGCCGTAGTCGGCACCGGGACAGCGTGGTATCCGGCCGTATGTCGCCTTCAGGCCGAAGAGGCCGGTGAAGCCCGCAGGGATGCGTATCGACCCACCACCGTCCCCGCCGGTGGCGATCGTCAACAGACCTCCTGCGACCGCAGCGGCGGTGCCACCGGACGACCCGCCGGGTGTCCGTGAGAGGTCCCACGGATTGCGGGTGATGCCATGGAGGACGGTCCGCGTGAGGTTGACGCCACCGAACTCGCTCGCCGTCGTCTGTGCGGCGAGCACGGCACCGCCGAGATCGCGGATGCGGGCGATATGGGTATTGGTGTACGACGCCTTGAGATGCTGCAGCGGAACAGAGGCATGCGTCGCCGGCCAGCCGGCGACGTGATCGAGTTCCTTCACGCCGATCGGAACGCCGCCGAACGGCTTGGTGATGTCGGCTGCCGCCGCTGCCGCCAGCGCCGATTCTCGATCGGTGAAGCTGATGGCGTTCAGTTCGCTGGCATCGATAGCTGCGTAGGTCGCCTGCAATTCCTCTGAAGGGGTTCGTTCACCCCGACGAAATGCCTCGACCAATGAACAACTGTCTCCGAGCCACGGTGTATCCGCCATCGCCAGGACGTTACCGCGTCGGACGCCCGGCGCTCGGGGCGTGCGTCACTGAGGGGCGAACCCGGACGCAGTGGCGATGAGGCGCGCCGGCGCTGCGGCACGCTATACAGGCTCCATGGCATGTACGGGTCGGGCTCTCAGGATGCTCACCGCTGTTGGGTGCGTTGCTACTGCCTCACTCGCGTTGTCGATTCGCTCGGCAGCGGCAACACCCGCTGCGAACGTTTCGCTGCCCGAGTCGGCTACGGCCGTGGGCACGGCGCCCACGCTCGATCACTTCATCGGAACGTTCTTGCGCAATGCGCAGGGAAATCCTGAACAGTTCTGGGTGTCGGGCGGCCAGATCTGGCACGCCTATTGGACGGGCACGACGTGGTCGGATGCTTCGGGTCTCGGTGCGCCGTCCGTCGGCGCAGCATCAGCCGAGGTCGGCGCTGAGATGAACTACCTGAACAATCCAGAGCTCTATGTCCTTGGAAGCGACGGCGACGTCTATCACAGCTACTCGACGCCCGGTATCGGCGGCGGTTGGTCGAACTGGGATTCACTCGGTCGGCCTGTGGGGGTCACGATCGTCGGACAGGTGAATGCCGGAAGGAACTACGTTTCCAACCAGGAACTCTACGTGCTCGGATCCGACGGCGTCGTCTACCACGACTTCGCCACACCGGGTCGAGGATCCGGGTGGTCCGGCTGGTCTGGACTCGGCGGGCCGGATGCCGGCGTTGCCGGCGATGTGCACGCAGGACGCAACAGCGTCGGCAATCAGGAACTTTTCGTCGTCGGGCTCGACGGTGTCGTCTACCATGACTATTCCACACCAGGTCGCGGCAGCGGCTGGTCCGGCTGGAGTCCACTGGTGACACCGTCGGTCGGCGTCGCAGGTGACCTAGCGGTCTGGCAGAACCAGCAGAACAACCAGGAACTCTTTCTCATCGGCAACGATCACCAACTCTGGCACGCCGCGGCGACGCCGGGCGTCGGATCTGGCTGGTCTGCATGGTCGACACTCGGAGCGCCGGCCGGTGCTCCGCTGACGAGTTTTGTCGGCCTCTACCAGGCGGCGCTCGACGGTCGATGGATCGTTTGGGTCGCCGCCTCGGATGGGACGTTTGCATCGATCAGCGCAGCGGCAGGATTGTCCAGTTGGGCCGGCTGGGTTGGTGCCGCAGCGCCGTCGTCACCGACCCCGCTGCCCGCCCCGCCTGCCGACCAGACCCGCTGCGCGACGATGTCGGGGCATGGAGCGGTGATCGACAGGCAGGCGCAGATCTCGTATCTGTGCAACGGGGCGTCGCTCGTGAGGACGATGCCGTTCACTGCCAACAACACGCAGCCGGATGCAGGTCTCTACCACGTATATGCCCGCGTTTCGACGACGACCTCCGACGAGGCACAGTGCAGACGAGGCTGTGTGTTACACAACTTTCTGCCGTTCACCCGTGGCCGTCAAGGTGGCAGGATCGGGTTCCACCTCGACCCGATCGTCAGCGCAACTGGACAGTACGTAGAACCGCCCGATCAGATCGGCACGGAAGCAACCCGCGGGGATTCGTCCGGGTGTTTCCGGCTTCGGCCTGACGATTCAGCCGCGGCATGGGACTTCCTCATCGTCGGCTCACCCGTGCTCGTCATCTGATCAGCTGCCGTAACGACGATCCCGTTCTGCATCGCTGGGAATTGCCACCGGGTCCGGCTAGCAGCGGCTACAGGGGACCGCACTTCACCAGTCGGCCATACGGAGTGCCTCGATGACCTGCGTATACACACGACAACCGCCAGCCGAGACGCCAATTTCAGCACCCTGCTAAGGTCTGCGCCCGTGGATTCGCGCACCTTTCTCGGGTTGACACCGAGTCATAACCCGTTCCGCTGGTCGATGGAGATCACTACGCAGGTGTCGGCAGGCGGCTCGTTCCTCTACGGGGGTTGTGGGCTCGGCGCAGCGATCTCGGCGATGGAGGGCACGAGCGGACGCCACGTCGTGTGGGCCACCGCTCAATACCTCGACTACGCCAAGCCCGGCTCATGGCTCGATATCGATGTCACGCTGGCGGTGACGGGTCATCAGATGACCCAGGCAAGGGCGGTGTGCCGCGTCGGAAATACTGAGATCCTGACGGTCAACGCAGCGCTCGGCGATCGTCCGATGGATGTCGCAGGTCAGTGGGAGACGATGCCGATCGTCGCGCCCCCGCAGGAGTGTCCGCGCCGCGAACACCGTTTCGACATCCCAGATTCGATCAGCTCGCAGATCGAAGAGCGTGTCGCCATGGGTCGACCACTCGATGAGCTCGACGGCACCCCCGGCAGCGGTCAGACGGTGCTGTGGGCACGGATACCGAAGGTCATCTCCGGGATCGATGCGACGACGTTGGCGATTCTCGGTGACTTCGTGCCGATGGGTGTCGGACAGGCTCTCGGCATCGCCGGTGGGGGAAACAGCCTGGACAATACGTTGCGCGTCTGCAAACTCGTCCCGACCGAATGGGTGCTGCTCGACATCCGCGTACACGGCGTGCAGCGGGGGTTCGGACATGGTCTCGTGCACATGTTCGCCCAGGATGGGACATTGTTGGCGACGGCGAGCCAGAGTTGCATCGTCCGTTATTGGAAGGGTGGCAAAGCCACTGGACCGAGTCGGCCAGCTGATGAAAACGCCACATGACACGAGCTCGTCCGTCGCGTCCTCCGACAAAGGAAGTCCAACATGACACTGCCGATCCGCCCGGGTATGACCGTGCCGCTGCCGGGGCCGCTGCATTCCCATCGCGACAAACTGATCGAGTTGGCAGACCTCGGATACACCGACATCTGGTCGGCGGAAAGCGATGGAGCAGACGGATTCACGCCGTTGGCCCTGGCAGCAGCCTGGGAACCGCGACTGCGGTTGGGGACGGCGATCATCCCGGCGTTCACACGCGGGCCGGCGTGTTTCGCGCAATCCGTTGCGGCAATGGCCGACGCCGCGCCCGGCCGTTTTGCGATCGGTGTCGGGTCGTCGAGCAACGTGATCATCGAAAAATGGAACGGCATCCCCTTCACCCAGCCGTACCAACGCGTGCGTGACGTCGTCCGGTTTCTCAAGGACGCGCTGAGTGGCGAGAAGGTCTCCAAGAGCTATGACAGTTTCGAGGTCAGTGGTTTCAAGCTGGGCGTCCGCCCTGAGCAGCCGCCGAAAATTCTCGTCGCAGCATTGCGCGAGGGAATGTTGCGACTGGCAGGGCGTGAGGCCGACGGCACGATCATCAACTGGTTGGCGGCAACCGATGTCCCCAAAGTGGCGAGCGTCGTCCGAGCGTTCGGGGAGGACAAGGAAATCGTCGCCCGCATTTTCGTCTGCCCGAGCGAGAACGCCGATCTCGTGCGCCAGGCCGGCAAATTCGCCATAGCTGCGTATCTCAATGTGCCGGTCTATGCGGCATTTCACGAGTGGCTCGGACGAGGACCGCAGCTCCAGGGGATGTGGGACAACTGGAAGGCCGGTGACCGCAAAGCTGCACTGGCAGCGATCCCTGACGAGGTCGTCGATCAGCTCATCATCCACGGCTCGTTCGCCGAGTGCCGGGCCAAGATCCAGCAGTACTTCGACAACGGCGTGACAACGAGTTCGCTGGCGATCTTGCCGCTCGACCCTGCTGTGCATCACAGCGAAGCGGTACGCAATCTCGCCCCGAACGCCGTCTGAGCGGACCACGACCAGCTGGTCACGTCGATGCGGTCGCTGATCATGCGGCGCGCCGCGGGCGGTACGTTTCGGTCTCCGCTTCGGCCCTGCGAGCAGCCTGAGCAGCGAGCTTGGCGCGTGCTGCGGCGACGCCGGCGAGGCCGATTCGACGCGTGCGATCGTCGAGTTTGACCCGGTTCGGGAAGCGGCGGGCATCGATGTGGAAGAGCTGTTCCTGGTTGTTGCGGCGGGTTGTCGTTGCCATGAGTACATCGTCTCAAATGGGTGTCACAACGTTGTTTTGCCTGTCGCCGAATCCCGCTGACGGGCGACCAACGAGCGGTGCGCGGCCTCGTTACCATCAGTGCAGTGGCTGCTTCCATGACCCCTGACGAGATCCACGATTTCCTCAGCACCGGGACGCGCACCGGCAAGCTCGCCGTCGTCGCGGCCGACGGCGCTGCGAGGGTCGTGCCGGTGTGGTTCGTGCTCGATGGCGACGATGTCGTGTTCATGACCGGCGATACGACAGTGAAGGGCAAGGCGATGAGACGCGATCCACGTGTCTGCCTGGTCGTCGATCTGGAGTCCCCGCCGTATGCATTCGTGCAGGTCAGCGGGACGGTTACGTTATCCGACGACACCGAAGAGCTGCTCAGATTCGGGACCTCGATCGGGGCGCGGTACATGGGCGCCGACCGTGGCGAGGAGTTCGGGAGGCGCAACGCTGTTCCCGGCGAAATGCTCGTACGCCTCACTCCGACCAAGGTCATCGCCTTCGCCGACGTCTCTGGATAGTCGACGTCGTGCGGGGCGACAGTGCGCTGGTCGGTGCCGTGCTAGTCGGCGTGCAGTGCCTGGAGGCGCTCAGCGCCGCCGGATACCTCTGGGCCCGCGCCCGCTGATCGCCTGCAGCACGAGCAGCAGGAGGCACGCCCCGAGGAAGGCCACGAGGATCGACCGCAGCCCGAAATGCCTGACGACGTTGTCGTGACCGGCTGCGCCGGCGATCGCCCCACCGATCAGCGCACCCAGGACCCCGACGACGATCGTGTACACACACCCGGTTCGATCGTCCTTGACGACTGATCTGGCGAATACACCGGCAATGAGGCCGACGAGGATCCATCCGATGATGCTCACGTCACGCATCCTACGACCACGGCCTCCTGTGGGTCGTCGTGCGGGCCATTTCGCACCTCGTCGGCCAGGCGTCGGCGGTGGGCGTCGAGCGTGGTCACGTCCTCCGGTATGCGGTCTGGACGTGACCACGGCGTGCCTCTGACGGGCCGTCGAGGTGTCGTCGAGGGCCTCAGGCCTTCTTGAGGACCAGCAGGAACTCCAGTGCTCCGTGGTCTTCTGTCGTGATCGGGCCGAACGAAGGATTGGCGATGCTGTAATCGGCAAACTTGACCGGGATCTCGCCGGCGATCGTCATCTCGTTGCCGGAGGCGAATCCGCTGATATCGAAAGTCACAGATTTCGTCACACCGTGCAGGGTGAGGTCGCCTGTTGCCGACGCCGTGATCTTCGCCGTGCCGACGGGAACCGTCTTGAAGTCGATCGGGCTGGTGAGCTTGAACGTGGCCGTCGGGAACTTCGCCGTCTCCATGATCCTGCCGTTGAACTGACCATCACGCTGATCCTTGTCGCTCTTCACCGTGGCCATTTGGGCAGTGAACTCAGCAGTCGGAACCTTGGTCCCCGAAATCGTCAACGAGCCGGTGACGCTCGGAGTCCGACCAGTTGCAGTGACGTTCTGACCGGCCAGCACCTCGTCGACGCGGTAGCCGACGTACAGCGCTTTCACATCGGTTGTCGTCTCGACATTCCACGCGCCGTCCAATCCGGACGTCGCCGCTCCGGTCGCTGCTGCGACCGAACCGGCCGTTGTCGGATCTGTCGTGGCCGCAATCGTCGGATCTGCGGTGCTTGCACTCTCCGCCTCCGAACCGGCCACCGAACCTGCCACCGAACCGGCCACCGAACCGGCCACCGAACCGGCCACCGAACCGGCCACCGAACCGCCGACGGTCGCGCTTGTCGAGCCCGTCGTGACGGTTGTCGGGACGGTGGCAACGGCCTGTCGCTGGTTCAGTTCATCCGTGGCCGTCTTCGCTGCCGGGTTGAGCAGTTTGTAGATCAACGGTCCGCCGACACCGACGAGGACCGCCACTATCACGACGCCGATGGTGATCTTCTTCCAACGCTTCATCGGGGGCTTTGGAGTGTCTGCGAGGTTCTGGTGTTCTGACATCGCCACACCATACTTGAGAGCTCAAGTACTTTCGCTGCGACGAGTCGTGGAAGTTGCTGTGAACTCGCCGAGGAGCGATCAGCGGGCGACGAAGTATTTTGCCTGCGGATGGTGGCAGATCAACGCCGACGTCGTCTGCTCCGGTTGGTACTGCCAGCCGGTTTCCTCGTTGACCTCGATGCCGAGACGGTCTGCGTCGAGCAGGCGGGCGATGACGGCGTTGTCCTCGAGATCTGGACACGCCGGGTATCCGGATGAGTATCGCCCGCCGCGGTACTGCTGTCGGAACAGCCCGCCGATCGACGGTCCGTCCTCTCCGGCAAAGCCCCATTCGGTGCGAATCCGCTGGTGCCAGTACTCGGCCAACGCCTCCGCCATCTCGACGCCGATGCCATGCAGGAACAAGTACTCCCTGTACTGATTGTCGGCGAAGAGCTTGGCAGTCGCATCGGAGACCGCAGCACCCATCGAGACGATGTGGAACGCGGCGTAGTCGACATCCCCTGTGCCTTCGTCGTACGGCCTGAAGAAATCGGCGGTGCAATAGAACGGCTCTGACGACTGGCGTGGATAGTGAAACCGGGCAAGTTCACGGGTTCGGGTTGCGTCCGACCAGATGATCAGCTCGTCTCCATCGCTGTTCGCCACGAAGTAGCCGTACACGACCTGTGGCACGAGCACGCCGCTGGCCTTCGCTGCTGCGAGTTGCTCGCGCAACTGCGGCCGCAGTCCGGCCTTGAACGTCTCGTCATCCTCTCCGTCCTGCGGGCGGAACTGCCACTGGTTGCGGAACAGCGCCGTCTCATTGACAAAGCGGGCGATGTCGTCCAGGGGGATGCCCTTGACGATTCGAGTGCCGAGGAACGGCGGGGTGAAGACGGGGTTGTCGAACCCGATCTGCGCCGAGCGCGC
This sequence comes from Actinomycetes bacterium, assembly GCA_025356335.1. Taxonomy (GTDB): domain Bacteria; phylum Actinomycetota; class Acidimicrobiia; order Acidimicrobiales; family Ilumatobacteraceae; genus JANXUF01. The sequence goes on from JANXUF010000075.1 coordinate 50,567, forward strand.
CGGGATGTCGACGACGAGCTTGGCGACGCCGGTACGCGCCGGGAGAGTGCGGCCACCGGCAACCCTGCCGAAGGATTCGTCCCAAGTGTTCGTCCGCTTCATCGTCATCAGCGTGTCGAGCGTGCGCAGGCCCTCGAAGGCATCGCGGCCGTAGAACAGACGCCCATAGTATATCTCTCGGAGATCCTTCTCGACATAGGTTCGCGTCAACGCGGCGCCGCCGAGCAGGACGGGCAGATTCGCGGCGAGGCCGATCTCGTTCAATTCGGTGATGTTGTCGCGCATCACCAGCGTCGACTTGACGAGCAGCCCGCTCATGCCGAGGGCGTCCGCACCGACCTCTTTCACCTTGGCCACCATCTCGCTGATCCCAACCTTGATGCCGAGGTTGTGGACCTCGTAGCCGTTGTTGGTGCAGATGATGTCGACGAGGTTCTTGCCGATGTCGTGGACGTCGCCCTTGACGGTTGCGAGCACGAGTTTGCCCTTCGCTGAGGACTCGCCGGTGTGCTCCATGAACGGTTCGAGGTAGGCGACGGCGGCCTTCATCGTCTCGGCCGACTGCAGGACGAACGGCAACTGCATCTGACCTGAACCAAACAGTTCACCGACGGTGCGCATGCCGTCGAGCAGCACGTCGTTGATGATCGCCAAGGGAGCCATGCCACCTGCCATCGCCGCTTCGAGATCGACGGTGAGGCCTTCGCGGTCTCCGTCGATGATCCGCCGGCTGAGGATCTTGTCGATCGGCCAGTCGGAGCGGTCCTCGACGACCGTCTTGACGCTTTTGACGTCGGCGAACACTTCCAGCAGGTGTTGCAACGGGTCGTACTTCGGGATGCCGTCAGCCGCCGGCCTGCGGCGATCGTAGATCAGGTCCAGACATACCTGTTTCTGTTCGTCGGCGAGGCGCGCGAGTGGCACGATCTTGGCGGCGTGGACGATCGCCGAATCGAGGCCAGCCTGTACGCATTCGTGCAGGAAGACGCTGTTGAGTACATGGCGTGAGGCGGGCGAGAGCCCGAAGCTGACGTTGGACACGCCGAGGGTGGTGAATGCGCCGGGGATCTCCGCCTTGATGCGTTTGATCGCATCGATCGTGTGCATCGCGTCGCGGCGCAGATCGTCGTCCCCGGTCGACAGCGGGAAGGTGAGCGCGTCGAAAACCAGGTCGCTCGCCGAGAGGCCGTATCGATCGACGGCGAGCCTGTGGATGCGGTGGGCGATCTCCATCTTCCATTCGACGTCGCGAGCCTGGCCGCGCTCGTCGATCAGCAGGCAGATCACGGCACAGCCGTATTCGCGGGCGAGCGACATCACCCGATCGAGACGTGAACCAGGCAGTTCACCGTCCTCGAGGTTGGCGGAGTTGAGCATCGCCCGTCCGCCGATGTGTTGCAGGCCGGCCTCCAACACCTCCGGTTCCGTCGAATCCAGCACCAACGGCACGCTCGCCTGCGTCGCGAAGCGGCCGGCGATCTGGTCCATATCGCTCGCCCCGTCGCGCCCGACGTAGTCGACGCAGACGTCCAGGACGTGAGCGCCCTCGCGGATCTGTTCCGTCGCCATCTTCGAACAGGCATCCCAATCCTGGGCGAGCATCACATCGCGGAACGCCCGCGATCCGTTGGCATTGGTGCGTTCGCCGATGATCAGGAAGCTGGCATCCTGCTGGAACGTGACGGGTGAGTAGATCGACGTCAGGCCCGGCTCGTAGTCGGGAGTCCGCCGGCGCGGTTCGAGATGGCCGACCGCTTCGACGACCTGGCGGAGGTGTTCCGGCGTTGTCCCGCAGCAGCCGCCGACGATGCCGATGCCGAGATCGGTCACGTGGTGGCGGTGGAACTCGGCGAGCTGCGGCGGCGTCAGGTCGTAGTGCGTCCTGCCGTCGACGACGGACGGAAGACCGGCGTTCGGCAGTACGGAGATCGGGATCGTCGAGTGCTGCGAGAGATACCGCAGGTGTTCCTGCATCTCTGCCGGTCCCGTCGCGCAGTTGATCCCGATGACGTCGGGCTGCATCGCCAGCAGCGACGTCAGGGCGGCACCGATCTCGCTGCCGACGAGCATCCGGCCGGTCGTCTCCATCGTCACCTGCACCTGGATCGGGACAGGCGTTCCCGTCGATCGCATCGCCCGGCGGCAGGCGATCATCGCCGCTTTCACCTGCAGCAGATCCATACACGTCTCGATCAGGAAAAGATCGATACCACCGTCGAGCAACCCGCGTGCCTGCTCCTCGTACGAGTCGCGCAGATCGGCGAAGCGGATGTGGCCGAGACTGGGCAGCTTCGTGCCGGGCCCGATCGAGCCGGCGACGTACCGCTGGCGTCCTGGCGTGCGGTAACTCTTGGCAGTCTCCGTGGCGATACGTGCGGCGGCGACGTTGAGTTCGTATGCCTTGTCGGCGACGCCGTACTCGGCAAGCACCGTGCCGAAGGCACCGAACGTCGCCGTTTCGAGCGCATCGCAGCCGACATCGAGAAACGCCGTGTGCATGTCGGCGATCACGTCGGGCCGGGTCAGCGCGAGCATTTCGTTGCAGCCCTCGAGTTCGAGACCTCCGAAGTCGTCCGGACCGAGGTCGAGCCCCTGGACAAATGTTCCGAAGGCCCCGTCGAAGACGATGACGCGCTCATCGACGGCTGACATGTAGGACTGCTGTGGCATCAGCTGTCAAGACTACGGACGATCGATGCCCGCGGCTATCCTCGACCGGTCCGGCGACCAGCGGAGGTCTAGATGCCCATCACCCTGAGAATTGTTTCCAAGGCGGTGACCGATGTCGATGCGATCGGATTCGGCATCGGGACCGAGGGCTCGATCCCGAAAGGCGTCGGTCTCAATCGCAAAGCGTTGGCACTCCACGGGTTCGAAGGCCAGCAGGGCCAGACGCTGACGCTGCCGACGCCGAACGGGCCGACTCTCGTCCTCGTCGGTCTCGGCGACGTGCCGAAGCGGAGCGCGGCGACGCTTCGCGACGCGGCAGCGTCGCTCGTTCGATCGGCTGCGAGGTACAGGACGCTCGCAACCACGCTTGTCTCCACCGAGGGCGTCAAGACGAAAGCGGCTGCCCAGGCGATCGCCGAGGGGGTCGTGCTCGGCACGTATCAGTACAAGGGCCTCAAGTCCGACAAGACCGGCGGCTCGAAACTGACCGAGGTGATGCTGATCGTCTCCGCAGCGGACGCCGATGTCGTCGCCGAGGCAGTCGCCACCGGCGAGACGATCGCCAACGCAACCACGCTCGCCCGCGATCTTGCCAACACCCCACCGGCCTATATGACGGCAACGATGCTCGCCGACACGGCGGTTGCGATCGCTGCCAGGTCCGGGCTCGGCGTCGACGTCATCGACAACGACAAGGCTCGCCAACTCGGCCTCGGCGGCATGCTGGGTGTCAATCAGGGATCGGTCGAGCCGCTGCGGATGGTCAAGCTGACGTACGAGCCGGCGCGGCCGAAGGGCCATGTCGCGCTGATCGGCAAGGGCGTGACGTATGACTCCGGCGGTATCTCGCTGAAACCGTCTGACGGCATGCATGCGATGATGAAGATGGACATGACCGGCGCGGCTGTCGTTCTCGCGGTGATGAGCACGCTGCGGTCGCTCGGCGTCCGCACCAGGGTCACCGCATATCTGTGTTGCACCGACAACCTGCCGTCCGGCAGTGCTTTCAAGCTCGGTGACGTGCTGACGATCCGCAACGGTAAGACCGTCGAAATCCTCAATACCGACGCCGAGGGCCGGCTCGTGATGGCAGACGGACTGAGCCTCGCCGCCGAGGAGAAGCCGGATGCGCTCGTCGATATCGCCACGCTGACCGGCGCAGTGATGAGCGCACTCGGGCAGAAACTCGCCGGGGTGCTCGGCAACAACCAATCCTGGATCGACCAGGTCAAGTCGGCGTCGGACCGTACGAACGAGCGTGTATGGCAGCTGCCGCTTCAACGCGACTATCGCAAGCTGCTCGATTCGAACGTCGCCGATATGAAGAACGTCGGCGGCCCGTATGGCGGAGCGATACTCGCGGCGCTGTTCCTCGACGAATTCACGGATGGTATCCCGTGGGCCCATCTGGATATCGCCGGGACGATGAACTCCGACAGCGATGACGGGTGGATCAGTCGCGGTGCGACGGCCTTCGGCACGCGTCTGCTCATCGATCTCGTCTCCAATTTCGCCAAGCCAACCGCTGACAACCACTGATTCCGGGTCGTTCGGCGCCGGCCGGATGCGATAACCGCAGGGCTTCAGTAGGGTCCGAGCGCTTCGAGCTGTGGCGTCGGCGCACCTTCGGCACGTGCCGTTTCGAGATCGATCACGGCGACGAGCCGCCAGTCGCCGTTGTCGGCGGGGTCCGCCAGTTGCTGCGTCACGATCCAACGATCCGCTTCTTCGACCAGCGTGACGTGTTGTTTCGACCGGGCGTCGGCGTCGATGCCGATGGACGAGTGTTCGGACCAGTAGGGCGCCACGGCTGCGGCGATCCGCCAATCCGGCCAGCCGCTGCGTTCGGCAAGTGCCGCATACGAGCGCTTGGCCAACAGTTCGACCCAGCCGAACACCGAGGTCCGAACGGTCGTGCGCCATGCCGGGGGCGGCCAGGACTGCGTTGCCGTGAGCGCCTCGGGTGCCTGGTGATCGTGGACCGGCTGACCGGCGAGGACCGCCCACTCGTCGAGCAGCGTGGCATCGGTGGCACGGATGAGTTCGCCGAGCCATTCGACGACGTCTTCGAGTGTGGACGTGTAGATGGCATCAGGAAGTGAGCGATCGAGTGTGCGCCAGGCATCGGTGAGATAGCGCAGCACCAACCCCTCGCTGCGTTCCAGCCGGTACCGCCTGACGAAGGTGGAGAAGCTGTCACCGCTCTCGAGCATCTCGCGCAGGATCGACTTCGGATTCGGGCCTTCCGCAACCCACGGATGATGTTCGCGGTATGTCGTGAAACAGTCGTCGAGTAGTTGCGCCAGCGGACGCGGCCAACTGATCGAATCGAGCCGCTCGATCCGTTCCTCGTATGGCACACCCTCCGATTTCAGGCGGGCGATCTCGGCCGTCCTGGCGGCGTTCTGCTGGGCGAAGACGATCTGCCGGGGATCTTCGAGCACCGACTCGACGACGCTGACGACGTCGACGACATAGACAGGATCGTCCTGATCGAACTGCGAGACGACCTCGATGGCGAACGGCATCAGCGGAGCGGAGAACCGCAGCGCGCCGCGCTCGTCCTGACCGTCGATCAGCGAGCCGACCCTGACACCGAGACATCGCCCCGTGGCGTCACGAATCCGTTCGGCAACGCCTGCGGCTTCGAGGCTGCGGTACACGGCGATCGCCCGCTTCCGGTGCTGACGCTTGCGTAGTGGCGTGTCGTGATTGATGAGCAGCAGGTGTTTCAAGGCGTTCGGGCCGTCGGGCCTGGCGAGCACCGTTGCGACGAGATCAGCGGTGACCCGGAATCGGGACGTCAACGGTTCAGGACGCGAGGTCATCAATCGTTGCATCGAGCCCTCGTCGTAGTGCACGAATCCGTCCGGCGGTTTCGCCTTGCTGGCTTTGCGCCGCGCTTTGGGATCGTCTCCGGCGCGTGACATCGACTTGGCGTTCTCAACCACATGGTCAGGTGCCTGCACCCAGACGTAGCCGTCGGGATCGAAACCAGGGCGACCCGCCCGGCCCGCCAACTGCTGGAACTCGCGGATGCTGAACAACCGCACGCGGGATCCGTCGAACTTCGTCAACGCCGTCATCAGCACGGTGCGGATGGGGATGTTGACGCCGACGCCGAGCGTGTCGGTTCCGCAGATCACCGCCAGCAGCCCCTCGCCGGCGAGCCGTTCGACAAGGCGTCGATAGCGGGGGAGCATGCCGGCATGGTGAACGCCGACGCCGTTGCGGATCAACCGGCCGAGGGTGTCACCGAAACCCTTGCCCATGTTGACCCCGGACATGGCCGTGGCGATGGCTTCTCGTTGCGGCCGCGTCGTGACGTTGAGGCTGACGAGCCCCTGCGCACGCTCGATCGCCGCCGCTTGGTTGGCGTGCACGACGTACACCGGGCTGAAGCCCTCACGAACGGCGTCGAGCACGCTGTCGGACACCGACGTCATCCGCCACTCGTGGTACAGCGGTGTCGGCCTGACGACAGACGAGACCTCGGTGACAGCTCGACCGGAGCGCTGCTCCAAATCGGTCGAGATGGCGGTCATGTCGCCGAGCGTCGCCGAGGCCAGCAGCATCTGGCAGTTCGTCAGCTCGAGCAGCGGCAGCTGCCACGCCCATCCGCGATCAGGGTCGCCGTAGTAGTGGAATTCGTCGAGGCAGGCGAAGCCGAAGTCGCTGCTCGGCCCGGTCGCCAGTGCGTGGTTTGCGAGGATTTCGGCAGTGCACACCAGCACCCTGGCGTCGACGTTGATCGCTGCATCACCCGTTGCCAGACCGACCTGTTGTGCTCCGAGGAGGTTGACGAGATCGAAGAACTTCTCCGCCACCAGTGCCTTGATCGGCGCCGTCCATACCGCTCTGCGGCCCTCGTTCATCGCCAGCAGCACACCGGCGATGGCGACCATGCTCTTGCCAGAACCTGTGGGCGTGGCGAGCACGACGTGATCACCCGAGGCAAGCGATATCGCCGCTTCCTCCTGATGGGGGTAGAGCGGGCGTCCACTCACGGCTGCCCATTCGGCGAACGCTTCGAGCACCAACGATGGATCGGAGCCGATGGGCGGAAGCAGATCGACGAGCAAAGTCATGGGACGCCCAGTGTGGCCCGTCCCGGGGCGAGTTCAGTCAGCCGGTCAACTCACAGCAGCTCGACACGGCATGACCCCGGTTTCTATCTTCATGCTGCGTATGGTTTTGCCCGTGCCGACCGCAGTGCTGCGACGATGATGTCCGGTCGGATTCCCAGCAACGAGAGGCGTCGCTCGACGGTCGGTGCGTCGTCGCCGGTACGGAGTAGCGCCTCGGCGACGGCCTCGGCACGCTGACGTTCGACGACGGACGGCTGGTCGATGCGATGCTCATGGTGCCACTCGACATGCGCGAGGCGTAGATGTTCTGGCAGCCGCTTCAGATGACGGTATTCCAATGAAGGAACCATGCGCCGTACGTCGAAGCCGTCATCGTTGCGGTGGGCCATCCCGAACAGCACGCAGCGTCCGAGTGCCCTCGCGAAGGCCGCGGATTTTCCGGGGAGCGCCGACAGCCCGATGGCCTGGGCGGTCTCGTGGAGATCGAGTTCGTAACCATCCGGGAACATCTCCAACCCGTCGGCGAAGCGGCGGATCAACCACGTTGCCGTGGGTCCGAGCACCCCCAGCCAGAACAACTCGACATATCGGGAGTGTGGATCGTGGCCGGTCGACTCGGTGACTGGATCGATCCACGGGCGGACGATCAGCTGCCGAGGGATGTCGGTCAACGTCGCCTCGACGTTGGCGAAGTCGAGTCGCGTCGGTATCGGTGGCAAGGGGAGCGGTGCGGGTGATGGGGACGAATCGGCGAGTGTCAGGGGTTGGTCTGACAGTTCGGTGGGCGGCATGGGAGCCTCGGTTCGGTTGGGATGCCTCGCAACGGGGCGGGGCCTTCGAATGATGTTCGGGGGAAGTTCAGCCAATGTGTGCGCCAGCGACGGCGGATCGGAAGGCGATCGACGACCGATGTTGGAAAGGCGACCCAGGGGGTAGCCTTTTGCCATGGCTTCCTTCCGTGATCTCCTCTCCGCCGCCAAAGCCGACATCACCGAAGTCGACACCGCCGACGCTCAGCGCCGTATCGAAGGCGACACGCGGCCCGTCGTGCTCGATGTGCGTGAGCCGGACGAGTACGACCAGGGTGCGCTGATCGGCGCGTTGCACATTCCGCGCGGTCACCTGGAGTCACAGGTAGAAGGCAAGATCCTCGACAAGCACGCGCCGGTCGTGGTCTATTGCGCCGGAGGGACCCGCAGCGCGTTCGCGGCCAAAACGTTGCAGGAACTCGGCTACTCCGACGTCGTGTCGGTCGTCGGCGGCTTCGGTAAGTGGAAGGACGAGGGCCGGCCGTGGAAGACCCCGGTGACGCTGACGCCTGAACAACGCAATCGGTACGGCCGCCATCTCCTGCTGCCAGAGGTCGGTATCGAGGGACAGGCGAAGTTGCTCGGCTCGAAGGTGCTGATGCTCGGTGCCGGTGGCCTCGGATCGCCTGCCGCGCTGTACCTCGCAGCTGCCGGCGTCGGCACGATCGGCATCGTCGACATGGACGAGGTCGATGCCTCCAACCTGCAGCGCCAGATCCTCCACAACATCGACCGCATCGGTGACCGCAAGGTCGACTCGGCGAAGAAGACGTTGACGATGATGAATCCCGATGTCAACGTCGTCACCTACGACACGCGCCTTGCGGCTGACAACATCATCGACATCATGACGGGCTACGACGTCGTCGTCGACGGTGCCGACAACTTCCCGAGCCGCTACCTGCTGAACGACGCCAGCGTCAAACTCGGCATCCCGGTCGTGCACGGATCGATCTTCCGTTTCGAAGGCATGGTCAGCGTCTTCGACCCGAAGTCCGGCCCGACGTACCGCGACATGGTCCCAGAAGCTCCGCCAGCCGAACTGGCACCGTCGTGTTCTGAGGCCGGTGTACTCGGCGTGCTGCCGGGCATCATCGGTTCGATCCAGGCGCTCGAGACGATCAAGGTGCTCCTCGGTCTCGGTGATCCGCTCATCGGCAGGATCCTCGCCGTCGACACCCTGGAGATGAGTTTCCGTACGTTCAACCTCCGACGCGATCCGACGAACGAGGTCACCTGGGAGAACCGCGACCGTATCGAGGTTCGGGACCTGGACGGGTTGTGCGCGCCCTGGATGTCACACTGAGTAACCCCGTTCGGTCGCGGAGCGGGCAGGCAGCCTGATCCGTCTCGGCAACATTGCAGAGTGTTTGCGAAATGCAGTCGGGTATCGGTCGCTTGCTGCACCCGGGCTACGGTGTGGCTCCCGTCGTTCCGAGGAAGGTACTGCCCCCCGATGAGTTCGACCGCAGCCCCCGTCACACTGTCCGACCTGATTCCGCGGGCGACGACCAGACAACAGGCCATGCTTCGCGACGCCGCACTCGTGTTCGGCTTCGCACTGTTCACCGCGCTGTGCGCACAGATCAGCATCCACTTGAGTTTCACCCCGGTGCCGGTGACCGGCCAGACGCTCGGCGTGCTGCTCTCGGGGGCAACGCTCGGTGCCTCCAAAGGGGCGGCCAGCCAGGCGTTGTACTGGGTGCTCGGGGCGACAGGCCTGCCGTTCTATGCTGCGAGTTCGACGGGTCGTGGAGGCTGGCACATCGCCACCGGTTCGACCGCTGGGTATTTCGTCGGCTTCATTGCCGCGGCGGCGCTGATCGGGCACATGGCGGAACGTCGTCAAGATCGGACCCTCGTCACGTCGATCGCTGCCATGCTGCTCGGTACCGCAGTGATCTACTGCTTCGGGGTGCTGTGGCTCGCGTGGGACCTGAATATCCCGATCGTCACAGGTGCGTTGGCCACACCGACGAAGAGCGCCTTTGCCCGGGGCCTGACTCCATTCCTCATCGGGGACATGGTCAAGCTGCTGATCGCCGGTGTACTGACGCCACTTGCCTGGCGTCTGTCCACCGACGAGCGATAGCGACGATGAGGCGACGGATGGTTGTCACCCGTCAGTCGTGACGCTGTTCTCCATCGCCAGCACCCAGAGCAGCGCCGTGAGTGACAGACCGTCGCGCACGTCACCGGACTCGATGGCCGCACGAATGTGGGGCCACGACAGCCACTCGATGCGATCGGACTCATAGGGGTCCGTGGGCTCACCGATGAAGGTGGCGGAGCCGGTCACGTAGAGGTTGAACGTCGCATCGCTGGATCCGTTGTGCGGGAAATAGGTGTTCAGGTGCCGGAGCGGACCTGGAAGCCAGCCGGTCTCCTCGAGCGTTTCCCGCGCGCCCGCTTCGATCGGCGATTCACCCTCGTCGACGCGTCCCGCCGGTATTTCCCACCCCCACGAATCGGTGACGAATCGGTGCCGCCACAGCAACAGCACGCCACGGGTCGGATCGTCGACGACCACACCGGCCGCTTGCGCTGGCATCCGCAGGACATGGTGATCGAAGCGTCCCCCGCCGCCTGGCAGTTCGATATCGGCGAGTGTCAATCGAACCCACGGGCTGTCGTAGATGACCCGTTCACCGTGCACGGTCCACTTCACGGTTGCGCAGTCGCCGGGGCCGGCGTCGGCTCGCCGAACACGGGCGTGTCGATCAGGCGGTCAGCAGTTGGTGCGGACGCCGGTTCGGCGGCTGCGCGTTGACGGGCTGAACGAACATTGTCGATGGTGAAGATGACCAGTCCGACCCAGACGAGCATGAAGCCGGCGAACTGCGCTCCGGCGAGTTTCTCGTGATACACGAGCACCCCGAGCAGGAAATTGATCGACGGCACGATGTACTGCAGCGGTCCGAGGAGCGTGAACGGTACGTGCTTGGCGGCGACGGCGAACAGCGTCAGCGGGATGACCGTGACGATGCCGGTCAGCGCGACGAGAACGAGGTGCCAGCCATCGGCGGAATGCGGGATCGAGTCGTGGTGTCCCCACATCACTCCGGCGACCACGATCGCCGGGATCACCATCGCCATCGTCTCGCCGGCAAGGCTCTGCGTCGGCGAGAGCGGTACCCGCCGTTTGAGCAGCGCGTAGGCGGACCACGATGCCATGATCAGGAAGGCGAAGACCGGGAAGCGGCCGTAGCTGACGCTGATGACGACGACTGCGGCGATCGCCAGTGCAATGGCGGCGATCTGTGCCCTCCGCAGCTTCTCGCCGAGCACGATCACGCCAATCGCCACGAGGGCGATCGGGCTCATGAAGTAGCCGAGCGCCGTCTCGACGACCCGGTCGTGGACGACTGCATACACGTAGCTCGTCCAGTTGATGGTGATCAGCAATCCGGCCAGGGCGACGCGTCGTTTGTCGGCTGCGGACAACGAGGTCAACGCACGCCAACTCCGCGTGGCGGTGATCACGATTGCCAGCACGATGCTCGACCAGACGATGCGCTGGGAGACGAGTTCGAAGGCGTTGAAGTGTTCGAGCGCCTTCCAGTAGATCGTCAGCAGACCCCAGAGGGTGAAGGCCGAGACGGCTGCGATGATTCCCGACGTCCTGCTGTTCACGTCTGTCGAGGGTAGCGAGCGACGGGCGTCGACACGGCGGAATTCAACCGTCAGTTGACGGTCGTCAGGCAGGCCATCGCCAGCGCGTTCAGGTCACGGGCACGCAGGTACTCGACACGCGGATCCTGATGCAGCGTGTCGTTGAGGAAGACGAACGAGAGCCCGGTGTCGGGGTCTCCCCATGCGATCTGTCCACCGGCGCCCATGTGCCCGAAGGCGCGTGGTGCGGTGCTCGGGAAGGATCGCAGGTCGGCGTGCCCGTCATCTCCTGCCGTGCAGTACATCAGCGTTCGTGAGGCGGAGACGCCGCTGAGCTCGTCGAGCAGTTGGTTGCGAATGTTCGAGCGGGCGTCGTCCAGTGCAGCCTCCGGGAACACTCCTGCTGGATTGTTCAACAGTCCCTGGTAGATCGTTGCGAGGTCTGTCGCTCTGAGGAAACCTCCGCCGCCGGGAACGCCGGACAGGCGTACATCGGGGGCATTGAGGGCCAGCAGCGCATCGACGCCGATCGCCGGCAACGGAACGTATCTGGCGTCGCCGAACGTCGCCAGCATTGCCGCGTCGTCGGGGCGTTCGCCGTGGATGCGTACGTCGTGGATCGGGAGTTCACCGACGGTCGGCCCGAGGGCGGGTGCCAGCCCGAGTGGGGCCGTGATCGTCTCGTGGATGTGATCGACGTACGGCTTGCCGCTGAGCGTTTCGATCAGTTCTGCCTGTACCCAGTGCGCTGCCATCGGGTGGTAGATGCAGCGGGTACCAGGCTCGTAGTCGAGGCGCCAGCGGGCGAATCCTGAGCGACGACCAGCGCTGGTCCCCCAGTACTTCGGGCCCATCGGCGCCATCGGGAACCCGCCGCGCATCGTCGTCAACTGCTCGACGGTGACCACGTCTTTACCGTTGGTCCCGAACTCTGGGATATACGAGGCGACGGTCGCCGCAGGATCGAGCGCGCCGCTGGCGATGAATGGGATCAACGTGCTGGACACCAACGCTTTTGTCGCCGAGAAGATGCAGAACCGGGTGTCGTCGAGAGCCTCACCGAACGACCCGCTGGCGACGATCTCGCCGCCGAAGCCGATGGCGAATTGCGCAGCGAGGATGTTGCCGACGTCGAGTTCGGTCGCGATCCTCGCCTCGAGATCGGCAATGGCGGCGGGATCGGTCGAGGCGCTCATGGTGGTCGAGCGTAGATGAAGCCGCTCGACCTAACGCTGGCGGAGGTACGCGCTGACGACGGCGCGCAGCGAGGCGGTCGTCGTGTTCTCGTCGATACCGACACCCCATTTCACGTCGCTGTGGTCAGCGGACGAGACCGTTTCGACGTAGGCGACAGCGTTGGCCTGCGAGCCCTGACCAGTTGCGTGCTCTGCGTAGTCGACGACATCGAGATCTGCACCGAGGCAGTCGCGCAATGCATGGACGAATGCGTCGATCGGACCGTTGCCCTCGCCGACGACGGTGACATGCTCCCCATCGACGATCAACTGTGCGGTCACCGATGTGGTCCCACCGCCAGAACGAACCTCGTGCGAGTCGAGGCTGATCGCCGGCGCAACCGGAAGATACTCCGCTTCGAACGCGTCCCACATGATGCCGGGGCTGATCTCCGTGCCGCTGTCTTCGGTGATGTGCTGAATCGTCTTGGAGAACTCGATCTGCAGGCGGCGGGGCAGATCGAATCCGTGCTCCTCCTTCATCACGTAGGCGACGCCTCCCTTGCCGGATTGGCTGTTGACGCGGATGACGGCCTCGTACGTGCGCCCGACATGCTTGGGGTCGATCGGCAGGTAGGGGACTCCCCACGTCTCGTAGTCGTCGTGCTTGCGTCCTGCGGCGTCGGCCTTGGCATACAGCGCCTGGAAACCCTTCTTGATCGCGTCCTGATGCGACCCGGAGAACGAGGTATAGACGAGGTCGCCGACATAGGGGTGGCGAGGCGACACCGGCAGGCGGTTGCAATACTCTGCCACCCGCCGCAGCGCGTCGATGTCGCTGATGTCCAACTCGGGATCGACACCCATGGCGAACAGGTTGAGCGCCAGGTTGACGACATCGACGTTGCCGGTGCGCTCGCCGTTGCCGAACAACGTGCCCTCGACGCGGTCAGCCCCTGCCATCACGCCGAACTCGGCGGCGGCAACGCCACAGCCGCGGTCGTTGTGCGGGTGCAGCGAGACGACGACGCTGTCACGGTTGCGGACGTTGCGGCAGAACCATTCGATGACATCGCCGTAGACGTTGGGGGTATAGCACTCGACGGTGGCCGGCAGGTTGAAGATGATCGGCCGGGCTGGCGTCGGTTCGATGACGTCCATCATCGCGTGGCAGATGTCGAGGGCGAACTGCGGCTCGGTCAGCGTGAAGCTCTCCGGCGAATATTCGTAGAGGATCTCGGTCTCGCCCATCGTCGATTCCAGCTTCCTGCACAGCTTGGCGGCATTGACGGCGATGTCGATGATGCCGTCCTCGTCCAGCCCGAAGACGACCTCGCGCTGCAACGGGTTTGTCGAGTTGTAGAAGTGGACGATGGCCCGACGGGCACCCTGGATGCATTCGAACGTGCGCTCGATCAGTTCCTGGCGGCACTGCACCAGTACCTGGATGGTGACGTCGTCAGGAACGAGGTCCTCCTCGATGAGCTGGCGGACAAAGTCGAAATCCGGCTGGCTCGCAGCCGGGAATCCGACCTCGATCTCCTTGAATCCCATCGTCACCAGTGCGTCGAACATGCGCCGCTTGCGCTCCGGGTCCATCGGCTCGATCAATGCCTGGTTGCCGTCGCGCAGATCGACCGAGCACCAGATGGGCGCGCGGGTCAGGATTTGGTTCGGCCATTTTCGATCCGGCAAATGGATCGGCGGATGAGGACGGTATTTCACCGAGGGACTGGAAAACATGATGGAGAAAGGATTGGCGGGCGGTTGGGGACTTTCAGAAAGCCGGCCGCTGCCTCCGCCCGAAGCAGCGCCAGCCGACAGGGCTACGCGTGAAAAGCTCCACGAACCGGGCGCAGGAAAGCGCGCCCGGAAATTTCGCGGAGCGACGTAAGTCGGCTGGTCAGCAGGTGCAACACGGCGCGGAAACTAGCCGGACGCTTTGGAAAAGCAACCGCACGGACGATGGCTCGGATTAAACGCAGAGACGCAGAGGCGCAGAGAACGCAGAGAGTTGGGCGGCAGCTTCCTCACCATTCTTTGCGGTCTTTGCGCCTCTGCGTCTCTGCGTTAAAAAACAAAACCTCCAGCGCTGGAATCCCGTATTGCCCCGCACCCGCGTCCCCACCAACATCCCGCGCCAACCCGCCCACCCGTCTGAAAAAAACCGCCTTCACCGCCCTGCAGGTGCTCGTCACCGTCGGGATTCTGTATGCCGTTTTCCACGATCGCGCGAAACGCGCGGAGATGGCCCACGCGCTGGGCAAGGCGGACCGCTGGTGGCTGCTGGCGGGCTTCGGGGCGTATGGCGTGGTGGAAATTTGCGCGGGCGTGCGGTGGCAACTGCTGCTCCGGGTGCAAGGCATCGCGCTGAGCTGGGCGCGGGTTTTCATGCTGCTGCTCATCGGCGTGTTCTTCAATTTCATCATCCCCGGCGGCACCGGCGGCGATGTCGTGAAAATTTTCTACCTGCTGAAAGAAACGCCGGGGAAGCGCACCCAGGCGTTGCTCGCGGTGCTAGTGGATCGGCTCATCGGGCTCTTCGCGCTCATCGCGATGGCCGGCGTGCTCATCGCTGCGCAATGGCACTGGCTGGTCAGCGCGCCGGACGCGGTGAAATACATTTGGACGGCGCTCGCCATCCTCGGCGGCAGCCTGGCTGCGCTCGGCGTGTCCTTTCTCCTCACCGGCTTCGGGCTCATCCACAAAATCCCAAATCGCCTGCCAGGACGCGACAAGCTGGCGGAACTTGCCCTAGCCTACAATCTCTACGGACGCGCATGGAAACCTTCGGTGTCCGCTTTCTTCCTCTCGGTTGGCGCGCATGTCGCCTACTTCGCCATGTACTACTGCGCCGCCGCATCGTTCAAAGCTGCGCTCGATCCCCTTGATTC
>JANXUF010000107.1 GCA_025356335.1 Actinomycetes bacterium
CTCATGCTGCTCCTCACGTTTGCGATCCTCGCCAGCATGAAAGTCCTCGGCGTCACCCTGATCGCCGCTGCGCTCGTCATACCCCCCACCGTCGCCCGACTGCTCACCAACTCGTTCAAACGAATGCTGACCATCTCCACCACAATCGGCGCCGCCTCCGGGCTCGTCGGCATGTACCTCAGCTACCACCTCGACATCTCATCCGGCGCGACCATCGTCCTCGTCAACTTCGTCGTCTTCGCCGCCGCGTACGCATACACCGCAGCGAAGACAAACAGTCGCCACCCCCTTTCAACACTCAAAGTCGCCCGTCGGACCGGCGCAGACCCGGTCGCCACGCCATTGCCTGTCCTGCGTGAGGTGAGCACGCTCGGGGCGTCTCAGTCGTGAAATGGTGACTGATACTGTCGACCTCGTGGGTGACGAACCGATCTTCGAAACCTCGCAAGAATTGATCTACGCGATCATTCGCGGGGCCGGCGGTCGACTCACGGTGCCGATGCGGGTCGTGATCGCGATCCTCCTCGACAGCGATCGACACCCCACCGCGGACGATCTGATCGCCGCGGTCAACGAACGCATCGCGGGCATCTCACCATCCACGATCTACCGCGTGCTCAGCCGACTCGACGAACTCGGAGTGATCGAGCACGTCCACTCCGGCACCGGACCCGCCTTCTACCAACTCCACGAAAGCAGCCACGTCCACCTGGTCTGCAACACCTGCGGGACCATCATCAACATCCCCGAAGCAAGCTTCGACGACCTCGGCAAATCGGTGCTCGCCGCCTACAAGTTCACGATCCAACCCCGCCACGCCGCACTCCTTGGCCAATGCGACCGCTGCACTGCTGCGGGCGCACACGCCGAACACGCCGCAGACACACACCAGCGGGAACACCAACACCACACCCACTCTCCAGGTCCGGTGCCGAGCAAGCAGCACACCTCGTGAGCGGACCCCACGACCACGGACACGAGCACGCCGAAGGCCCATAGCACGACCACGAATGGCACCTGCCAGGCGGCACGGGCCTCCACGCACCCATGGGACGGCTGCCCGCGACAACGACACCGGCGAAGGTGCTGCCACGTCTGCGGGAACTACTTTCGGGCTCTCGGCGCGCACGTCCGAGTCCACGGCTACACCGCCGACGAATACCGTCGGGTAATGGGACTCGCCCGCACCGGCGCCCTCCTCGCAACCACCCTGTCCCTTGCCATCGCCGCCCGACAACGTGATTCCTACAAACGCCTCAACAGATCACCGTGCCAAGACCTGATGGCCGGCCACGCCATGGCCCGCAACGCCGAGTTGACCGCACGGGCCCCGGCCATGCGATCAGACACCCTCGACCGCAAACGTCGTCGCTCCACCGCGACGAACTCAAGCGAGGACGTACCACCCAAGCCGAACAACGCAACACACGTCCACAACAGCACCTGACAGCGCCATCGGCATCGGCGACCTCGACGATTACCTTCGGACCAGATACTTGAACGGGAGCAGTGATCTCAGAAGCCGAGCACAAGCGAACCGCGTCGATCGAACCGTTCCGTCGCGAGCTGCGAGTGCACTGCTACCGGATGGTCGGCAACTTCGACGAGGCCGAGGACCTCGTGCAGGACACCTTCACCAAGGCGTGGCGGCACCGGACCGGGTTCGAGGGCCGGTCCACCCTTCGTGCGTGGCTGTACCGGATCGCGATCAACTCGTGCCTCGACGCGATCAAAGCCCACCGGCGACGTCCCCTCGCAGCAGCACCGGCAGCGCGAGCGATCCGTCACTCGACGAGGTGCCGTGGCTGCAACCGTTCCCGGACGACCTCATCACCCGCTCGGCAGAATTCGGGGCCGACCCCGCAGAAGGCGTTGTCGCCCAGGAGACGATCGCGCTCGGCTTCCTCGTCGCCATCCAACACCTCCCACCACGACCTCGCGCCGCCGTAATCCTTCGCGACGTTCTCGGCTGGTCGCCATCCGAGATCGCCGACACCCTCGACGGCAGCATCGCTGCGGTGAACAGCGCGCTGCAACGCGGACGAGCCCGACTCCAAGAGCTCGGCCAATCGGGACCTCTAGCGTGGACCCCCGTCCAACCGCAACCATCGAGGAGCAATCGATGTTGAAGCGCTACGCGGACGCCCACGCCAGATCTGACACCAACGCGGTGATCGCGCTCCTCGGACCCGACGTTCGGTTCAGCGTGCCCCCCGAGCTCGCACGATTCGAAGGACGCGACGCGGTCGCCGATTTCGTCCGCGACGTCCTCGGCGCCGGCAGCCGGGCGAATGGACATCCGGCGCCCCGGG
Source organism: Actinomycetes bacterium (assembly GCA_025356335.1). GTDB lineage: Bacteria > Actinomycetota > Acidimicrobiia > Acidimicrobiales > Ilumatobacteraceae > JANXUF01. The sequence continues at coordinate 2,313 of JANXUF010000107.1, forward strand.
CACACTGACTTCGAAGCGATCACGTTTGACGTGCTCCGCTTCGACGCAGCGACGCTGGTCGAGATCACCACCTTCGGCGCCGACGTGTTCGCCGCGTTCGGCCTCCCCACCACCCCTCGAGAACACGTAACCCGATGTCCCATCTCGACAACGATCAACGACCTGTCGACCTGCTCGGCACGTGCCGCGCTGGCCGCATCGCGGTCGGCATTCGAATGCTCGATGTCGGAGCCGAGACGGCCTATGAGCCGGACGACTGGAAGGACTCGATCGTCGAGATCGAAGTCGGCGCCGTCGACATCGAAATGCGCGACGGACAATTCATCGAGTTTCGCGTCGGTGACGTCTTCTGGCTCGCCGGACTCCCCGTGCGCGCACTCCACAACCGAGGCGACATTCCAGCGCTCCTCGTGACGGCAACACGACGCCGGACTCCCATCACGGACGGCCATGGCCCCGCTAGGCATGCGAGCGCACGATCGATCGAACTCCAAGCACCCAAACCCGAAAGGACCACACATGCTCACCCACAACCGCGCGTACAGCGGCATCGCCGTCAACGACATGGCAGCCGCTCGCCGCTTCTACGCCGACACCCTTGAACTCCACACCTCCGAAGATTCGGCCTGATGTGGCTCCACCACACCGAGGACCACAAGACCCTCATCTACGAGCAACCCGACACCATCCCTGCCAGCTACTCCGTCTTGAACTTCGACGTCGACGACATCGACCACACCGTCATCGCGCTATCTG
>JANXUF010000150.1 GCA_025356335.1 Actinomycetes bacterium
GGCATCGATGTGACGGTGAAGTTCCGGGGCCTGCCCGGCGTCGGGGCCGGCGAGGCGTTGCTACGGGTCAGTGACGAAGCAGCGGACCGGCCCGGTTCCTTCCCCCACCCTTCCCAACTGCGGCAAGGATTGACGCTCGAAGGCGACCACCGGTGCGGCTACTGATCGCTTGTCAAATGTGCATCATCCCTGTTCACACTGTCTTTCTTGGCGCCCCCGGGAGGATTCGAACCTCCGACCTGCGATTTAGGAAACCGATGCTCTATCCCCTGAGCTACGAGGGCGGGGTGTCCGACCTCGACCGGCGAGATGGACGGTCGACCATCATACGACTGCCGGAGGGGGAGCAGTTCTGGCGTCACGAGACTGTGCGGATAGCCCGTTCGAGTACGTCGTCCCACGGGCGGGCGTCGACGATTGTCAGTCCGAGCGCAGTCGCTTGCGACATCAGCCAATGACCGTATCGAGCGCTCACCTCGGCACGGAATCGTTGTGACCCGGCGGCCGGCTCGCGACGGCGGTAGTTCGCCTCGATCTGGTCGACGCTCGGCTCGTTGATCCACAGGCTCCTCACACGATCGTCGCCGAGGGCAGCGTCGAGGCTCGGCAACAGGTAGTCACCCTCGATGATCACCGGCATGTCGGTGTCGAGATGGTTGTCGATCACCGCCCGAACCGCTGGCCATAGTGCAGCTGCCATCAATAGTTGGTGCTCGACGACCTGTTCGACGTCCCAGCCGCCGACCTCGTCCGGGTGCTGCTGCCAGTAGTGCAACTTCGGGAAGGTATGAGCATCGGTAACTGCCCGAATCGCCACCTCGAGATCGTCGACCTCGAGCACCGGGATCTCGAAATGGGCGGCAAGCGGATAGGTGATCGAACTCTTACCGCACCCGGACGCGCCGCCGACGAGCAGCACGGTCCACGGCGGTGAAAGCTTCACGGCCCACTCTCTCACGCGGCGATGACGTCGAGATGAAGGAGAACAGCGCACTGGCGAGCGCAGGAAGGACGTCGACGCTGACAGGCGTTGGACCCGCGCTGCTGCTCCCAGGTGCTACTCGTGCGCCCTTTCGCCACGAGGCCGCTCGACTTCCCTAACGGTTCTGCTCGACACGATGTACCCCGGTCCCCGAGCGTTGCGACATTCCAGGTCGACCAGTTCGACCGAGCCGACTACAGCTTGGTGAGGGCAGCGGTGGCGAGGGATCGTAGCAGGGGACCGTCGATCGATGGGTCGTCGGGACCAGCATCCTGATGGTGGTCGAGAGTGATGCCGACTACGACCGTTCCCTTCAACACGATGATGCCGTTCGGACCTGTGGTGAGAAAGGCGTCGTCGCCGACGCCGCCAACCTGTTTCGCTCCGGATGCCCCTGATTTCAGTAGGTCGAACGCATCCTTCGACATCGCCGACTGCGTGCCGATGACCAGGGTCGCCGAGCCTGCAGTGTACGTGCAGGTCCCAGCGCTGGTGTCGGCGTTGCCGCTGTCGCTGGCAGCGCCCAACGCCGTCGTCGCTTCATCGGCGGTGAGCAACGAACATGCGTCGACAGCAGGTGCGGACGAGGTGGTCGTGACAGGAGGGAGTGGCACCAGAGGAGCATCTCCGGGGAAGCTGCGGATCGGGATGTCCATCAGCTTCATCGAATCGGTACTCGTTCCGTAACCGACGACGAAGACACGGTCACCGGCGGCGACCTGCACGGCAATCGGGGCGATGACCGGTGTGTGCGAGCAGTCGGTATCGAGGCCGTCGAAGAAGGCGATCTGCAACGATCCGGGGTCGGCGACGTAGTCGAGGTAGCCACCGACGGGTGTCGTGGTACGCCCGGCGTTCGGTGCATCGGGAAGCTCGAGCGCGAAGCATCCCTTGCCCGGCTGACCGACGTTGAAGCTCTGGCCTGCATCGACGACCTGCAGGGGACCACCAACGGCGACGATCAGCGCCTTGCCGGTCGGTGCCGCCGCGAGTGCGCCGGGATCGCGATCGTGAACGCTGGTAGCAGACGGCGTCTCGTCGAACGTCTCAGCGGAACCGCCTCCCGCCGAGCCGCTCGAATACGAGAACATCGTGTATCGACCGGGCGACGTACCATCGATGTTCTGGAGGGCGATCGGGTCGACCTGGCCCTTCACGAAAAGTTCGAGACTGCCGACCTTGGACGGATCGGCGCTCCTGTAGTCACTGACTCGTGTGAAGGCGAGCGCAGCGAAGTCAGGAGTGCCGATGCCCTCCTGCGGATTCGGGTGGGCGTCGCCGGCGAAGTAGCCGTCGATGGCAATGCCGTGTGGATGCTCGGCGGGAGCATAGAGATTGACGACCCGCACCTTCACGGGACCGGCGTCGGTCGGCGAACTCGCCGTGCCTGATGCTGTCGTCGCTGTGCTCCTACCCGACGTGGCGTCGGTTGTGTCCAGCGTCGCGTCCGCAGCCGCCGCACTCCCTGCAGGCGCAGTCCCTGTTCGTGCGGCGGTCGCGGGCGGTGCATCCGTCCCGGCGGCGGTGCCTCGACTCGTCGCCGTCCTCGCCGTGGTCGCCGCCGACGTCAGCGCGGAGCCGCCGCAACCGGCACACAGGAGCATCGTTGTCAGGATTGTCGCTGCCCGCTGGAACGTCATCGTCGCCTCCGTCTACCGCCGGTATGGCGGCACTGGCCGTGACGGTACGGCGATTCCAGCGGCAGCGAATCGAGGAAATCATGTACGCGGTCGGCGTTCCACGCTGCAGCCGCTGCCGCGTGAGCGGCCGCCGTTGCGTGGTTACGACGCGATGTGCGGCGCCGTACTGCGACGGTTGGTGATCAGAACGTAGGTGGTCAGCAGGACGACGAGTCCTTCGGCGACCAACGACCAGATGGCGATCGTCTCACCCCAGTTCCCGATATCGCCCTTGGCAGCAGGAAGCCCGGTGGTCCTGGTGAGAACGAATCCGACGATGGTTGCCAGCGCCGCGAGCCCAGCGAGGTACCAGCCGCGGATGTCGCGTTGCGACAGGAGGACGATCGAGACGATCGATGCGGCGATGAGCAACACGTACCCGAAACCGAGGTAGGCCGTCTCGTCGACCTTGCCGGAGAGTTCCGACGTGTGGATGGCAATCACCGCGCTGAGCCCGGCGATGCCGGCGAGATCGGCGATCGGCAGTTGCTGGCCGGCCGTGCGGTTGATGGTGGCGTTGGCGTCAGCGGAAGTATGCGTACGTTGGACGGTGGACTGCATGATGATCTCCTGGGGGGTAGGTGACCGGCTGCTCGGTCTGCCAGACGGCGTCGTGCGGTTGGACGCGGTCCAGGAAATACCCGACAGAGAGCGGCCAAGACGAACTTTGCCGTTTCTTGGGGAGGTTCTCACCGTGCTCTCATCTGCCGTCACCCGGGAATCGGGAACGGCTGCGACACCTCAGCTGTCGCGTCGTGAAACGGAGATCAGTGCAACGGCGAACGTGGCGACGACCCACACGGCGAGGACGATCACTGCATGTGTGGCGGTGAGGATGTCGGGTGCCGCTCTCGTGCTGAACAACGATTCGCCCGCCGTCGCCGGGAGCAGTTTGGCGACATTGTTGTCCCACGGACTCGGCAACGCGTTCGACAGGATCGGGAGCACCAGCACGATGGCGAAGAGCGCAGCGATCGCCCCCGGTGTGCGCCGGATGATCGTCGCCAACGAGAATCCGATGAGGGCGACGGCGGTGAGATAAATGGCCCCGCCGAATACCGCCCGGAGCACGTTGGTGTCGCCAAGCGACACGCCGACGTGCTTGCCCTGCAGGATCACCTGGCCGATTCCGAATGCTGCGAAGCAGCCGATGGCACCGACAACGAAAGCGACGGCTGCGAGTACCGTTGCCTTGGCGGCGACGACCGTCTTGCGCCGCGGCGTGGCGGCGAACGTCGTGCGGATAGAACCGGTCGTGTACTCAGAACCGATGACGAGCACACCAAGCACCCCGATCGCCAACTGGGCGAGGAAGATCCCCGCAAGGCTTCGGCCTGTTGCATCGAACCGCAACCGTTCGATCGGATCGAGGCGATCCCAACGGGCGACAACGGCGGCGCACAGCAACGCCCCCAGTCCGACGGTGATGGCGATCGTCACGACCAGCGACCACACCGTCGATCGCACGCTGCGGAGCTTCGTCCATTCGCTGGCAACCGCAGCCCGATACGTGCCGCGTGCCGTCTCCGGCCCTGCGGCAGAACGCGGCTCGTTGACGATCACGGCGGTCATCGCCGGTCTCCAGCGAGCTCCGGGAGTGCTGCCGCGTGGAAATCGACGCTGGCATCGGTGAGCCGGAAATAGGCGTCCTCCAACGATTCTCGTTGGCGGACGAGTTCGTGCACGACGATGCGATTCTCGAATGCCGCGTCGCCGACGGTTCGGGCATCGAGCCCATGGACCTCCAACGCGTTGTCGACGTAGGTCACGGTGGCTCCTCTGGCTCGCAGAATTGCCGCCAGCTCGTCGAGGTGCGGGGTTTCCACCCTGACGGTTCCCTGGCCGCTGCCGACGACATTGGCAACGCTGTCAGCGGCGATCAGTCGACCACGACCGACGACGAGGAGTTCGTCGGCGGTCTGCGCCATTTCCGACATCAGATGACTCGACAGGAAAATCGTGCGACCTTCGAGCGCCAACGACTTGAGCAGGTTGCGGATCCAGAGGATTCCCTCTGGATCGAGTCCGTTCACCGGTTCGTCGAACATCAGGATCGGAGGATCACCGAGGAGCGCAGCGGCGATACCGAGCCGCTGGCCCATCCCCAACGAGTACTTGCCGACGGGCCGACCGGCGACATCGGCGAGTCCGACCATGTCGATGACGACGTCGACACGCTGCCGTGAAATGCGATTGCTCTGAGCAAGTGACAGCAGGTGGTTGTAGGCGCTGCGACTCGGATGCAGCGCCTTTGCCTCCAACAGCGCACCCACCTCGTGCAACGGAAACGGGATATCGACGTAGGAGCGTCCGTTGACCGTCACCGTGCCAGCAGTCGGAGCATCGAGCCCGAGGATCATTCGCATCGTTGTCGTCTTCCCGGCCCCGTTCGGTCCGAGGAAGCCAGTGACGACCCCGGGCTGGATCTCGAAATCGAGATGGTCGACGGCGAGCGTCGATCCGTACCGTTTGGTCAATCCCTCCGCTCGAATCATCGGACACTCAACAGAGCGACGAAGGCGTTACTGCTGGTGGCGCAGCGCGGAGAACGGTACATGAAGGCGACTGTATTGAAACCCGGCTAAGAGCAGCCTGAGAGCGCGTTCCGATGCCGTCCGATCGGACGGGCTACCGCCGCCGATTCGTGGACTGCCGGCCGTCTGTTCGCGTGCGGACATTCGAACGGTACGCCTTGCTGGCGATCGTTGCAAGGCAGGCGGCCACGACGAAGACGATCACGAGTATCCACCCGCCGCCCATCGAAAAGACTGCCAGCGCACCGAACAGGGCGATCACGATCTCGAAGATCCACGTCCGACCCGTCGGCATCCTCATGCAGCGACGAGCGGTGTCCGCGAGATGACGGCAAAGAAGTCGCGGTCGTCGGCGGAGAGATATCTCGTCGCACGCTTGTCCATGCCTGGGAGCAGTTTGGTTCCCTGCACCGAGGCGTTGGCGGCATGATGGAAGACGTTGAAACTCACCCACGAGTGATTGATGTCCAGTTCCATCGCCCTGACTGCGCCGGCGTGCTGCAACAGCGACGCCAGTGTCGTCACGCTGAGACCCTCCGAGGCGACGTAGAGCAGACGGCCGCTGGCGTCGATGCCGATGCCGGAGCGCCAGACGAACAACTTGTTGCCGACCGTCTTGCCCCATCGGTCGCCGGTGTTGCTGTCGAGCCCGTCCACGAGTTGGCCGCCGTCGACGATGAGGTCGAGGTTCTGCCGGACGGCGACAGGATGGTTCGAAGCGCTGGCATCACGTCCCCAATCGACGACGTCGACCCTGCCGTCGCCGGCGATGACAACGCTTGCTGCGCCGTCTCGCAGCGTGCCGACGGTGCGGCCGGCTTCGGCGAAACCACCACGCGAGTCGGCGATCCGGAAACCCGAATTGAAAGCCGCGAGCATGTTCGGGACGTCGGTTCCGGCGACCTGGTTTCCACCCTTCCACGGTCCATTGCCAGGCTCCTGCGCGCCGGGGACGAGGCGCAGCGCAGCCTTCTCCTGGTCGATGCGTACCACTGCTGCGAGCACGGTTCCGTGGATGTCGTCAGGCCGTAGGTAGGCGACCTGCATCGCTGTGGCGCCGTTGGAGGTGTCGCCGTATGGTTGCCAGACACCCTCGCGGGCTACGGGGTGCAGCGCCAACGGAGCGATCCGTTCGACGACCGCACTCTGGCCCGCTACGCCGCCGGCGTTCGTTGCACCGTCACTCGGACCGACGGTCGAGCCGGCAGTCGCGTCGGTCGCTGCCTTCGGAAGCGTGCCGTTCAACGCACCACCCTTTGGCGGCTGGTTGTGCGCGTAATACGTCGTCTCGGCCCACGAGACGGTGTCACCGAAATGATGTCCCCTGAGCCATTCGACGGAACGCTCCGCCGTACTGAGGTTGCCAGGTGCCGTGAGCGCACTCACGAACGAATAGCTCGTTGCCAGCAGCACCGGTACGCAGAGCACTCCGAACCATCGAAGTATCCGCCGGGCGGTCCCGACGTCGCTGCGTGCCGAGTGGTGCATCCGAGCCTCCAGGTGCGGGCGTGCGCGTGTCGTCGGCCCATGAGGTCTCCCACGATGCCCGCCGCTCTGTAAACGTCGAGGGAGAGCCGGGTTAGACCACGGCAAATCTTCGGCCTTCGTCCGACCGGCAAATCTTCGCTTTCGTCCGATCCTGACGGGGATCGAAAGGTTTAACCGTCAGTTGTCATGGATGCCTCTCGCGCCTAATCGGCGCTTCCGTACTCTGCGGGTTTGTATCAACCCTGAACGTAGTGAGGCTGCAGTATGAGCGTGCAAGAATCGACCGGGCAAGGCGTGGCGACGATGCTGAACAAGGTCTCAGCGGAACTTGCCTGACGACGTGCCGAGTCGAGTCGAGCATTAGCGTATGGGCATGGCTGGTGAGAAGATTCTCGTCGTCGAAGACGACGAGCTGATCGCTGCCAGCCTGGTGCGCGCGCTCACGGCTCACGGCTACGAGGCTCAACGCGCCGCCAACGGTGCCGACGCATTGAGCATGTTCGCTCCATTCGACCTCGTCGTGCTCGACCTCGGGTTGCCGGATATGGATGGCGTCGAGGTGTGCAAGGCGATACGTGCGGTCGATCCGATTCTGCCGATCGTCATGCTCACCGCCCGTCAGGACGAGATCGACGTCGTCATCGGTCTCGATGCCGGGGCGGTGGACTACATGACGAAACCGTTCGGGCTCGCCGAGTTCCTCGCTCGCCTCCGCGCCCAGCTTCGCCGCACGGATTCGAACACGGCGAGCTCGATCGAAGTCGGTGATGTGATTGTTGATCCTGCATCGCGACGTGCGTGGCACGGCGGGGTCGAGATGGAGTTGCGGGCCAAGGAATTCGACCTACTGGTGCTGTTGACGAGCGAGGCCGGCAGGGCCATTGCTCGTGACCGCATCATGACGGAGGTATGGGACGAGCACTGGTTCGGGTCGACGAAGACGCTCGACGTGCACCTCGCCTCGCTGCGACGCAAGCTTGGCGAAGAACCAGGTCAGCAGAGCAGGATCAGTACCCTACGCGGTATCGGCTATCGCTTCGAGTTGCCGTGAAACGCCGCATCCTGCTGACGACGTTGACCGTCGCGACGATCGCCGTGGTCGTCTTCGGGTTACCGCTGGCGATCGTCGTGCGACACCAGTACCGCAACGAAGCAATCCTGCAGTTGGAACGCCACACGATCGAAGCGGCGTTGACGATCGACAACGGGGCGATGGAGGGCGCCGACATCGCCGAGCTGCCGCTCGTCAGCGGAACCAAACTCTCCCTCTATCGCCCGGACGGCGCACGACTGACCGGCGACGGTCCGGCGACCGGGGGTGCCATCGTCGCCGCGGCAGCATCGAACCGCGTCGCCGATTTCATCGGTGACGACGGCATCGTCGTGACCGTCCCGATCGTCGCCAACGAACAGGTCGTCGGTGTGCTGCGCGGCGAACGGGGGCCTTCTGCGTTCGAGACGAGGATCTGGCGCGCCTGGACGGTGATGGCCGGCTTGGCGATGAGCGCCGTCTTCGTCGCCGGGCTCATCGCCAGCCGGCTCGCTCGACGTTTGAGTCGCCCACTCGACAGGGTGCACGACGCAGCGATGCGACTCGGTGACGGCGATTTCACCGTCTCGTTCGAACCGTCGGGGATCTCCGAACTGGACGATGTCGGGTCAGCACTTTCCTCGACCGCCGCGACGCTCGGCAACCAGCTCGCCAGGGAGCGAACGTTTTCCGCTGACGCTTCTCATCAGTTGCGCACCCCACTCACCGGTCTGCGTCTCGTCCTCGAAACGGAACGGGACTTCCCGCGACCGGACCGCATCACCGTCATCGACGACGCCCTCCACGAAGTCGATCGCCTCGAACAGACGATCGATGACCTGCTCCGCCTCGCCCGCAATGCGCCGGTCGATCGCCACCCGCTCGATCTGGCGAAGATGTTGACCGAAACCGAACGCCGCTGGCACACCAGAGTCGCGCACGTCGACCGCAGAATCGTTCTCGACCTCGAACAGCCGACCGATCGGCAGCATGTCCAGCATGAACGCGGTTCCGGCCTGGTATTGCCGAGGGCGTCGCCGTCCGCGGTCACCAACATCATCGACGTACTCGTCGACAATGCGATGCGGCACGGCAGCGGAACCATCACCCTGTCGATGCGGGCAGTCGACGGCGGTGTGATCGTCGGCGTCGGTGACGAGGGCGCTGGAATGTCTGGCAATCCGGAGGCTGTCTTCCTTCGACGGGAACGGACGGCGGAGCCGATCGCCGGAGCGCTGCAGCGACCACACGGCATCGGGCTGGCGCTTGCACGTTCACTCGCCGAAGCCGAAGGTGGACGTCTGCACTTGGCGGCAATCAAACCGACCACGCGATTCGAACTCGTGATGTCCTCGAACAGCAGGTCGAACCATCCGAGAGCCGACCGCATGCGCACTCCGAGCGACCTCCAACCACTCAGCCGTTGAGCTTCGGGGCCGCTGCTCCAGCGGAGAGCAGCGGTCAGATTCAGTGGATGAGCAGTCCGAGTGCTACGAGTCGTGTCAGCAACTGGTCGATCGGAATGTCCAGCATCGCCGCCAAAGCCCAACGATCGCTCGCCCTGACAGCAAATCTGAGTCCGTTGAAGTCCTGTCGCTTGAGCGCGAGTACTCGCACGAACTCCACCAGGTTGGCGTGCGGGCAGTCGGGATGGTGGAGTACAGCGAGATCGAGGACCATCGGCGAGCGATCGACCGGCAGATCCTGTGCAACGGCGTCCTGTGGAAGAAATCGGTCGATCGGCAGGCCATAGAAACGAGCGAACTGCTCGAGGCGCGGCATCGACATCGAGCGTTCCCCACGCTCGTACGAACCGAGCGCGACGGCACCGATCCGACCGAAGTGTGTCGCGGCTTCGAGGAGCGAGAGTTGACGCCAACGTCTCACAGCGCGCAGCCTGGCGCCGACCTGGTGGTTGTAGTCGAATTCGACTTCGTCGTCGGTCAGGTCATCGACGGCCCCACCCGCCGGGACGATCGATCGCGCCGAGAACTCCGAGATGTGCACATCGTCGCCGGACATCTGCACCCTCCTCGTCCAGCGGGGTTCAGGCTGGATCACTCTCGGATCCACAACTCGGTAGCGGTGCCACCAAGATCGAGATCTCCGACGAGCATCTCACAGACCGAGTAGGCCCGCAAGCAGATGACTGGCAGCGGCGGCCGATCTCAGCTTCGGAGCGATGATCTTGTCGCCGCCTCCCACTCGGTCAGCATCGTGATCAGTGCTCGTGAATCTGCGAGGCGAGGACTCGGTCGTTGCGCTTCGAGCCGTCCTGCCGCAACAAGCGCTTCCATCATCCGTACCTGATGGTCGAAGGCGTCGAGCGGATCCGTCACCTCGAAGCGTTCCGCCGCTCCGTCATACGGAATCCATTCGAAGGCGTTCGTTCCCCGTGCCGGCAGCCAGGGATTGCTGGTGAATGCGAGGACCCCGCGTTCACCATGCACCTCGAAGTGCGACGTCATGCCGTAGGTCTCCGCCGTGTGGATCGACGCGAGTGCCCCGGATTCGAATCGCATGCTCGCAGCCGACTCCGAAACGTTGGCGTCGACCGGAGACACGTTGCCCGTCGCTGTCAGTGTGCCCCGCTCGAAGCTGCCGTCGCCGTCCACGGTGTCGACGACCAGCTGCACGAACGACGCCGGGTAGCAGCCGAGGTTGTAGATCGCTCCGCCGCCGCTAGTATTGACGAGTTGCCAGATGTCGGCCGCGTAACTGGCACGAACCGCTTTCAGTCCGCCAAGCCGCCCGTCGCCGAGCACCTCGACGAAGCGGGCGATGACCGGGTGCGCCAGGTACATCAGGCCCTCGACGAACAGCACCTTTCCTTCGACTGCGCCGAGCAGTTCGTCGGCCTGGGCGTTCGTGACGGTCAGCGATTTCTCCGAGAGCACGGCCTTGCCGGCGCGGGCAGCCGCACTGGTGGCGAGGTGGTGAACGTGGTTGGGGAGACCGACGTAGACGGCGTCGATCTCCTGGTCGGCAACGGCCTGTTCGAGCGACGTCGTCGCTCGAGCAATCTGATGCCTGGTACGGAAGTCCTCGAGCCGCACCGCATCACGCCCGTACACAACCGTCGCCACTGACCCAGGGCTCGAGGCAAGTGCGCGCATCATCGTCTCCGAGATGAAACTCGTCCCGAGAATCGCCCATCTCAGCATCGATGGTCCTCCGTCGTTCCTGGCGTCGATCTTGTGATCGTGGGGCGTTCGTCAGCGTTCTTCCGAGCGACGGCGGCGAGGAGATCGGCTTGCGCTCCCGCCTCGGGGCCGGCGCCGGGGCGATGATCGGCAACCATCTTCGTCGCCGCGTCCAGTGGCATCCCGAGTGTGATCAACAGTGCCGCCGCGATCGTTCCCGCTCGCCCGATTCCCGCACCGCAATGCAACAGGACGCCGTCGCCGACGTGGAGTCGTTTCCGTAGTTCGTCGAGGAGCGGAGCTGCGGCGCGCACGGTCGGGGCGTGCAGATCGGGGACCGGAAACCAGATTGCTCTCATCGGAGCATTCGCCTGCAGCCAACGCACGTAGTCCGGGTACCGATCATCGAGCTCCGATCGTTCGTTGAGACAGACGAGCGTCGACGCACCAGTCCGTTCGAGCGCCCGCTCCGGGTCAGGGCCGACGAAATGCTTGCCGCACAGCCACAGGCGACCGGTGGCGACCGGCAAAGGAATTTCGTCCACGCCACCGTTCCTCGAACGCTCCGAAAGCCACTCAGCCAAGCACGCACTCTGCCGCACCGTGATCGACCTCTGCAAACTGCATCGTCGGTATGACGGGCTGCGCGAAGCGGCGAACAACGGTCGGGACCATCGCCCTGGGCAGATACTGGCGATCAGACAGCTTCGACTGGTTGGGCGGCGTTGACGGTTGCCTCGAACCGCCGGAATGTCTGCAGGGCGGCTGCGTCGTAGAACGGGAGCACCTGTGTTGCGAAGACGCCGGTGGTTCGACGTTGGCGATCGATCCAGTAGTACGTGTTCGCCAGTCCTCCCCACGACAGGCTGCCTGGCGACCGTCCCTCGGCAGTCGGTGTCTCGTTGATCAGAAAACTCAGACCCCATCCGATCGGCCCGCTGGCGGTGAGATCGACGGCGTTCGTCATCATCGGGTTCACTGCTTGCCAGCCGTCGACAGCGGCTGTGGTATGACTCCGGGCCATCAGCTCGACGGATTCGGCGGAGAGCACCGTCGTGCCCTCGAGGTTGCCGTTGCCGAGGAGCATTCTCGTGAACCGCAGGTAGTCGGCGACCGTGGAGTACAATCCACCTCCTGCCATCAGGAACTCGGGATCTTCGGGGAGTTCGAATGGAATCGGGACGAGGCCGGCTGGCGTGCGCAGCATCACGTCGGCCGTTCGCTCACGTTGCGAGGGACTACGGCTGAACGTGGTGTCGTGCATGCCGAGCGGTTCGAAGATCTGTGAGGCGAATACGGCATCGAGGCGTTGGCCGGTGGCCGCCTGGATGACCTGACCACACCAGTCGATTCCGACGCCGTAACACCAGCGGTCACCCGGGTCGAACAGCAGCGGCAATTCGTAGTCGGCTGCGGGGCTCGGCGGCGTTTGCGGCTGCCGGCAGGCTGTGTATTGCGCGAGCGAGGCGTCGGCGAAGCCATACCCGAAACCGGACGTGTGCGTCAGCAGATGGCGGAGCGTGATCGGACGTTTCGAGTCGCGTAGTCGTGGCACACCGTCCGGTTCGAACCCGTCGAGCACCTGCACCGCTGCGAGGTACGGCACGAATGAACCAACCGGTTCATCAAGCGTCAGCACGTTACGTTCGACGAGTTGCATAGCGGCAACCGCCGTCACTGCCTTGGTCATCGAGGCGATCCAGAAGATGGTCCGATCAGATATCGGCGTCGTCGCCGATGCCGCGCCGAAGCCCCCGTAATACGGCTCTTGGCCATCGGCCCAGACGGCTGCAGCGACGCCGCTGAGCGCTCCGGATTCCACAGCGGAGAGCAGCAAAGCATCCAGCGAACGAGTGGATGTGTGCATCGGATCCCCCTCACGGCACCCCCCATGAGTACCGACCGAACGTTAACACCGCCGTCCGATCCGGTCCGTCGAACCGACCCGAGCGGCCAGGTCCCCGTTCTTGATCGCACCTCGTCCTGCGCGCTCAACTCCGGGTCGCCAGTTCGGCGGCACTCGGGGTAAGACATTCAGGTGACGATCGATCAGCAGGCCCCGCCCTCGTTTGACCCTGACGCCCTTCGGGAGAAATACCGTACGGAACGGGATCGGCGGCTCCGCGATGAAGGTAACGAGCAGTACGTCGAGGTCGCTGGACCGTTTGCCCGCTACCTGCTCGATCCGTACGTCGAGCCGATCACCCGCGAGCCGCTGACCGACACGGTCGATGTGGCGATCATCGGCGGCGGCTTCGGCGGGTTGCTCGCAGGGGCGCGCCTGCGACAAGCGGGCATCGCCGACATCAGGGTCATCGAGAAGGGCGGCGATTTCGGCGGGACCTGGTATTGGAACCGGTACCCGGGCGCCGCCTGTGACGTCGAGTCGTACATCTACCTGCCCCTGCTCGAAGAGATCGGCTACCTCCCCAGGGAGAAGTACTCACGGGCGCCGGAGATCCTCGCCCACAGCCGGGCGATCGGCGAGCATTTCGACCTCTATCGCAATGCCTGCTTCCAGACCGAGGTCACCGAACTTCGATGGGACGAGGACGACGACCGCTGGGTCATCAGTACGAATCGTGGCGATCGCATGCGAGCCCGGTTCGTCTGTATGGCGAACGGCCCGCTCCATCGGCCGAAACTTCCCGGCATTGCCGGAATCGAATCCTTCCAGGGGCACACCTTCCACACCAGCCGGTGGGACTACGCATACACCGGTGGCGACTCGTCCGGCAACCTCGACGGTCTGAGCGGCAAGCGTGTCGGGATCATCGGTACCGGCGCAACGGCCGTGCAGTGCGTCCCACATCTCGGCGCGTCGGCTGAGCAGTTGTTCGTCTTCCAGCGGACCCCGTCTTCGGTCGATGTGCGAGCCAACCGGCCCACAGATCCGCAGTGGGCCGAGACGCTCGAATCGGGGTGGCAGCGGCGTCGGATGGACAACTTCAACAACCTCGTCTCCGGCGTCTTCGAGCCGGAGGACCTCGTCGACGATGGCTGGACCGACATCATCGGCAAGCTGTTGGTGATGGTCAGGCAGGGCCGTGCCAACCTGACCGCCGATGGGCTGTCGAACACGATGGAGATGGCCGACTTCGAGAAGATGGAACAGATCAGGGCGAGGGTCGACGCGCTCGTGAACGATCCCGTCACCGCCGAGGCGTTGAAGCCGTACTACCGCCAGTTCTGCAAACGCCCGTGTTTCCACGACGAATACCTCGCCACCTTCAACCGCCCCAATGTCACCCTCGTCGATACCAATGGTCGCGGCATCGAGCGCATCACCGAAAACGGCGTCGTCGTCGACGGAGTCGAGTACGAACTCGACTGCCTGATCTACGCAACCGGGTTCGAGGTCGGCACGGACTACACCCGCAGATCCGGCTACGAGCTCGTCGGCAGCGACGGCCTGACGCTGACCGAGAAGTGGGCGGACGGCGCAATGACGTTCCACGGCATGCACAGTCGCGGGTTCCCCAACTGCTTCATCTTCAGCAACATCCAGTCGGGTTTCACCGTCAACTTCCCGCACATGCTCGACGAGCTGAGCCGCCACCTCGCCTACGTCCTTGCTCACGCCTTCGAGCATGACATTCGCCGGATCGAAGCTGCAGCGGACGCAGAGGCTGCGTGGGTCGACACGATTGTCCGCCTCGCTGTCACCAACCAGAAGTTCCTCGAGGCATGCACGCCAGGCTATTACAACAACGAGGGCAGGCCCGGTGAGCGAAGTGCGCGCAACAGCAGCTACGGCACCGGCGCGATCGCCTTCATCAAGGTCCTCGAAGACTGGCGAGCCGACGGCCAACTCGCCGGTCTCGAACTCACGGCCTGACCCCTCCGTGTGACCCGGGTGGCACGGCGGTCGGCCCGTGTCACCGGTTCTCGCAGCTGCTGCGAGATCTCGTGACTCGGGTGGCTCGGCGGTCGGCCCCGATGGGGTGCGGTACGTTGGGGCGAGCGACACAGCCGTGGGGGGACACGATGCACCTGAAGAAACTCGATCACTACAACGTCGAGACGAACCGAGCAGACGAGACCGTCCGCTTCTACGAAGACGTCCTCGGTCTCGTCAACCGCCCGGAGAAGCGGCCTGCGTTGGTACCTCCCGGCACCTGGCTCTTCCTCGGCGACCAACCCGTGGTGCACGTCAACTTCGTCGATCACGATTCTCCCGGCAACTCAGGGTCTGTGAATCACGTCGCCTTCGAGGGAAGCGGTTTCGGCGAGGTCTGCGCCGAACTCGACCGTCTCGGTGTTCGCTACAAGGCGGTCGAGTCGCCTTCGTTCCGCCTCCAACAGATCTATGTCACCGATCCCAACGGTGTGATGATCGAGATCAACATCCGCGGTGAGATCACCGCCTGACTGGGCGGAAGCGGTAGATCGCCGAACCGTCGAGCAGGACCGTTAAATTTCCGTAGAACCGGCACACCCCGATGGCCTCGACAGCCTGAAAAGGTGCACACTGGGGAGCGTGCTGAGGCATGTGAACGCGGTGAAGGACCTCGAGACAGAATGGCGCGAACTCGACCATGCGGAGGACGGCATGGTGAACGAGCTACGGCTCGAGCGACTCGGCAGGCAGCTGCGTTCGGGTGCGCCGCTTGCCATTCGGGACAGCCGCTGCGGGTTCTGCGGAGATCGTCTGACCCTCTGGCTCGACAACGGAGCTGTGCTGCGAGTCAAGCTTTTCTGGCCGCAACGGACACCGCTTGCAGCTCTTGCCTCTCTGCAATGGCACGACAGCGTCGGTTGGGTCATCGGTGCGCGCACGTCATCCGGTACTGACGTCAAGTGCTACGGCTGGCGAGCATCGCTCGACGGATACAACGCCGTTGCCTGACAGCTGACCGGGCTCAGGTGAAGTCGAGTGCCTGTTTGCGGGACCGTTTCAGTTCGGCGAAATCGGCGAAGCCGGCGAGGGCGCGCGCGCCGTCGAACAGCACGGCAGCTTGCTCGCCTCGCGGAATCGATGTCATCACCGGCCCGAAGAAGGCGACACCGTCGATATGGATCGTCGGTGTGCCGACCTCGTCGCCGACCGGGTCCATTCCCTGGTGGTGGCTCGTGCGGAGCGCCTGATCCCACTCGGTGCTCGTGGCCGCATCGGCGAGCGAGATCGGCAGCCCGACGTCGGCGAGGGCTTCGGCGATAACCGTGTCGATGTCCTCGCGAGCGTCGTGGTGGATGCGGGTGCCGAGAGCTGTGTAGAGCTCGCGCAACTCGTCGTCACCGTGCAACTGGGCGGCGGCGATCGCCACTCTCACCGGCCCCCAGCCGGCGTCGAGCAGTTGACGGTAGCGCTCCGGCAGATCGTCACGACCTTCGTTGAGGACCGACAGGCTCATCACCCTGAAGTGCAGGTCGATCGGCCGCAGCTGTTCGACTTCGAGTATCCAGCGGGATGTGATCCAAGCAAACGGGCAGATCGGATCGAAGTAGAAGTCGACGACGGGGACCGAGGGTTGTTCCATCACCCGATGATACGAAGATCGCAGCGCCGACAGTTTTCCGGCACGACGGCGACTCGGCTACGGTCGGGGGGTGTCCGAGAGCCGAAGCGACTCGTTCGTCCCGAGCACCGACGAACTGCTGTTGAACAACGATCAGTATGTCGAGCAGTTCGCTGATCACGAGCTCGCACTGCAGCCGCGCAGACACCTCGCAGTCGTCGCCTGCATGGACAGTCGGATGGACATCTTCGCACTGCTCGGCCTCGCCCACGGAGACGCCCACATCATCCGCAACGCCGGCGGTGTGGTCACCGATGACGTGATCCGTTCGCTCGTGCTCTCGCAGCGCCTCCTCGGAACCCGTGAAATCCTGCTGTTGCATCACACCGACTGCGGTCTGCAGAAGGTCGTGGCAGACGAACTGATGGAAGAACTCGAAGGCGAGACCGGGATCAGACCTTCCTGGTCGATCGAGAGTTTCAAGGACCCGATCCAGGACGTCCGGCAGTCGATCAGGCGGCTGCAGGTGAGCCCGTTCATCGCCTACAAAGAGCACATCCGCGGCTTCGTCTACCACGTCGAAGACGGCCGGCTGGTCGAAGCGACGCTCTGACGCCCGAGTATCAGCATGGAAATCGGTGGATCAGGTTGTCTGGATGGCGGCGATCTTGCCGAGCAGATACTCACCGGCGAGCACAGGCGGATACGTCGTCGGCCCGGCGCATGGGCCTTCCAACGTCTCGATCACCGCCGCCGGATCGACGTCGTAGAAGAACACGAGTGAGAGGAGCGACTCGTCGGGTGCGGCGAGCGTCGGTGCAGGGACCTGGTGCTTCGTCGAACGCCAACGGTCCCCGGTCCAACGTGCGAGCAGATCGCCGATGTTGATCGTCAAGGCGCCGGGCACGAACGGAGCCGGCACCCAGCAGCCGTCCAACGCCTGGATCTGCAACCCGCTGACCGCCGTCTGACGATCGAGGATCGTGACCGAACCGAAATCGGAGTGCGGACCGATTCGGTACTGACCAGGGAGCGTGCCGCCCAGCTCGTTGTACGAGGGATACCAGTTGATCGACAGCGAACCGACCGCCGGTTGGAGGAAGCGCCGGAAATAGCCGTCTTCCAACTGCAGCGAGTGCGCCATCATGTCCATCACTGCTGGCGCAAGACGCTCCATGTGCTCGCGATATTCGACCATCAGCGACTGCAGTTCCGGCACCTCGTCCGGCCAGACGTTCTGGGGGAACCACTCGGGTTCCGCCTGCTCGCAGCCGTCGCCGTTGCACCGCCCGATCATGAACGTCTCGTGCAGATCCGGCGGCGTGGCGATGCCGTTCGATTGGGCATTGGCAACCGTCGCCGGCTTCCAACCACGTGCCCCTTCGACGTGACATCGAGCCTTCACATCGGGGGCCATCGTGAAGAATCGTCTCGCCAGCTGGCGGATCTCGCTGCCGAGCTGCGCCGGCACGCCGTGACCGGTGAGGAGCAGGAATCCGCTCGTCCGCAGTGCAGTGTCGAGGATCATCGACGACTCCGGTGACCACCTACCCGTCTCCCATTCGGCGACATCGACGAGCGGAAGGTCGCGACCGGCGGACATGCCTCCAGTCTCGCCCAGCTCGAAACTCGTCCGGTTTCTGCCAGATGAATTGTCGCGCGTGCTGCTGTGGCGATCAGCGTGGGGCAGCGCTGGCAGGATGATGTTGATCTGCGGGAGCGTGATCGCCGGCAGCACAATCGTAGGAGTCGTCACCGGCAGATTGGTCGGCAGATTGGTCGGCAGGGCAACGGTGACCTGGGCAATGGCGCCGCCGCCGACCGCGACCGCCTCGCCCGATGCATCGGCGGTCGCTCCGGCATCGACCGTCGCTCCGGCACCGGTTGCACTGGCGCCGACGTTCACTCCACCTTACGATCCGCC
This sequence comes from Actinomycetes bacterium, assembly GCA_025356335.1. Taxonomy (GTDB): domain Bacteria; phylum Actinomycetota; class Acidimicrobiia; order Acidimicrobiales; family Ilumatobacteraceae; genus JANXUF01. The sequence continues at coordinate 18,240 of JANXUF010000150.1, forward strand.
GAGGGTTGCGGTTGCGCCGACGGTCACAGGGCTCGCTCCGACGGTGGCACCACCGCCGACGCCGACCGTGGCACCGTTGCCGGTGACACCGACCGTGGCACCGGTCGCGGCGGCGGGAGTGGTGACGTCGACACCACCAGCAACGCCGGTGTTGCTGACGCTGAGGCCGACACCGGCAATCGGGCTGGTGATGCCAGCACCGATTCCTCCACCGGCGGGAACGGTGACTGTGACACCGATCCCTCCATGAGGAATCGTGACGGCCACCCCGCCCGGCGTCGTCGCAGCAACAACGGCGGCCACGGGAAGCGTTGGCAGCGTGGGGATGGCCGAGGCCAGGGCTGTGCCGGTCAGCGGACCGGTGGCTGCACCGATGGGAATCCCGGTGCCTGGCAGCGTGATCGGTGGGGTGTCGGCGATGATCGAACCGAGCGGCGTCGTCGCTGAAGAGCCAGTTGGATTGCCAATGGATGCGTTTCCGGGAGCACCAGTGCTGGAACTGCCCGTGCCATGCGACGCGGAGGCGTTCGTCCCCGTCGAGGCGCTTGTCGTGCCGTTACGGGTGCTCGACGGGAGCGGCAGCGTCGTCGTCGTTGACTGGGCGGCGTGGCCGCTCTTCGCCGTGTCGGAAGCGACGAGCGGTGCGGCGATGAGTACCACGACCGCCACTTTGATCATCCACCCGCCGAGCGCAGACGCAGCCCAGCCACCGAACGAGCCGAGTCCGACCGATCCGGCACCGGCGGAGGCGGCCAGCGTTGCCGAGCCGGCGGCGGCGATGCCGCCTGGCAACTGCAGTTCGCGCAGGCATGCATTGACATCACGAAGATCATCGACGGTGTCGCGGCACGAGTCGCAGCTCTCGAGATGATGTTCGATTCGTCGCCTGTCGAGCTCGCCCGTTTCACCTCTCACGAACTTTCCGAGGCGGGGACCGAAGGTCGCACACTCCGGCATCGTCGCCGTTGCGACGTGCTCGCTGAGATATGCCGAAGCGAACGCGTGGCGAGCGCGCTGAGAAAGTGCTGATACCGCCGACGACGACATCTGCATCTCCCTGGCGACTTCGCCGACCGGGCGCTGCTCGACCTCGGTCAACCACAGCATGCGCTGCCAACGAGGAGAGAGCGTGGAGAAGGCTCTCGTCACCGTGTTGGCCTCGGCGTATCCGAAGACCGTCTCGGTCGTCGGGGCGATTTCCGTCAGCGTGGTGGGATCGGTCGGTGTGGAACGTGACGAGTGGCTGCGTCGCATGCAACCGTTGCGGACACAGGCGAGGACGTAGAAGCGGAAATTGTCGCGGGGCCCGTTGCCGTTCCGCAGAGCAGCGAGGGCACCGGCGAACGCCTCCGACACGACGTCCTCGACGTCCTGCGACGAGTGCAGCAACCAGCGGGCCGTCGAACGCGCCGCACCGACATGGCGGCGGTACAACTCGCCGTACGCATCACGATCGTCGGCGTTGACGCGCGTGATGAGCTCGTCGTCGGTCGCCTCGGAGACGGGGTGATGATGAATTGTCATCGAACGGAGAGATGTCACGCCAACTACCCCTTGCTGCCCACACTGACTGTAACGAACAAACCACCCCGAGCGAATCAGAACGAAGGATTTCTCGCTCCATCTCGCTCGGGGTGATATCAGGACCGCTTCGAATGACTATTCGACGAATCAGCGGTTGTGGCGGCGGTTGCTGACGAGGGCGAGTGTTTTGGTGCCGGCGCCGGTGGTGATGAGGATGCCGGCGAGCAGGAGCAGGGCGAAGATGGCGATGCCGGTGGTTGGGAGTGAGCTGTCGCCGGCGGTGTTCTGGGTGGGGGCGATGTGCTGTGGTACCACGCCACCGGCGCCTCCCGTGGCGTTGCCGGCGCCGGCGCCCGTTCCCGTGCCGTTGCTGGCGCCACCCGCTCCCGTGCCGTTGCCGGCGCCACCCGTTCCTGTTCCGTTGCCGGCGCCTCCCGTTCCCGTTCCCGTTCCGGTGCTTGGTGCGGTTCCGCCGTTGGGGGTGGTGCCGGTGGTGGTGCCACCTGTGGTGGTGCAGTTGGCGGGGATCGGGGTACCGATGGCGATGTTGGCGCAGGCGTCAGCGGTGATGGTCGGGACCAGGCCGCCGGTTCCGGTGCCGGTGGTGCCGGGGCCGGTGCCGGTGGTGGTGGGTGCTGGTGGGCAGGCGGCGGCGATGTTCTGGGCGAGGACGGCTCCGGTGAGGCAGAGGTGGGCGTCGATTGCTGTCGGGGAGATGTTGAGGGAGTCGACGGTGTTGATGGCGGCGATGATCGGTGCTGCGGGGGTGAGGATCGGGGAGGTGACGACGGCGGTGGTGTCGGCGTTGACGGTTGCATTGATGGGGACGATGCTGCCGGGGAGGATGCTGGCGGTGGGTGTCGGGGTGGCGTTGGGGCAGTTGTTGATCTGGGCGGTGGCGATGTCGGCGATGTTGGCGCAGACGTCGACGGGCAGGATCGGTGCGGTCACGGCGATTTGCACGGGGGCTGCGCCGCCGCTGCCGATCACCGCCGGCGCGGGAACGGCAGGAACGGCCGGAACGGCCGGGATGACGGGTACGGCCGGGGTGACGACGGGTGGGATCACGGTGCCGGCGACTGGCAGGTTCGCCACGGCGATCACGATCGGGGCTGGTGCTGGTGCTGGTGCTGGTGCTGGTGCTGGTGCTGGCGGGATGTTGACGGCGACCGTCGCCGCGACGGTGGCGGCGACCGCGGCTGCCGGGGCGGGTGCGGGCGGGGTGTTTGGTGGGCAGGTCGTGACGGTGAGGATGGTGACGCAGACCCCGACGTTCACCGAGGAGTCGGCGTGTGCAGCGGTCGGCACGGCAG
>JANXUF010000102.1 GCA_025356335.1 Actinomycetes bacterium
GGTCGCTACCGCTTCTACCGCGATCCCGCTGTCCTGACGAGCCGGCACGGCACCCGCTACGTCGGCGACATGGACCGACTGTTCGATTCCTACAGCCTGCTACTGCAGTTGATCACCGACCACGTACGGGCGACGGTTCCGCACGACCCCGGCGATTCGGACTTCGTCTATCGACAAGCGACCAGAGCCAAGGCATTGGACGCGGTGCGCGGCATTTTGCCAGCGGCCGCATTGTCCAATGTCGGGCTCTACGGCTCGGGTCAGGCGTTCGAGGCGCTGCTCATCCGGATGCGCGCCAATCCGCTGCCGGAAGCGCGTGACTATGCGACCTTGATGCTGCACGAGCTGCGTAAGGTGGTGCCGAGCTTCCTCCGTCGCGTCGATCTTGCGGACCGCGGCGGTGCTTGGAGCGACTACTTGGTCGACACCTCACGGAACACCTCCCACATCGTCGATCGCCTGTTCGGTGATACGCCGGTGGATCATGCACCAGCCGTGACGCTCGTCGATTTCGACCCAGAAGGCGAAGACAAGCTGTTGGCGGCCATCTGCTATCAGTACAGCGCGCTGCCGGAATCGCAACTCCTCGACAAGGTCAGGACGATGTCCGCAGACGATCGAGTCGCTCTGATCCGCGCCTATGTCGGCAACCGCGACAACCGCCGCCACAAGCCCGGCAGGGCGTTCGAGCGCACCGACTATCGCTTCGACGTACTGTCCGACTACGGAGCGTTTCGAGATCTACAACGCCACCGCATGCTGACGATCGAGTGGCAGCCGTTGACGCCGCACCACGGATATGTTCGTCCAGAGCTGTTGGAAGAGGCGGGTCAGGCACACATCTTCGACGAGGCAATGGATCGATCGGCTGCGCTCTACGACGCACTCCACTCCGACTTTGCCCAGCAGGCTGCATACGCCGTCTCGATGGCCTACCGGATTCGCTATGTGATGCAGTTCAACGCGCGCGAAGCGATACACATGCTGGAACTGCGCAGCGCCCCGCAGGGCCATCCGTCCTATCGACGAGTCGCCCTCGAGATGCATCGCCTGATCGGCGATCAAGCCGGACACCGGGCGATCGCTGCGGCGATGACGCATATGACGAACGAGGCTCCCGGACTGGAGCGACTCGAATCGGAACGGCGGGCGGAGGCGAAGCGCTCGCTTCGCTGAACCGTCTGCAATGCGCTGAACCGTGAGGTTCACAGCGCTCGGAATTGGGTACGGCTTGACCGGATTCGGTCGCCGGCGTGACGCCGGGACGTCAATTTAGGCACTGTGACTGCTGTCACTGACACGATGTGTAAAGGTGCGGGTCCCTACGTCGTATGCTCCCCGCCCGCGCCCGAGATATGAGAGGGAGAGGCATGCCTGACGAAGACGAAAACGTAGAACCAGAATTCGTGGAAGAGGTCGAGGAGGTCGAGGAGTTCGACGCTGAACCCGATGAGGCAGAACTCGATCCTGAGGCGTTGGAGGACGAAGACTTCGTCGTCGACGAGGAGGACACCTTCGGAACCGACGACGTCATCGAGGACGAAGACGACGTGGACGAAACGGAAACGGCGGCGGAATCGACCGCTCGGCGCACGGCCAGTGCAGACGAGGACGACGACGACGACGACATGATCACCCCCGATGATGTCGAGGCGGACCTCGACACCATCCTCAAGGATCGGCTTGTCACCGCTGACGAAAGCGAGGACGAGGACGACGAGACCGAATCGGCCGATGACCCCCGAAGCGACCCCGGTGACCGCCTGCAACCGAAACGACCGGACGAGTTGCTGTGTTCACATTGCTTCTTGCTCGTGCGGTCGAAAGCGCCGAACTGTCCGATGGCGGATGACGCCTGCCCGATCTTCACGGTCTGATGTCCGATCAGCAGGCCACATCGTGTTGGGCGATGTGGCGTGACTATGCGCTCTATGCTCCCATCGGATTGGCGACGATGGTCGTCGAGGATCTGCCTCAGGTGGCCGAGACCACCAAGGTTCGGGTCACCAATCGGCTGACCGTTGCCCGTATCGTCGGCCAGTACGCAGTCCGGACCGCTGGGGCCTATCTCACCAGCCGGCTCGACGAACTCGCTGCCGAACGGTTGGCAGAAGACGCCGCCGCCGCCGCCGGCGACGCCCACGGTCTCGAAGACGATGACGTCGAGAGAACCATTCCCGATGAGACGGCTGCCGAAGCAGCAGTTGCCATGAGCGAATCGACAGCAGCCGACGCAGAACCCTCGATCGTCGAATCGACACCAGAGGGCGTCGAGGGCACACCGCTGCAGGTCGACGATCCGGCTGTCACCGACGTCGAGCAGTTGGCGTTGGCAGACTACGACTCGCTCGCAGCTTCGCAAATAGTCGCCAGACTCGAAGCGCTGCCAGGTGACGAACTCGAGGCCATCCGCGTCTACGAATCGACGCATCGTCAACGGCGTACGGTTATCGGCAAGGTTCAGCAGCTGCAATCCGCAGACGGGTGACGATGATCGAGAACGTCCGGGTTGCGACGGTGCACGACATCACCGAACTCGTCCGTCTGGAGGCGACAGCGAGAGGCTCGGTCGTCGGTCAACGCGGCGGAGACGAGCGCCTTGCAGAACTGGCCGAACTCGGTGCAGATGGATTCGCCGACGAGCTCTCCGACAATCGGACCCGGGTGCTGGTGTCGACGATCGACGACGTCATCGTCGGCTACGCCACCGTTTCGATCGCCGGCAGTGTCGCCCGTATCGGGGCGATATTTGTCGAAGCAGCAGCGCGAGAACTCGGCCTCGGAGAGCTGCTCCTCGCCGACATCATCGCCTGGGCAACCGTCAGCGACGCTGACTTCATCGAAGCGGTCGCCCTACCGGGCGACCGCGAAACGAAGAACATGTACGAGCGATTCGGTGTCAAGGCGAGAGCATTGATCGTTTCCAAACCATTGAAACCGACCGCGACGTTGCTCGAGTAGCAGAGTTGGGGATCGAGAAGCACTCAGGCACCCTTCCACTGCGGGGCCCGCTTCTCGATGAAGGCCATCAGCCCTTCCTTCGTATCTTCGGCACTGGTGACCTCGGCAAATGCCTTGTTGGTCATCTTCTTCAAGGTGTCGTCGTCCTCGTACGCTGACGCCAGCACGATCGCACGGCTTGCGTACACGGCCAGCGGTGCCGATGTCACGATCTGCGCAGCGAGCCGGCGCGCCTCGGGAACAGCTTCGCCGGGCTCGACGAGTCTGTTGACGAGTCCGAGATCGTAGGCGCGCTGCGCCGGGATCGGATCACCCGTCAGGATCGCCTCCATGGCTGCCGACTTGCCGATTGCCCGCGGAAGACGGAAGAGGCCACCGGCGCCGGCGAGCAGATTGCGCTTGACCTCGGCGAGACCGAACGATGACCGGGTCGTGGCGACGACGAGATCTGCTGCCAGTACGAGTTCACAACCGCCTGCGGTTGCCAGGCCATCGACGGCGACGATGATCGGCTTACGTCGCTCACGATAGGCAAAACCGGCGAACCCTCCGCGTTTGGTGCCGAGTGCGGCGCCGTTGCCGGCGTTGATCTCCTTGAGGTCCGCTCCGGCGCAGAACACTGGCCGCGTCTGTCCTTCCGTGTTGGCCGTCAGAATGCCGACCCAGACCTCGTTGTCGGCCTCGAGCGCGTCGATCGCCGCTTCGAGTCCGGCGGCGACGTCACCGTTGACGGCGTTACGAGCCGCAGGACGATTGAGTGTGATGAGGGCGACGTGGCCATCGGTTTCGTAGGTGACGATCTCTGACATCGCCACAATCTAGGAGTACGCCGGCGGAAGTACCCAACTGAGGTAAGCACTCCGTCGGCCCGCTGCAACGCTCTTATTCGGCCGCTGGGGCTGCGTCTGTTCCGGTTTCAGCTGGCGGTCCGTCGTCGGCGAGCGGCGTCGCGTCGGCGGCGACGTCTGAAGTTTCGACAGCTGCTGGGGTCGCTTCGACCACCGGCTCAGCTTCGACCACCGGCTCAGCTTCGACCACCGGCTCGGCTTCGGTGGCAACGTCAGTGTCGGTGGCAACGTCAGTGTCGGTGGCAACGTCAGTGTCGGTGGCAACGTCAGTGTCGGTGGCAACGTCAGTGTCGGTGGCAACGTCAGTGTCGGTGGCAACGTCAG
>JANXUF010000071.1 GCA_025356335.1 Actinomycetes bacterium
TGACACTCGCGTAGTGCCCGATCGAGGCTCGATGTTGGCCTGAACGGGCTCGCTGCGGCGAGCCTCGCCCGCTCAGAGTTCGATGCCGAAGCTGTGCGATTCGATCTCGACGGCCGGCTGTTCGCGGTGGATGCCACGGGCATTGGCCCATGATTCGACGACGTTGGCGAGTGATTGATGGAAGTCCCGGTTGACGTCCTTGGCGGCGGGTTGCAGGGCGTCGATGAGGTTAAGGGTTTGCTCGACGGTGATCGGTTTACCGGCCGCCCAGTCTTTCCAGGCGTCCAGTGCTTCGATGCGGTGTTGGGCGTTGGCGAATCGTTCGGGGATGGCGGTCCACCCGTCAAGGATTCGCTCGGCGACGTCGTCCTTCAATCGTCGTAGCTCCTGGTATGCCGCTGAGCTTGTTTGCTGGAACGGTTCCCGTTCAGCCCTCACGTCGGCCAGGTGTGTCTTCGCTTGGATGGTGGCCTCGGTCGCCGCTGCCAGATCGGCTCGTGCTTGTTTGCGGGTGCGCCAGCCCGCGTCGGCGAGGTGCTGTTTCGCTGACCGTTCGGCTGCGTCCGCGGCGGCGACCGCGTTCTTTGCCACGCTGAGCTCCTTGTTGTACGGCCGGATCGCTTCGTCCGCTTTGTCGTGGCGTTGCTCGGCCGTCGCTATCGCTTGCTGGCGTTCGGCCTGACGTTGCTGGTGGTCACGGAACTGTGGTTCGAGTTGCCAGTACTCCTCGACAGCGTTCCGTCGTAGCTGCACCCACCAGTCCGGGATCTGACACCTCGCCTGCGGAACGGGTACTGGCGCCGGTGGTGGCGTGTGCGGTTGGCGGTCTTGTTGTTCGAGCTGTCGTCGAACGGTAGTGGCGGGAACGTCGGCGCAGTCGCTCACGAGGATCGTCTCGAGGACATCTCTCGCTTCACGCATGTCGTGAGCCTTGGTGACGACGAGGATCTGGTTCTCCTCCTGGCCACGAGAGATCGCAACGTAGAACCCCCTGCCGGTCGTCGCGGGTGTCGCGAGGGTGACGCTCACCGTCTCGGTGCCTGACTGGTTCCCCGGTTCCGTCGCTGCGTAGGCGAGGCGGACGTGCTCTTGGACGTAGTCGGCGAGGAGGGTGACGGTGCCGTGTCCATCGATGCGGGACACGGTCACATCACCAGTGGTCGTGTCGACGTGGGTGACGGTCCATGTGTCACGGTTACGGATGGTGTCGCCCGCTGTCGTCTGGATTTGGCGGTTGTTGCGCCGTGTCGCCACCACGTCACCCTCATAAGCGACAGCACCGTCGGCGATCTCAGCACATCGTGCTGGGTTGAGATCGCCGCGCTGGAGACGCCGGTCTTGGATGAGTTCGTTGATTGCTTCGACGTGGACGTTCGTTGTCGTTGTCACCGCCACCGTTTTCCCGGCCGCGTAGTTGCGGATCCAGATGTCGGCAGTCCGGTCGAGATGTTCGGCGAGGGTGCCGGGGATGATCCGTCCGTGGGCTTCGTAGGCGTCGAGGCCACGCGGGTCGCCGTTTCTGATCTGGAGGGAGGCGGCGGCTTCCCAGTCGCGTGTGAAGCGGTGCACCGTCTCCAACGCCACCGTTCTGCCGGTGGCGCACAGTTCGTTGAACAGCCCGCCCCTCGCGACACCTTGTAGCTGTCGCGGGTCACCGACGAGCACGAGTCGCCAGTCGTGGGCGTCGGCGATCCGTGTCAGGGTGTACAGGTCGTGGGTGCCGAGCATCCCGGCTTCGTCGACGATGAGGGTGGTACCGGCGCCGATATCCCACGGGTATCCGGGTGGCCGGTCGGGTTGGGACCATTCGTACAAGAGTTTGGCGACGGTGTCGGCGACCATCCCTGTCTCGGTTTCGAGGACTTGGGCAGCTTTGGCCGTCGGAGCAAAACCAAACACGGGACGGTGGACAATTTGCAGGTCGGCGACGGCGGCGCGGAGCATCGTCGTTTTCCCGGTACCGGCGGGGCCGACGATCAACACCAGGCGGTCGTCACCGGCGACTGTTCCGGCGGCGTCACCCTGCAACACATCGAGACCCATTCGCACCACGGTGGTGGATGGGGTGGGGTCGTCAAGTTGTTGGTCGATCGCCCACGACAACACGTGCTCCTCCTGCACCAACACTGCCTGGCTGGTGGCGTGTGCGGCGACGGGTTCGATCCAGACCGAACGACCATCCGCCACCCTCGTCACCGCCCCCTCGGCGTGTGCGGGGTCGAGATCGACGCACTCTTCGAGGATCTGATCGACCGCCCTGTCCAGGATCTTCGCCCACCGCTCTCCGTCCGCACCCTCGATTGGATTTTGCAGGTCGCACAGGGTGCGGAGGAGGTCCATCCGATGCCACGCCGATTGGCGCTCGGACACGGCATCGATCACCTCATCGATAGCTACCCGCACACCGGGTTGACGGTCACGGCCGGCGTCGACGATCGAGGCCGCGAGTGTTTCGGGTGTGACGCCGACGGCGCCGGCTTCGTCGAGCCACCGTTCACGCAGGTGTTCGGCGTCATGTCCGGTCTTGTGGGTGCGGGTGTCGAGGGCGGCTTCACGGCCGAGGGCGGCACGCTCGAACCGGTTCGGGTCACGACCCTCGCGCGCGATGAACTCGGCGACCTTCACCGTCATCGCGATATCGATCTCGGCGGTCCGTTTCGAGAACCGTGCCAGCAACTCCGGCGGGACACCGGTGATCTCCGCCTAACCTTTGACGATCTCCCCGAACCCGACACCGAACCGCTCCGTTAGCTCCGCCCGCAGCACCGACTGGTACAGGCCGCCGAGGGCGCGTTGATGCTTCTTCAACAACCGGGCGTCCAGCGCCAACCAACTCCCATCCGCCGTCTGCACCTTCGACGAAATCACCAGATGCGTATGCAGCTGCGGGTCATCCAACCGTGACGTCGTCTGACGAAACGCACCGATCGTCAACCCGCCAGTCTCCGGATGCAACCGCCCACCATTCGACCGGACCCGTGTCGTCGCACCAAAACGCTCCAAC
>JANXUF010000088.1 GCA_025356335.1 Actinomycetes bacterium
CTCCCACGCCTCGTTGTTCGCCGCCGCCTGGTGCCCCCAGTCGGAGAACATGTCCACCAGCCGGTCCCACCACGACCGTTCTGTGCCCTCCTGATGAGCGGCCCAGTCGCGAATCTTCTCGGTCCCGGCGCTCGTCTCGCGGGTGATCCCGGCGGCGTAGCCGTCGTGTTCGGCAGTCGCCGCTGCCTTCAATGCCTTCGCCTCTGCATCCACTTTGGCGGCTTCCGATGCTCCCCAATCGACGGTCGGTCGTGCCTCGACCATGCCCTTGTTGGGATCGGTGTCCGCCGACCAATGGCGACGGACGGCATCGGCGACACTTTTCGACGAGGAGGTGATGGCGCTCTTCTTCTGTGTCGCTGCCTCGTCCAGTTGGGCCAGCCTTTTCGTCAGCGACGCCTGCAGGCCAGCGGTGGACTGGCCGCTCGCAGACTGCAGCTTGGCGAGGAATTCGTCGCGCTTGGCCTCGATCGCCTTGGTGTCCGGCGGGCCTTGGACCGCGGCCTGCTTCTCCTCGATCTCCTTCTCGACGGCAACCTTCGCTCCGGCGACGGCGGCACCCTCGTGCTGGCTGCGATCCTCTGTCGCTTTGGTGGCGTCCGTCGTCGCCTGCTGGACCGCCGCCTGATTGTCGCCGGCCTGCTTCTCGACGATCTTCTGCTGCTCCGTGACCTTCGCCCTGAGCTGTTCCTCGCTGACGCCGGCGGCGGCCGCCACACCGGTCAGTTCGGTACGCAGATCCGTTTCGAGGGTCGGCTTCTCGGCGGTGCCCATCTCCAGCATCTTCGGGACCTTGTCGCCGTGGGCGACCCCGACCGCCTTCTTGACGAAGCCGTCTGCCTTGGCCGGCACACTCGTCATCGCCCTGGCGATGGCGTCTCCGAGCACGTCGCCCATCGCCGGATCTGGCGGGGTGAGCTTGGCGGGACCTTCGTCGTGGATCGCCGCCATCGGCGCAGCGGTGGCGGTGCCGGCGTTCTTCTCGATCGAGGCGACCTTCGCTTTGGCCGCTTCCAACTTGGCGGTCAGGTCGGCCTTGTCGGTCTTCGACAGTTTCGGGTCTGCGAGCTTGTTCTCGAAGTCGGCGATCGACTTCGTCAGGCTCTGCGGTACGTAGTCGTGGGCGTTGAGGTAGCTCGGAGCCGTTGGGACGCCGGGCGGGGTGAACGACTGATCGGCGAGCTTGTGAGTGCCTGCCGCCTGGACCGCGTTGACGGCAGCCTCGGCGCCGCTCGTATCGAGCGTCGCCGCCTTCGGCTGTTCAGCCGGGAGTGGTGGCTGCTTCGATTTGGCGTCGGCGACCGGATCCGTCACGGCGCTCTTGCGGCTGGTGTCGAGCTCGTTCTTCTTGTCGGCGATCGCCCCTTTGGCCTCGCTGCCGTCGCCGACGTCGCCAGGTTTGACTCCGCCGATCCCGCCGCCCGCAGCAGCGCGCCACTTGTCGAGCGTCGGGTCGCCGAGACTCGGTTTGTGCGGTTTCGCGGCCCCACCTCCACCGCCGCGGTGGCCGGTATGAGCCGCCGGTCCTCCGCCGGCCTTCGCTCCGGGCTGATGCGCGCCAGCCTTCGGAGGCAACGGCTTGCGTTCCTTGAAACCAGGCTTGGTGACCGCAGCCTGGCCCGGCGATTTGGCACCGGCCGGTAACGCCGAGACGCCGGCGATCGACGGTTGCACGAGACGAGCTCCGGCGGCGCCGGCCGCGCCGGCCCCTCCTGCTGCGTCGCCGACGACTGGCGCTGGCGATGACACCGAGGCAACGGTCGAGGCAGCACGCACCCCGGTGGTTCCTGCAGCGCTCGCCCCGGCCCGCAGAAGACCGGCTCCGGCCGGTGCCGTCCCAGAGCCTGCACCGCCGGCCATTGCGGCTGCACCGCCGGCCGCTGCACCGCCGGCCGCTGCACCGCCGGCCGCTGTACCGCCGGCCATTGCCGCTGTACCGCCGGCCATTGCCGCCGCACCGCCGGCGATCGCCGCCGCTGCCGTGGTGCCGGCGATCGCGCCTGCCCGGCCCGCCAGCGCCGATTCGCCGCCCGCCAGCGCTGATTCACTGCCCGCGCCGGTGCCGATACCTGCGGATGAAGTGGTCGACGGCGCGTCGAAGGCCTCGTCCGACATCCGGAGTTCGCTGGAGTCAGCGCCATCCGTCCCGGAAATTGCCGCCGCCGTTGCCGGTCCGCCCACCGGTTCCGCAGCGGCCGCTCCGACGGCGCTGCCTGCAGTGCCGTTGGCACCCGCCGCACCCCCGGATCCTTCGACCGCGCCAGTACTGGCTGCGCTCGTGGCCGCTGCATCGCCGCGGCCCGCTGCTGACTCGCTCGCTGCCGGATCGTTCCCCGCTGCGGCACCACTGCTCGCGCCTGATGCCGCGCCCGAAGCCCCCCCTGCCGCGACTTCGCGTGATGCGCCGGCAGTTGCAGCAGTACCATCCGGTGCCGCCGTTGCACCAACTCCGGCAGTTCCGGCAGCCCCGGCACCGTTGCCAGCGCTCTCACCACCGACTCCGCCGATCTCGGCCGGAGCGGCATCGGCGCCGATGGGCCCGAGCGGGTCCTCCGCCTCGGAGCCGATCATCGTGGCGACGCTGCGATTGCCGACGCTCTGCTGCCATGCTGCGACCATCGAGGCGAGATTCGGCGATGCTGCTTTGCGTGCTGCGGCAGGTGCCGCAGTCGTTGCACCCTGGTCGGCCTTGTCGTGGACGGCTTGGTCTGGCATCAGCAGGGTGCTGCGATCGTCGTCGCGGCCGGCAGACGGCGGCGCGGGAGCGCAACTCGTCGGCACGCGCTGCCGAAGACGCTGCCGAATTCGCTGCCGAAAGCGCTGCCGACTGGCGCGCCGAAGGCGCCGTCGACCGGCGCGCCGAGCAGGCTGGTGCAGTGCCGCACCGTGCTATGCCAGTTCTTCGTCGGGGACCGGGATGACCGCGTCGACGATCGTGTCGACGGCACCGTCGACGTTGGAGTCGATGACCGGCGACAGCAGGCTCATGCTGTCGCGGAGGAAGCCGAGCGGACTCAACGAGACGACGTCCATCGTCAATTTGTAGAGACCCATGATTGCCCGCACGAGCATCATCGCCGTGGGACTCAACACCGGCGGGGGTTTCAGCAACGGCCACGAGTAGGAGTCGCCGACGCTGACACCGGTGCTGGCGTTGACTTCCTTCGAACTCGTACTGACGCCGACGTTCAACGTCGTGTCCCAGCCGACGAGTGGTGAGCCGCCTGATGTCTGCGGACCCCACAGACCGACGGGGCCGTCTCCGCCGGTATTGAGGCCGGTCGACGTCGCCGGGGTGCCAGGTGTGGTGACCGTCGATCCGGGTGTCCCCGGCGTCGTCGTCCCCGGCGTGACAGCGCCGGGAGTCACCTGGCCTGGCGTCACCGGACCGAGAATGACGGGACCAGGCGTCGATCCCGCTGCGACCTGGACGGTGATGTCGGCGCGCCGGTCGGCGGGATCGTTCGTGTTCGTATCACCTCGGGCGCGTGTGACGCCGACACCGTGATGTGCCGCCGCACCGTTGACCGGCAGCCCGCCGTCGTTGCGGTCGACCTGCCCGGCAATCACGGTGGCGCGCTGATCGGACAGCGTCTGGTTGTTACTGAGCCGCTCGGCGTCCGTGCCGGCAGCGGCCCAGCGGTTCGAAGCGTGGCCGACGACATCGACATTGAACTGGTCGCCAGGGTTGGCCGCCACATCTGATCGCATCGCCTCGACCGCAGCACTCACGGCTGGGTCCGGATCGGCGGCGGGTGTCGCCGACTGGGTGGGGAACTGTGCAGAGAACGCGCCGAGTGATCGCGCCGGTGTGGCAATCGCTGGGCCCTGGGTGGAAGGTCCCTGCGTCGGGGGTCCCTGGGTCGAAGGCCCCTGTGTCGGCGGAGTCGTCGTGCCAGGAGTGCCTGGTGTCGTGGTCGTCGACGAAGGAGTACCCGGCGTCGTCGTCGCCCCCGACATGTAGATGTTGTCGCCGGTCGACACGGCGACGGGCACCCCCTCGACCGGCCCACCGGCACCGACGGACGCTCCGACGTTGAAGAACCGGCCGCTGAAATTGTTCATGTCGAGTGGCTTGCCGTTGGCGTCGCGTCCGAATGTCTGGATCGTGCCCCAGTCCTGGGCGATACCGCCCTCGAGACCGGGGCCGGTGCTCGAACCCGCTCCGACGGTGCCGGCGACGCCGAGGCTGGCGAACAGTCCTAGTTGGTTGGTGACGAAGTTGGTGACGAGGTCGAGCGTTCCCTGCAGCGTCACGGCACCTGACGCATGACTCGACCCGGTGTAGCTTCCGGTGACGTAGAGACCGGCGGCGATGTGGTCACCCTGCGGGTTGAGCAGGCCGCTGGCGAAATCGCTGCTTGCACTGGTTGCGGCCTGCTGCGCGAGCTGGCCGGCCTGTCCGGCGATCTGCTGCGGGTTGTCGGGGCGGACGGGCAGATCGGACAGGTCGATGTTCAGCGCATCCATGATCCAGCCGACGACGTACGGTTCGGCCTTGTCGATGGCGTATTCCAGCAGCTCCATCGGCAGGTTCATCAACATTGCCTTGATCGCCGCCTCGCCGACCGTCACCGCTGCAGAGATGATCGACCTGCCGATCTGCAGTGCGAGGTCGACGGCTTCGTGGATGATCTGCTCGGCGTGCTCGCTGATCGTGCGGATCAGGTCGAGGATCGTCTGCTTCGCCACCTCCGCCGTCGCGGTGACAGCTGCTGCGGCGGCGGCGACACCCTGGGTGATCGTCTCGGCGGCGGCGTGGGCTGCATCCCTCACCATCTGGGCGAAGCGGTCGATGGCGCTGCGGAGTGTCGACAGCAGCGATTCGACGAGTGCCCGAGCGGCGTCCGGAAGTCCCGACAGCGCCGATGTCGCCATGTCGAGGAAACCGTCGACGCTGCCTCGAATGGTCTCGACGACACCCTCGATCTGCCCCTCGGCGAGGGCGACGAACGCATCCATCTGCTCCGCCGCCGCGGCCACGACGGCTTCGACGGCGGCCAATTGTGCCGAGGCCGACTCGCCGATCGCTGCGAGTTCCTCGTTGACACTGGCGGCGATCCCGTGGATCGCTGCATCGATCTGCTCGGTGACGAGGTGGCGGATGGCCTCGATCGGATTCCCCGAGGCGCTCTGCAACATCGACGTCAGCGTCGACTTGATCTGGCCCTGCAGATCCTTCACGGATCCCGCAGCCTCGTGCAGCGTGCTCTTCAGGTGGACCTTGACGGTGCGCAGCAAGCCCTGCAGCACGCCGCCGTGGCCGTCGAGGATGCCGCTGAAACCGGACGTCAGGCTGGTCCCGAGCCCGGCGACCGTCGTTCCGATTCCTGCGAACAGCGATGTCGCCGCCGAAGCAAGCGATGTCGATGCCGAGCCGGCGGTGGACCCGGCGTCGCCGGTGACGCTGGAGACGAGCGAGTGGAAGGCACTGGTGGCTTGATCGATCAGCCACCCGGCGACGCTGTCGTCGCCCTGCGCCGAGCCGTTGACGTCGACCGACTGTGCCGCCGTCGAGATGGCGGAGGTGTCCACGGTGCCAGGCTCGGGAACGCTGCCCATCTCGACAGCCGGAGCGGCCGGGACATCGAGCTCCGGGAGACGTTGCACACCTGCGGGCACACCTGCCGGCAGTCGCTGGGCCAGTCCGTTCAATCGGGCGCGAATCGACGAGCCCGCTGCATCAGCAGGCGCATCTTGGCCGAGGTCGGGGGAGACAATCCCGGCACCGTTGTTGCTGGTGTCACCCGCCGCGGCCGGCGGCGCGTCGCCTGCTCCGCCCGCTGCCGCCGTCGCTCCGCCCGGCGCGGCACTGCCGGCGGCGGCTTCCGGCGCGAGGTCAGCCGCTTCCAAACCGGCGGCCGAATCGGCTCCGAAGCCACCGCCGGCCGCGGCCGCCAGGCCGGTTGACACACCCCCGGCCGCTGCCCCGCCACCGAGGCCTCCGAGTCTGGTCAGGCGCTCGGCGATCGGCTGGATCGGAACTGGTCGCGAAGCGCGGCGAGCTGCTCCGGCGACGCCGGCTGCGGCACCCGTGGCGCCGGCTGCGGCGGTCGCTGCCTTGGCAGCGCTCTTGATGTCGCCGTGTTGGGCCGCCGACGTCGTCAGTGCAGCACCGTGACCGTGGGCGTCGGCGACCTCCGCGGTGCGAGTGCCCTTGAGCAGCTCTGCCTCGCCGCCCTTGGGGGCACCGGCACCGGCACCGCTGCCTTCACCGTCTGCCTCGTTGACCTTCGGAGCGGCGCCTGCCACACTTGCCTCGCCGCTGATACCCCCGGGACCGATCGGCGTGTCGGGCAACTCACGTGTGCCGTGCTCGTCGCTGATCGCCAGGCGCTGTACCGCCAACAGCCCGGTGACCCGGTTGCCGACGGCACGTTGCAGCGCCGACGCCCGAGCCGACGAGGCGTGCTGATGCGAGACGCGTGTCGCCGACGTCGTCTCCGATGCGTTTGCCCCGGATGATTCTGACGATTCGGGACCGCCTTCGGCGTGGCGCATGACCGAGGCATGTTCGGCCTCCGGCTTGGGCTGTTGCATCTCCCGCTCCTGCAGCGCGACAGCATCACCCATCCATCCATTGTCGACTCGGTCTCGTCATGCCTCAAGGGCTGCAACGTTGCCCGATCGGGCAGCCCTGACTGCCCGGCCCCACGAACTGCCCGGTGCCTCATCCGAGGTTCAGGTGGTGAGTAGCGCAACGGCTGCGAAACTCACCACCTGACAGTGTCCGGTGTCGTCGCCTTCGGAGCGCGCCCGCTACGACTGTTGCCCCAGCAGGGACGGTCAGGTGGCCGAGTCCGTGTCGACGGTGAAGAACACCGCGACGCCGTCGACGGCAGCCAGCAGACGATCGCCGGATGGGCTGAACGCCAGACCCTCGACGAATCCCCCGAGGTCGTCCGCACGGCACAGCAGCGTTGGTTCAGGGTGTGTCCCAGAACTGGCACCGGGCGACGGCAAGGCCCACAGGCCGATCGACGCGTCTCCGCTTCCGGTTGCCAGGATGGCGCCGTTCGGGTGGAACGCGAGCACGAGAGCGTTGTCGTCGTGCGCCTTCCACCGGGCGAGTTGCGTACCGCTGGCCGTCTCCCACAGTGTCGCCATTCCCTCGGCGTCGACACCGGCGAGCAGCGCGCCGTCTGGGCTGAAACGTAGTTGGCGCACCTGGAACGCAGGCCCGTGCAGGACGTCCGGTTCCACTGTCCGTCCGTCGCGCGACCATTTCCACACGTCGACATCTGCCGCCACGATGCACAGCGCGTCGACTGCAACGGCCTGGCATCGGGTGCCGTCGCCACGAAAAAGAACACGGTCGACAGCGCCTGTCAGCGGATCGAGGACGAGGATCTGCTCGGGGTCGCCCGGCCGGTCGCTGCTGGCTCTCGGGCCGCGACCCGCCCGGAACGAGGTCACCGCGACGAGTTCCGCACCATCCGGTGACAGCACCGACGTGACGAGCTCCTGCCCACCGCCAGACGCGCCCAGTCCGACTACAGCGTCATCGGCGAACCTACCGCTGGCGGCCGCCCGTGACGACAGCGTCATCCGTTCGAGGTCGATGCGATGCGGGCTTGCCAACAACTGGGCGCCGTCGTCGCTGAATGCCAGAGCATGCACCGGTGAGGCTTCGAATTCGCCGATCAGGGTGTCGCCATCCCAGACGCCGACGGTCCCGGGCCCGGCCGCCGCCCACCGTCGTCCGTCGGGATGGAACGCGACCATCTGGATCGGTGCCTGCGGCCGATCGGCGCCGGAAATTGTGCGAGTGAGGTTCATCGAACGAGGGTCCATCGAGGCGGGGGCGATGATCGGCGACGCTAGTGCGCGAGGGCAACACCGAGGGCGTCGATCCATCCCGTGGTCGCGCCCTTCTTGAAGGCGAAGAAGGTTCCGCCTGCTGCCGTCGGGGAGCCGACCTCGTCCTCGATCTTGGCGACCACGTCGATGAGGTCTCCGACGACGAGCTTGCCCTGCTCCTTGCGTTCGGCTTTGAAGTTGTCGTAGAACGGGGCGTCGGCGAGCGTCACCGTTCCCTTGGTGCTGGGTATTCTCGTGAACTTCAGCCTCGTCGCATGGACGCTGCTCTGGTGCACATATCCGGTGCCGTGTTCGTAGGAGATCCCGTACCAGTCCTTCGTGCGCGTCACGATCGTGACGACATCACCCAACAGGAGCGCGCCGACCTGCTTCGACGAGTCGTCCGGGCTGGCGAACACGTCGCAGTCGTCCTTGTCTGATACGACCCCTTTGGCGGCGAACGGTTCGGGCTTGTCCGACACGTCCAGATCCACCATCGCCCGCTCGATGTAGACGACGCGCAGGTTGTAGACGACAGCGAACCAGTCGTCCGTCTTGCCGACGATCGTCAGCGGCGATCCTTCCAGCAGTTTGCCGACACTGGCAGCAGCGGCGTCCGGCTTGGCGCGCACGTCGATCTCGCCGAACGGCCACGCCGCCTGTCCGGTCAACTGCACTGGGTCGACGTGCACGGCCGGTTCCTTGTCGCCGGCCGGATCGGCATCCGGCTGATCGGCAGGCTTGTGGCCGGGCACCGCTGCTGCGGCGTCCGGTTCCGCCGGCGGTGCTTTCGGGACGATGCCGAGACGGTTGAGGATCTTGTCCTCGGACGCAGCGCGTGCGAGGATCGTGCCAGCAGCCGCCGTCAGGGCGTCGTTCTTGACGCCGTTGGCCAGCAGGAACGCCTTGGAGTCGGCAGTCGGGCTGTCGTTACGGGCGGTGTCGAGCAGGGCGATGAGCAGCTGACCGTGCAGATGGGCGGCGTCGAGCGCGCCGAGCATCTCCGCCGACTTGGTCATCACCCTGGCGTCGACGAACTCGTCGGCGGTCTTGCAATTGAAACCGGAGAGGCTGGCGAGGAACTTGGCGGCCGGTCCGATGCCGAGAATCAATTCCGTCTCGTGCAGCACCAGCGGCAGATGGGGGATGTCGGCGGTGTTGACCTTCGACAGCAGATAGCTCGTGATCTCCGGCATGTGCCTGGCGATCGTCGTCGGCGGTGTCATCGGTCCGACGCGGCACTCCTCTTTGTGGTTGCCCTCACCGAGCGATCCTGCCCACTCCGAGAAGTCGTTGATCGTGACGATGTCGTCGGGGTAGTTGGCGAGGATGATCTCGAAGATCTTCGTGACGATGTGGCTCCGCCAGTCGACGACGGTCCTCGCTCTGACGCGGCGCTGCATGGCGTCCAGCGTCGCCGGCTTGTCCATCGCCCACGATTCGACCACCGAACGCATCACTCCAAGCGGCTCCGCTCCCTTTTCGGTGTACTGCAGCTTGGTCCCTGTCGCCGCCGGGTCATCGGGATCCCTGAGGTCGAGTGCACCGGTCCTGGCATCCTGCAGCGGCACGGTCGCTATCGAGTTGTTGGCACCGATCGCTTCGATGCCGGCGACATTCACCACCTTTGCCTGGTCGGCGAGCCACGCCGTGAAGCTCGGACTCTTCTTCATCGCCGCCTTCACCGCGTCGGCCGGTGTCATACCGGCGGCAACACCGTCACGGATCGTCTTGCTGTCGACGGCATTGGAGTTCGTGAGGCACGCATTGAACACCACCTTGTGGTGGGGCGAGGCCGGGTCCATGTGCACGAGGAGTTCGTCGATCAGCAGTGTCGAGGCATGGTCGGCAACCTTGAGATTGTCGTCTTGCTCCGCCATCTTCCCGACGTTGCCCATCTCCATCGATCCGCCGAGTTCGATGAGGTTGGCGTTGCCGTGGCCGGCGATCATCAACTGGTCGATCTTGCCCTTGCCATCGGCGCCAGGTCTGCCGTACATGTCTGCGAGCGGCCCGATCTCCGATCTGACATCGTCCAGCTTCTCCGCTCCTTCGATCAGTAGCGTCAGGTTGCGCTTGTCTGCAAGGACGTCGCGCATGTTCGGATCGCGGTGGAACGCGCCGTTGTGATCGAGCGCTGAATGCAGCACCAGCGTCAGCGGCTTGGTCTTGGAGGTGTCGTTCTTGTTGGCGGCGACCTGCTTGAGGCCGGCGTCGAGGAAGCGGTGATAGTTCTTGACCTCCGGCAGCACGGCGACGTAGTTCTGGTACGGCGTGTTCTCCTTGCGCATCGCTGCGATCGAGGTGATCTCGGAACCATTGTCTGCGTCCAACACCGGATTGCTGTACCGCACGTAGGCGATGATGTAGTCGACGAGCGCCTTGTCCTTGCTCAGCAGTTTCCAGGCGTCCTCGTCGATGATGCGGTTGACGGTCGGCCCGCTCATGACCTCTTCGAGCCTGAAGAGCTGCTCGCCCCACAGGATCATCTGGTCGACCGTGGTGGCTGCCGTCTGGATCCGAGCGGTCGAACGTGCGCCCGATATCGCCCCGGCGTAGGAGCTGAGCCAGCGTCGCTTGTCGTCCGTGTCGGCATGGTGTTCGAGTGATGTGACCGTCGACTTGCCGCAGCCTGCGAGGTTGGCGTCGTCATCTCTGGCGAACTGCACCCACCGCCACAGTGTTTCCCGTTGGGCGTCGAGCAGTGCCGGGTTGTTGGCCCACTCGACCTCGGCGTCGGCATAGCGCTTCAGGTCGGAGAGTGTCATCGCCATCATCTGCGCCGCCGACCGATAGTTGGCCGGCGCAGGGGCCACGGTCGCAGCTCCGGCCGCCGGCTCGCGTTGTACTCCGATGTCGGCGACCCCGGCCGGTGTGTCACCATCACCGACCGCCAGCCGTTGGGCGGCGAACAGGCCCGTCGCCCGATTGCCGACGGCGCGCTGCAGCGAGCCGATCGCGTCAGGGATGCTCGATGTCTGGCTGCCCGCATCGTCGCGAGCCTGCACCTGCGGTTGCTCTCGTGTCGGCTCTCGTCGCTCCGGTATCCGCTGCAGCGGAGCGATGGCGTCACCCATCGGTGCCGTCTGTTTTCATACCGGCGGCCAGTATCCGAGACGCCATCTGCTTCCAGGCGGGATGACCACCCGGGGCCAGGTACTCCTGCAACAGGCCCGTCGACTGCTGCGGAATCTCGCTGAGCTGCAGGAGTGCGAGGTGCTGGATCTCCGGACGGTCGTCCCGCAGGGCGACGACGAACTGTGAGAAGACATCGACGATGCCGGCTCCGTCGGATATCTCCTTGCCGTCCAGGGGGACGAAGAACAACAGCTGCTTGCAGCCGAGCGTCTTGACGACGAGGTTGTCGTCGGCAAGGCAACGGACGACGACGTCGAATCCTGCCGGGTCGCCGAGACGGGCGAGGTCGCCGGCAGCGACGGCGGGTGACAGGTACGCGTTCACCGGTCGTCCGAGCGCCGCATGCAGCACGTCGCGCCCGTCGTCGACGCCGAGCCGGACGAGGGCATACGCCGCCTCCACCTGCACGAGGTCATCGGCTGTCTTCGCCAACCTGCGCAGCGCGGCGATCGGTTCCTCTCCGATGAGCGGCTCGGCGAGCGGTGTTCCGGTTTCCGTCGTTCGCCCCGTGCCCGGTGAGCCGAGCGTGCCGAGGGCGCCGAGAGCGTGGGCGGCGGCGCCGCGGAGCACGGCGTCGGCATGGTCGAGCGTCTCGATCAACTCCGGGACCGTCGTTCCGACGCCGTTGACGTCGAGCAGGGCGCGTGCGCGATAGTCCTCGAAGTCGGCGTACGGCAGATCCGTAGGCGGGTCGGGTGTTTCGAGCTCCACTTCCACTTCCGGCCTGTCGTCACTCATGCGAATCCCGTGTCCCCGCCAGGCTGATAGAGATCGGCTTCACCGATCGCGTAGCCGCGGGCGGCCCCCTTGGCGAGGATGGCGTCGGCCCTGCCCTTGTACGCGGGCGCTCCGTCACCGTAGGCCCGGCTCTCCTTGCCCGGCGAGTAGCTGGCGGCGTAACTCTCGTTCATCTTCGCCGGGACCCGCTTCGCCAACGCCGTCGCGCTGGCGGCATCGTCTGCCGTCTGATTCGCCAACCAGTTCTGGGCGAAGTTGAATGCCGGGTTGCCGTACGTCGTGGCGCGTTCGTTGGCGTGGAACTGCTCGTGCCTCGTCGTCAGATCCTGTGCCCAGTACTCGTCACGCGGCGGACGACCGTTGTCGGAGGACATGTCGGGTGTCAGATCGGCGGCGACGTCGGTGTAGTTGTCCTGGGTGATGGCGCCGTCGTTCTTGTCCGCGATATTGGTCCTGCCACGCGAGTGCACGCTCCACGTGATTTTGTTGGTGATCGACGCAGTGACGTTGAAGATGCCGGCGGCGGCATCGTGGACGACGGCGATACCCGAGACGGCTGGTTTGGTCCTCGTCAGGCCGAAGAGGTCTGCACCCGGAGGCGTCGGCGTGTTGGCGATCGTCGGGGTGTAGGTCATTGCCGTGTTGACAGAGTCGCCCTCCTCGATCAGCAGTGCGCCGTCCTCCAGCTCGGTCACGACCTCGTCATCGCCGACCTCTTCCGAGTCGGGATCGCTGTTCTTCGAAGCAGGTGCTGTCTCTCGTTGACCGTCAGTGCCTGGCGGAGTATCGCCAGTATCGGCGGCCTGCGGTGATTGTCGGATCGTGGCGCTCAGTCGATAGCCGGTCACCGTCTCGTAGGTCTGATCGACGTCCGGACCCGACGACGTCGTCCGGCGCGAGACCGGCGCGAGATCGGCATCGACGAGTCGCTCGACAGCACGATTACCGTAACTGCGCTGCAGAGCTTCGGCTCTCGACGCCCCCGGATCGGTCGACACCGGTGTTCGGTCCGGCACTGGAGTGTGGGCGGTCATCGGAGCAGGGTCCGCGTGCGCTTCGTCGTGGACCGGCGAACGAGACCTTCTCATGTGTCGAATCTCGCTGCTCCCGGTCTGTTGCTCAAGGGCTGCGACGTTGCCCGATCGAGCACTTCTCGTTGCCCTCTGCGAGTCACTCGCACGCCTAGTCGCCGCCACCGATCTCGCCCACACTGGTGCCCAGCGTCACTGCGACATGGAGGTCATACATGCCCCAATATCTGTCCCCGGGGGTCTACGTTGAAGAGCTTGAGGCGGGTTCACGGCCGATCGAGGGCGTAGCGACATCCGTTGCTGCGTTCGTCGGTCTTGCCAAGACCGGCCCGGCGAACACGCCGACTCTCGTCACCAACTGGACCCAATTCGTCCAAACGTTCGGCGACTTCCTCGAAGACACGTACCTGGCTCACGCCGTGTACGGGTACTTCAACAACGGAGGTGGCTCGGCGTACATCGTCAGGGTCGGTGCAAGCGAGGAGAAGGCGACCGTCTCGCCGGCCGCCAGAGCCGAGCTCAACTCAGGAGGAGACAAGGCGCTCCCGGCATACCGTTTCACCGCTCGTGAAGCCGGAGAAGGCGGCAACAACATCTCCGTCGATGTCGAGGGGATGCCGGAGGGCACGCCCGACGACGTCTTCAAACTCGTCGTCAAGCGCAACGGCAACCCGGAGGAGAGCTTCGAGGTGTCGACGAAGCGGGGTGCCAAGAACATCGTCACCGTCGTCAATCAGTCGTCGAAGCTCGTGCAGCTCGAAGAGATCGTCAAGGGCGGTGCGCTGGAGAAGCCGAACGTCGGCAGCTCCGTCCATCTCGGTGGGGGCGCCGCCCCTTCGGCTCTGCCGGCATTGCGGATCTCACCGCAGGACTACGTCGGCGACGCCTCCGAGCGCACCGGTTTCGCCGGCCTCGAAGCTGTCGAAGAGATCACGATGCTGTCGGTCCCCGATCTGATGACCGCCTACCAGCGCGGCATGATCGACCTCGAAGGCGTGCAGGCAGTGCAGCTGGCGATGATCAGCCATTGCGAACTGATGGGCGATCGCATGGCGATCATCGACACGCCGCCGGGCCTCAACGCCCAGCAGATCAAGGAATGGCGCGTCGACAAGGTCGGCTACGACTCGAAGCAGGCAGCGATGTACTGGCCGTGGATCAAGGTCTTCGATCCCGCCACCGGGCAGAACCAGTTCGTTCCGCCGTCCGGCCACATGGCAGGCGTCTGGGCACGCAGCGATGCGACCCGTGGCGTGCACAAGGCACCGGCAAACGAGGTCGTCCGCGGCGCCATCACGCTCGAACTGAACATCACCAAGAGCGAGCACGATCTGCTCAACCCGCACGGCATCAACGCCATCCGCGCCTTCCCCGGCCGTGGCATCCGCGTCTGGGGCGCACGCACGCTGTCGTCCGATCCGGCATGGCGTTACATCAACGTCCGCCGGCTGTTCAACTTCCTCGAGGAGTCGATCCTCAACGGCACCCAGTGGGTCGTCTTCGAGCCGAACGACTTCGATCTGTGGCAGCGCATCCGCCGCACGATCTCCGGCTTCCTCGTCCGCCAATGGCGCGACGGTGCGCTGTTCGGCCAGACAGCCGACGAGGCCTTCTACGTCAAGTGCGACTCGGAGACCAACCCGGCGGAGAACATCGACGCCGGCCAGGTCACCTGTGAAATCGGTATCGCTCCGGTCAAGCCGGCGGAGTTCGTCGTCTTCCGCCTTGCGCAGTACTCCGGCGGCGCGGCACTCGCCGAATAGTCGATGCCCGAGTCGATCGCCTCGATCACGTCGATCACGGCGATCGAATCGCACCAGTTCTAACAAACCGAGACACAGAGAGAAAGGTTCGTTCCCATGCCTATTGGCGAAGACGGCGTAGCCGGATACACATTCAAGATCGAGATCGACGGCAAGGAGATCGCCCAGTTCAAAGAGGTCTCCGGGCTGTCGGCAGAGGTCCAGGTCATCGAGCATCGCGAGAACACGGCGCTCGGCAAAGAGATCATCAAGAAACTGCCGGGCCAGAAGAAGTTCGGCGACATCACACTGAAGCGCGGCAAAACGCACTCGACGACGTTGTGGGAATGGCACAAAGAAGTGCAGGAGGGCAAGATCGACGCGGCCCGTAAGGGTGCCTCGATCGTGCTGTTCGACTACTCCCAGGGCGAGATCGCCCGCTACAACCTGACGAACTGCTGGCCGTCGAAGGTCTCCCTCGGTTCGCTGCAGGCCGGCAGCAACGATGTGCTGATGGAGGAGTGCGTACTGACCCATGAGGGTCTGGCGCTCGCTTAGTGATGTCCGCACAAACCGACGATCGCCTGCAGACCGAGTACGCCTTCGTGCTGCCACGCGGCCTCGTCGACGACAGCGGCCGGGTGCATCGCAACGGCGTGATGCGCCTGGCAACTGCCAAGGACGAGATCATGCCGCTGAGGGATCAACGGGTCCGTGACAACGAGGCCTACCTGACGGTGCTGTTGCTCGCCAGGGTGGTCGTGCGACTCGGCGAGCTGGACTCGATCCACGCAGGCATCATCGAGCGGCTGTTCGCCACCGACCTGGCCTTCCTGCAGGACCTGTACCGCCGGGTGAATTCCGAGGGCCATACCCACGCAGCAGTCACATGTCCGTCATGTGGCGCCGACTTCGAGGTGGATGTCGCAGGTGATCGCCCGGGGGAATTCTGACGTACGCAGCTGACCGTCTCATGGAGGAGGTTGCGTACGTGTCCTACTACTTCCATTGGGATCTCGACCGCGTGCTCGAATTGGAGCACCCCGACCGCATTCGTTTCGTCGAGGAAATCGCCTCGATCAACCGGCGCATGAGCGAAGGGAACTGAACATGGCGATCTGGCCCTTCGGCCGCCGCTCGAAGAACGCCGACCCGTCCGGCGGCGCTGACGCCTCTGGCGGTGCGTCCGCCGATGTGTCGCCACCGCCTCCGACCGCCCCCGCAGCACCCGCAGCATGGCGGTCGGCTACACCGATCGAGCGCACCAGCGGTCCGCCACCATTGACCGCTCCACTCAGCCGGATCACGACCGGGTTGGCCGTGCTGGCGGACCCCGTGACGAGGATCGCCCCGCTCGGACACCAGCGTCTCGCCGACGCTCCGACCGGGGTGGTCAGCGGCACGATCACACCGCGGCCGCCCTCGGCGAGCGGTGGGCGGACCACGGGCCCGTCGCTCGATATCCGCCAATCCGCTGCGCCGACACCGGCACCGACCGGTGTGCAGCGCTTGCGCTTCCCCGGCTCCGCTCCCGTTGCGATGAGTGATTCGGCACCCGCCGGTCCCTCCGCAACAGCGCCGTCGACATCGTCGTCAGCATCCGCATCCTCTCCCTCGTCCAATGTGTCGTCATCGCCCAGCTCATCGCTGTCGCCCCCGATCTCGTCAGCGGCGAGCGAGTCTGTACCATCTGGTTCAACTTCCGCCGTCCCTGCGCCTGCACGGCGATTGAGCGCGCGGCCCGATTCAGTGGTCAAGCCGTCCGGCGTTGCATCGTCGTCGCTGCCATCGATGCCGATTGCGGTCGCACCGCCCGTCGCCGCCGGTGCGCAGCGTCTGCCTGACACGTCGGCGAGCGGTGGCGCTTCCTCATCGTCTGGCGCTACCCCGCAGGCAGCAACGAGTTCCCCGGCATCGGGTGGCCCGTCGGGAACGCCATCGTCGGGTACAGCGGAAAGCGTCGGGCCGACCGTCGGGTCGAGCACACTGCGCCCAGGTGGTCCGCCGATCTCGCTCGGTTCTCCGTCGTCGGACTCCTCGTCCACTCCAGCATCGACGTCCGGATCAGAGCGCACGATCGTACGCCGCGGCATCGGCGCGCCGATGACCCATCGACCGGCGACGATGGTTCCCTCCATCGCCCCGCCGAGTTCTGTGGAGCGTTCCAATGTGGTGACACGTGGCGCCGCTGCGCCGGTGACCGGCGCGGCGGAGAGCGGCGCCCAGCGGACACCCGCAGCTGCGAGTGCCGGCAGCCTGCCCCCTGCGCTGTCACGTCACGCTCCGGCTGTGTCGTCGTCGAGCAGTTCGTCCGGCACTTCGGGCAGTGGCGCCTCCGGTTCGGGATCCGCGTCGGCGATGCCAGTGGCGCACACCTTGCACACCTCGAGCGCACCGACGATCGGCGCTCGTTCCGTCGCCGGCGTGCAGCGCGTCGCCGAAGGTCATTCGGCTGCGGCATCGGCGCCGACTCGCTTCGACCTCTCGGGTTCGACCGGTTCGACCGGTTCGACCGGAGGTACCGGCTCCTCGTCGAGTGGATCGACGAACAGCGGTCACGGTGGCCCGGGATCGTCCTCGCCGCTTGCCGTCTCCGTCACCCCGAAGCCGTCATCAGGTCCGACCGTCGTTCCGCTGCGCGCCAGTGGGTCGGCTGCGCCGAAAGCTGCGCCGGGCGTACAGCGCGCGCCAGAGGGCGTTCCGTCCGATCTTCGCGAGCAACTGGAGCCGATGCTCGGCGCTGACCTGTCCAGCGTGCCGGTGCACCGTGGCGCAGAGTCCGCGGAAGCGGCGCGATCGATGCAGGCCAAGGCGTTCACGGTCGGCAAGGAAGTGCATCTGCCGGACTCGCTCGGATCGACGGGGTCAGGCGAGGGCAGGGCGACGCTCGCCCACGAATTGACCCATGTGGTGCAGCAGCAGCGACTCGGCAGCGTTGCGCCTGACGAGAACTCGCCTGCTGGCCAGGCGATGGAATCGGAGGCGCGCGGCGTCGCCCAGCGTGTCACCAGCGCAGGCGCACAGCGGATCCCTGCACCGGCGTTGACCCACACTCCCGCCGGGCGTGGCTCGGCCGCCGGCGGGTCCGGCATGACGTCGTCGCTGTCGTTGGATCAGCAGCGGGCCGTGGTCGGTGACGTCCAGCGCGCCGCGCTCGGCACCGGTCTCGCCAGCCCGCTGCCAGGTGGTGGCGTCGGCTTCGGCGTTGCGCCGGGACCGGGAGGCGCGTCTGCGCTCGGTGCGCAGCGGGCCGTGGAGATCAATGAACTCAACATTCGCCCGACCGGGCCGGACAACGCATCCGGAGGAGCCGGGCCCGGTGCGGCCGCTTCGCCGGCGGCTGCGGAGGACATGAGCCCGGCGAAGCTCGAAGAACTGACCAATCGCTTGTACGACGGCATCCGCTCCCGTCTCCGTCATGACCTACTCATCGAACGAGAGCGCGCCGGGTCGCTCTTCAGTTCACGCTGACCACAGAAAGCCGCACCAGCAATGGCAAATCCAGCACAACAGAATCGTTTCAAGGTGCAGATCGACGCACTGTCGCTCGGGTACTTCTCGAAGGTCGACGGGCTCAAGGCGACGTACGACATCAAGACCTATGAAGAGGGCGGACAGAACGGCTTCGTCCACAACCTGCCGGGCAGGGTGAAGTTCGAGAATCTCACTTTGCAGCGCCCCGTCGACGAGAGCTCGAAGGAGGTCGCGCTGTGGTTCGCCAGCTTCCAGGGGATGGTGAAACGCTCGTCAGGGGTCATCTCGGCGTGCGATTCGGCAGGCGACGTCATCCACTCGTGGAGCCTCACCGGCATCATCCCCGTCAGCTGGTCGGCGGCAGGCCTCGACATCAACGCCAACGGCGTACTGCTCGAAACGCTGGTGCTCTCCCACGAGGGCTTCCTCGACGCCGGCCTGGCACTGGCCTCTGCGCTGTAATGGCGATCCCCGGAAAGTTCGAAAAGGCGCTCCTCAAGGAGTCCCCTGCCGCCGGCGGGGGGCCGAGCCTCGGCGATGTCGCCGGCGCGCTCGCCGGAGCAGCCGCCGGAGTCGGTGGCATCGGCGGTTTGCTGCCGGATCTGCCGTGGGAGGGCCGCAACCTGTCCTTCAAGTTCAACCCGGACAAACTCGTGCTCTCGAAGTCTGCGAGTTTCCACGAGCAGCCGCGGCCGACGTCGCAGCAGGCGGCCGACAAGACGCCGCCACCTCCGCAGTACGTCGGGTCGAGCAACCGCACGCTGTCATTCGGCATCTTCCTCGACGAGTGGGACAAGCCGATCGGCGGCCGCGACGTGACGGAGATGGTTTCCACGCTGCAGAAGCTGATGGACCCGGCAACCGACAAGCCGTCGGATCATGCCCCGCTTCCACCGCGGATGTCGTTCCACTGGGGTTCGTTCGTCTTCACCGGCTACATCACCAAGGCGGACGCCACCTTCACGCTGTTCCGCAGCGATGGCAGTGCGGCACGCGCCGACGTCTCGATCGTCATGACCGAGCACATCGACACCCCAGGCGCGCAGAACCCGACGTCAGGCGGGCCGGCCGGCCGCCGTGCGAGACAGATGGTCGAGGGCGACAATCTGCAACTGCTGTCGTACCGCGAGTACGGCAAGGCCGGGTACTGGCGGGCGCTCGCCGAGATCAACGGCATCGACGATCCGTTGAGCGTCCGCGCCGGCACCTCCGTATTGATCCCCTCGCTGGCAGATGCCCGTGAGTTGAGGTAGCGGTCGATCATGCCGAGCCAGGTCCCGCACATCGAAGTCGACGGTTCGCCGATCGACGAGTCGTTGACGACGTCGTTGATCGACACCGTCGTCGACGCCAGCCTGATGCTCGCGGACATGTTCACGATGCGGTTCTCCGATCCGCAGCGCAGCCTGTTCGACAACTTCCCGTTGAAGATCGGTGCCGAGGTCGTGATCAAGACGGGGCCGCTCGGTGAGGAGCCGACCGACATCCTCGTCCACGGTGAGGTGACGACGATCGAGGCGGAAATGTCGGCGTCCGGCTCGTTCCTGATCGTCCGTGGCTACGACAAATCGCATCGCCTGCGACGCGGATCGAAGACGAAGACGTTCAACGACATGACCGACTCCGACCTCGTCAACAAGATCGTCAGCGACGCAGGACTCGACGTCGGTTCCATCGATTCGACGAGCCTCAACCACGTCCATATCGGCCAGGTCAACATGTCCGACTGGGACTTCATCCAGTCCCGCGGCCGTGAGTGCTCGCGGGTCGCCAACTTCTTCGACGGCAAGTTCAACTTCACCGACATCAGCAAGGAGACCGACAGCATCGACGTCGTGTTCGGTCAGGACATCCTCGAATTCCGGCCACGGGTGACCGGTGTGGAACAGGTGCACGATCTCGAGTTGCGTGGCTGGAACTATGAGACCAAGGAGGCAGTCGTCGGCACTGCGACGACGACCGACAACGTCACACTCAGCGAATCGACCGTCCAGATCGCCTCACTCGCCTCCGCCTTCTCGAGCCCGCCACTCGTCTCCGTCGGCCGTCCGTTCGCCAACGACGGCGAAGTCGCAGCGGCGCAGGACGCGCTCGCCGCCGACCGCTCATCGACGGTGGTCGAAGCGACCGGGGTGGCCATCGGAAACTCCAAGGTGCTGCCGCCGGTGAAGTTGAAGATCGACGGTGTCGGAACGCTGTTCGGCGGCACGTGGTCGGTCTCGCAGGCCCACCACGTCTTCAACCATGCCGGGTACACGACGTACTTCAGCGTGTCGGGGATGGAAGACCGTTCGATGCTCGGACTCGTCGGTGGCGACAACGGTGGCAGTTCCAACAACGACAGCCGTCAGCGGATCAACGGCGTGGTGATCGGTGTCGTCACCGATGCCGACGACCCGATGAAGATCGGCAGGGTCAAGATCAAGATGCCGTGGCTCGCCGACGTCTACGAGAGCAACTGGGCGCGTGTCTGCTACCCGGGTGCAGGGCCGACCCGTGGCTTCATGCTGATCCCCGAGATCGGCGACGAGGTGCTCGTCGCCTTCGATCACGGTGACGTCAACTACCCCTATGTCGTCGGCAGTCTGTACAACGGTGTCGATAAGCCGGCCGACGACGTGACGATGGTCGACGGCAGCGACGGTGCGATCACCGAACGGCGCTGGGAGTCGCGGTCCGGTGCGATGATCGCCTTCGGCGACAAGGACGGTTCGGAGACGTTGCGTATCATCGCCTCCGACAAATCCTCGATCGTCATCGACATCGCCAAGGACGAGATCACGATCGAGGGCGGCAACAAGATCACCGTCAAATCCGGTGGTGACCTGAAGATGGAGGCAACGGGCAACTTCGAACTCAAGGCACAGGGCACGGTGAAGATCGAGTCACAGCAGACCGCCGAGTTCAAGGCCTCGATGGGGGCGACGATCGACGGTGGGGCGCAGACCGCCATCAAGGGATCGATGGTGAGCCTCAACTGATGAACGCACGATTCACACTGCAAACGCACGCTCGGCAGCTATCCGACCGGTCGGGAGGTGGCAACGATGACTGACGTCTTCGTCGGCAAGGGATGGGCGTTCCCCGTACGCGTCAACGCAACGGGCGGCATTGCCCTCGTCTCCAACGAGCGCGAAATCGAAGAGGCGATCCGGCTCGTGCTCGGCACCGCACCTGGCGAGCGGCCGATGCGACCCGAGTTCGGGTGTCGGATCCACAACTACATCTTCGCCTCGACGGACGCGACCACCGCCGGGATGATCGCCGACGACGTCCGTCGCAGTCTGCTGCGGTGGGAGCCGAGGATCGAGGTGATGGACGTCGATGTCGGCTTCGACGTCGTCACACCATCGCTCGTGTACATCGACGTCCGCTACCGCATCCGCAACACCAATGATCCGCGCAACCTCGTATTCCCGTTCTACTCGATCCCTCATGAACGGGACTGACCGATGC
Source organism: Actinomycetes bacterium (assembly GCA_025356335.1). Classification (GTDB taxonomy): domain Bacteria; phylum Actinomycetota; class Acidimicrobiia; order Acidimicrobiales; family Ilumatobacteraceae; genus JANXUF01. The sequence continues at coordinate 21,380 of JANXUF010000088.1, forward strand.
ACCGCGTAGCCCTGAACGATGAACAAACAACCGGCGCAGTGCGCCTGGAAGAGGACTGACCGATGGTCTTGCCAGCACCGAACCTCGATGACCGCCGGTTCCAGGAACTCGTCGACGACGCCAAGCGGCTCGTCCAGCAACGCTGCCCGGAATGGACCGATCACAATGTTTCCGATCCCGGCGTCACACTGATCGAGACGTTTGCATGGATGACGGACCTCTTGCTGTACCGGCTGAATCGCGTGCCGGATCGGCACTACGTCAAATTTCTCGAACTGATCGGCGTGCAACTGTTTCCGGCGACCGCAGCCCGTGCCGATGTGACCTTCTGGTTGTCCGGAGCGGCAAAGGAACTCGTCCGCATTCCGGCGGGAACCGAAGTGGCGACGGCGCGGGCAGATGGTGATCAGGCCGTGACGTTCGGCGTCGTCAAGGAACTGCCGATCATCCCGTGCGAGGCGATCCACCTCGCCTCGAGCCAGTCGGGTGGAGACGTCCGCAACCAGGACCCGACACTGCCCCCCGGCGTTGCGTTCTATCCGTTCCAACGTACGCCGAACATCAGTGATGCCCTCTACGTCGGTCTGTCACAGGCGACGCCGAGCAACGCCGTGACGATCCGTTTCACCTGCAGTATCGAAGGCATCGGTGTCGACCCGAACAACCCTCCGCTGATCTGGGAAGCATCGACGGCAGCCGGTTGGAAGCGCTGTGAAGTGGACCGTGACGAGACCGGCGGGCTCAACAGGCCCGGCGACATCGTGCTCCACGTACCACCTGGCCACGAGGTCTCGGTACTCGATACGCAACGCGCAGGGTGGTTGCGCGCCAGAGTGACGTCTCCGGTCGACCAGCAGCCTGGCTATTCGGCGTCGCCGCGTATCGAGGCGGTCAGGGCCTTCACGATCGGGGGCACCGCTGCAGCGGTCAATGCCGAGGTTGTCGCCGACGAGATCCTCGGGGTCTCCGAAGGCGTCGCCGGGCAGCGTTTCACGCTGCAGCGCGCGCCGATCGTCTCCTCCGGCGGCCTCGTCGTCGAGGTCGCAGCTGACAGCGGTTGGGTCGAATGGACCGAAGTGAAGAGTTTCGCATCGTCGACACCGACAGACCGCCACTTCCTTGTCGATGCGGTCGGTGGGACGGTCAGCTTCGGCCCGAGCGTCCATCAGCCGGATGGGACGATGACGCAATACGGGGCAGTGCCGAAGAAGGCTGCGACGATCAGGGTGCGAAACTATCTCGTCGGCGGCGGGCGCGTCGGCAACGTCGCCAAAGGCCGGATCAGCATCCTGCGCAGCTCGATTCCGACCGTCCAGCGTGTGGAGAACCGTGCGGCGGCGTTCGGTGGTGTCGACATCGAGGACATCGACAATGCCAAGCAGCGCGGCCCGATCGTGCTGCGCACCCGTGACCGCGCGGTGACGCTCGAGGACTACGAACAGCTGGCGCGCGATGCTGCTCCGGACATCGCCAGGGTGCGCGCCATCGAATCATCGGACGACCGCGGCACCGGCGTGCGAGTACTGGTCATTCCGTCCGTAGCGGACGGCGAACTCGGTCAGCTCCGATTCGAACAACTCGTCCCGAGCGCCGATGTGTTGCAGCGCATCTCCGAGTACCTCGACGAGCGGCGCGTCGTCGGCGCACGAGTGATGATCGAACCGCCACGCTTCCAAGGGATCACCGTTGTTGCCAGAATCCGTGCGCGGCAACGATTTGCGGCAGATCGTCTGCGGGCCGACTGCGCCGCAGCCCTGTACGGCTACTTCCATCCGGTGACCGGTGGACCCGACGGCGACGGCTGGCCGTTCGGCCGGCCGGTGCACGTCGGCGAGGTCTACTCCGTGCTGCAGCGGTTACCCGGTGTCGAGCTGATCGAGGATGCTCGCCTGTTCGCCGCTGACCCGGTCACAGGTGAACGCGGCCAGTCGGTGCAACGACTGCAGATCGATGCGGACGCCGTCGTGTTCTCCTACGAACACCAGCTGCTCGTCGAGGAGGGCTGACGTGGCCCGCGGTGCCGTCGTCGACCTGCCTGTCCGCCATCCGATCGGCCAGCAGCTGCCGGCGATGTTCCTCGAAGACTCGTTCATCCAGCGGTTCTGTGAGGGCCTCGACGAGGTGCTCGCACCGGTTCCTGCGGCACTGGACAACTTCTGGGCACTCCTCGATCCGGCACTGGCACCGCCTGACTTCCTCGAATGGCTGGGCGGTTGGGTCGGTGTCGAGATCGATCAGACCTGGCCGATCGAGCGTCGTCGGACGCTCGTCAGCAGAGCGGTGCAGCTGTACCGGCATCGCGGCACGTTGCAGGGACTCGCCGATCTCGTCGAACTGTACGCGGGTGTCCGTCCGGAGATCATCGAAGGGGGCGGTGCCGGCTGGTCACAGACCCCGGGGACGACGATGCCCGGTTCCCCTGGAGTCGCGATCGTCGTCCGATTGCGTCTGGCGCAGCCGTCTCCGGCCTTCCTCGCCCGATTGGATAGGTTGGTGGTCGCCAACAAGCCAGCACACCTCGGGCACCGGGTCGAGATCGTGGCACCGGCGAGATCCTCGCCGGCACCACCGCCTCCGCCCCCACCTCCTGCGGGCCCGCCGGCACCGAGACCTCCGTTCCAGCAAGGATGACGAATGATCGTCTGCAAACGATGCGGTAACCACAACCCCGTCGGCGACTCGTTCTGCGCGTCGTGCGGTGCATTCCTCGAATGGGAGGGTGAACAGGTCCTCGGGGACACAGCGGACACGGTTGCCGGCCCCACGGTGTTGCCTCCGCCGCAACTCGGTCTCGTGACGCGCATCAAGAACGCGGTGATCGGTGAGGGTTCGTCGTCCGACCAGCCGAGCCAGGCAGGCTCGCCTGGACAGGCACCGCCCACGCAGTACGGGATGCAGCCGCCTCCGCCGGGAGCCGGGTCGCGTCCACCGCAACCGTTCCAAGGGGGCGGCGGATTCTTGCCGCCACCGAAGTCCGCTCAGGGTGCGGCGACACCGCGGTCACCGGCGACCGGCTTCGGTCAGTCTCCCCAGCACGCCTCGAATCCGGCGCTCAGCTCGCTCGTCGCCAAACCGGTACCGCAGGCGGAAACACAGACACAGACGAGCGCCAGGACACCTCAGGTGAGTTCGCCGAATCTCCGGCCGCCGCAACACGCCGGAGAGCCGACGACGATCGGGGACCGCCAGCCCGGCGCGCAGATGCCGTCGACGGCCGCGGTGCGGCCGAAGCCCCAATCGATGCAACCGCCGAGCCGCGAGATCAACCCCGGCGATCTCGTCTGCGGCAGCTGTGGCGAGGGCAATGCTCCCGAGCGCAAGTTCTGCCGCCGCTGTGGGACCTCGCTGGCCGAGATCGTGCCGGTCAAGTTGTCCTGGCGGCGGCGCCGCGCCAACGCCAAGGCTGCCAAGGCCCCGGGTTTCGAGGCGGGCGACCGGCCGATGCGTGTTGGCGGCAAGGGCGGTGGGGTCGCAAAAGGTGCTCGCCAGGCCAAGGGCGGCCTGCTCGGCAATCTCGCCAAGGTCGGCAAGGTGCTGGCGATTCTCGCTGTGCTCGGAATCGGCGGCGGCATGCTGATCCCGTCGGTGCGCGGCACGATGACGTCGAAGGCGAGCGAGGCGATCAACTTCGTGAAGCGCAAGATCCATCCGCAGTTCGTGCAGATCAGCCCTGACAAGACACTCGTCACGGCGTCCTCGGCAGCGCCTGGCCACGATGCTGCGTTCGTTGCCGACGGCGTGAAGAACGACTCGTGGATCGCTGCCCCTGACAGTCAGACGGCAACCGTGACCGTTGTCTTCAAGCAGGAGTCGCTGTCGAAAATCCTCATCACCCCGGGTGATCAGTCGGCACCTGCGTCGTTCAAAGGACAGCCTCGCCCGAAAGATCTGTTCGTGTCAGCGGTCGACTCCACTGGCAAGATCGTCGGCTCACGGCAGATGACGTTGGCGGACAGTCAGGCTCCGCAGACGTTCAGCTTCGGTGCCAAGAACGTCGTCTCGATCTCCTTCACCGTGCAGAGCTGCTACCCCGATCCGGCGCTGAAGGTCTGCGCCATCAGCGAAATCGAGTTCTTCAAGCAGAAGTAGCGCTTCGACTTCACTCGCTTCTCGCTCGTTCCTCGCTTCGTCGCACCCGTCGCCGTCACCACCGCACTCCGTTCGCAGCTCAGGACGAGACGGCGACAGACGTCGGGGCGATCGAAGCTCTGCGCGAGTTGTCGACGATCGCCTCGATGATTTCGTCCCACCGGGGCTTCGGCAGGTCGTGACCCATGTCGGGGAACATCATCAGGCGAGCGCCCGGCACGGCGCGGGCCGTCGCCATGCCACCTGACGGCTTGACGAGCGGATCGACGAGGCCGTGGATGACCAGCGTCGGGGCGGTGACAGCACCCAGGAGTTTGGTGCGGTCCGGACTCGCAGCGATCGCCATCGTCTGGCGGCCGGTGCCCGCTGCGTCGTCGTTGCGGCTCGCCGCCAGTCTGACCTCGGCCTCAGTCGCCTGCCTGTCGAAGTGTGGGCCGGAGATCAGTTCGACCATGTTGACGCTGTTCTCGAACGCCTTCGAAGGATCCCGGCTCAGCAGCTTGGGACCCTTGCGCAGTACCTTTGCGCTGATGGTTCCATTGCGCCGATCGCCGGTATTGGACATGATCGATGTCAGGCTGGCGACCTGTGCCGGATGACGGATGGTCAGGCTCTGACTGATCATCCCGCCCATCGACACGCCGACGATGTGTGCCTTGTCGATGCCGAGATGTGTCAGCAGCCCGGCGGCGTCATCTGCCATGTCCTCGATGCGGTACGTCGCCTTGGCGAATCGTTTCGACATCGTTGCGAGGATGACCTGACGAACGGTCGGTGGTGGAGCGTCGATCTTCGTCGACATGCCGATATCGCGATTGTCGAAACGGACGACCCGGAAGCCGGCAGCGACGAGTCTGTCGACGAACTCGATCGGCCAGCTGATCAGCTGGCCGCCGAGACCCATGACCAACAGCAGCGGCTCGCCGCTGTCGTCGCCGTGGATGTCGTATTCGATGGTGATGCCGTTGACGGAAGCCGCTGTCATTCGACAACCCTATTGCCGAGTGCTTCACTTCCCTAGTGGGCACGTGTGTTACTTCGGAGCACGGCCGAGCACGTCAGCATCGGCGAGTTGGGCGCGCGCCTCCAGTCGGGCGGCGGCCATGTGCAGTTCCTCAGCGGCGGAGCGCAGCCGAGCCAACACTGTCGCCAGATCGTCCCGGAAGTGCATCGCCGTCGGACCCATCCACACGTCGTCACCGGATCGCTGTGGCAGTACGAACGTCGAGCTGGTTCCAACGGCATCGGCAGCGTGTCGCAGAACAGCAGCCCGTTGGCGCAGCTGAAAAGCGTCGTCCATCATGTGCTCCTCACTGCCGTTGTCAGAAGATCGGGTGTCGACACGCCACACGGTGCCCTTCGGTGTCGATATGCGCCGCATCGATGTGTGCGCCACTGATGTGTGCCCGTGACCGACCAGATCGGAAGTCGTTCGTCTGGACTCTTCAGAACCGGCCCCAGCCGAAGGACACCCCGGCATCGCCCGAATCGTGCATCGTCTCGGGGTACACAAGTCGTTGATGCAGCACCGCAGCCTGATGGCCAGCATCCATCACGTGAAGTAGCGCTGGCATCGTGTGAGGTGACACTGCATCCGAAGAGCCGGTTCAGTCCAGACGTCTGACGACGAGGTGATGGGGGATGGCGGTGGCGTCGTCGACGAACCCGTCACCGACGACGTCGAAACCGAGCCGTTGGTAGAAGCCGAGTACCGGATCGCGGGCGTGCGCCCAGATGAGCGTCGCCGTTGGTGTGTACCGTTCGACACCAGCTTCCACGAGGAGTTGGCCGAGGCCGGTGCCCTGACGATCGGCCTCGACCGCCATGCCGCGCAGACGGACCGCCTGTTCGCTGGGCGCTCCCGCATAGGTCTCGGGAGCCCACGTCGACACCCCGATGAGCACCTGCAGCTCGAATGCGCCGAGATGCTCGGTGCCGGCGAGATCGTCCTGCGGGTAGCTCACGTCGGTCGACGGCGTGCCGACGCGCAAGACGCGGCGGCGCAGGTCGTGGGTGTCGCTCGTCGAGATCGGACGGACGACGATCGAACCGGCCGGATCGTTCACCTCGGCGTCCCGTTCATTTCCGCATCCCCCGGAGTTCGACGGTTGCGCCGTTCGCATCGGCACTGCGGTACATGGCGTCGACGATGCCGTGGGCGTCGACTGCGGTGTCGAAATCCGGCCACGCCGGCGCGTTCCCGAGGACCGCCTGCACGAAGGCGACGTCAGGATTGGCCGGCCCGTCGAGCAGCGCACCAGCGGCCCCGACCAACGCCTCGTCCTGCAATGCTCCCGTCGAACCGTCGCTGTCCATCCACGAAACGGGGCCGAACCAGTCGTCGCCTTCGATGACGATGTGACGGCGTTCGCAGAAGATCTCCACCCGTCGCAGGCTCGGCCTTGCGAGGTTGTCGTGCCAGACCGACGTCAACGTCGCTGTTGCCCCGCTCGTGAACCGGAGGCTCGCACTGACGACGTCCTCGATGTGCTCGTAGCCGTGGAAATTCGACCGGTGAGCATTGAGCCGCTCGATCGGACCGCACAGGTAGTGGAACATGTCGATGTCGTGGATCGAGTGTTCGAGCAGCGCGCCGCTGCCGGCCTTCTGCGGATCCGATCGCCACGTCGACCCATAGTGACCCTGGATCGGGATGAACTGGTCGTCGCCGAAGATGACCGTCATCACGCGGCCGGCCTGCGGATCGTTGATCAACTGATGAGTCATCAGGTATGCCGGCGACCGCCGCAGGATCAGCCCGACCTGATTGGTGACACCGGCCTTGCGAACACCGTCTGCCATCGATCGTGCCGTCGCCAGATCGGTCGCCAGCGGCTTCTCACAGAAGATCGCCAGCCCCCGTGCAGCCGCGGCTTCGACGAGCCGGGCGTGCTCGGATGTCCATGTGCAGATGTACACCGCGTCGCAGCCGTCAAGGACCGCCTCTTCGGAGGGGCAGACGGTGTGGCCGCTGGCGTCGGCGAACTGCTGCGCCCGTTCGAAGTCGGGGTCGTAGACCCCGGCGCGCTCGATCTGCGCAGACGCCGCACGCAGCATCTTGCTGTGGAACGTCCCGATCAATCCTGCACCGATGAATCCGATTCGCAGGGCGTCACTCATCGCCGCCAACCGTAGCGTCGGGCCGGGTTGGGGCCGTTGCTGAAACAGTCCGTTGGGGAGCTGGCCTCGCAGATCGCGCACACGCAGCCAAGCAGGCCGAGCATCGAGCCATGGCGAGGAGGCGTCGCTACGCGGACGGTCGATCTCGGCGGAGGTCGCCCATCGTCAGCACCGTGTCGGCCATCGACTTTGCCTCGTCGACGTCGTGGGTGACGTGCACTGCGGTGGTGCCGACCGAACGGAGGATTGCCGCCAGTTCGACGACGAGCTGGTCGTGCAGCTCGCGATCGAGGCCTGTCAACGGCTCGTCGAGCAGCAGGACTCTCGGCGACGGTGCGAGCGCTCGAGCAAGGGCGACGCGTTTCGCCTCACCTCCCGAGAGTTCGTGGATCGAGCGATGACCGAAACCTTCGAGCTGGACGAGATGCAGCAGTTCGTCCGTCCGTTCAGCGATGCGCCGACGAGGAACACGGGCCATCCGCAAACCGAAGCCGATGTTGCCGGCGACGTCGAGGTGCGGGAACAGTTGCTCGTCCTGGAAGACGAGCCCGATCTGGCGGCGGTGTGGCGGCAACGCGGTGAGGTCCTGTTCGTCCCACCTGATCGTTCCCGACTCGCTTCGCAGCAGGCCGGCGATCACGCGCAGCAGCGTGCTCTTGCCCGATCCGCTCGGCCCGAGCAGGGCGACGATCTCGCCGTCGTCGACGCTCAGATCGACATCATCGAGGATCAGGCGCTGGTCGAACCGAACCGTGATGCCGATGGCTCGCAACGTCATCGGGAGACCTCCGTCCGAGCGACACGGGCCGGTCGAGCTCGCCGACGGTGAACGTCACTCTGACCGATACCGCCGGGCTGACGATCGAGGATGAGCAGTATGGCGACGATCACGACCATCAACACGGTGGCCAGCGCCGATGCCTCTGCGAGGTTGAGCTTCGACGGCCGTCCCAACAGTCTGGCGATGGCGAGCGGGACCGTCTCCGTTCCGCTGCGGGCGAGGAAACTCGACGCTCCGAACTCGCCGAGCGAGATCGCCGCGGCAAATCCTGCTCCGACGATCAGCGCCCGTCTGAGCACCGGGAGATCGACGTTCCGCCAGACCTGCCACGGTCGTGCTCCGAGCGTGGAGGCGGCATGGCGAAGGTCTGGATCGATACCGCGGAGCGTCGGCAGTACAGCGCGGACGACGAACGGCGTCGCCACCAATGCGTGACCGAGTGGCAGCATGACCCACGAACCGCGCAGGTCGATCGGTGGATGATCGAAGGTGATCAGCAGCCCGAACCCGATCGTCACCGCCGAGGTTCCGAGCGGCAGCATCAGACCGGCGTCGAGGAGCGCGCCGGCGCGCGGGTTGCCGGCAATGGCGATCGACGCCAACGCTCCCATCGCCGTCGCCACGAGAACGGCACCGGCGGCGACGCGCGCCGACGCCCAGAGCGAAGCGCCGAGGTCACTGTGGACAATCGCTTGCCAGGCGGCGAGGGGGTTGCCAGGACGCGACGACTGCATCGACTGCGCCACCAGTCTCCCGACGGGAACGAGAACGAACGCTGCGGCAACGACTGCGGTGACGGCCACCGCCAGCGACTCGGTCCGCGACGATGCCGTCCTGAACGCCGTCCTCGTGCGCATCGCCACTGGACCGCTGGCTGCGCGCCGCTGCCTCCATGTCCAGATCGACAGTGCGCCGACGATCAAGACGAGTTGGATGACGGACAGAGCTGCCGCCGTGGACAGGTCGAGCGACTGTGTCGTTCGTCGCCAGATTTCGACTTCGAGCGTCGGATGGGCGGGGCCGCCGAGAATGCGCACGATCCCGAACGACGTGAAGCAGAACAGGAAGACGATCGCCACCGAGCCGAGGATCGCTCCCTTGGTGAGTGGCAGCACGACATGGCGCAGTGTCTTCCATCGCGAGGCACCGAGGGTCGCCGCAGCGTCCTCGAGGCCGGGGTCCAACTGGCTGACGAAGCTGCCGACGGTGCGCACGATCACGGCGACGTTCATCCACACATGGGCGACGAGGATCGCCGGCACGCTCCGCCGCCACGAATCGGGCAGCAGCGCGAGGAACGCCAATCCGACGACGACGGTCGGCAGGACGAATGGAACGGCGAGCAGCGCACTGAGTGCCCTGCGGCCGGTGAACCGGTAGCGCGCCAGGACGTATGCCGGCCACACCCCGAGTACGACCGTGGCGAACGTGCTGACGACGGCCTGCCAGGCGGTGAACCACATGACCGAGCGGATTCCGCTGTCGCCGAGTACCGAGGAGAACGCCGACCATGCCAGACCACGACGCAACATCGTCACCAGCGGCCAGCCGAAGAAGACCGCCAGGAAGATCGTCGGGACGACGGCGATCCACAATGCGGAAGCGTGCCGTTGCGATCGTGTGATGGCCGCAGCCTCCGTGTCGGCTGCCTTGGCTTCGGATGCTGTTGCCGGTGACACCGCGCCGACGACGCTGCCTACCGCAGAACGGTCTTCGTCCATGTCTCGATCCATGCATCACGGTTCTTGGCGATGTCACCGGGGCTGACCGACCACGGTTTCGGCGAGAGCGTGGCGTACTTCGTGAAGACGTCCGGCACCGTGGCGTCGGCGCGGATCGGATAGACGAAGTTCGACAGCGGTAGCGACTCCTGATATGGCCTGCCGGCGAGGAAGTCGACCAACTGCTGATCCTCTGCGACATGCTTCGATCCGTCGAGGATGCCGGCGAACTCGATCTGGCGGAAGCAGGTGTCCGGCAGGTTGGCGGTCGTCGGGACGGTCGGCCGAGGCTCGTCACCGGTCACCAGCGGATAGGGCGGGCTCGTCGCATAGCTGACGACGATCGGCAGCTTGCCGCCGCTGCCGCCCTGGCTGAACTCGTTGAAATAGGCGTCATCCCAACTGTCGACGGCGACGACGCCATTGCCGCGCAACTGCTTCCAGTAGGCGGCGAATCCGTCCGGCCCGTATTTTGCGACGGTCGCCAGCATGAACGCCAGTCCGGTCGACGAGGTGCCGGGATTCTCGACCACCAGCATGCCCTTGTACTCCGGCTTGACGAGATCGTCGAACGTCGCCGGCGGCGTGAGTCCCTTGGCAGTGAAGTAGGAGGTGTCGATGTTCACGCAGACGTCACTCGTGTCGATCGGTGTGACCTCGTGGCCAGGCACCAGCGCCGTGGCGGTCTGGTCGAGGTTCGCCGACTCCTTCGACCGGTACGGTATGAACAAACCCTTGCTGGTGACGCCGCGCGACAGCAGTGTGTTGTCGATCCCGAAGAGCACATCGCCCTGCGGCTTGCCAGCGGTGAGAATCGCACTGTTGACGAGCGTCCCGGCGTCGGCGCCGGCCTTGACGAACTCGACACCGATGCCGGTCGCCGCGGTGAACTGCTTGACCGAATCGGGCAGCACATACGCGTCGTAGCTCAGTAACTTCAGCGTGACCGATCCTGCTGCAACGGACGGTGCTGACGATCCGGCGAGCGTCGACCCCGGCGTCGTCACCGCAACCGCGGTCGTCGTGGCGGAACCGGTCGACCTGCTGGTGCTGCTGCCGCACGCCGCCAGTACGACGGTTGCGGCGAGGACGAGGGGAGTGCGGCGCTTCATGGAGTTGGTCTTTCCGGGTCGAGTCGTGAGTCGGCGTGGAGGGCGTCGAGGGCGTCGGGGATGATCACCAGCAGGGTTCCGCCGGTGAGCGAGATGGTTGCGTCGGTGTCGAGGAATTCGTTGCTGACCCCACGCGCCGATCCCGCCAGCAATGTCTCGGCATGCAGCGGGTAGCGCAGATTCGACGTCGTCACTCCCATAGCGTCTCCGTTGATCGGCACGAGTGACAGCAGTCCTGCGGCCGTGCGGGCGAACGTCGTTCCGCCTGGCCCGTGCAGCACGGTGACGAGTGTCGATCCAGACCACACGCTGATGGGGCAGGCGGGGATACATGCATATGCAAACAACGTCGTCAGCTCGTGGTCCAACCGTCCGCCGCCACCCGTGACGCCGATGATCTCGCTGCAACCTGCGTGCAGTGCGGCGGCGATCGCCAACTCGGTATCGGTCTCGTCCTTGCCCTGCGGGTACTGCTCGATCTGCACGAGTGCGTCGACGGCCGCGGCGAACCCGTCGGCGCTGATCGAATCGAGGTCGCCCACCAGCAGGTCCACCTGCAGTCCGAGCGCCAGCGCGTGATCGAAGCCGGAGTCCGCTGCGATCACGAACGCATCGGTCGGCAGGACTGCGCCGACGCCGATGGGTGGAGGCGTCGTGCCTCCCATGACGATGATTGCTGGTCGTGCGTTGCAGTCGGGCATGGATTCGTTTCCCTCCGCCGGCATTACCCGGATCAGGTTCTCGGGTCGGTAGCGGCAGCCACCCTCTCAGCCCGCCGATCCAGCGAGCTCCCCGTACGTGTGCGACCAGACTACCCCGCTCCGTCCGCTATCGCTCTGCTTCGACCCTGGCTGCATCGAGGTGGCGGCGGGCCGCCTCCATGGCGATCGCGCCGACGGCGACGATGACGATGACCATGCCGACAGCCTGCAATGGCTTGATCGATTGACCGATGAACAGCCACGCCCAGAACGCCGCCATGCCCGGTTGACTGAGCTGGATCATCGAGATCGTCGAGACCGGCACCTTGCTCTGGGACCAGCTGACGAGGCCATGCGCCACAATCCCGTTGCCGAGTGTCGACAGCGCGATCATCACCCAACCCGTCGCCGAGACCTTCATCACATCGTTGGTGACGAGGGCGATCGGGGTGACGACGAAGGCGGCGGTGAGCGTCAGACCGAACATCAGGTTGCGGGTGTCGATCGTTGCTCTCGCATCCTTGGACATCAGTAGGTAGATGGACCAGGCAATGACGCCGGCGAAGGCCAGACCGTTGCCGGTCCAGTTGTTCTCGCCGGCGCCGCTCGGAGCGTTGAACAGCACGAAGGCGACCCCGACGAGGGCGAGCGCGGCGAACACGATCACCTTCCGGCTGATCCGTTCGCGGAGCTTGTGGGCGGCGAACGGCACGATCAGGATCGGTGTCAGCGTCCCGATGAATTCGGCATTGGCGACGCGGGTGGTCGTGACGGCGCTGAAGAACAGCGCCAGGTTGAGCCCGTAGAACACCCCGACGGGCATCGCTTTGCGCAACGCCGATCGGCGTGGCCCGACCCCGGCCCGTCTCACGGCGACGAACCAGATGAGGCTCGCAGCCCACATGCGCCAGAACGTCAGCACGACCCCTGGCGAGCCCGACTCGACGACGATCGTCGAGCCGAGGCTGAGCATCACCGAAGCGCCGATCACGGCGATCAGCGGATAGAGATGCGATCTGGGAGTAGCCGGCGCTGAACCAACCGGCGTCACTGTCGAGGCATCCGTGGGAACGGTGGTGCGCGCAGCGACAGGATCGAGTGACTCGGTGCTCACGACGTGACGCTGCGGCGGATGTCCGGTTCGAGATAGATCAGGTGAGCGGTCGGTGTCGATGTGCGTATCGCCAATTCGACGCTGTCGATGGCGTCGGCCAACTGTGGCACCGTCATGCCGGGATCGAATTCGACCTTGGCGGCGACGAGCACCTCTTCCGGCCCGAGGTGCTCGGTACGCATATGGATCAGCGAGGTCACCAGGTCGTGCTCGGTGATCGCCTTGCGGATCGCCGCCTCGACGTCCGGTTCAGCGCTCTCGCCGATCAGCAGGCTCTTCATCTCGATGGCGAGGATGATGGCGATGGTGACGAGCAGCAGGCCGATACCGATCGAGCCGACTGCGTCCCATCGGGGGTTGTCGGTGACCGAGGCCATGATGATTCCGAACAATGCCATGAGCAGGCCGATCTCGGCACCGGTGTCCTCCAGCAGCACGATCGGCAGTTCCGGGTGGCGTGCCGTGCGGATGAATCGCCACCACGACATCGATGCCGGCTTGACGTGCTTGGCTTCGCGGACGCCGGTCATCAGCGAATACGACTCGAGGGCGATGGAGATGAGGAGGATGATGATCGCCACGCCGAGGCGGTCGGCTTTGTGCGGGTGGGCGAGTTTCTCGATGCCTTCGTAGAGGGCGAACAGCCCGCCCATACTGAAGAGTACGAGGGCGACGACGAACGACCAGAAGTAGCGCTCGCGGCCGAATCCGAACGGATGTTCCGCAGTCGGTTCACGACGCGATTTCTTACTGCCGAGCAGTAGGAGTCCTTGGTTGCCGGTATCGGCGAGCGAATGTCCCGCTTCCGCCAGCAGCCCGGCAGAGCCGGTCAGGAAGAAGCCGATGAATTTGGCAATGGCGATGCCGAGATTGGCGATGAACGCCGCCACGATTGCTTTTTTCGAGCCTTCTTCCACGGCCACTAGGTTGCCAGACGGCGTTGGTGTTGGTGGCACGCTGGGCCGATTGGTTCCGTTTGTTCGTCAGCAGACACTCATGAAAACCAAAGAATGGCGCTGCCGGCGTCGTGCGAATCAGGCTTCTCGCAGCGCACTCGCGGCTGTAGGCTGTTGCCGCCTTGGTGGAATTAGCTCAGTTGGTTAGAGCGCCAGATTGTGATTCTGGAGGTCGCGGGTTCGAGTCCCGTATTCCACCCCATTGACGTCGACGTCACGTCGACCGGATTCGACCACTTGTGGACGAACGTTTGTTCGTCTAGGATCACGGTATGGCGAGAGCGGGTGTCAGCTTGGACGATGCCGTTCGGGAACGTTTTCGTCCGACGGTGATGGCTCACGAGCAGGTCCTGCCGGCCCTCGAGGTACTGGCAGACCTGCTCCCTGGGCGCGGCCTGCAGCGTGGCAGTGTGATCGCCACGCGTGGCCCGGCGGCGATGTCGATCGGCTTGGCGCTGATGGCCGGTGCCTCGGCAGCAGGTTCGTGGCTCGGTGTGGTCGGACTCCCGTCGATCGGACTCTCCGCCGTCAGCGAGTTGGGAATCGCCCTCGAACGTGTCTTCCTGGTGGCAGCGCCGCCACCGCAACGTTGGGCCGAGACCGTTGCGGCCGTCGCCGACGGTGCCGAATTGGTGCTGGCCAGAGTGCCTGCGCAGCTGCGCGCCAGCGACATGCGTCGGGTGCAGTCGCGATTGTCGACCCGCGGTACCGTATTGGTGTTGGCAGGCCTCGACGAGCAGGCGGGGATCCAGCCCGACCTGGTCGTCGGTACCGCTGCTCCGCAGTGGGAAGGCATCAACGACGGCCAGGGGCGTCTGTTGGCGCGCCAGGTACAGATCGAAGTCGGCGGGCGTCGTGCCGGCAGGCCATTGCGGCGGCTGCTCTGGCTGCCGGCGTCCGATGGTTCGATCTCGGCAGTCACCACCATCACCGCCTCCCGTCCTACCTCCGCTTCCGGTGGCGGCGATCTGCTCGAACAGGCCGGATAGGTATGCCTCGGCTGGTGACGCTGTGGTTTCCGCAGTGGAGCGCGGTTGCCGCCGGGGTGCAGGGTGACGAGCCGCTGGTCGTCGTCCACGCCAACCGCGTGGTTGCCGTGTCACCTGCCGGCGAAGTCGCCGGTGTGCAGATCGGTCTGCGCCGCCGGGAAGCGCAGGCCCGCTGCTCCGGCGTCCGTATCGTCCATCACGATCCCGATCGCGACGCCCGCCGCTTCGAGCCGGTGGTCAGGGCGATCGCCGAACTCGTCCCCTCGCTCGAGATCACCGAACCCGGATTGATCACCTTCGCCAGCCGCGGCCCGTCCCGCTATGCAGGTGGTGACGTCGTCCTCGCCGAACGGGTGGTGGCAATCGCCGTCCAAGCGTTTGCTGGACAGGACAGCGTCGGGCAGGCTGGTGTCGGGCAGCACGGTGTCGGGCAGCACGGTGTCGGGCAGCACGGTGTCGGGCAGCGCGTCGGCGTGCGCGTAGCGGTCGGGATCGCCGAGGGTCGTTTCGCTTCCGGTATCGCTGCTCGCCGGTCTGCGCTGCGCGGCGAACCGTGTGTGATCGCCGCCGGACGGGCGGCGACGGTCGATTTCCTCGCCAGATTCCCTGTCGACGTGCTCCGTGATGTCGCCGGATTCGATGCCGACTTCACCGGGCTGTTGCGCCGCCTCGGCATCGTCCGCCTCGAACAGCTTGCAGCGCTGCCGGCGACCGACATCCTCGCCAGATTCGGCAACAACGGGATCCGCGCCCACCGGTTGGCGAGCGGTGACGACGAACGACCACCGGAGACGCATCCCGTGCCACCGGAACTGTTCGCCGAGCGCGTTTTCGAAGACGCCGTTGCCCAGGTCGAACCGCTCGTCTTCGCCGGGCGCCAATGCGCAGAGGAACTGCATCAGGCGATCACCGCTCGCGGCTCGATCTGCGTGCGCTTGGTGATCGAAGCGGAAACGGACGACGGAGAACGGACCGAGCGGGTGTGGTATCAGCCGGCCGGCTTGCGGGTGGCGACGATGGTCGAGCGGGTGCGCTGGCAGCTCGACGGCTGGGTCCGCCAGCCTGGCGGTCTGAACGGCGGGGTGGTACTGCTGCGCCTGACGCCCGTCGAGATCAAGGCTGACGACGGTCGACAACTCGGGTTCTGGGGTGGCCGTACGCAAGCGGACGAATGGGCGCAACGAGCCATCACCCGCCTCGGGGGACTGCTCGGTCCTGATGCCGTCACGGTGCCGGTATGGCGAGGAGGCCGCGAGCCGTCCCGCCACTACGACCTGATCCCAGCGGTCGATCGGCCCGATCCGGACACGGTGCCGTCGCCGGTCACGAAAAGATCGAAGCGCATCGGCACACCGGCCACAACGCCTGGCGTCGCTGCAGGTTCGGCCGCCTCGCGTTCGGCCGCCTCGCGTTCGGCCGCTTCGGCCTCCGCCCCGGGTCAAGCAGCCAACGATCCGCCGTGGCCAGGGCAGTTGCCGAAACCGTCTCCGTCCCAACTGTTCCTGCCGGCTGAGGCGTGCATCGTCGAAGACGACGGGGGTCGCACGGTGACCGTCTCCGGGCGCGGTTTCATCAGCGGTGCGCCGGCGACACTTTCCAGGAATCAGCGGCGTGTGCGGGTCGCTGCGTGGGCTGGACCTTGGCCGATCGAGGAGCGTTGGTGGGAGGCCGGCGGTCGCCGCCGTGCCCGCTTCCAATTGGTCACCGAAGAAGGGGTTGCCTACCTGGCAGCGGTCGAAGCGGGCCAGTGGTGGTTGGATGCAATGTACGCCTGAACTCCGTTGCTGTTGCCGTTGCCGTTGCCGTTGCCGTTGCCGTTGCCGTTGCCGTGGGCCGAGGTGGTCATCGGCGCGATCGTACTACCGCCTCCACCGTTCGTGCCCGCCAATCGCAAGCCATCCGGCACGGCGTTCTGCATCAGGGCGTCGGCGAGGCGGAAGCCCATGCCACGGACCGTTTGCACGAAGCGGGTGCCAGGCTTGGCGGCAGACAGCTTTCGGCGCATATTCGACAGATGGACATCGACGATGTGTGCATCTCCGTCGGACGGTTGGCCCCAGACGGACACCAGCAGCTCGCTGCGCAAGCTGATGCCGCGCGGCTTGCGGCAGAGTTCGGCGAGCAGATCGAATTCGATCCGAGTCAACGGCACTTCTTTGCCGTCGACCATGACGACCCGCTGATCGGTATCGAGCAGCAGCGAACCGAACTGCGCTTGACCGGTGATCGGCACGATCGTCGGGGAGATCGGAATGGAAGACGGTTCGGATTCGGCGGCGTCACGCTTCGAGCCGACGAGTGGTTTCAATGCCTCGAGCAGCGTCAGCGGGCTCGTCGACATCGTGATGACGCTGTGCGCACCGATGTCGCGAAGGCGTTCGTGCTCGATACGCGAACGTGACGGTGTCGCCACGATCAACCATGCGTGCGTTCGACGCAGCACCGCACTGATCGGGTCGCCGACGTATTGACGCCACTGCAGGTCGATATCGAGAACGACGACATCGGGTGCGAACGACCCGAGCAACAGTTCCGCTCCGACGCTGTCCCCGGTGCCAGACACGATGTAGCCGAAATCGCGCAACTCCGTCGTCCATGCACGACGAATGGAGCTGTCGCTGACCACCACGAGTACTCGTGTGTTCGTGGCACTGTGCAGTGAACTCATAGCACTTTCCGATCTCGAGGGCTTTCCGCCGTCCCCATAAAAAGACGCCATTGCGTGAGGTCTATGACGTGGAGTACGTTAAGTATTGTGAATGAGAAGTCAATCTCAAATATTGAGACTTACGTCGATGGTAACGGTGTCGATCGTCTGCACGATGCAGTGCTCGCCGGCACTCATCCGGATGGCTGGCTGCCGACGTGGGACGGGGCGTCCTACGCTGCGAATACGTCGCATCACCGAGCTCTGGATGGGTGGTTTCTACAACACTTTCCGTCAAGGCGTGACGATGTGCTGCTCGACATCGGCTGTGGGTCCGGCGACTTCACGGCCGTCGTCGCCGAACTCGTCGCCGATGGCGAGGTCGTCGGCGCCGAGCCACAGGCATCGCTGCTCGATCACGCACGTGCGGTGATGCGTCCGAATCAGCGCTTCGAACAGGTCAGCGCCCAACAACTCGACACGGTCTTCCCCAGGGATTCCTTCGACGCGGTGTTCAGCCGCGCCGTGTTCCAATGGATTCCCGGCCAGGATTACCCCGGCATCTTTTCCACGGTCCGCCAACTGATCAAGCCTGGCGGCTGGTTCCGCCTGGAATGCGGGGGAGCCGGGAACATCAAGGCAATTCTGCCATTGCTGGCCGAGGTTTCGTTGCGTCATGCAGGCCCACCGCCGCCGTGGACGTTCCTCGACCCCGGCACGATCCTGGACATGCTGCAGGCCGCCGGGTTCGTCCTCGTCTCCCCGCAGGCCGATGGCATGGCCGGTTATGTGAACAGCGTCGCCCAACGCAGACCGTTCACCCGCGAGGAGCTGATCGGGTGGATGCGCAGCCAGTGCTTCCAGGGTTTCGAGATCGACATGCCGCCCGGCAACCACGCCGCCTACCGCGCCGAGGTCGAGGATCGCATCGACGAACTGCAACGCCGGGACGGCACCTACGACCTCACCTACGTCCGCATCGACGCCCTCGTCTACCGCCCCGCCTGACAATCGGCCGCCTCTCGGCGAAGATATGGCGATGATCGATGATGCACTCCGTGGCGAATTGCGGGCAGCCGTTGTCGCCCACCTCCCGAGCGACGAGCGCGAGGCAGCGGCCATCCCCGCCTTCCTCGAACACTTCGATGCGCTGGCGGACCCGCTGTCGGAAACAGCCGATCCGGTGCACGTCACCGGCTCGGCGATCCTCGTCGGCAGCCGCGGTGTCGTGCTCCACAAGCACAAGCGGCTCGGCATCTGGGTGCAGCCGGGCGGCCACGTCGACGACGGTGAGACGCCATGGGAGGCGGCGCTGCGTGAGACGATCGAAGAGACGGGTCTGGCCGGACGCCACCCAGCAGACGGGGTCCGATTCGTCCACCTCGACGTGCATTCCGGCGGTCGAGGTCACACCCACCTCGATCTGCGCTACCTGATCATCGGTCCGGACGCCGAGCCTGCGCCGCCGCCCGGCGAGAGTCCGGAGACGTTCTGGTTCAGCTGGGACGAAGCACTCGTGAAAGCCGATCCGGGATTGCGTGGCGCGTTGACCGCGCTGCGACCATCGTGCACGTTCACACTCCGTCCGGCAACCCATGACGATGCCTCAGCCGTTGCCGAGGTGTATCTGCGTTCACGGCGATTCGGACTCCCGACGATCACCAATGCCCACACGGACGACGAGATCCGAGCCTGGATCGGCGAGCACCTGATCCCGCAGGACGAGGTCTGGGTCGGCGTCGACGGACATCAGCGGATCGTCGGGATGATGAGTCTCGCACCGGCGAACCCGACCGACGACGACACGATCCACGCCTGGATCGAGCAGCTCTATCTCGACCCGGCGGTCATCGGCCTCGGGCTCGGCGAGCAGTTCGTCGAACTCGCCAAGCAGCACTTCACCGAGGGATTGCAACTGTGGGCCTTCCAGGTGAACGAAGCCGCGCAACGGTTCTATGGGCGCAACGGTTTCGTCGAGGTCGAGCGGACCGCCGGCGCTGCCAACGAGGAGCACGAGCCAGACGTGCGGATGGCCTGGCGATAACCCCGCAGCCAACCAGAGCCACCCGAGTGTGTAGACACCCGTAGCCGTCGCAGCGACACTCGGTTGCTGCGATGACACTCGGTTGCTGCGACACTTCCGTCATGGCCGAGCACAACTGGGCAGCGAACTACACGTACCTTGCGGCGACAATCCATCGCCCGTCGACGATCGAAGAAGCCCGCCAGCTCGTCATCAACGCCTCACGGATACGCGTCCTCGGTACCCGGCATTCGTTCAACGACATCGCCGATTCGGCGGAATTGCTGAGCCTCGACAACCTGCCGGCACCTGTCACCTTCGACCGGTCGGCCGGGACCGTGAGCTGTAGCGCCGGCATGCGCTACGGCGATCTTGCCGATGTGCTGCGAGCCGAGCGCGTAGCGCTGCGCAACCTCGCATCGCTGCCACACATCTCCATCGGCGGGGCGATCGCCACGGCGACGCACGGCTCCGGTGTCCGCAACGGCAACCTCGCAACGGCCGTCGCGGCGTTCGAGATGATCACCTCGAACGGCGAACCGCTGTCGGTGTCGCGCGGCGACACCGACTTCGACGGCATGGTCGTCGGGCTCGGAGCATTGGGTGTCGTCACCCGCGTGACGCTCGATGTCGAACCGGAATACGACATGCGCCAGGACGTCTTCGAATCGCTGGCGTGGGACGCGCTGTTCGAGCACTTCGACGAGATCGTCGAATCCGGCTACAGCGTCAGCCTGTTCACGACGTGGGGCGACTCTGTCGAGGAAGTGTGGATCAAGAGCCGTCTCGACGAGGATCTCGCAGTGCCAGACGGTGATCTGTTCGGCGCTGTACGGGCAACCGTCGACGTCCATCCGATCCGTTCGGTATCGCCAGAACACTGCACGGCGCAACTCGGTGTGCCCGGAGCGTGGAGTGATCGTCTGCCACATTTCCGCATGGATTTCACGCCGAGTAGCGGTGAGGAGATCCAGTCGGAATTCTTCGTCGCCAGGCACGACGCGGTCGCTGCGTTACGGGCGGTCCGTGAGTTGCACGCCGACATCGCCTCGACATTGCAGGTCTCGGAGGTTCGTACGGTTGCCGGCGACACGCTGTGGATGAGCCCGCAGTACGGCAACGACACGGTCGCACTGCACTTCACATGGATCCGGGATCCCGACGCCGTCGTCCGTGCAGTCGCGTTGATCGAGGCGGCCCTCGCCCCGTTCGCCGCGGTTCCGCACTGGGGCAAGGTGTTCACGATGGCGGCCGCAACGATCGCTTCGCGTTACGAGCGTCTCGGTGACTTCCGTGTACTGGCAGAGCGACTCGATCCTCGAGGAGTGTTCCGCAACGACTGGTTCGAACGGGTCCTCGGCACTGAAAGGCTTTGGTCTCCGACCGGGGTGGCTGAGCGTTCAATGCCGATGCTGGGGCACTGCGTTACGTCTCTCTACCGAGCAGGACGACACAGGCGAAGGGACTGATCGACGGGTAGATCTCGGCGACGAACCCCCGTTCTGATACGAACAATTGTTCGGTTAGACTCTGTCGATGGGTTTCAACAATCCCGACATGCCCTGGAGCGAACTGGAGGCGCGCCTCTCCGGCAAGCGTGTCAACGACCAGCAGAGGGATCGACAACGGGATCAGGACAAGGACCAGTTGACCCGCAAACAGGCGGAGGCCTATGTCGGCGAACGTGGCGCAGACGGGCGTGTGGCCGGCAGCCCGAGCTGGAATGCCGGCGGTGATGGGCCTGCATGGTCGCGAAAGCGTCAACCGTTCCAACCGGCAGACGACATCCGTTCCGCCCGCACTGTCAGCGACGACAGCGGCGGTCGTCCCCGCCCGATCGTTCCCTATGCCGAGTTGCACTGCCATTCCAACTTCTCGTTCCTCGACGGTGCCTCGCACCCGGAAGAACTGGCCGAACAGGCGGCACGGCTCGGTCTCGAAACGTTGGCGCTCACCGATCACGACGGGCTCTACGGTGTCGTGCGCTTCGCCGAGGCGGCCCGCGCTGTCGGACTCGGCACGGTCTTCGGGACGGAGATCACCCTCGGACGCAGCTCAGGCCATTTCACGGAGCAGTCGTTCCGCTCGGAATCGGACACGTCGACCGGTCAGCGAGCCGTGCGCAGCCGTCGTGGTGACAACGCCAAGGCACTGTGGCCAGGTACGCAGATGGGCGAGGCCGATCCTGCCGGCGCGCATCTCGTGCTGCTCGCCGACGGACCGACCGGGTATGCGAAATTGTCGCAGGCGCTGAGCCTCGGGCACCTGGCGGGGGAGAAGGGGGCGCCGCGGTTCACGCTGGCCGAACTCGCCGGCATCGGCCGCGGCCACTGGTTCGCTCTGACCGGCTGCCGGAAGGGTTCGGTCCCCAGGGCGTTGATCACCGAAGGGCCCGCCGCTGCCCGTAAGGAATTGCGGCGGTTGATCGACACGTTCGGGCGTGACCATACGATCGTCGAGTTGTGGGACCATGGCGATCCGATCGACTCGCACCGCAACGATGCGCTCGTCGAACTCGCCGGTCAGGAGCATCTGCGGGTCATCGCCACCAACAACGTGCACTACGCGACGCCGGCGCAACGTCCGCTGGCGACGGCACTGGCGGCAGTACGCGCCAGACGCAGCCTCGACGAACTGGACCCGTGGCTGCCGGCTGCCGGCATGGCTCATCTGCGCAGCGGTGCCGAACAGGAACTGCGCTTCAAACGGTTTCCCGGTGTCGCCCAGGCGGCAGCGGCGCTCGCCGGCGAACTGGCTTTCGACCTCTCGCTGGTGGCCCCGAGCCTGCCACCGTTCCCGTGCCCGCCAGGGCTCGACGAGATGAGTCATCTGCGCCAGATCGTCGAACAGGGCGCGCTGCACCGGTATGGCCCGCGGACCACGAACTACAAGGCGTGGAGCGTCATCGACCACGAACTCGATGTCATCGAGCACCTCGGTTTCCCCGGCTATTTCCTGGTCGTCTGGGACATCGTCGACTTCTGCCGGCGCAGTGACATCTACTGCCAGGGTCGCGGCAGTGCCGCCAACAGCGCCGTCTGCTACGCACTCGGCATCACCAAGGCCGATGCCGTCAGCCTCGGTCTGCTGTTCGAGCGGTTCCTCTCGCCGGAACGTGATGGGCCTCCGGACATCGACGTCGACATCGAATCGGACCGTCGCGAAGAAGTCATCCAGTACGTCTTCGAGCGCTACGGGCGCCATCACACCGCCCAGGTCGCCAACGTCATCACCTACCGCGCCAGGTCGTCGGTGCGTGACATCGCCAAGGCGTTCGGGTTCGCGCCCGGCCAGCAGGACGCCTGGTCGAAGCAGATCGACGGGTGGGGAAGGGTCGAGGCGACCGATCGACAGAAGAAACCGGACGGCACACCCGACCACGACATCCCGGCGCACGTGCTGTCGATGGCAATGCAGGTCGAGGACTTCCCGCGCCATCTCGGCATCCATTCCGGCGGCATGGTGATCTGCGACAGGCCGGTGATCGAGGTCTGCCCGGTCGAGTGGGCGCGGATGGAGAAACGGTCGGTGCTGCAGTGGGACAAGGACGATTGCGCTGCGGTCGGTCTCGTCAAGTTCGATCTGCTCGGGCTCGGGATGCTGTCGGCGCTGCACTACGCCATCGACATGATCCGCCTGCACCGCGGCTATGACATCGACCTGGCGACGATCCCGCAGGACGACTCGGTCTACGACATGTTGTGCGAAGCCGACACGGTCGGCGTCTTCCAGATCGAGTCGCGCGCCCAGATGGCGACGCTGCCGCGATTGCGGCCGCGCACGTTCTACGACCTGGTCGTCGAAGTCGCCCTCATCCGTCCTGGCCCGATCCAGGGAGGCTCCGTGCATCCCTACATCCGTCGCCGCAACGGCCAGGAAGCAGTGACATACCTGCACCCGCTGCTCGAGAGGTCGCTGGCGAAGACGCTCGGCGTGCCGCTGTTCCAGGAGCAGTTGATGCAGATGGCGATCGATGTCGCCGGGTTCTCCGCTGCCGAGGCGGACCAACTCCGCCAGGCGATGGGTTCGAAGCGCTCGAAGCTGCGGATGGAGCAACTCAAGGCCCGTTTGTTCGAGGGCATGGCACAGCGCGGCATCGGCGGCGAGATCGCCGAGGAACTCTTCGTCAAGATGTCTGCATTTGCAAATTACGGCTTCCCGGAATCGCACAGCGTCTCGTTCGCCTACCTCGTCTATGCCTCGTCGTGGATCAAACGGCACGAACCGGCGGCGTTCTGCGCAGCGCTGCTCAACGCCCAGCCGATGGGGTTCTGGTCGCCGCACTCACTCGTCCGCGATGCCCGCCGCCACGGTGTCGTCGTGCACACCCCTGACCTCAATGCCTCCGGCGCAGCAGCGGTGCTGGAGCCGTGCTCATCGGATGGTGTCCCCGTTGATCATGCGATCCCGCTGAGCCCGTTCAGCCCGGCGGTCGGCGGGCTCGCCGTGCGGCTCGGGCTCGGTTCGATCCGCACGATCGGCGACGAGTTGGCGAAGTCGATCGAGGCGGCCCGCGTCGCCGGCGGGCCGTACACCTCCCCGGAAGATCTCGTGCGCCGAGTGCCGGCCGTGACGCTCGCCCATCTCGAAGCGCTGGCGACATCCGGCGTCTTCGGCTGTTTCGGGATGAATCGACGTGATGCGCTGTGGGCTGCGGGTGCTGTCAACGAATCGCGGCCTGACCGTCTCGGGGGACTGGCGACGGGTGTCGTCGCCCCACGCCTGCCTGGCATGGACGTCGTGCAGGAAGCGGTCGCCGACCTGTGGGCGACCGGTGTCTCGCCTGACGGTCACCCCACGCAGTTCGTCCGCGAGGAACTGACCCGCCGTGGTGTCGTCCGCTCGATCGACCTGTGGGACATCGAACCGCGCAGCCGCATCCTCGTCGGTGGTGTCGTGACCCATCGCCAGCGGCCGATGACCGCCCAGGGAGTGACGTTCCTGAACCTCGAGGACGAGACGGGTCTGATGAACGTGGTCGTGTCGAAGGGCTGCTGGGCGCGCCATCGCCGCCTTGCCCGCGAGGCGCCGGCGTTGCTGGTGCGCGGCCGCCTGGAACGTAGCGAAGGGGTGATCAACATCGTCGCCGAGTCCCTCGAACCGATGCCGATCCCCGCAGACAACCACCTCGTCAGCCGTGATTTCCGCTGACCACCCGGCGGCCGTAGAGCGCCCCTGGATGCACCACATGAGATCGAATGCGACCTGAGTCCTCATGTCAACTCCTCGGACGGCGTGGTTGTGTGACGACGGAGATGTGCGTCGACTGCGGCTGTCACGTCGGCGATGACGTGCGCCTGCTCGACAGGGAACGCTGTGAGTACGGGGAAGGCGTGGATCATGCCGACGTGACGCACGAGTGTTGTCGGTGTCCCCGCAGCCGTGAGCCTGCGTGCATAGTCCTCACCCTCGTCGCAGAGCGGATCGAGTTCGGCGGTGACCACCAGCGCCGGCGGCATGCCAGTGAGATCGGCACGCAGCACCGACGCCAACGGATTCGCGCCTTCGGCCTCGTCACTCAGGTAGTGACCCCAATACCAGCGCATGTCGTCGGCGCTGAGGAACTTGCCGACGGCGTGCTCACGGTACGACTCGGTGTCGAATGAATGGTCGGTGACGGCGCACATCGGGACGTGCAGCCCGATGTGTCGGCTGCAGTCATCACGATCGATGATGGTGGCGGCGATTGCCAGGTTGCCGCCGGCACTCGAACCGATGACACCGATCGGCACGCCGCCGGCGAGGTGTTTGTGAGCCCACTCGATAGCGGTACGTGCGTCGTGCAGCGCCAGCGGGAACTTGTGCTCGGGGGAGAGGCGGTAGTCGACCGAGCAGACGACGACGCCGGCCGCGTCGGCGAGGCGGCGGCAGAACCCGTCCGCCATGTTCAGGTCGCCGTACACCCAACCGCCGCCGTGGAGGAACACGAGCACGGTCGCCTCGGCCGCCTCACCGTAGATTCTGACGTCGAGCAGACTGCCATCCGGCCGGGTGATGGCGAGATCGCGTGTGGCGATGTCCGGGGCACCGTCGTCGCCTCGGGCAGCGGCCGCCAGTTGGGCACGCGCCTCGTCAGGCGTCAGCGTCGGCCACGGACGGGGCGGGGTGGCGACGGCGAGGAACGCTGCAACGTGTGGGAGGAGTTCCGTCATCGAACGATCCTATGCAACCCGCTGCGAGCGCTCCCGTGTCACCGAACGTCGCGGAGCCTGTATACATTCGGTGACTCGGGACAGTCGCAGCGTGTCGAGGATCAGCCGAGGAGCTTTTCGATCGGATCGAGATCGAACGGCGATCCGAGCATGACGATGGCGACGTCGGCGCCGGCCTCTGCGTACGCTTCGAGATTGTCGAGGTCGTCGGCGGCGATGCCGACCGTCCGCTCGACCTCTTTCGGGTCACGGCCGATCTCGTTGCACCAGTTGGTGACGACCTGGTTCTTGTGAGCGAAGTTCTCCGGCGGCCCGAACGTGTTGAAGGAGTCGGCGAACTGAGCGACGAGTTTGAGGGTGACCTTCTCGCCGCTGCCGCCGATGAGGATCGGCAGCTTGCCGTTCACCGGTCCCGGAGTGAGTTTGGCGAGACGGTCGATGATGACCGGCAGCGACTGTTTGAGGAGGGCGAGGCGGCCGGGTGCCGTGCCGAATTCGTAGCCGTACTCGGTGTAGTCGCGTTCGAACCAGCCCGATCCGATGCCGAGGATGAAACGGCCGCCGGAGATGTGGTCGATGGTGCAAGCCATATCGGCGAGGAGGTTCGGGTTCCGGTACGTGTTGCAGGTGACGAGCGCGCCGATCTTGGCGTCGGTGGTCTGCGCAGCGATCGCCGCAAGCAGCGTGTAGCACTCGAAATGGGCGGCGTCAGGGTCACCGTAGAGCGGGTAGAAATGATCCCAGGTCCAGATCGAGTCGACACCGATCTCGTCGGCATGACGGGCAGCGGCGAGGAGTTCGGCGACTGACGTGGCCTGTGGATGCAGTTGAACGGCGAGGCGAGGAATGGTCATCCCGCCGAGGCTAATGAGGCGAACGACGACCTGTGATACGTCGTGCCGGACTCGTGCCCGTCGTCGAACGATGTGCCCAGCGATGACCGAGGGATCGCTCTATCGGTCGACGAGTCGTTTCTATCGTCAGCCGTCGACCATGTTGCACGTCGAAGTCGGTCATCGAGACGTTCCGGCCTGGCCGGTTGCCGCCGCCACCAGGCCGAGGCCGATGAAGACGGTGCCGGCAACGTAGCGCTGCACGAATGGCAGTCCCTTGCCGCGCAGCAGCACCGTGCGGAGCGAACTGGCGACGAGTGAATAGCTGGAATCGGTGACGCAACCGATGAGTACGAACATCAGGCCGAGGATCAGCGCCTGCAGTGTCGCCTGCCCGCGCGTGGGGTCGAGGAATTGCGGGAGGAACGACAGGAAGAACAGCGCCACCTTCGGATTGAAGACGTTGACGACGATGCCTTGACGGAACGCTTTGGAGGCGGTGTGGCCGCTCGCCTGTTCGCTGACGACCTTCGGTGGATGGCGCAGGATGCGGGCCCCGGTGAAGAGCAAGTAGGCGACACCGACCCATTTGACGGCATTGAAAGCGATCGCCGAGGTCGCCAGCACGGCGGACAAACCGAGCGCGGCAGCCAGTGCATGCACGGCGTTGCCCAACTCCAACCCACCGACCGCCGCCAGGCCGATACGGCGACCGTCCGACACGCTGCGGTTCAAGATGTAGAGCACCGCAGGCCCTGGGATGAGCAGTAGTGCCACCGATGCAAGCGCGAAAGCAAGGAGCGTAGAGGTCGTCGGCACCGAGCCAAACTACTCAACCGGCACGTGCGCTGCAGCTATTCGCTCGGCGACTCGTCGAGGTGTTCGTTGAAGGCGCGGTACATCTCGTAGACCTCTTTGCATTGCTCGCACATCGGCAGTTGCTTTGGGTCTCGACTTGGAATCCACACGTGGCCGCACAGCGCTTCGAGCGGTGTTCCGTAGATCCGGGCCTCCATCACCTTTGCTGCAGCAGATTCGCCCGGCTCGGTTTTGACGATGTGCGCCGAGAGCGGCTCCGATGTCTCTGGGACGACGTCGAGCAGTGGCTTGGTATGGGCTGGCATCGTTTCGAGTTCCGGCACGTCTCCAGTCAACCACCTCGGCGAGGCAGTGTTCGCCGCAGCGACACGGCTCGATCCAGTGACACGGCTCGATCCAGTGACACGGCTGCGTTGCCAGCGCCTTTGGTGCGACGATCATGGATGACCGAGAGGCAATACCGGCCACTGAGGACGATGGTTGCCTGATCAGCCAACGTCGGCTCTCGCGGGACTTCGAACGCGTCCGGCCGCGGCGGGGGCGAATCGGCAACGTGTGCGGGCCATTCGGTCTCGGTCGTACGAACGAGTGAACCCCAATGAGTGTGGCAAGGTCGATGGAAGGAGTTGTTCGAGTTGCCGAAGTCTCGAGGGCGGTCGCCGTCAGCGAGCCGAGGCGCGTGGGTGATGAGGTGCGGACTACGATCGGTCTCATGCCGTTGTACGAATATCGCTGCCGCACATGTGAATCCACGTTCGAAGCCCGGCGATCGATGAGCGAGGCCAACGCTCCGACAGCTTGCCCTGATGGCCATGTCGATTCGATGCGACTGCTGTCGATGTTCGCCTCGGTCGGCGCAGGAGGGTCGGCGACGCCGGCATCAGGCGCGTCGGTTCCCAACGGCGGTCGTGGTGGTGGCGGTTGCGGGTCTGGTTGCGGCTGCGCTCACTGATCTGAGGCGGTCTCCCACGCCGAGACGCATCCGGTCATCGCTCGCATTCCGACGGCGAAGGCCGGGCCGACGACGAACCACTCGAGCAGCTCGACGCCGAGTTGTTCGAAGTCGTGTACCAGCTCGAACCAGCGGTCGATGTCGTCGCAATCCGGCGAGTCGTGCGGGCGGACCGATGCCAGCACGACCCCGGCGATCTGCGGATTTCGCTTGAGGACCTCGGTCACGCAGACGCAGACCGAGAACACGGCATCAGGGTGGTCGCCTCCGTCGACGGCGACACAGACGCCGGGGAGGGCGTTGTCCTCCATCAGGATGGCGAGTGTCCCGGGACAATCGCGGTACATCACGAGGTCGATGAAATCCATCGCCTGTGCAGAATCGGCAAGGGCGTACACGGCAGCCTCCACAGACGCGGGACGCCGTTTGGGCAGGTCGCACACGTCGATCGTCGTTGGGTTGGAACCGGGGCACGGAGGCCGATCAGGACACCATACGCAGGGGGTGTCCCAGAGTTCCCGTCCCGGCGGTGCTCGACCGCTCGTGTGATGTCCGCGAGCGATTTGGACGTTCGACGTCGCCGGACATTCCCGTGGTTACGAGTGCTGTGTCGAATCCGGCAGACTCTTCGCCGATGATCGTGTTGCGGATTGTGATTGGGATACTCGGCGGAGTCTGGATCTGCTGGGTGATCGGCGCGGCGATCAAGACCGTGGTGCTGCCGCGTGGAACCTCCTCGATCATCACCAGATCGGTGTTCTTGACCGTGCGTCGGGTGATCTTCGACCCGCTGGCGTCGACGAAGCGGACGTTCGACTTCCGTGACAGGGTGATGGCGTCGTATGCCCCGTTCTGCCTGCTGTTGCTGCCGGTCGTGTGGCTGCTGATGATCACGGCCGGCTTCACCGCGATCTTCTGGTCGACCGGGATCTCTCCGCTCTCCGATGCCTTCGTCACCAGCGGCTCCTCGTTGACGACGCTCGGTTTCGTCCATCCCGGCCACATCCCCCAGGTCGTGCTGGCATTCTCCGAAGCCGGTATCGGTCTCGGGTTGCTGTCATTGATGATTTCCTACCTGCCGAGCATCTACGGCGCGTTCAGTCGACGCGAATCGTTGGTCGGCCTGCTCGAAGTGCGCGCCGGGCTTTCGCCCTCTCCCGTCGAACTGCTGGGCAGGTACCAGCGAATCGGCTGGCTCGACGCCATCGACGACGAACTGTTTCCGTCCTGGGAGCTGTGGTTTGCCGATATCGAGGAGAGCCACACCAGCCAGCCTGCGCTCGTGTTCTTCCGTTCCCCACACCCGGCACGCAGTTGGATCACGGCGGCAGGTTGCATCCTCGACGTGGCCTCGATCCTCGCATCGGCGGTGGACCGGGCACGCAACCCGCGAGTCGACATCACCCTGAGGTCCGGATTCCTGTGCCTGCGACGCATCAGCGACTTCTACGGCATCAACTACCGAGCCGATCCGCTACCGAACGATCCGATCTCGATCCAGCGCGACGAGTTCGAGGAAGTACTCGACGAACTCGAATCATTCGGTGTCCCGATCAAGTCTGACCGTGATCAGGCATGGATCGACTTCGCCGGCTGGCGCGTCAACTACGACGACACATTGATCGCCCTGTGCTCGCTGGTGATGGCCCCGGACGCGAAGTGGTCGAGCGACCGATCACCGCTCAAGCGGCAACGGGCAAAACTCCGGCGAACGACGATGATGAAGGCCTGATCCGGCAGTCGATGAAGGCCTGAGGCGGTCAGGCGACGATGGTTCCGGCCCCGTAGGCGACCGCCAGTGAGATGACGGCGATGGCGATCGTGCCGGCGATCGACACCCACCTGGGGATCTTCTGCGTCGGCGACGGGAACATCATCAGGCCGCAGAGTGCACCGCCGATCAGCCCACCGATATGTGCCCCGATCGAGATGTTGGCGATCGTGAAGGTGATGACGAGGTTGAGGATCAGCACCATCCCGAGCGATGTCGAGAACGGGTTGATACCTCGACGCCACATCGCCACAGCGAGCACGCCGAACAGTCCGAAGATGGCACCGGAGGCACCGCCGGAGGGCGTGAACTTGTCCGACAGTGCGACGCCTGCCGAGCCGGCGAGCAGCGCTGCGAAGTAGAGGATCGTGAAGCGCATCCGCCCGACCATCCGCTCGAGCGCCGGCCCGATCTGGAACAGGGCGAACATGTTGAAGCCGATGTGGATGAAGCCGAAGTGGATGAAGCCACTCGTCACCGTGCGCCACAATTGGCTCCGCAATTCGGTGCACGGTCCGACGAAACGTTGGTTGATGCTCTCGATATTGCATTTCGCCTCCGAGAGGTCGAGGTGCCCCTGGGTCAGCGAACCGCCGAGCGCAGACGTGTCCCTGACGATGAGGTAGAGGAAGACGGCGACGTTGATGCCGATGAGGATGTAGGAGACGAGCGCGGGTTTCGAGGCGCTCCACATCTTTGCTCGTTCGCGGATCGCCGGCTGCGACTCCTTGATGCACTCGGGACACTGTGAGCCGATGGCCACCTGTGTCAGGCATTCCGGGCAGCAAGGTCGTCCGCAACGTGTGCAGGCGCGTCCGGTGACTCGGTCAGGATGGCGGTAGCAGGTGGTGGGAGGTGGCGGTGCGGGAAGTGGCGGTGTTGGTAACGACATAGTGAGCTCTCGCTGGAGGCTAACTCGCATCTGGGCGCTACGGTCCGCACCGTGTCAAGCGAGTCTGCACAGCCCGAAACGTCCATCGGCGATCCACTGGACGTCGTTGATGATCCGTCTTCCTCAGCGTTCTCAGCCGGTACACACGTCGCTGCAATCGGCGATGAACGGTACGGCGTCGATCTCGATCGTCGATGGTGGATCGAGCGCGGACCGAACGGCGGTTATATCGCCGCCATCATGTTGCGGGCGTTGACATCCGCCGTCGACGACGGCGCACGGGTGCCGCGGTCGTTCGTCACGCACTACCTCTCGCCGCCGGCCGAGGGGCCTGCGCAGGTGCAGACGACGATCGAACGAGTCGGGAGGCAGCTCTCGTTCGTCGCCGCCAAGATGTTCCAAGGCCCGAAGTTGCTGGCAACGTCGTCCGCCGTTTTCGCGGCACCGGTCGTCGTGCCGGACGAGGCGGCGTTCAACGACGGTATCTCGCCGCCGGTGCTGCTCGACGGGCCGCCGCCCGACCCGCTCGAAGAAGTTCCGATGGTCCCCGGCGGACCGGACATTCCGATGCGTCGCCGCTATCAGACACAGTGGGCGATCGGTGTGCCGCCGCCGAATCTCGGTCGGTCCGGTGAACTCGGCGGCTGGATCCGCCTGAACCCTGCAGACGGCGGCTACAGCCCGGACCACATCCTGGTCGCTGCACTGACGGACGCCTGGATCCCACCGATCTTCACCCGTATCCGCATGATGGTCGGTATCCCGACGATCGATCTGACGATCCACTTTCGCGCCCGCCGGATCGAAACGACCGACGGCTGGTTCTTCACCCGCTTCGTTTCGCGTATGTCGGCAGAGGGTTTCGTCGAAGAGGACGGTGAAGTGTGGAACACCGCTGGCCAACTCGTCGCCCACTCACGACAACTCTCGATGGTGCTGATGCCGCCGAGCTGACGACCGGCCCCCTGCACGAAGAATCGGTTGACGGCCGGCCCCTGCACGAAGAATCGGTTGACGACCGTGGTCCGCTCAATTGGCGACGGCCTGGCTGACGACGAGGGCGACGACGAGCATGATGATCAGCCCGTTGTAGGCAGTATGGGCGCGGGTGCTCTCGAGCGTTGCCTCGTACTGGTCGCCGGCGACACGGAACCGGCGGAGGTAGACGAACATGAAGTAGGCACCACCGATACTCAGTGCAGCGGCGACCCCGAGCGGGATCCCGACGATGGCGTGGATCATGCCGAACTGGGCGGTCTTGAGCGTTCTGCGCCGCTTCGACCACAGCTGCGCTCCCGAGCGGAACATCTGCTCCTCCGCATGGGCCCACAACGGCAGCGCCGGGGACAACAGGGCGATGAACACGAGCGGGATCAGCCATTCCCACACCGTTCCGACAGTTTCGTTGCTCGACCCGAGCAACGGTGTGCCGGCGCCGCCGAGCGCGCTCCACCAACCCCAGCTGAGCACCGGGAACTGCAACAGCAACGTGGCGACGGCGCTGACGCCGACGAGCACGAACGGCACGGGCCACAGGTGCCGCCAGCGAATCGTCCGATAGACGCTCGAGACGAGATGGCGGCCGTCGCCCATCCGCGACCTGCGCAAACCCTGGAGCAGCCGCAGTCCGACGAGGACGAACACGGTCACGGTCAACCCCTGCTCGATCATCCGATCCCAGGCTACGGGCTGCTCCGATGGGCGTGGCGAACATGCCCCGTCATAAGGTCGATCGCACACACGACCCGAACGTATGACGACACGAACAGCTACGACACGAACAGCTACGACACGAAGGATGCACTGATGGCATGGGACTTTGAGACAGAACCGGAATTCGAAGCGAAGTTGGCCTGGATGCGGACGTTCCTCAAACAGGAGATCATCCCGCTCGAAGGACTGGCGACCAATTTCCGCGCCGAGGGGGGCCGGGACCTGTTCAAGCGGATCACCGACCCGTTGAAAGAGGAAGTCAAGCGTCAGGGCCTGTGGGCTGCACATCTCCCCCCGGACATGGGTGGCCTCGGCTTCGGCCAGGTCAAGTTGGGCCTGATGCACGAGATCCTCGGGCAGTGCGCCTACGGCCCTGGCATCTTCGGCAACCAGGCGCCGGACTCCGGCAACGCCGAATTGATCGCCGTCGGCGGCACCGAGGCGCAGAAGCGCCAATGGATGGATCCGTTGCTCGCCGGCGAGATCCGCAGCTGTTTCTCGATGACCGAGCCAGGCGCCGGCGCCGACCCGACGCTGTTGACGACGAACGCCGTTCTCGACGGTGAAGAGTGGATCATCAACGGTCACAAGTGGTTCTCGTCGAATGCCTCGATCAGTGACTTCCTGCTGGTGATGGTCAAGACGGGTGACGCCGATTCGACGCCGTACAAGGCGTATTCGATGTTCATCGTCCCGACGAAGACCCCTGGCGTGAACATCGTCCGTGATGTTCCGACAATGGGCGAACCCGATCACAAGACGGGAGAACCCGGCGGCCACGCCGAGGTGCTGTACGAGAACGTGCGTGTCCCCAAGGACAGCATCGTCGGCGGAATGGACGGCCTCGGTCAGGGTTTCGCCCTCGCCCAGAAGCGCCTCGGGCCAGGCCGCATCCACCACGCGATGCGCTGGCTCGGCCAGTCGCAACGCGCCTTCGACATGCTCTGCGAACGGGCACTGACGCGCTATACGGCCGGATCGCTGCTCGCCGAGAAGCAGATGGTGCAGGACTGGATCGCCGAGAGCCACGCCGAGATGCAGGCTGCACGGCTACTGACCCTGCAGGCCGCCTGGAAGATGGATCAGCTGCATGCTGCAGGCAAGCACTACTCCGACGCCAGGGTCGAGATCGGCATCATCAAGTTCTGGGGTGCGAAGGTGCTGTACAACGTCATCGATCGCGCCATCCAGATCCACGGATCGCTCGGTTATACGACCGATCTGCCGCTGGAATCGATGTACCGTGCTGCTCGTGCGGCGCGCATCTACGACGGCCCCGACGAGGTCCACAAGGTGACCGTCGCCCGACAGATGCTCAAGCGCTACCGACCGTCGGAGGTCCC
The DNA here is from genome assembly GCA_025356335.1 of Actinomycetes bacterium. Taxonomy (GTDB): domain Bacteria; phylum Actinomycetota; class Acidimicrobiia; order Acidimicrobiales; family Ilumatobacteraceae; genus JANXUF01. Next base: position 55,108 of record JANXUF010000088.1, read on the forward strand.
GACCGAGCACACCCCGACGCGCCGGTTGCTCGCCTTGGAAAAGTATGCCGACTACCTGGACGAGGTCGCCGTCAACGCCTAGGTCACGCCGTCGACGCACAGGTCACGCCGTCGACGCATGGCCCGCCTGCCCATCAACGCTGTGGGGCCACACTCGTGTGCCGGTCCCAGAGCGTTGACGGCGGCAGCGCAGGACTGAAGAGTTCGCCCTGGCCATATTCGCAGTGCAGGGCGATGAGCGCAGCGAGCTGCTGGTCTGTCTTGATGCCTTCCGCGACGACAGTCATACCGAGGGCATGGGCGAGCTCGATCGACGTCCGGACGACTGCCGTGTCGACGACCGACGTGCCGACGCCACCGACGAACGACGTGTCGAGCTTCAACTGGTCGACGGCATAGCTGCGAAGATGGTTGAGCGACGAATAGCCGGTACCGAAGTCGTCGAAGGCGATACCGACACCCATCGCGTGGAACGTCGACAGTGCCGCTCCGGCATCGTAGAACTCGGTGAGCAGCGTCGATTCGGTGACCTCCAGCATGATCTGCCTGGCGCTGATCGTCGGCGAGCCGAGCGCCAGATCGACGACCCTGGCAAAGGTGCGATCGACGAGTTGACGGGCTGAAGCATTGATGCTGACGACGAAATTGCTGTCGACCAGGCCGGCGGTTCGCCACTCGTGAAGATCGTTCATCGCCTGCTCGAACACCCAGGTTCCGACGCGCACGATCATTCCGGAACTCTCGGCAACGTCGATGAAGGCACTCGGGAGCAGCGGCCCGGCGTGGGGGTGGTTCCAGCGCACGAGCGCCTCCGCCCCGACGATCAACCCGTCTTTCAGCCTCAGTACCGGTTGGTACTCGACGAACAACTCGTTGCCGGAATCCAACGCCCGCTCGAGCGCCACCGTCATGCCCATCTGCTGGCGTGACGATTCTTCCGAACGTTCGTCCCACAGTTCGACGCGGGAGCGGCCCCGCCGCTTGGCGCAGTAGAGCGCAGCGTCTGCCCGCCGCAGCATCGCAGCGGCGTCGGCATCGGTCGTCGACTCGAGCCAGTTCAAGGCAGGGCCGAACGACACCCCGACGCTCGCGCTGGTGAACACCTCCGCACCCTGGACGCTGAACCGCCCGGTGACCGCCCGACGGACGCGTTCAGCGATCTCGAGTGCCTCCGCCTCGTTGTCGAGCCCTGGGCAGACGATCACGAATTCGTCACCGCCGAGGCGACAGAGGAAGTCTTCCGTTCGGCACGTCTGCTGCAGCCGCCTGGCGACCTCGATCAGTGCGGCATCGCCGATGTGGTGTCCTGCGCCGTCGTTGATGTGCTTCATATTGTCGAGATCGAGGAACAGCAGGGCAATCGAGCGGCCGGTGTACACCCCTTTCTGAAGATGCCTGTCGAGTTCCCGCATCAGCGCCGAGCGATTGTGCAGGCCGGTCAACTGATCTCGCGATGCCTGGTATTCGAGACGGTCGCCGAGACGTTTGCGTTCGGTCACGTCACGGCCGACGACCGCTACGTATTGCTCCTGGTGGCTGTCGTAGTCGACGACCAGCACGACCGAGATCGTTCGATTTTCGTGTTCTTCGCGGAGGCGGACCTCGATCTCGCCTTCCCAGGTGGTCACGCCGCCTTCGCCGGTGAACGGCAACTGGTCCTGGATACTGTCGATCAACGCCTGGACGATGGTGTGATCGTGGAGCGGGTCCCCGGTGAGCGAGAGCTCGTTTCGTAAGCGCCGATTGCAGAACAGTGGGCGATTGTCCCAGTCCATCAACAGAATGAAGTCAGGGCTGAGATCCAACAGCTTCAGCAAGTGACCGGCAAGCGCGTGCTCGTCGGCTCCCGCCGCTGTGATCGCTGCGACATTCTCGAGCAGTCCGGCTGCCAGTTCGAGATCGTGGCCCATGCCAGAGGCTAACCCGTCGCCTGACCGGACACGGACAACGAGTTGATGTCCTCCTGATCGAGCTGGGCGATCACATCGGCTGCGGTTGAACCCGATGCCAGTGTCAGCGGTGCCGTCAGTTCGTAGAGCGTCATCACGTATGTGTGCGAGGTCCCCGCCGGCGGGCACGGCGCACCGTAGCCAACCGCCCCGAAACCGTTCGTCGCCTGCTTGTAGCTGCTCGATGGGAGCCCGCCGGCGAGTGCACTGACCGAAGACGGGATCCCCCACACGACCCAGTGGACGAAGTCGGCTGCATCCGGATCGGTGAACACGATCGCCACCTCGGTGCTCGACGGCATCACGTTCTTCCAGGAGATCGCCGGTGACGTGCCGGCACCCTTGCACGTGTATTGCGCGGGAATCGCGCCGTCGTTCGTCCACGGTGCGGTCAGCGTCAGCGGGCCGGCTGCATCCGGCAGTTGGCTGTCGGCGCCAGCACTGACGGTTCCGGGCGTCGACGACCGTGCGGCACCCCCGGTTCCGAACGGAGCGAGGGTCGAGACGGTCGCGCCATCTCCTTGGTCAGACGCACCTGCCTGATCGGTTTCGTCAACCACTGCGGTGCTGTCGGTACCTTCGCCGTCGACGGCCGGTGCTCCGGAGCCGTCGCTTCCTGGCGTGGACACCGCCGTCGTCGCCACGGTGGTTGTCACGATCGACTGGGTCTGGTTCGGTCCTGCGGGGGGCAGCGCTCTGCCGCTGTTCGAGCAGCCGGCAGCGACGATCAGCAGCGCCACGACCGTGGCTCTGACGGACCACAGGGAGTTTCGACGGGGAGGCGTCACGGGCTTGGAGCCTAGGGGGCGCAGGAGTCCAGGGGACATCGGACCGCTAGCCTGAGACGGAATGGCGAGCCTAGACAACGAGCAATTGTGCATCGTCACGGTGCATGCCCATCCGGATGACGAAGCGTCGAAGGGTGCATCGACGCTGGCGATGTACCACGCAGCGGGCGTACGCACCGTGCTCGTCTGTTGTACGGGTGGCGAGGAGGGCGACCTGCAGAATCCGTCGCTGCGTGAACCGGGGCAACCGTTCCACGACGTTGCGCCAGAGGATGAACGGGCGCTGCTCGCCAGTCTGCGACCAGCTGAACTCGCAGCATCGGCTCGGATCATCGGTTTCGACGAGGTCGTCATGCTCGGCTATCGCGACTCCGGCATGAAGGACACGCCGCCGAACGAGAATCCGGCATCGTTCAACATGGCGGACATGGATGAGGCCACCGGCCGATTGGTCGCAGTGATCCGCTCCGAGAGGCCACAGGTGCTGCTGACCTATCACGAGGATCAGCGCGGCTACCCGCATCCCGATCACGTCAAGGTGCACGAGATCTCCGTGCGGGCGTTCGATCGTGCCGGCGACCCGATGTGGTATCCGGAAGCCGGCCCGGTCTGGCAGCCATCGAAGATGTACTACAACGTGTGGTCGCGTAGCCGGATGTTGGCGGTACACGAGGCGCTGCTGCGGCTGCGGGGCACGTCGCCGTTCGACGATAAATGGTTCGACCGCCCTGACATGGACGCAACGATCACGACCCGGATCGAGGTCGCCAGGTTCCTCGGGGTCCGTTCGGACGCGTTGCGCGCTCACGCCACGCAGGTCGACCCGTCGGAATCGTTCTGGTTCGGTCTGACGGACGAGGAACTGGCGCAGGTATACTCGACGGAGGACTGGTTGCTCGCCCGCTCGACGGTCGGGTCGCCACCCGACGGCGAGATAGAGACGGACCTCTTCGCGGGTGTGCATACGCCCGCAGAGTCTGCCGCCCCGTGAGCGTCCAGTACCGTGTGATCTTCGCCAAGAAGGACGAAGTCGTCGAGGGTCCTGACGACGCCGAGGTCGTGATCTCGATCGCCGCCCAGGACTGTGCGCTGCCGGCGTCGGTGGCCTACATGCGTGGCAAACTCAAAGCGGTGGGGCATACCGGCAAACTGCTCGACCTGCTCGCCTCCGGTGACGTCGAACCGGTGCTGCAGCGCCTCAGCGTGCGGTAGTTGTCGCCTCGGGCATCACCGTGGCGACGCGCAGCAAGTGGTTCAGCTGGTGCGCATGGCGGTGCGCAGGTCGCGGTAGCCGATCAGGACGGCCCCACTGTCGGCGATCGCCTGAGGGAGCGAAGGATCGTTGACGACGAACTCGTAGTCGTCGATCCACTGTTGGGCATCGTCGGAGATCGCCCGAACCTCGTCGGAGTCGATGACCGGTTGCACGTGGATCTCACTGACGCCTGTCGGTAGTTCGGCGAGCGAGTCCATCACCCGCTCACGGCTTCCAGGACGCCAGTCGTGGTCGAAATGATCCGGGAAGAAGATGCCCTCCTCAGCTGCCAGGCGACGAAACGGGAAGCCGGCATCGGTTTCGCTGATCGTCGACGGGAGGCGGATCGGCAGTCGGAACTCGCTGGCGAGATCGAGGTAGACGTCGAAGAACTCCGGGCGCAACGTGATCGCGGTGAGGTGCGGAGCGAGGTGGGTGACGTCGAATCCCCAGGCGATCGCCCGCTCGATCTGTGCTCTGCACTCCCGCGAGACCTCTTCGGGATCTGCGTGTTCCCAGAGATCGTCGATCGACCGCGGGAAGCCGCCTTCGCCGCTCAGCAGGCTCGGCGCATGGGTGATCGGGCCCCACCGGTACAGTTCGTGCTCGGCGTTGAGCGTCAGGTGAACGCCGATGTCCTCACCGTTGTAGAGGCTGGCGGCATGGCGCGCCCATGGCGCCGGCACCATGATCGAGGCACAGGTCGCAGCACCAGTGCGCAGCGCTTCGTACACGCCGATGTTGGCGGCGTGGCACGAACCGAGGTCGTCACACGAGATGATGACCAACTTGCTGTCAGGTCCATACCCGAGTCGTTCGGCGAGAGTTTCGGCGCCCGTATGAGCATTGTCAACCACGGTGACACGCTATCGCTGCGGTACCAACCGATCGGCGGCCCAGCGACGTGACATCCTCCGTCGATATCGTCCGCCACCAGCCGTCGACGTGACTGCGCCGTCGAGATCTGCGCCCGCCGGACTCCCATCGAGTATTTCGTTGACGCCGCCAGTCAAAGGAGTGTTTCCTTGGCGACAGGGGGCCCGTTGCTACTCGATGCCACCATTGCGAACGCTCGTGCAGAGGATGTCAGGGGTCATCCCGACTCTGGGCTACTTGCAGAACTTCCACAGGCCGATGTCGTGAGCCTCCGCAGCCGTGGCAGCAGCGACGAAATCGCTGCGGTGGGCGACGTTCGGGGGAATCGACAGCACATGGGCGTAGCCGTTGGCGATGATGTCGAGGTTGACGAACAGCCCGTCGTCCGCTCGATAAACGTAGGCGAGGAGACGGCCGTAGTCGTCGCGCGGAACGATGTCGCGCACGAGGTGCAGCGAGGTTCCGATCGGGAGTAGGGACTTCGTGTTCGCACTCGCCAGTTCGCCGTAGCACTGAATCGGCGTGTTCGGTTTCTTCGTCTCAGGCGTGTCGATGCCGATGAGGCGGATTCGCTCGACCTTGCCGGCGATGGTCACGTCGATCGTGTCGCCGTCGACGTCCCGTGTCATCACGGCGTTCACTGACAACACCCCCGCGCCGGACGCTGCGGCGCCAGACATTTCGGCTGACGTCGCCGTCGACGAACTCGACCGGCATTCAGTCAGGACGAAGACCCCGGCGACAGCGGCCCAGCGGCGCGCCCTGCTGACCCACCCGCCGGCGTTACTGGGCACAGAGGACCCCTCGACTGGGCGTTCAGCGTCCCCAGTAACGCCGAGCCTCATCGCCATCCCTTCACGATGTGATCGCCATCTCACGTCTCGCCGATCCCGATCTCGCTCTGTCGCTCACGTCTCGCCGATCCCGAGGTCTCGCCGTCGACGGACGACGAGCTGCTCGATGTAGCGGCGGATCCGTTGCGGCGTCTTCGTTGCGTCGGCATAACCGAGGTAGCGGATGTCCCAGCCAACGAGTGCAGCACGGTTGTCGCGACGCTCGTCGATCGTCTCGCGAGCAGTACCGACGTGGAAGGAGCGACTGTGGCCTTCGATGCCGAGTCGCACTTCCGGCACGGCGAGATCGAAATAGCCGATGAGGTCGCCGTCATCGTCGCGCAGCTCGTGCTGGACGCTGACGACGCCGATGATCGGCGAACGCAGGCATTCCTCGATCACCTTCTCGAACCACGAGCCGCGGACCCGGCTTCGACGCGTGCGGCGCTTGGCGACCTCGGCCAAGACGATTGCCGCGCCAGGCCGGGATCGGCGCTGCGCTCGATGGGCCGTGGCCTCCAGCCAGCCGAGCGAGTTGTTGCGTCGCTCGAAGTCATCGATGAGTCGCTCGACGACGGCCGGCTCGCAGATATCGGCGAGATCGACGATCGTCCTGGCAAGGCTTGTGGAGGCGATGCCGCTGATGACGATCGCATCCTCGGGCGCGAGCCACTGCGACAATTGATACCTGGTCGCATTGCGATCGAGCACACGGCAGCCGCGCCTGACGGTGAGATCGATCGCCTCGTTGCCGTCGCCTTCGCCGAACCCGTCGCAGTTGTGCAGCCGGCCGGCGGACCGATGAGACCCGACGACCTGCGCTCGCCCGATGGTCGCAGCGGCGAGCCGCTGTTCCCACGTTGGTGGCGAACCGGCGAAAATCAGTACGCCGCGCCGCGGCTCGGCGAGCACGTGCTGGGATTTCAGTAGACGGATGTGCGAGGGGGTGAGACCCGAGATGGCGGCCTGGGAACATGTGGTAACGGCGTGGTGTGAGGCTGCAAACAAACCGGCGCCGCCCACAAGGGCTCGCTTCGGCATCGTCCGGACGCTATCCGCCAAGACACCCGGCGCAACCCGAGGTCGGCATCTTCCGTTACTGGGTACGCAGAACCCCGGAATCAGCCGGTCTACGTCCCCAGTAACCCCAATACCCTTAAGTTAAGGTGGTGTGGGTGTAGTTTGGTGGTGTGCCGCGTGCTGGACAGTTGAAGCCTGTGTCTGATCGTCGTTTGTCGGATTTGGTGTCGATCGGGTTGTTGGCGAGGGTGTTCCCGTCGGATGTGG
>JANXUF010000097.1 GCA_025356335.1 Actinomycetes bacterium
CGCTCTGAACAGGTGTGATTCACGTATTCCTCCAGCCACAGGCCTTCCCGCCGCAACCGCCGGCCGGGGTCGCAGAAAACAGGCAGACGGCTGCGCGCACAGTGCACGTCGGCACCGCCGGTGCCACACAAGGAGATCAACTCATGCGTCCCATCACCGCTGCAGCGAGCTGCCAGGTCCTCCGTCGTTGTCCTCCTGGCTCGGTCACATCGTCACCGGATACTCCCGTGTCCGTCCGGGGGAACCAAAAGAGAGAGCCCGATTGTCTGATTGGAATGGGTATGCAATCCGAGATTCGTCTGCGAACTATGGCGGACGTGGCATTGCCTCATTGTCACGAAAGTCGGACTGCCAACAGACCTGGTGGGCGTGGCCCGACGGATCGATAGCGCGTGTCTCCACCTCGACGCCACGTTCGTGCCGCGGTGCCAGCGCGCAAGGGTTGTCGATCCGACTCAGTACTTCGCGTGGTCGGTCGAGGCCGAGCAACAGCTGGGCCGAGTCCCCGAGCACATCGATGCGCACGGCTATCCGACGATCGACGTGCGCGCGGCATCGTCGACATGCCGTCGCAGCCCGAGTACACACCGGAGCCCTCACGTGAACGACATCATCATTGCGGTCAACCACTCCCCACACAGCTCCGAGGCAGTTCTCCGATGCGCTGAGCTCGCAGCCCGGTCGAACAGGCGACTGCATATTCTGATGGCGGTCGGTCGGCCGACCGTCGCAACGATGCACCATGGCAACGACAGATGGACGGTCGACCTTGTTCACGCCGCCGAGTGGCGCGTGCAGGCCCTGATCGCCGAAGTCCGTCACCTCGGTGTCGTCACCGGGACCGTCATCGTCGCCAGTCCCAGAAAGGCGATACGCCTCGAAGCAACCCGACTCGACGCGTCACTCGTTCTCGTCGCTCGAAAGCGGATCGGCCCGTTCACTCACCGAAGTTCGTCGACCATCACCCACAGCGGCAAGCTGCGTCGGGTCTGGTTTCGATCCCCACCCTCCGTGATCCGGACGCTTTGCCGTCAACGAGGGCGACGACGCGGCGATTGCTATGGAGCGCGCCGAGCGTGACGGAGGACGACCTCATGGATCTACTAGTGATTTTTGACGAGCTCGCGCACTGCGACCGGCGCGGCGTCCGAACGCATCGCCGAGTGCGTCCATCACGCTGACCGCCTTCCTGAATGAGCGACACGTCGACGAGTCGACCTCCAGGCAAGCCCCTCGACGAACGTGGCGCTCTATACTCGCCTGGTAGCCCAAGTGCTATCCACTGGTGCTGCGCGTGGCGCGCGATGCTGGTCGGGTGACCTCGTCTGATTCCGCTCGCTTCGATGCGAACTCCGGAGCCCTGTCGGCGGTGGCCGCCTCGTGCGGGTTCAGCGGAGTGATCGCCCGCAGCGACCTGAGCGGGAGGCTGCTCGAAGTCGAAGCATTCGGCGCCCGGCATCGAGCGGACGACTTGCCGAACACCGCGCAGACTCGCTTCGGCATCGCTTCCGGGACCAAGGCGTTTACCGCGCTGACCGTCGCCACGCTGGTGGAGGAACGTCAGCTCACGTTGGACGCCCGCGTGGGAAGCTTCGGCCCGGAGTTCGGCGGGTGGATCGACCCCGATGCCACGATCGACCAGCTCCTCAACCACATGTCGGGCTGCTTCGACTACTTCGATACGGTCGTGCCCGACGAGGTGGGCTATCGGCTGCCGGTCTCCGCCGAGGAACTCGACGAGCCATCGGCCTACCTGGCGCTGTGCACCGGACCACCGAAAGCCGCACCCGGCGAAACTGTCGAGTACGCGAATGGTGGCTACGTCGCTCTGGCCTTGATCATCGAGCGCGTCACCGGCGTTGCCTATGCCGACGCAGTCACCGATCTGGTGTTGCAGCGTGCAGGGATGGGCCGCTCCGGCTTCTTCCGTTCCGATGACCTCCCGCCGAACACCGCCGTCGGCTACCTGGACAACGGCCGATCCAATGTGTTCCGGTTGCCGGTCCGTGGCGGCGGCGACGGAGGGATGTACTCCACTGTCGAGGACATCGCCTCGTTCTGGACGGCACTGCTCGACAGCCGGCTGCTCCACGACTTCACCGAGCAGTGGCTCCAGCCAGTGGCGACGTGGCGAGCAGGGTTGCAGATCGGTCGTGGGTTTCTCCACCGAGCCGGACGCATCTTCCTCGACGGCTGGGACCTCGGCGTGGGGTTCATGTCAGTGGTGCATCGCGACCACGGCGAAGTGCGCACTCTCTTGAGCAACGCCCCTGCCACCGCCCTCCCGGTCGCGGAAGCAATCCGCGGCGACTGACCGGCCGTTGGCGCGTTGGGGCGACGACGAACCGGCAATTCTCATCGCCTGACGCCGAGGGTCCGCCCTCGTGGCCCGTGTGCATTCTTGATCCCTGTCCCGAGGCTCTCGTCGCTGCCGCGAAGCAACTGTGGCAGTCTGAGTCACGATGCGTGCGGTCGAGTTGGTGTTCGCCACCGGGTGGGCGACGTTCTGGCTGTATTGGCTGGTCGCAGCCTTCTCCATGAAGAGGGCCGCATCTCTGGGGCCCGCGAGCTGCGGCACACGGCGGTCATCGCCGCCATCGTGATCCTCTTGATCCGCATCGGCCCTCGACACCTTCCACGGGAGTGGCCTCAACACGGACCGATGGTGCGCGGGTACCAGGCTCGTCCTCTTCGGCGTTGGATTGGTATCCGCGATCTGGGCCCGCATGCACATCGGGCAACTGGCGCTCCCGATGACGGACACCCGGAGCTGGTGACAAGCGGCCCATACCGTCTGGTCCGCCACCCATCTACTCGGGCATCCTGTTCGCCGGCATCGGCCGCGGTGGCGCCGAGCTGGCGTGGGCTGATCACCGTGGGTCTGGCCGGGATCTGCTTCCTCCACAGCGCGACCATCGAGGAGCGCTACTCGACATGTCGCCACCCTGGACGACAGGGCGTTCGTCAGCGCCTGGTCAGTGGAGCGGCAACGAGACTTCCGAGGTCGGAGTTGCCTCGCTCGATGAATATCCAGATGACGACTCCGCCGACGACAGCGACGGCCAAGGCGACCATGATGACGAGCGGCCTGTGTGAGCCGTTTCGGTCCACGCGCCGGACGGCTCGTCGATAGATGCGCAGACCGAAGTACAGCATCACCAGGCTGACACCGCCAAACGCTCCGTACAGCACGACATGGAATGTCGTGCTCGTCAGTGCCCAGGGGGCGTTGCGCACCTCGACGACCCGACCGGTGAGCACCGCCCGGCTGACGGTGATGTGTTCGCCGTCGAACGCCTCGTGGAAAGCGTCGGGGCTGACGTCGACGGAGAACGTGGCGCCGGCGTCGTCGACGCCGTGCACGTGATACGTCCGGGAGGGGTTCCCGTTGTGTGTCGAGACGGTGATCGATCGTGAGGTGACGGTTGCCTGCCGTAACGTCTTCGGACCGAGCTGGTCGATGACGAGGACACCGAACGTCAACGTTCCGATGAGCCCGCCGATGAAGAGCAACCGGGACAGGCCTGCTGGGCTGAGTCGCTTGCTGCGCAGCGTCGACCGCGTCCGCTGCTTGGCCGACGTCGAGCCGTTCGGATCCTGCGCCTGCTGCGCTGCAACCTCGTGCGCCGCCCACCACAGGTTCTTGGAAACCGTCGGGGGCGGCGCCGGCGTCGTTGATGACACCGATCCCGCCATGTCGTGCGTCGGCATCGCGATCCGCGCAGCCGAGGGCGGTTCCCGGGAAACCGTCGGCGACGCCGGCGGTGACGGAAACTGTGAATCCGGCAGCAAGTCGTACGGTGACCCGACGGGGCTCGGATCGGATAATGGCAGCGCACCGCTCGGTGCGGCGCCGAATACGTCGGGGGCGTCGTCGTGATCGCCGTGCGACGGAGCACGGCCGAACACCTTCGGGTCGTCGTCGTGAGCCATCTCCGAGTTTCCCACGAAGTCGACCACCGTCCGCCAACATCGAGCCGAACACTCCGGCGCTGCTGCGATCTGTCGAGTGGGCTGGTCCGTACCCAGGTCGAGCCAGGCAACTCTCCCCAGGTGATCTCGTGCTCCGGGCTGGTGATCATCGAATAGCCCCTCGAGCGCTTTGGCGCCGCGTGATCGAGCGAAGTCGACCGCCGCCTTCGCCCGTTCATATGTGATCCCTCGACGCCGAAACCCGACGCGGACGACGAAGCAGGTCACCGACCACACGCTGTACTGCGGTCGATTCAGCGGCGATGCCGAAGCTCATTGTTCTGGCGTGGGCTCACCGGGCCATAAAGCTCATGTTGAGGTAGAGAGTTGCCCGATCAGCGCAGTCGTGGCCTCCGGTAGCGAGCGCACTATCGAGATACACGACGTATCGGTCCAGACGTCCGCTTCCTCCGGCGTGTTCGACTCGATGTGCTGGGTCGCCAGATGATGAAGGACATATCCATATGGCTACGTGACAGCGTGAGGACGATGATGCCTGCCACGCGCCGCGATCGTCACGCCGCACCGCCGCGGCGCGAGGTCCGCCGTCGGGCCCCGCATCGAGGAGTCCGGTGTGCTCCAATCCTGCGTGGTCCATGAAGATTCTCAGATCGCGACGACGCGGCTGCCCCCGGCGCGTTTCGCGGCATACATCGCCGCGTCGGCGGCCCTCAACGCAAGCGGACGCTTTCGAGAACTCTCCGTGCCCGCCGAGGCACCGATCCTGACAGAGCCAACCGAGACTGCCGCGACGGCAGCGATCATTCGTAGTGCAAGGTGTTCGAGTTCGTCGCCTTCGGCACCCGGACACAGCACCACGAACTCGTCGCCACCCCACCGCGTCACGATGTCACCCGGGCGGGTGCAGCCGCTGAGCGCTCGGGCGACGGCCCGCAAGACCTCATCGCCGATGTCGTGGCCATAGGTGTCATTGACGGTTTTGAAACCGTCGAGGTCGATCATGACGAGGCCGATCAGGGGCATGTCGACACCGTCCAAGGAGCTACCGCCGAGCCATCGCCGCAATCCTTCGCGGTTCATCAGCCCAGTGAGAGCATCTGTGGTGGCATGTTGCGTCTCGCGGTCCAGGCGAATTTTCGCGTTGTCGAGCCGACTACTCGTCTCATCGAGGCTCGCCACCAGACACAGCGCGGCTTGCCCGAGGGCTATTTCGGCGGCGGTGTTCGGCGTAGTGCGGGCATGGGCGATAGCCGCTTCTGCGAGTTCAACGATGTCGGCTGGCAGGCGATCGTCAAGCCCGGCAAGGATCCGCCTGGCATGTTCCGCCCCGCCGGTTCGATCGAACCCCCAACTCGCACGAAAACGGCGGCGGTTCTCCAACGTCGAACCCGTGACATCGAGTTCACGAAGATCGGTACCCACGACGTAGGCGGCGAATGTCGGAGCGAGAACGATCACACTCCACTCGTCAGCCAACGGTTCTGCGTCGGTCAGCGCGATGGCGACGACCCCGGGTGCGTCGAGAGCCTCGCCGGCATAACCGACGACGACGGTCAGGCCAAGGCCTGCGAGTTCGGAGTAGACGGGCGCCATCGGCGCAAAATGCGCGCCACGCTGAAACAGCGCAATCACGATTGCCTCAGGCGCCGCACCATGAGCGACGCGTTGGATTGCGGACGACATCGCCGCCAACGTCCGCTTCGTCGCAATCGTTGAAACCGCCGGCTCGAGACTGGCTTGCCGCGTCCGTGCTTCTTCTCGCAGCAACGTCGCCTCCATCTGTGGGCAGCATGTCCGGTTCCGTGTGGTAGCGGCGCGAACTTGCGACCGCCCTCCGATGTTCGCATGACGAAATCGAGCATGACCAACTCGTCAGCAAACTGTGGATCGGGCACGATAGAACCTCCTCGGAGGTACAAGCGCAATGGTCGGTAGACGAACGCGACGGGGATGAATCGGTCGCGCCTCAATCGTATACACAGCGACCGAACTGCGAATGCACCACGTCGGTCCGCTGACGCACCGAGCGGATTGTCGCGGCCCGGGCGATTTCCGCCGGCAGCCGCAACGTGCCGCGGCGTGGGTCAGCTCAGCAGTCGAACCACGATCGGGCACGTTGTCGGGTCTTCACGGGAAATGGCGCGGCGGTGTCGTTGCACGACGAACCGCAAGAACTTCAGGCCGGTGAGAGGTTGCCATTGCCGTGCGCCGAAAGGCCGAGCGTCCGCACGAGTCCCTCGGGGTCAGCAGGCGTGACGGTCAGGTTCGGGTGCCGCATCCGACCGGTGGGTTCGATGCCGGCGACGGGTTCCTCGAAGCTGATGCAGACGCCGCAGGACCGGTTCGTTGCAAACGTGATTCCGTGATCGCTGAACGAGAGGTGTGCTGGGCCTGCGACCTTGAACCAGCGATACGGACCGGTCAACGAGACGTCCCGAATATTTCCGAGCGGCGTGTGAACCACCCAGGGACCGTGCCTGGCAACGAGTTCACCGTCGATCACGGTGACGAAGGCGAAACGGTCACCGCCGGTGAACACCTTCGAGATCCAGCCCGTGAGTCCGGCAAAACGCAGCGGGAATCGTGTCGGCGACGGGGACTGGTTGGCGGCTGCGGCGCCCGCCATCGCCGTGCGCTCCGCTTCGACCTCGACGATGGTCGCAGGTCGCGGATGGCGATTCAACGGCTTGTCCTGTTCGCGCGGCGGATGATGACCTGGCCTGTTCCCCGCAGAGAGCGGCTCGGCACCCGGCTCAGATGAACCATTGTGTGGTGGCAACGAGGACTCAGACGACGACGGCATGAGTTGCCATGCCCGACACCCGGTTCGAGCAAACGTGATCTGCTCTCGAAAGCAGGCACTCGCAGCCGCGGCACATGACATCGCCGCTCGGCGACTGACGGCGCTCGTTCAGCCGGCCTTGGATTGTCGCGACGCCATCGCAGTGGCGCGGTGATTGGCGTTGTCGATCGCAGTGACAAGATCTGGCTTGGTCATCGTCCACCGACCCCGGATGCCGAGTCGTTTGGCCACCTCGAGGAGATGGGTCTTGCTGGCCCTGGCGTCCACTCCTCCGGCAGTCCGAACCGGCCCCGTGCGTGCCTCGACACCGGTCTTGGCGTCTTGATCGTCGCTCGGGCCGGTTTCGTCCTTCGGTTCCCAATGGTCGCCGACCTTCTCGAACGAGTGCTTGAGCGACCCGTAGGCGATCCGGTGGGCCGCTTCACCGTCGCCATGTTCTTGCTCTGCGGATTCCAGCGTGTGCATGTAGGTCGCCTGCGCTTTGGCTGGCGAGCGTTGCAGCGTCGCCGGAAGCCGGTCCTTTTCCTGCTTGTTGAGCACCATGCAGTTCTCATTCCCCCGGCGACGTGCGATCAGACTCGGATGCCGGGTCGTCAACAGTCAAACCCTGAAGTGGGCCTGCCTTCCGTGCTGGTGGCTGACCATCGTCCGCACGGCTGTGGAGATGCTGGGAGTAGCTTGTCGATTGTGGATGACCCGCCGCATATCTTCGGTAGTGCCCGTGGTTCGAGTACTGGTGAGACCGACAGTACGAGCGAGCAGGCACCACCGTCGGTTGATCGAAGCTGGTCGACGG
>JANXUF010000118.1 GCA_025356335.1 Actinomycetes bacterium
TCCCGACGCCGTCGTTGGTGTGGATGGCAAGGAGCTTTCCGTCGGGCGAGAACGAGGGCGATGAGATGGTTCCGGCCGGGAGATCCGGTCCGACCTGAAGACCGGTGACTGTGGAGAACATCCGGACGGTGATGCCGCCGACCGGGGTGAGCGGATCGGAACCGGGTGTACCGGCCACGTATGCACCGTCCGGTGAGATCGCCAATCGGAACGGTTCGAAGCCGGGAAGTTGCGTCGCCGGAAGCTCGGTGATGGTCGGGCCGACGGGTTGCAGCGTGCTGGCGTCGCGCACGGAGGTGCCGGTGGCGTCGTTGGCGGCGAGTCTGGTGCCGTCTGCAGAGAGTTGGACGTAGCCGGTGAATCCCAGCTTGGTGGCGATGGCCGGTGTCGATGTGGTGTCGACGATCACGAGCCGACGACCGAGGGAAGCGACAGCGTGACCGTCCGGCCATGGCAGCAGCATCAGCGACACATTGGAGCCGGTGATCGTTCGTGACGACTTGAGCGCCCCGTCGACGAGGACTGTGGCACCGAGGTTTGCCGACACGATGAGCAGCTGGCCGGTGTCGAGTACCATCGTCGCCGCCCCGAGCCCGGCGTCGGGCACCTTGAGCGTGGCGGTCTTCGAGGCTGACGCTACGGCGATCGCGAGCATGTTCAGGTCGCGGGCACCGATTTGTTCGCTCAGGTAGAGCGTCGCATTGTCGGCGGAGAAGGCAGCCGAGAGCGCGACGATCGCCAGTGGCCCTCGTCGCCCACTGGCGACATCGACCAGTTCGGTTCGGGTGGTGGTGAGCACGGCGAGAGACCCGAGGTCGGAGCTGGCGGCGATGGCAATGATCGGGTCGCTGAACTCGAGCGAATTCGACGGTACGCCGGAGCCCTGATCGAATGTGAGGACGCGAGATCCGTCGGCGATGACGAGCTTCCCGCCGAGGTAGACGGTCGGTATCCGGCGCGAGGGCGATGGTGTGACGGTGATCGCCGGTCCGGCGGGATTTCCGGTTTGAAGGTCGTGTCGTTCGGCGACGCCGGCGTTGGTGACGGTCACTGCTTCGGTCCCGGCGCTGTTAACGCTGACGATCGCGTCGCCGGGAGGGTGTGGCCAGCTGACGCCGGTCGGGGTGAGCGTTGCGCGATCGACGACAAGGGTGCGAACGTACGTCGAGATGACGAGCGGCCCGGGTGCAGCGGTTGCGGCCGAACCGACACCGTTGTCGTCGGAGGTGAGTCCGATGTCCACGATGCGCGAGATCGCCGGGTTGGTGACCAAGGTGGCGAGCACGGCGTCATTGGCGGCTGGCCCTGGCAGCCGGTGAGCGACTTCAGCAGCCAAGAGGAGCGCGAGGTCGGGTTGGGTGTGCGCGAGCGTGCGTGCCTGAAGTGACACCTCACGAAGTTCGGCGTCGACTCGTGAGGCGGTGGCGTCGGCGGCGTTCGTGCGCGCGAGATCGGCGTTGCTCGCAGCTGTCGCCGCGTTCTTGTCGGCTCGATCGGCATTGGCTTGAGCCGTCGCCGCGTTCTTGTCGGCTCGATCGGCATTCGCTTGAGCCGTTGCTGCATTGGCGTCGGCTCGGCGTGCGTTCCCGTTGGCTTGCTGTTCGGCGCGGCGCGCTTGGCTTCGCTGGGAGACGGCGAGCCCTCCGCCGCCGAGTGCTGCAACGAGCAGCAACAGCGCCGCTGCGAGCAGGCCCTGCGTTCGCCGGAGTCGGTGGCGCTCCTTGGCGGCTTCGAGTCGCCGTTGCCGATCGGATTCGGCGACGAAGATTCGTTGAATGTCGTCGAGTCGAGCCGTGTCGACGCCGTCGGCGCGTCCCAGGCGGGCGCCGCGCAGGAGGTGACTGGGGTCGCGGCCCGACGCATCCCAGGCGGCAGCGGCTTCGCGGACGACCCCTCGCTCGATCAGGTCGTGGCGATCGTCCTCGATCCAGCCGCGTAAGCGCGGCCAGTGCAGGAACATCGACTCGTGGGACACCTCGACGGTGGGTTCGCCAGTGGCCGAGTCTCGATCGAACGTGATCAGACGAGCGCGATGGAGTCGATCCAGTACTGATGCCGACGCGTCGCTCAGCTCGGATCGTCGGGCCCGACGGCGCAGGTCCGGACCGTCGAGCTTCGGTGAGATCAGGGCTCCGAACAGACCTCGCACCTGCCGACGTTCGTCGGGGTCGAGGGTCAGGTACAGCCCTTCTGCAGCGAAGGAGATGGACCCTGCGATGCCGCACAAAGCGTCGTATGCGTGGTTTGTCACGACGCTCCCCGCGCGTTCATCGAACAGCGTCGCCAAAGCGCTCTGCATCAGCGGCAGCCCACCTGGCTGAGCGAGCACGTCGCTGACGATGCGCGCGTCAAGACCGGGTTCGAGCCGCAGGCCGAGTCGGAGAATCGGCTGGGTGACGGCTTCGACGAGTTCGATCGCGTTCATCGCCAACACCGGAAAAGTGCCGGCATGGACGAACTCGCCGAGGATCGGGTCCGTCAACGCCTCGCCGTAGAAGTCGGCGCGCAGCGTTGCCACCACACTGAGCTGGCTCCCGGGAGCGTTCAGCGCATCGACAATCGCGACGGTGAAGTCGTGACGCTCGTCGGGAGTCGACCCACTCCACAGCTCCTCGAGTTGATCGATCACGAGGAGTGCCGGAGCGCCGATCACGAACTGTCTCAGCATCGCTGAGGGATCGTCGTGGGCGATCGCCACCTGGCGTTCGGTGGCGACTCGCCGGATCGCGTCGCCGAGCGACGACAGCGGATGGGTACCTGGAGTCATCGTCGTCACCAACACACTGCGATCGCGCAGGAGCGGGACCAAGCCGGCGAGAACGATCGAGCTCTTACCGCTACCGGACGACCCGACGACACAGACGAACGAACGGGTGTGAAGCGCGGTGTCGAGAACATCGATCACCGCTGATCGTCCGAAGAAGTCATCACGATCGATCTCGGTGAACGGCCGCAGGCCTTTGAACGGATTGGCGATCACTTCGCCTGCTGTGCCACCGACGGTGAAGGGTTCACCAGACGGTTCTGCACTCTGGCCCCGTCGTGTCGTGCGCCACTGCTCTGTCAGGTCGGCGATCGACACGATCTCGCCGATCACGCCGCGCCGCAGGATCGATTCCAGCGAACCCCGATCCGATTCGGAACGGATCTCGGTGCGCGCCAAGATCCCGCGCAGCAGATCGACGAAGGCGATGACGTCGCCATCGATGGTGTCCGACGTAGCGTCGGTCGCGGCAATTCCGAAACCGGTGAGAAAGGGTTGCTGGGCGTCGTCGTACAGAACGTTGTCGGCGCACACATCGCGGTGGGCGACACCGGCCCGGTGCGCAGCGACGAGCGCTTCGCCGATTCGTTCGACGACGGAATCCAAACCGACCAGGGTGAATGGCGCCTTGACGAGACGTCGCGAAGCGTGCCGCCACGCAGGAGCCGGAACCCAGGTGCGCAGCACCTGGCTCACGCCAATAGTCGTACAGCGGCACGATGCACGGATGCTCAAGACGGGCCACGAGCCGTGCCTCCGTCTCGAACCGACGGACGAACGCCGGCTCATCGGCTCGGTCGCGGTGCACGACCTTGATCGCCACCCTGCGGTCGAGCGAGCTTTGGGCGGCGCAGTACACCGCCCCTGTGGCCCCTTCGCCGATCAGTTCCTCGAGCACGTAACCCCGCAACGATCGAGGTGGCCGCGTCAGCGCCTGCGGATCGTTGTCGGCGATGCGGCGTTCGAGTGTCGACAGTGCAGGGGACGGATCCAGACCCGACTGCTCGCCGAGCCGCCGCCGAAACGCCAGCGCCGCCTGCATCGCCTGGGCGGAGCGACCGTCGCTGTGCAGGGCGACCATCCTCAGCTGCACGAACGACTCGCGGAGCGGATCCAACTCGACCAACAGCTCGGTGTCGGCGGCTGCTTCATCGGCCCGGTCGAGCGCCAACAGCATCGAGACCCGCTCGCTCATCGCCACGAGACGAAGCTCCTCCAAGCGCCGCGCTGCGGCCTGCGCCCACCACTCCGACGAGAACGCACCGTACGCCGGGCCGCGCCACAAGCGAAGCGCCTCGTCATAGACGCCAATCGCTCCGACCGGATCGAGCGACCGGGCGCGAGCAATGAACCGTTCGAACGTCGCAGAGTCGAGCACGACGCGATCAGGCGAGAGCCCGTAGCCGACCTTCGACGTCACCACCACGTCACGTCCGAGCGCCCGCCGCAGACGAGACACATACGAATACAGCGCACCCGTCGCACCCGTCGGTTGACCCTCCGGCCACAAAATCGCATGGAGCCGTTCCAACGGCACCACCCGCCCAACTTCGGATGCCATCGCCGCGAGCAACCGCAACTGCTGCTCGCCCCCCACGCTCAACACGCCATTATCCCCGGCAACGGCCACCGGGCCGAGAAGGAGCACGTCCACGATCACCATCCCTTCAACGCAACGTACGGAATCCACCTTACGAACTTCATACCGCTCTGAACAGGTGTGATTCACGTATTCCTCCAGCCACAGGCCTTCCCGCCGCAACCGCCGGCCGGGGTCGCAGAAAACAGGCAGACGGCTGCGCGCACAGTGCACGTCGGCACCGCCGGTGCCACACAAGGAGATCAAC
>JANXUF010000126.1 GCA_025356335.1 Actinomycetes bacterium
CTCATGCTGCTCCTCACGTTTGCGATCCTCGCCAGCATGAAAGTCCTCGGCGTCACCCTGATCGCCGCTGCGCTCGTCATACCCCCCACCGTCGCCCGACTGCTCACCAACTCGTTCAAACGAATGCTGACCATCTCCACCTCCATCGGAGCAGCCTCCGGGCTCGTCGGCATGTACCTCAGCTTCCACCTCGACATCTCCTCCGGCGCGACCATCGTGCTCGTCAACTTCGTCGTGTTCGCCGTCGCCTACGCCTACACCGCAGCGAAGTCGACCAGCCACCGCCCGCTCTCGACGCTCACGTTCGCCCGTCGAGCCGGCGTTGATCCGGTCGCATCCTCATCGGGCGTGCGACCAGCGGGAAGCGGACTCAGTACGGATCAGCAGTGAAACGCCGACGGTAGCGTCGTCCGTCGGACGCGTCTGATCGACACGATGTGCGGGCTGTTCGAGCGAATCGCTCACTCGGTTCTCGCGGCCTCGGCGTGGTTGCTGATTCCATGGCCAAGGTAGGCGAGCACCGTGGGTCGAGTCACTTCAGGCCTTGCGGCCGCGTGGCCCTGGTGGAGGGGTGAGCAACTCGACCGACAGGGCGCCTGAGGCGATCGCTTCGGCGACTGCGGTCAACCCACGATTGTTGTTACGCGCGTACCCCCGCAGACGTTGGAACGCTGCCTCCATGTCGACGCGGCCGCGTTCAGCGATCATCCCTTTTGCCTGCTCGATCGCGATTCGGCTCTGCAACGCATGCTGTAAATGGCCCTCACGAATCGCTGACTCGCGTGTCGCTTGGTCCTGCACGATGGCGATGCTGGCAACATCGGCGAGCGCCTGGGCGAGGGCGACATCAGCGAGCGACAGACCAACCGGTTCCGCCATGAACAGATTCAAACAGCCCAAGATCACATCTTTGAGACGCAACGGAATAGCGCACACCGACGGGAAACCGGCGGCAATGCACTCGACCGCGAATCTCGGCCACGGAGAACCGACCCTGATATCGGCGTTGATCACAACGCTGCCACTCGTATAGGCGTCCAGGCACGGGCCCTGCTCGTTCTGAACTTGGAACAGTTCCAGCAGAGTGATCTGCTCCGTGGACGCGCCGATCACACGCAGTCCCATCCGTATCCGCAAGCAACACACCTGCGGCAGCCGCACCGAGCAACTCGACACAATGCGATGTCAAACCCGTCAGCAGGTCGATCACATCAAAATCACCGACCAGCGCTTCGACCAACCCGACGAATGCCGTGGCCGTCAGCGCCTGGCGGTTCAGGCTCCGTTGCTCCACATCATCAGACACGGTTCACTCCCTCTCTGTCGATCATCACGGCGGTCGTCAGGCAGACGCAGGCGATGGGCAACAAGGTGCGTAGCAACCGCACCGACCGCCACGTCGTGCGCGAACGCGTGCCGGCGGATCCTCAACAACGCTTCCGCAGGAGGAATATCCAACTGCATGGCGACGATGCCGGACGCCCAACCGCAGCGCGTGTTCCGATCGCCGAGAACGGTGGGCGTCGCGACGCAAGCCACGACCGATCGTGAACTGCACATCCTCCAATGCCGCGACACTCGAGTCGGACACGCAGATCGGGCCCGACTGGTCACTGCCCATCAGCGTGATTCCCGCCGCCGGTAACCGGGCACTTCCACGCAAGCCATGCACCACTGCGCACCGGCGAGTTCGCAGTCTCGGGCGCGATGCAACTGCGATCCGCAACGGCTGCTCACCGTTCAAACCGGGCCTTCCGACACGGCAGGCACCCACGAGATAACGGTCATCTGATCCTTCCGCAAGGGGGTGACACCAACCCGACTGCGCGGTCACAGCGAAGAGGCGGGCCTCAAAATATCACACTCTCGGGCCGAACTCAGCGCTCGATCCTCGACCACGCCCGAACAGCGGACCGATGACAGAAGGACAAACCGATGGTCCGCACACCACGTGTTCCCCCTCCGGCGGGCGCAGTTGGGAGGAGAATCTGCTGCGGACCCTCAGGCTCGAGATCGCCGACCCGAACCCGAGTAGCCCGTCGCGCCGGCCGGCTGCCGGTGCGATTGGATGTTCGCATCAGGCTCGGTGGAACTGGATGATCGCCCGATTGGTTGTCATGACATCGTCGGCAACGACGGTGTGTCCGTCGGGGATGCGTAAGGCGAGCGATCGAGGCGAGCTGCCGGTCGAGAGCAGCGTGTTGAGGGCGCTCGCGACGGCGGCGGGGTCAGTCTCGAGTGTTCCGACGAATGTATGGCGGTGCCCCCGCCAGTAGACAGCGGTGGAGCACCCGTCGGTGAAGTTCTGGCGCCACGGAGCAGGTGTGACGACGACGCCACCGAGCTCTGTCGGGTGCCATCCGTCGACGACTCGGCGGCGTGTGCCCGTGCGTCGCCCGGGGAACTCGAGCAGTACGAGCGGCCTGATGAAGCGGGCGGCGGGACTGCGGAGTAGCGGCCGCATGATCAGGTTCGTCAACCGCACAACGAGATCTGGCGGGCGTGCGTCGCTGATCGCGGAGTGATCGGCGACACTCATCGGTTGGCGTCGGCGCGATCAGGTGCTGCGTCGCCTCCGACGATGCTCGACACGGCCTCCGACGATGCTCGACACGGCCTCCGACGGTCCTTGACCTGTCGATTCGACGGGTTCGAGGAAGAACCGAGCCCAGGTCGCTCGGTGCCCGTCGATGCCGAAGATGATCACTCCGCGCATCAGGTGGGGGAGGCCATCGCGGCGAGTTCCGCTCATTTCCCACTCGGACCAGATCTCCGCGCCGTCGGCAACGCTCCGCAGCAGACGAGCCGTCACGTCGGGGACGGCAGCGAAGATGTGTTCCCAGTTCGAACGTACTTGGGCGCGACCTTCGAAACCTCTCGAGGGATGCGCGGGGGTCTCGTTTCGATACGACTCGGCGAAACAGTCGACCAGGGCGTCGAGATCATGCGCGTTCGTCGCATCTCGAAGCCGCTCGACCATCGTTGCAATTGCCTCTGTCATTGAATTCAACTTTCACTCTAGTAGACTGGAATGAAATGAGCGTAGAGCATTCTCACGAGCACGTCAACACCAGACGCGGGTACGACTCGAGTCGTCGAAAGGAGCGCTCTCGCGACACTCACAACGCGCTGCTCGACGCAGCGTTACTCCGGTTCGTTCAACAGGGCTACTCCGCAACGACAATCGACTCGATCGCTGTCGACGCCGGTGTCTCCTCAGCGACGATCTACAAGACCTACGGCGCAAAGTCGGGGCTTGTGGGCGCGTTGTGCAAACGCGCGCTCGCGGGGCGTGGCCCCGTTCCAGCAGAGCAACGCTCCGACGGACTGCAACGGGATGGAGCCGATCCCCGCCTGGTGGTCGAGGGTTGGGGCCGTCTTGCAGCAGAGGTCGCTCCACGCATCGTTCCGCTCCTGCTGCTGCTGCGCGATGCCGCCGACGGCGACCCTGCAGCCGCCGCCCTCTACGCGGAACTGAACGCCGACCGGTATAGCCGTATGGCCCAGAACGCTTCCTACCTCGTCGACGGCGGCCATACGCGGGCGGGAATCCGACGGTCAGAGGCGAGCGACGTCCTGTGGACGTACAGTTCTCCGGAGCTGTACGACCTGCTCGTCCTGCGCCGCGGTTGGAGCCTGCGAAGATACGGCCGTTTCATTTCCGAGTCGATCGTCAACTCCCTCCTCTGATCGGATTCAGGACACCTACTGCCTACTTCCTACTTCCTTACGCGTCTGCGCGAGCTGGAGCACTGGAACGCCGAAATCGGCGGTGGCGCGAGGACGTCACGCAATCCGGGACATCCACGACGTTCTGGCGGCGGGCCTTTCGGTTCAGTTGGTTGGGTGTTGGGTGTCGTCGGGTGTGCGGCGTGGGAGGCGGGGGCGTTGGAGTGTTGGGCGGCGTCGGGGTTTGAGTGTGATCGGGACGATGAGCGTTTCTTGGCGTCGTTGAACGCGGATGGCTTTGACGATGACTTGGGCTGCGCCGGAGAATGGGACGGCGAGGAGTGCGCCGATGAACCCG
>JANXUF010000037.1 GCA_025356335.1 Actinomycetes bacterium
CGGCCCATGCAAACAATCCTCGTCCGGCGAAGCGGGCCGTTGTCGGGAACCGTCGTCGTTCCGGGTGCCAAGAACTCCGTTCTCAAGCTCATCGCTGCGACGCTGATGGCCGACGGGGTCTACGAGTTCTCCAACGTTCCCCGGATCTCCGACGTCGATACGATGGCTGATCTGCTCGAGGCGCTCGGTGTCCGCAGCGAGCGTGTCGAGGGCGGCAGGATGCGCCTTGCCAACCACGGTGACCTCACCCCGATCGCCCCCTACGAACTCGTCGAACAGATCCGTGCGTCGATCGTCGTCCTCGGCCCCCTGCTCGCCCGATGTGGGTATGCCAAGGTCTCGCTTCCCGGTGGAGACGACTTCGGCTCCCGTCCGATCGACATGCATATCAAGGGTTTGGAGGCGATGGGTGCGACGTTCGAGTTCCGCCACGGCTATCTCGAAGCTCGTGCGGAGCCGCTTCACGGTGCGGACATCACCCTCAGCTTCCCGAGCGTCGGCGCGACCGAGAACATCGTCATGGCGGCGGTGCTCGCCAAGGGGACGACGGTGCTCGACAACGCTGCCAGGGAGCCGGAAATCCAGGATCTGTGCGAGCTGCTCAACGACATGGGCGCCGACATCGTCAATGTCGGCACCTCGACGCTGACGATCCACGGCGTGCCGGCTGACAGCCTGCATGCCGCACACCATGTTGTCGTCACCGATCGAATCCAGGCAGCGACGTACATGGCGGCGGTCGGTGTCTGTGGCGGCGAGATCGAGGTCGTCGGCGCGAGGCCGGAGCACATGGCGATGGTCATCGATCGCATGGCGGCAATGGGGATGACGATCGTCGATCGCCCCGGCGGGTTGTTCGTCGCCGCGCCGGAACGCCTCCGTTCGGTCGACGTCGCCACGCTGCCGTACCCCGGCGTGGCAACGGACTACAAGCCGCTGTTGGTGACGATGCTGTCGGTCGCCGACGACGTCGGCATTGTCACCGAGAACCTCTATCCAGGCCGCTTCCGCTATGTCGAGGAACTCCGCCGCCTCGGTGCCGACATCCGCAACGACGGCCATCACGCCGTCGTGCGCGGCCGTCCGGGACTGTCGGGCGCGCCGGTGCGGGCGCCTGACATCCGCGCAGGCGCCGCGCTGGTCATCGCCGGATTGGTCGCAGACGGCGAGACCTCGATCAGCGAGATCGCCCACATCGACCGCGGCTATGAAGATCTCGACGGCAGGCTCAGAGGCCTCGGCGCCGACATCGAACGCGCCGGGGAGCGCGAGTAGTCGGATGGGCGATGCTCAGCCTGGCTACCAAATCGTTTCGCACGGAAAGGCCCCGAAGGCGCTGTCACGTGTCACCACTGGAACGCCGAGCAGGACGGCCTGGGCAGCGATCATTCGGTCGAACGGGTCGCGATGGTCGACATCGAAACGTCCGGCGAGCAACGCCTGAGCAGATGTGATCGGGGCTTCGGTTGCGCCGAGGGTCCGCACGTGATCGACGTAGTTGGTCACGACTGCGCCGGCATGAGCGAGCTTCCCCAGACGATGTTTGGTAGCGATCTCCCACGCAGATGCCGCTGAAACGAGCAACACATTTTCCGGATCGCGGAGCAGCGCCACGGCGCGTGGCCCGAGGTCGTTCGGACTCAGCAACGCGTGCGTGTCCAACAGCAGCGTCACTCCCATGCGGCCAATTCGGAATTGTCAAAGGGTTCGAAGAAGGCGTCGTCGACGTATCCGTCGACGAAGCCGAGCGGGCGAACCGTCACCCGTTTGATCGGAGAGAGCAGCGCAGCGGGGTTGCCGGCTTTCGCCAGCACGATCTCCTCACCCCCGGCAACATCGTCGAGCAGGCGCGACAAATGGGTCTTCGCCTCGTGGACGTTGATGATGCGCGCCATCGACTAAGTCTATCAGACTAAGTCTATCAGACTAAGTCCAGTGATCACGCGGCGCGCCGAGGCCGGGACGTCTCCTACGGGCGGATCTCGTAAAAGGCGTTGACGCTGTGGTCGACGGCGAGTTTGCGGAAGCGCGTGAAGCCGGCCTCCTCGGACATTGCTTTGGCGGTGTTCGCCGACAGGCCGAGCGTGCCGAGGCCGGCACCGTCCGCTTCGCTCAACGCTGACGACATGCAGCTCAGCACGCTGATGCCGTACATCAGCGAGGCCATTGGGTTCTTGCGGGCGTTCTCGGCGAACGTGTCGAGCGCCTTGATGTCGACGAGCAGCCAGGTGCCATCGTCGCTGAGCGCCTGACGGATGCTGTGCATCATCGCCTGCGGATGTGTCATGTCGTGGATGCAGTCGAACGTCGTGACGAAGTCGACGGAGTGATCGGTCGGCAGTGGTGACCGGCGTGGATCGAGGAACGTGGCGTTGGTGACGCCGGCAGTTGCCAGATTCTCGGCGGCGCGGTCGAGGGCGAACTGCGAGATGTCGTAGCCGCGAAACCTCGAGGCCGGGAACGCCTTGGCCATCAACAGCACGGCACCGCCGGCACCACAGCCGATGTCGACGACGCTGGCACCGTGCTCCAACTTTTCGGCGAGACCGTCGAGCAACGGTAGGACCGTCGGGACGAGGAACGAATCGTTCCACGGCCCGAAACCACGCTCGCCGCCGATCGCTCCCTCGATGCCATGGCTGTCGTAGTCATGGCCGAGACCGGTACGGAAACTCTCGGCGACGTGGTCCAACGCCGCCATCGACTGTGGCAGCTGATGGAAGAGGCCGATCCCGAAACTCGGGTTGGTCGGGTCGGCGAGCACCGCTGCTGCTTCAGGCGCGAGGCCGTACCGCTCGACGCCCTCGTCATCGATCACGACGCCGATCAGCGACGCTGCTGCCTGGTTGTGCGCCCATTCGCGCACCCACCGCTCCTGCAGACCGGCCGCTTCGGCGAGTTCCGCCGTCGTCAACGGATGGGTTGCGTTCGCCAACGCGGCGTACAGGCCGAGCCGGTCGCCGAGATGGATCATGCCGGACGTGAACGCACCCTCGAGCTTGCTGAACACCAGGAAGGAGAACTGCTTCAGCTTGTCAGGGTCGATCGTTTCGTTCACCCGCTCAGTCTGTCAGGAGATGCTCGGCGCGTTGCCAGCCGGCGGGCGCCCTTGCCGTCCGTCGGACCGATCGCCGCTTCGGGCGGCGATCGTCGCGCCAGGCGCGAGAAGCGCTGCCCGAACTGTCGACCGACGTATTCAGTCGTCGCCGACTGGGCGTTGACGAGCTTGTTTGACCTCACTCGTGCGATGCTTCTCCGTCAAGCGCCGCTCTTTGGAACCGCGCGACGGCTTCGTCGGTCGTCGCGGTGGGGGAGGCGGTTTGGCTGCCTCGTCCAATCGTTCGAGCGCTGACGCTGTCGCCAGTTGGCGATTGCGCCACTGTGACCGTGAATGCGAGGACGAAGCGACGATGGTCGGGCCCGTACGGCTCGCAATGCGCTCGAGCAGGAAGTCGGCGAGTCCGGTTGCGGCGACATCGATCGTCACGGTGATGGCTGTGTCGGAGGTGTTGGCGTGCTGCCCGCCGGGGCCGCCGGAGCGAGTGGCGATCCACGAGACCGAATCCGGAATGATGGCGAGTCCACGCGGCGTCTGCAATCGTTTCGCTGAGGAGGAAACGGACTCCGATGGGCCACTGCCCGGCACCGCACTCTCCGCTGAGCTCACGTTGAATCGCTCATTTCGCGGACCTCACGGCAGCCCGGCGTCGGCATCATGAGCGCCTGTCGACGGGTCGCCGTGCGAGAGATCAGCTGGCAGCCCGTTTCGTTCCGTCTCGATTGCGTCAGCGCGCTTGCGCGCCAGGCGGATCAGGAAGACGACCACGCCGATCGGCCCGGCGACGAGCAGCATCTCGTCCCAGCCGCCCTGATGGGCGAGCAGCAGCGCGGCGCTCACTGTTCCGGCCGTCGTGTCGAACCCGACGGCAGTGCTGAGCGGTGTGCCGTCGAATGCTGTGCCGTCGAATGGTGTGCCGGCGGTTGCCGTGCCGTCGGTTGCCGTGCCGTCGAATGGTGTCCCGGCGGTTGCTGTTCCATCGAATGGTGTCCCGTCGGTTGCTGTGCCGGCGGTTGCTGTGCCGAACCCGGGTGCTGTGCCGACTGCCACGTCGAAACGGGAATCTTTCGATGCAGCGACGTGGTTGTCATCGAGTAGGCATCGTATGCCGCCCGTGGTTCAATGGGCGGTCGTCACCAGCTCGCCAACTGCAGCTGGCTGCGGTGTCGCCGACAATCGAAGGATCACATGCTCACAGAGGTCGAAGAGACGATCGAGGCAATCCGCCCGGCGTTGCAGGCCGACGGCGGCGACATCGTGCTGCGCAGCGTCGACGAGCTGACGGGCATCGTCACCGTCACGCTGACCGGCGCATGCGTGTCGTGCCCGGCGTCGACGCAGACCTTGAAGGCAGGCGTCGAACGCATCATGCGTGATCGTGTCGACGGCGTCACCGAAGTGGTCGCCATCGACGCCTGAAGCGTCGACAGAGAACAGTGCATCACCGGACTGGGCAGCGCACATCGCAGTATGTGCGATCCGCGGTGACTCGTTGTCGGCAACGACGGCGATCACGTGACGCCCGTCAAGGCTGTTCACCTGGCATTCCGTACGCCCCGGGTAGTTTGGCGAGGTGGCTGAGCACTCGCGTGACCCCGAAGCGCTGTTCGCACTGGCGCTCGGCGGGGAGCGGTCGTCGCTCGCCCGGCTCGTGTCGTTGGTCGAGCGAGGCGGTGATGCAGTCCGCACGATCAGCCGTCTGGCCTATCCGCGCAGCGGTGAGGCATACACGATCGGTGTGACCGGCGCTCCCGGTGCCGGGAAATCGACGTTGACGAATGCACTGATCGGCCACCTGCTGACGCTCGAACTCGATGTCGCCGTACTGGCGATCGATCCGTCGTCACCGTTCAGTGGTGGCGCGATCCTCGGTGACCGCGTGCGGATGCAG
>JANXUF010000043.1 GCA_025356335.1 Actinomycetes bacterium
CGTCCTTCGCCAGCGGAGTCTCGAGGATCGCGAAGACATGGTCGGCAGCGGCAACACCCTCCGCAGCGGCGTGATACTGCGCACCGACCTGACGCAGTGGCAGGTATGCCTCCGGCGCGAGGATGATCACCAGCAGACCCGTCCGCAGGTCGAGCCGTCCGTCGACCAGCCGCAGGCCGATGCTGACGGCGACCAAAGCGACCGACAGTGTCGCCACCAGCTCGAGTACGAGTGACGAAAGGAAGGCGAGGCGCAGCGTCGCCATCGTCTCGGTGCGATAGCGGTCCGTACTCCTGCGGACGGCGTCCGCCTGCGCCTTGGCGCGTCCGAACACCTTCAGTGTCGTCAGGCCGGCGACAACGTCGACGAAGTGATGCGAGAGCCGTTGCAAGGCATTCCAGCGTTTGGCATTCGACGCCGCTGTCGTCATGCCGACGAGGATCATGAAGACAGGGATCAGCGGCAGCGTCAGGGCGACGATGAACGCAGAGGTCAGGTCGGCAGGAACGAGCCTCGCGAGGATGACGACCGGCACGATCGCCGACAATGCGAGTTGGGGGAGGTACCGACCGAAATAGTTGTCGAGCGCATCGACGCCCCGCGTCGTTAGCGTCGCAATCTCGGCGCGTCCCTCGGTGTCGGCGCGCGGCCCGAGCGCAGCGGCATGGGCGATCAAGCGGTGGCGCAGTTGCGACTTGACCTTGGCCGCTGACCGCTGAGAGGCACTGTCCAGCAGCCAGGCAACGGCGACGCGCCCTGCGACCACGGCGGCCACACCGATCATCACCGCGGACAAGGCCGGCAGCGCCCGGCCATCGGCGACCACCCCGGCGATACCCCGTGACAACAACTCCGCCTGGGCGAGCACGAGACCGGCGGTCACTGCGCCGAGCACAACACAGACAGCGATGTGGACCTGTGTCGCCCTGGCGTAGCGCAGCAGCCGGGGGTCGAGCGGTTTCATACGTCCGTCGTGACGGGATCGTCCTGCACCCTGACCGGGGGCTGCTGTCCTGGTGATGACGGTGAGGGTGACGGTGACGGTGGACCCGGGATGTGTTCTGTGCCGATGCGCTGACGGAAGACGTGGTAGGTCCAGCCCTGGTACACCAGCACGAGCGGGGTGAACGCAACCGCCACCCACGTCATGATCTTCAACGTGTAGTGGGTACTCGAGGCGTTCGTCGTCGTGAGCGAGAATGTCGGCGACAGCGAAGAAGGCATCACGTCGGGGAACAGACTGACGAACAGTGCAGCGACAGCGAGGGCAATCGTTGCAGCAGTCCCGACGAACGCCCAACCTTCCCGGCCGGCGCGGATCGCCACCAGTGCAGCGACGAGACAGGCTGCGGCAAGCACGGCGAGGACGACGAACCAGACGACATGTTGCGCGTCGCGTCGCTGGCCGTAGGTCCATCCGAGAAACGCCAAGGCGATCACCGCGGCGGCCAGCGCAGACGTTGCAGCGAATGCTCTCGCCCGAACGCGGATCTCCCCCGTGGTCTTCAAGGAGATGAACACGGCGCCGTGGGTGACGAACAGTGACAGCGTGACGAGCCCGCCGAGGATCGCGTACGGGTTGAGCAGATCGAAGAACGAGCCGACGTATTCCTTCTTGGCATCGATATCGACACCTCTGACGATATTGGCGAAGGCAACGCCCCACAGGACGGCCGGCAGCAGCGACCCGAAGAAGATCGCCCTGTCCCACCACGCCCTCCACGTCGTGTCCTGCTGCTTGCCGCGGAATTCGAAGGCGACGTTGCGAAAGATCAGCGAGACGAGGATCAGGAACAGCGGCAGGTAGAAGCCGCTGAACAACGTTGCGTACCACTCGGGGAAGGCAGCAAAGGTGGCACCTCCGGCGACGAGCAGCCACACTTCGTTACCGTCCCAGAGCGGGCCGATGGTGTTGATCATCACGCGGCGCTCGGTCTCGTTGCGGGCGAGGAACGGCATGAGGATGCCGACACCGAAGTCGAATCCTTCGAGCACGAAGTATCCGATCCACAGCACGGCGATCAAGCAGAACCACAGGGTGGTGAGTTCCATGTCGGTCGACCCCTCTCTAGTAGGCGAACGCCAGTTGGCGTTCCCCGTCGCTGTGGCCTTCGGCCGGTCCGCCGTTCGCGCCTGGCTCGCCGTCGCCGTTTCCGTCGCTTCCATCGTTGTCTCCGCCACCAACGAGTGCCGCTCTGGGGACGTCAGGCAGCCCGGCGCGGATCGTCTTCACGAGGAGCTTCATCTCGATGACCGCCAGGAACCCGTAGATCAGCGTGAAGCCGATCAGGCTGATGAGGACCGTGGCGACACCGGTTCCCGGCGACACACCTGCGGACGTCGGCATCAGCCCGAAGACGATCCACGGCTGGCGACCCATCTCCGTGAAGATCCATCCGAACGAGTTGCCGAGCAACGGCGTGAACGGCAGCACCACCGCCGCTCGGACCCACCAACGGCCGGACAGCATTCGCCCCTGACGCATCGCCCACAACACCCACAGCGCACCGAGTGCGGCGAGCATGCCGATGCCGATCATCAGCCGGAACGTCCAGTAGGTCAGTGCAATGTTCGGCGTGTAGTTGCCAGGCCCGTACTTCGCCTCGTACGCCGCCTGGATGTTGTTGATGCCCTCGACCTTGCCGTTCAGATCCCCGGTACCGAGGTACGAGAGCAGACCGGGGATGCGCAACGAATACACCTCGCTGTCACCCTGCAACGTGCCGACCGTGAAGATCGAGAACCCGGCGTTGTTCTTGGTTCCGTACAACGCCTCGGCAGCGGCCATCTTCATCGGCTGCACCTCGGTCATCACCTTCGCCTGACGGTCACCGGAAATGGCGACACCGAGCGCAGCGATCACGACGACGATCGCACCGGCCTTCGCAGCAGAACGGAACGCCGAACGGTCACGATCCGGATGACGCACGAGCTGCCAGACGGCAATGCCGAGAACGAATGCCCCACCGGTCAGGAAAGCAGCAAGGATCGTGTGCGGGAAGGTGACGATGGCGACCTTGTTGGTCAGCACAGCGACGATGTCGGTCAACTCGGCCCGGCCGCTGACGGGATTGATCCGGTAGCCGACCGGGTGCTGCATGAACGAGTTCGCCGCGAGGATGAAGTACGCCGACAGGAATGTGCCGAAGGCGGCGATCCAGATCGTTGCAAGGTGGATGCGCGGTGACAGCTTGTCCCAGCCGAAGATCCACAGTCCGAGGAACGTCGATTCGAGGAAGAAGGCGAGCAATCCCTCCATCGCCAACGGAGCGCCGAAGATGTCGCCGACGAAGCGTGAATAGGCACTCCAGTTCATCCCGAACTGGAATTCCTGGACGATGCCGGTCGCTACACCCATGGCGAAATTGATGAGCAGCAACTTGCCGAAGAACTTCGTCAGGCGGAGGTACCGTTCGTCCTTCGATCGGTACCACGCCGTCTGGAAGCCGGCGACGATGAACGCCAGGCCGATCGTCAACGGCACGAAGAAGTAGTGGTACACCGTCGTGATCCCGAACTGCCATCTGGCGAGGTTCAAGGTGTCCATTTCAGCGTTCCGATCTGAGCAGTGCGTGACGTGTTCGTGCAGGCGGTGATACGGATCACGACAATGTCCAGGTGGTAGGCGCTGCAACGATCACTCCAACAGCAAAGCCGTATGGCGGTTCCGGCACCAGGGACCAAGGTCCCTTTCTTCGTTCGAAATCTGCGGATGCGACGTTGTGCTCGCGGTCGCTCTGGGTACCGGATCACACCGAACGGGACGTTCGCCTCTACGCCGCCGACTGATCACGGACGACGATGGGCTCACACGGACGGTCCAATGCGATGTCCATGCCCTCTCGACTGGAGCCAGCGATGACATACGAGTTCACCACGGAAGGGTCGGCGCTGCTCGACCAGGTCATGCTGTTCATGGGTGAGCACATCTACCCGATCGAGGCCGAGTACCTGCAACAGGCGGAGCAGCTCGGCGAAACCTCCGATCCCCCGATGTTGGAGACACTGCAGACGATCGCCCGGGAACGCGGGTTGTGGAATCTCTTCCTCCCGGACCTTGCACCGGAGGCTCCCGGCACGAAGTTGTCGAATCTCGACTACGCGCCGATCTCGGAGGAGCTCGGCAGGGTGACGTTCGCCCCCGATGTCCTGAACTGTCAAGCACCGGACACCGGCAACATGGAGATCCTCAACGCCTACGGGAACGAACGGATCAAACGCCGCTGGCTGACACCACTACTCGAGGGCGCCTTTCGTTCAGCATTCGCGATGACCGAACCCGACGTTGCTTCGTCCGACGCCACCAACATCGGTTTGCGGATCGAACGTCACGGTAACGAGTACGTCCTCGACGGCCGCAAGTGGTTTGCGACAGGGGCGATGCGCGATCGCTGCGAGGTGCTCATCGTCATGGGCAAGACCGACCCGTCCGCCTCGAGGCACCTGCAGCAGTCGATGATCGTCGTTCCACGCCACACTGCCGGCGTCACGATCGGCAGGACACCGACCGTCTTCGGCTACACCGAAGCCGGCGGTCATCCGGAGATCATCTTCGACGATGTGCACGTACCGACCGACAATCTGCTCGGCGACGAAGGCGGCGGCTTCGCCATCTCACAGGCTCGCCTCGGCCCTGGCAGGATCCACCACTGCATGCGCTCCCTCGGTGTCGCCGAACGAGCGCTCGGCCTGATGGTCGACCGGGCGCTGCAACGGACGGCGTTCGGCGGGCTGATCGCCCACAAGGGGCTGATCCAGGATTGGATTGCAGAGTCGCGCATCGAGATCGACATGGCTCGCGAGTACGTACTGCATGCAGCACATCTGATGGACACCCTCGGCAACAAAGGTGCCGCCACCGAGATCGCCGCGATCAAGGTCGTCGTCCCGAATGTCGCCCTGAAAGTACTCGACCGGGCAATCCAGGTGCACGGCGCCGCCGGCGTCACGCAATACACGCCACTGGCGTCGATGTACGCAAGCATGCGTACGCTGCGGATCGCCGACGGTCCCGACGAAGTACACAAGATGACGATTGCCAGGAGAGAACTGCGGCGTCACGATCCACTCTTCACGATGCATCCCTCGACCAGCGGTGTCGATGTGACTCCCTACCCGTTCGCCCGACCATGAGAATTCGGATCTCGTCGGCAGCGCCACATCCCATTCGGGTCGGTTTCCTTTGTCGGGTCATCGTGCCCTAGTGCATCGCCATCTGAGAAGCCACACTGCACCCGTGGAACTCGACAGGAATGGGATGCGAATTCTCGATGCAGAGGAGTGCGCTCTGCTGCTGTCGTCGACGCGGATCGGGCGGCTGGCGATCACCGAACGGGCGCTGCCGGTCCTGCTGCCCGTCGTATTTGCCTGCGTGGACAGCGATGTCGTATTCGGTGTCGGGCCGGGGGTGGTGGCCCGCGCCGCAGCGGCCGGTCAGATCGTCTGCTTCGAAGCAGACGGTGCCGACAGCGAGTTCACGACGATGTGGAGCGTGGCGATGACCGGACCGCTGTGCGTCGTCGACACCCCACTCGACACGCCATTCGACACGCCACTCGGCACGCCACTCGACGAGGCAGTGACTGCTCGACTCGATGTCGGACCGTGGACGAACGGCTCGCGGGTCTTCGTGCGGTTGAGCGTCGCGCTCTGCAATGGCCGCAGCTGGACGGCCGCATCGCAGCCGATGCCCCTGCCGGACCAAGAATCCAGCTCCCCAACGATCGATGTTTTCGACACCGCCGCGACGAAGGTCGGCGTCAGCGCGAGCGAGTAGGCGTCGACAGGGTTTGTTTCGTTTGTCGGGTCATCGTGCCCTAGTGCGTCGGCTTGCGAGCGCCCACACTGACTTGGTGGAAGTCGACCGCAACGGGATGCAAATTCTAGATGTCGAGGAGTGCGCTGTGCCGCTGTCGTCGACACGGGTCGGCCGCTTGGCGATCACCCATCGGGCGCTGCCGGTCATCGTGCCGGTCGTATTTGCCTACGATCGTGGGGACGTGATCTTCGGTGTGGGACCGGGCGCGCTGGCACACGCTGCGGCGGCCGGTCAGATCGTCTGCTTCGAAGCAGATGGCGCCGACAGCGGGTTCACCTCGATGTGGAGTGTTTCGATGACCGGACCGCTGGCCGTCGTCGCCGCCCCGCTCGACGAGGCAGTGATCCATCGTCTCGACGTCGGACCGTGGACGAAGATCTCGCGTGTGTTCGTGCGGTTGAGTTGCGTACTCTGCACCGGCCGAAGCTGGACGGCTGCGTCGCCGCCCGCCCACCTTGCAGGCGCATCAGCTGCCGGTGAGCGTGTTCGCAACGGTACCTGAAGCGGAGGCTCCACCAGCTGATGTCGCTGGCTTGTCGTGTGGTATCCCGTGTGTCGGCCCATGCGCCCTGGAAAGGTCCACGCACTGCGCGTCACCGGCACCGGCACGGTCTGCTCGTCGGAGTACCACATCGCTGGGCCGACGGCAATCGGCCCGATGATCTCAGAGCACTCTGCGAACACCGCGCCGACATCGCCAGCGGCCCGGCCGGCATCCAGCTACCGATCGTCATCCAGCTACCGATCGTCATCTTCAACCGCACCAATTCGCCGCCGACAGTGACCATCACGAAAACTGAACCCCGGTCCCCCACCGACTGACGACGCCACCTCAGTTGGCGGTCCAGAGTTGCTCGAACCTGGTGATCTTGCCCCCGGAGAAGGTCATCAGGAAGCGGAAGTTGGTGAACCCGTAGCCGTCGGGTGCGCCGTTGCTGGGACTGCTCGCGCGAATGCGGACGAGTTCGTCGGGAGTGATCCGGTAACTCTTCTTCGTGCGCTGGTCGCTGACGGTCAGTTTGACGTTGGTGGCGAACGGGAGCGACGTCTCTCGGTCGGGACTCGACGGGACGAACAGACCGCCGGCGCACGTCTGCGCCGTCTCCGCCGCCTTCGTCACGCAAGCGTCGCCGAAGAACGCCTGCTGGACGCGCATGCTCGGTGTGTCCTTCTCACCGCCGGTGTAGTCGACCCAGTAGACGCCGTTCGGCAGGCTCGCGTTGTCTGGCACGTCGGAGGTGTTGTTCTTCGGTGGCGTCGGAGGAGATACCTCGGCATACAGCGCAGGGATCGTCGTCGGAGTTGCGGTTTGCGGACTGGTCTTGGGCGTCGTCGGCTTCGGTTTCGGCTGCGTTGGCGGCGCCTGCGTCGGGGCGGCGAGCACGGTTGGTGCATCGGTGGCCGGCTCGGTCGTTGCGGACGTGACGACGACAGTGCCAGTGACGATCACCGTGACCGGAGTGGGCGTCGTCGCTGCAATCGTCGTCCCGGCGGTCGTGGTCCCGGCGGCCGTCGTCGCCGGTGTCGCTGTTATCGCCGTATTCACCGACGCGCTGCTCGTGGGTCCGGAGCTACCGCACGCCGCCAACGTCGCAGTCACGGCGACGACCACCGATCCAACGCGCCGCCACGAGCGCGCGCCGGGATCACCTGCCTCAGAAGGTCTCGACGATATGCCCATCGCTGAACAGTAACCGGAGCGGGTCGGTGGCCTTGTCACTACGGTCGTTGTGATCGGCGTGCAGAAGTCGAAGGTTCAGTCGCCGAAACGAGATGTCGAGCGACGGAGCCGGCGGGATCCGCCTCCAACGACCCGCTGCCTGTTGCGTCCTTCAAATCGGTCGTGCCAGACACCTCCGTCCGACTCGACGGAGCTACATTCATCGATCTCAATGTAGACCCTGCTCTCAGTGCCAACGGCTGATGAAGCTGCCGTGGATGGAACCAAGTGCCGCGCACCGCCACCATCGCACTCGACGAGCCGGGCTGGCGATTGAGGCCGCTACGTCGATCGGAGTTCGGGGAGCGCACGTCGAGCGGTGAGTTCTGTGTTTCTGCATCGTCAACTCTGCAGGAACACCGGGCCGTCAGAGGGCCTGGGTCGCGAGACAGGGGGCCACGTGGCCGAGCGGATGATCGATGTCAACGGCGTGCAAATCTGCACGGAGCCGTTCGGCCACCCAGCAAAGCCCCCGATCCTGCTCGTCATGGGTCTTGGCGGCTCGATGCTCTGGTGGGACGAGCAGTTGTGCCGGATGCTCGCTGCCGGAGGGCGGTTCGTGGTCCGCTACGACCACCGCGACACTGGCCGATCGATGACATACGACCCTGGGCACCCGCCATACAACGGCGCTGACCTGGTCACCGATGCCGCCGGTGTGCTCGATGCCTACGGTCTCGCGGCTGCTCACATCGTTGGTGTTTCGGCAGGCGGGGCTCTCGCCCAGGCGCTTGCGCTCGATTTCGCCGATCGCGTGCTCTCGCTGACACTGATCAGTACTTCTGCGGTGACGCCAGTGGACGGTGGGCTCCCATCGCCGACGGATGAGTTCGGGCGTTTCGTGGCGACAGCCGAAGTGGACTGGTCGGACTCCGAGTCAGTGGTCGAGTACCTGGTCGGCTATTCCCGTGTCCTCAACGGCGATCAGCGCGCCTTCGATGAGGCCGCATGCCGCGAGTTCGTTCGGCGCGACATCGCACGGACCCGCACCGTTGCGTCGCTGCAGAACCACGATGCGATCGCCGGCGGAGACCCCTCACGCGAGCCGCTGTCGGCGATCGAGGTCCCGACGTTGGTGATACATGGCACGGCAGATCCGATGTTCCCGCTGCGACACGGCGAGGCGCTGGCAGCGCAGATTCCGGGTGCCACGCTGCTGGCCCTCGACGGCGCCGGGCACGGCGTCGATCGGCGCGACTGGGGGACCATTGCCGCCGCGGTTGTCGAGCAGACTCGCGGAGGTCGAACCGGTCGCTCGCCGAACCGGAGCGAAACACCGACCGACCCCTGCGGTACTCACCGAGATCGAGCAGCGACCCAATCGCCGACGCCCCGGATTTGGGGCACGGACGACGAGGTGATCAAGGAAGACACGTCGGGGTCATAGCTGGCCGACGCAGCGCGGCGATCCGTCGATCGACGACCTCTCCGATCCGAAGTGGTGGAAAATCGTTGACGCATGGGCGCGCACGCGGATGGGGTGCAGGCGTACGTCCGGCAGTGCTGCGGGTGATCCCAACGTTGCGAAGGCCCACGCCGGCTGCCGAGTCTCCGACTTGACCTCCCTCGTACGGGCGAACCATGAGGCCTGACGCGCTTGGAAATCCACTGACGGCACCTCGATCGTGCATCAGACCGGTGTGAATAGGCGTCGGAGAGGCGAATCCAGTCGCTGGCATGACGGCAAGCGCCGTCAAAATCCCGCTCACGCTCAGATCAACAAGAACGGCAACTCAGCCGTAGACCAAGGTGGAACCAGGGGTAGCAAATTGCGCCCGCAACGGTCTGGCGGGCCGCGATCTGCCCGATATCGGAAGTGACGCGAATCCCCGTTTCGGCAGTTTGCGGGCATTCCGGCTGGGACGGACCCAGAACGAGTGACGTCGAAGCATGTATGACAGGGAGATGTCTGGGAGATCTCGGCGAATGACGTCCATCGAGCGGCTCGGTTATCTTGGCGCGCGATCAAGGAATGAGTCCTTAGCAAACGAACGTGTCATCGACCGAGAACGGTTGCGTGTACTTCGCGTTGCTCCTCTCGGGCCCCGACGAGGTCGACGAATCGAGCAGTCCAGCACGAGATCACCGATCCCAACGTTCGGCTGTCTCGCTCACTGACGTCGCTCGGTTGGAGCAGTTTTGCGATGTTGTTCGTCGGGTCGACGGCGATCGTCTCGTCATAGTGCGGGACGATGTGCCGGCGGTAGAAGCTGTCCCTGGTTCCCATGCCGGCGGTGTAGAGCCGTCCGCCGGGTGCGAGCCGCGTCATTAGGGCGTCCAGGAAGCGAAGCCGGGCGTCCGTCGCGAGGATGTGGCATGACGCGTACGAGTCGATGATCAGGTCGTACTTGCCGTCCGGAAGATGGTGCTCATCGATGGCGGTGCAATCGATGTTGACCCGCACGCCCTGCGCCTCTGAGCGCAGTCGGAGCAGGTGGCAGGCTACGTCAGATGGATCGACGGCGTGAACCCTTGCGCCGAGAGCGCTCAGATAGGTCGAGTGGCGGCCGGTACCGGCGCCCAGGTCGAGCACTCGACATTTGGCTAGGTCGCCGAGTGCTGGGGCGAGTCGCGTGAACGCTCGAGAGGGTTCCAGCCGGTGACTGGATGGAATGGCGCAGACGTCTGCATACTCGCGATCCCAGGCTACGCCGTCTCCCCAAGCTGAAGCCGGTACGGGGTCGCGCTCGCGGAGCAGGGAGTGAGCGTTGGCGGTGGATCCCGGCATCACCGCTGACGTTACCAGTGCTGCTGTCCGAGCCCGAGGGTCCCCCTCACCGCCTTGGGTGCGTGACTAGAGTTCGCGTGTGTCAGTCGCCAACCAGCTGTCGGAGTGGTTGCCGATTCTGTGGTTTCTGGCAGCCGTCATAGTGGTGTTGTTGCTGTGGGCGTCCGGCACGTTGGACAAGGTGATGCGACGTGTCACGAAGTTCGACGGTTTCGGCCTGTCGTTCGAGTTCACAGCGGAGAGCGCGCAAAAGACGCGGGAATCTGTGCAGACGAGTCTGTCCGACATTCGTGTCGCGATCACCGGACGTCTCGCGAGCGACGTTCGTGCTGCGAATCTACAGGAGACCTTCCGGGCCGTCTTGAAGGCAACTCTGCTGAACGGCAAGTCAGGTTGGCGGTCCACGATCCACATACAGGACCCTCTGTACGCAAACCAACTGGTGCAACTGCTGGACTACCTGCCGAACGGCGATGGTGCTGGCCGGCGATTCTCGGCGCGTGCGGGGATCATCGGATTGTCATGGCGACTCCGCAGTACCCAGATGTGGAATCAGAGCAGTGGTGTCTCTGAAAGCGATCTGATCCAGATGTGGGCCATGACCGAAGCGGAAGCCGCTAGCCGTAAAGCCAAGGACGGCAAGAAGCTCTTTCTCGCGGTGCCGTTGCTGGATCCCAACGGCGCCAGGATCGCCGTGTTCTACTTCGATGCGGCAGACCGCGAAGCGTTTGGCCTCGCACCGCTCTCATCCAACCCCGCTCCCGACGACGAGGTCGCAGCTGACACCGCCGAGAAAAATCTGCTGTCGACGATCGAGTCACAGGTCGTCAACGAGTACGAAAAGCGAATGAGGTCGAAGCTCACCGCTCTCGTCGAGCAAACCGCAAAAACGAGTCCCCTGGTTCAGCAGGACGCCCA
Organism: Actinomycetes bacterium; assembly: GCA_025356335.1. Classification (GTDB taxonomy): domain Bacteria; phylum Actinomycetota; class Acidimicrobiia; order Acidimicrobiales; family Ilumatobacteraceae; genus JANXUF01. The sequence goes on from JANXUF010000043.1 coordinate 11,185, forward strand.
ATGAAAGCCGCCGTCAAAGCGCTCCTTGTCGTGCTGCTCGGTCTCATCGTCGTCATCATCAGCGTCGTGATCGGATATGGCATCGGCTTCGATGCCGGTCACGGCAGCATCGACTGCACAAAGGGCGAGGTGTTGTCGATCGAGGTGACCAACGCGGATGGGCTGGGCAACGGAAAGCACCAGCTCGACATCGGTGATTGCGGCAGGATCGACGAAGCCGCCTTCATCGCCGCGGTCAACGCCCTAGGCGGCTCCACTGGTATGACCACCACAACGGTCGTCGGCAAAGCGTCGACGACCACAAGTACATCGGCTACCAGCACCACGACGACAGCCACGACGACGCCACTTCCATCGGCAGGAGCGCCCACCACGACAAGCACAACGGCAGCAGGTCACTGAGTCCACGGTTGGCCGATCTCGGTCAGCCGACGATGTCCAGGAGCTCCTGCAGTGTCCTGATGGACGTCAAGGACCGCTCCTCGTCGAGGGCGTGCCGGTTCTCGTACTCCCACACGTAAGCAGGAAGCCAGACGGCGGCGACACCAGCGGCGAGCGACGGTTGGATATCCGACGCAACCGAGTTGCCGACGCTGACAACTTGATCGGACCTCAAGGTCAGCTGCTGGACGACGGACTCGAATGACTCCGGCGTCTTTGCATCCACGATCGAGATCACTTCGAAGTGCTCGGCCAGACCACTGTCCGCAATCCGCCGGCGTTGCACTCGCTGGTCGCCTTTGGAGAGCAGTGCGAGCCGGAACTCCCGGCGCTTGAGTTCGTCGAGGACCTCGGTGGCGCCATCCCGCAGGGGAGCCGGCGCTGTAAAGACCGAACGAGCGACGTCTGCAACACGTTCGCGCAGCTCTTCCGTCAGGCAGCCGGAGGTGCCGAACGTCAAGTCGAGCGCTTCGACGCAGGACCTCGGAAACCGGTCAGCGCTGTGCCCATGAAGAGCTACGTTCTCCAAGTCCCGTCGACGTTGCTGCAGTTCCCACGCCTCACCGTCCAGACCCGCGCGCTCGACGATGTCTCGAGCTGTAGAGCGGGCCGCGTCATACAAGGCCTCCGTCAGCCACAAGGTGTCGTCTCCATCGAAGATCACTGCGCGAAAGCGTGAACGCGAGGAGACCCCGTTGACTACACACGTGCAAGAGGCGCGACACATACTTGAAAGCTACGGGATGGGTGTGACAACGCCGGCTTTGCACCGGACCCTCCGCTGGAGAGCAAGCGAGAGTCGCTCGGCGGAAAGGCGTCCGTCCCGGTCCCCGTCACATGTCGACGCGTCGTTCGGGCACCATTGGTGCATATGTCCGTGTAGGTGAAAAGTCGTTGATCTGGTGCTGATACGCGGGTGGGTTGGAGGGGCGCGTCTGGCACTTCGGGTAGCGGTCTGGACAGGGTGTGTACGCTTGAGCCGATGAACGAGCCGTTGCGAGAGCCTGACGATCTTGATGTCGACAATGCAGCGTTTTGGCTCGAGCGAGATCTCGCAGACCTCATCGTTTCGGTCAAGCCGTACGAAGATTCGAAGGAGTTCGCCATCGATGATCTGACCGACGACGAATGGGACCGGTTCGTCTCAGCGTTGAACGAGTGACGACCCGTTCGACAGCCATCTGCGTCGACACCGGCGTTCTCACATCGACCCTTCGAACGGGCTCACCGCTCGAAATGCGCTATGCCAGACACCTGGTCGGACGTCGACTCGTCATCGCCTCCCAGGTCGTCGCAGAAGCCTGCTACGGCGCTCTTCGCGCTGGATGGGGCACTCGTCGCACCGAGAGCGTCGAAGGGCTGTTGAGGTCGACGATCGTGCTGCCGCCGGACGACCTGACAGCGACGACGTTCGCCGCCTGAAGGTGGCGTGCGAACAGATTGGGCATCCGCTCCACCAGAAGATCCACAACAGCGATCTGTGGATCGCCGCCACCGCCGTCCAAAGAGCGCTTCCGCTCGTCTCCGATGATCGCGTGTTCGACAATTGCCCAGATTTGCACCTCATCCGCGAACCTGCCTGACGCTTCCCCAGCGATGAGCGCGCCGGTGCGGAACTTCACTTCTTCACAGGGCGGTCCATGATCTCGGCGGCGATTGCAGCCGTTCGTTGCGGGCGACTTCCGAGTGAGGCGACATAGCCAGCCGTTGTCCTGCTGTCCGAGTGGCCGATGTGATGCTGGACGTCATCGAGTGCCACGTCGTTCGTGTATAAGGCTGTGATCAACGATCGCCTGCCGGTGTGCGTGCCAAGGTGAGCGACATCAAGCCCGATCTCTGCACCCACTCGGCGCAACAGTGTGTCGATATGTTGACGGCTGACGAGCTCCCCGCCGGGCGTGGTGAACACTGGCTCGACGGGGCGACCCTCGTAGAAATGCTTCGGCCACACGAGCCGGCAATCAGTCGTTCGGCTGCCTGCCTGGCGCGCCACGTTCGAAGCTTCTCGACAGTGCAGGGCGCGAGGAAGTGCGGACCGAGCGCTCCGACGGTCGTCGGCGGTCCGAATGACTTCCCAGTGTTCGACGAGTACATGACACACCGCCGAACTGCGGCCGTCCCGTTCTCGACGTCGATGTCATCCCAGGAGAATCCAACGCTTGGGGCCTCCAGCAGACGGCCAACGTCATCCGGAGCCAGGACGTTGCCGGGTCTGGTCGCCACCTTCGGCGGTCGCACCTTGGCGATCGGGTTCACGCCGATGACACCCAGTTCGACCGCCCAGTTCAGCGGCTGATTGATGCTCGTCCTCGTGCCGACGACGGTCCGAGGAGCGAGGCGATCAAGCAGTTTCGACTGCCACTGGGTCAAGGTCTCCGTCGTCAACTCGCCGATAGGCAGCTCTCGAAGTTCTCCCAGCCGAGAGAGACGCTTGGAGGTTTCCTCCATGTGGAGACCCGCATCCGATGGCGGGCAACCGTCGACAGCCACGCCTCGACGATGTCCCCGACCTTGGTCTTCGCATCGAAGCGAGCTGCTGCGTGGCGGAGTTTCGCTCCGTCTGCCAGCGCGTTGTCCCGTTTCGCCACGGCGAGTTCTCGCGTTTTGGCCTGAACCCACCGGCGGCCGCCATCGAACTCGTACGACGCTCGCCACGCCTGGACACCCTCGTGGAAATACAGCGAACCTTCGCCATTCGCAGCCTTACCGCGGATCGTCGTCGCCCCGTCAGCGGTCGTCGAACGCTTCCCCACCGGTCTCCGCGGCATGACCTTCCTCCTGGCTGCAGCGTCCTGGCGCACTTGAAACCCTCGATGTACCGCAACGAGTACCGCAACGCTCCACGAACGATCGTAAACCCAGGTGAACGTCAAAATCGATCGCCCCAGCTCACAGGCACCGGCGTCCACTTTTGGTGAACGCCGATGCACCGCAACACACCCGTTCGCGGAGAGAGTGGGACTCCGCGGCGGAATTCCAAAGACCAGGTCAGAGCGGTCAGAGTGGTCCCGTATGCGCTCATCCATAGCAACCGCCATAGCAACGCACAAACCAGAAGCTCGCTGCCACGACAGGACAGTCGTCGTCTTGAGTCGACGATTGGCATCACCGCTACCGCCCGTCCTCAGAACCGTCTCTGGCGCCGGCCATAGCCGTGATCCTGTCAGCACAGCTGGTCGCTGTTGTCGGGAGTATCGGAGCGATCCCAACGGCGACTCCCGGAGTTCCGCTGGCCCCGCCGCTGGCATGACGATGTCGCCGTCGGCAAGCGCGATCAAAATCCCGCTCACGCTCGGATCAACAGGAACGGCAACTCAGCCGTAGACCGAGAGGAAACCAGGTACTCGCAACGGTCTGGCAGCGCGATCTGCCGACATCCGAAGTGATGCGAATCCCGGTACAGGGACATTGCTGGCAGTCCGTCAACGCATAGATCGCCGGCTATGTGCGCTGATATCTGTGGGGTTCGGAGCGTTCTGGCCCCGGGAGGTTGAACATTCTGCGCTGGCAGCGTCGTGTTGATCGTCGATCGTCTGACGGCGTCGCATCCCACAGGCCCGGTCGCTCGCGAGTCGTCGGGCTGTCGCGTGGCGCGTCCGGGGCGAGGCGGGTTGCCGACCGCGAGGATGTGCTGTGGCCGGGTCGTACGCGATCTGCGGCACGCCGGCGATGTTGGTTTCCGCTGTCGCGGAAGTATGCGATACTAC